>JAQXDW010000130.1 GCA_029251165.1 Myxococcota bacterium
TCCGCTACCGTGCCGCGCCAGCCGCTCGCTGCGCTCGGGCGTGGACGCGTGCCCGTAGACCGGATGAATATCCGGTCTACTCACACCATCCGATGTCTTCCGCTTCACCCAGCGGGACGCTCATCAAGTCGACCTGCGGCATGTAGCCATCGCAGACCGTGTCCTCGGAAGCGTAGGAGGCTCGGACTCGGAGGGTGTCGTCCCACTGCCAGGCACCGTAGGTGTACGCCTCGCCGCAGCCACCGTAGACCCATGCGTTGACGAAGATCGCCTCCGCGGTGAAGTCTGGCGTCAGGCCGCCGTCGCTTCCCCACATGCTGGTCTGCTCCGCCCAGTCGGCATCATCACGGATGATGCTCTGGTAGGTGTCGCCCTGGCTGGTGCCCGTGTCGATGAAGACGTAGCCAAGCTCAGTGAGCTGGAGTGCGACCTCTGCGCCATCAGCAGGGCTGCGTCCATCGCAGGAAGCCTTGCTGATGTCTTCATCACCACAGCCAGACAGCGTCAGTAGCATAAGCACAGTCGTCATTTTTCAAGCCTCTTCCGTCCCTTTAGAAAACATAGCATTCTCCTGCGCCGGCTCGCTACGACTTCCTCTCTTGCATCGACTCGATCAGGAACCACGCCGTCAGCGCGAAGGTATAGATCGCAATTCCCCAGGCCAGACCGCCAACCGCCAGCACCCGCTGACCCGGCCAGACCGTCTCCGCCATGTTCATGAACCACTCCAGCCCCAGCAGCCACGCCAGCCCCAGGCGATTTCGCCACTTCGAGAGGTCGGCGGCGTGCATGATGATGAGGGTCGCACGCGCGACGTAGTAGTAGTAGCTCGCGGTGGTCAGCAGGAAGAACGGGACAAATCCGACGGCGTAGGTCTCCTCATCCTTTGCATTCCGCAGCCCGAAGCCCAGCAGCAGCATCACCGCGCCAGCGATTCCAAACCGAAGCGGCTTCTGAGCCTCGATCGTCTCCTTTCGCTCGGGCTCGATGAATTTTGGGACGTCCTGACCGGGGTAGTAGGGCAGCGCGAGGGCGAGCCCGACCCGGCGGCTGGAGAGCTGCTGGGAGGAGTTGTGGTCGATCATGTTCTCGAAGTGGACCTTGACCTGCTCGCTGCCGAGGTCGACCACTGCGAGTCCCTGGAGGACACCCACGCCCAGCAAGAAGCCGCCGGCGAGGACCAGCAGCTGCTTCTGGACGGTGCGTGCCTTGAGGCCCAGTCCGGTCAGGCCAACGAGGCCCTTCATGCCTGGTCCATACAGCCACATCGCAGGGAACAGCCGCATGGTCGCTGCCCAGCCGGTCACGACACCCGCCAGCAGGTACTTCCCCTTCTTGATCAGGGCCATGCCGATGATCAGCGCGCAGATGTAGTCGTAGCGGAGGTAGGACCAGGTGATGGTCGGCCAGCGGGTCGAGTAGCCGCACATCAAGAAGATCCACAGCCACCCCGCTGCTGGAGCACCGAATGCCCAGACCGTCGCACCGGCGGCTGCGCCGATGAGCCCGAGGTCTACGAAGCCAAGCAGCTTCACCGACTCGACCGGCACAATGCTGGCGAGGGGACGGGCGAGGCTGGTCCAGGGGGGGGTGCCGTTGTAGCCGTGATCCTGGATCATCTGACGCCAGAGCTTGTCGGTGAAGCCGGGGATCTCTCGCTGCATGGTGAGGGAGTCGTGCTCAAACGCCTCCCACCGCTCGGGCGTGAACTGGTTCTCCTTGACCCACTGCCCCCGCTGGAGCGCATGCGCGATTGGCTTCATGCCATGGCCTGCGGCGTTCTGGGCGAGGTACTTGTTCCCGTCCTGAAAGTGCGGACCGTCGTTGGCGTAGTCTGCCAGCATCATCGCCGGGTAGAGGTCGTAGTAGCCCAGCTCGTCGAAGTACTTGGAGTTGAGGTAGTAGTGGGAGAGGTCGTAGGTATCGACCCGCTCGAAGATGGTCCGCTCGCCCCATCGCGCGTAGTTCAGGCTGCTGATGACCACCAGGGCGAGCAGCGCACGCTTTGCCAGGCGCTCCGGGGTGTACTTCCACAGCAGCGCCAGCAGGATGGCGAACGGAAGGATGAGCGTCTTGAGGCTCTCAGAGACACTGCGAGAGCAGTTGTAGAGCGCTTGTGGATCGCTGAGGATCTCAGACCAGGACGACAGCAGGGCGGAGAAGATTTCCATCGCCCCGATATATCCAGTCCGCTGGGATTCGGTCGCTTCCCTTCTCGGACAGGGCCGAGGTTTGCGGTCCAGATATTGAAGCGCGGCCCCACATCGGCGGCACCTGGGAAGATGCGATAGGGAAGCGCCCATGCGCCGTGCCGCCCTCATCCTTCTGTTCCTCGCCGTCCTCTGGGCCCTCGATGCCGCGATGGGTACCGGTGTCTTCTGGGCGCATGACCTGCGCCACCACCACATGCCATGGCGGACCTGGGCTGTCGGCGAGTGGCTGTCGGGTCGGGTCCCGCTCTGGGCCCCGGAGGTCGCCAGCGGCTTCCCGCTCATGGCCGATGGTCAGACCGGCGTCTTCTACCTGCCGGCCATGCTCCTCTGGGCGCTGCTGCCGGATGCGGTTGCGCTGAACTGGAGCATCTTGCTTCACTTCTGGTGGGCAGGACTGGGCATGTTCTGGCTGCTTCGATCCCTGAACCGGAGCCCCCTGGCGGCCCTGTTCGGTGCGATCGGCTTTGCCTTCAGCGGCTTCCTCGCGACCCATTCCCTGTACCTGGGCATGCTGCATGCGGCGTCCTGGTTGCCATGGCTGCTCGGCGGTGTGGTGCGAAAGTGGCACGGACTGGCGGGGCTCGCTGCGTTCATGATGATGGTCGCTGGGCACCCACAGGGCGCGGCGTTCGGGATGCTCCTTGCCGGTGGCCTGGCGGTCTACCTGGCTGTGAAGGCGCGCCGCCTTCCCCTCGGCTTTGCTGGCGGCATGCTCCTGGCGATCCTCGCCGCCTCTCCGCAGCTCGTCGCGACCCTCGAGCTGGCTTCGTTCTCGATGCGTGATGGCGGGGTCAGTCAGATGTTCGCCAACATCGGCTCGCTGCCACCTCAGGAGCTGATCAACAGTGTCCTGCCCAGGTTCTTCGGCTTCGACCGTCCTGGAGACGTCCCGCAGACCTACTACCACCGCGGAGACGGCTACTGGGGTGCGGGAGAGAATCACTGGGAGATGGCGTTTTACCTTGGTATTCCTGTGGCACTTCTGGCGCTCTGGCGGGCGCGGCAGGAGCGGTTCTGGTTGGTGGTCGTGCTGGCCTCAGTGCTGCTGATGCTCGGCGGCTCCACCCCCGCGTGGCCGATTCTGCGTCACCTCCCGGGGCTGTCTGGGTTCCGGTTCCCCGTTCGGTTTGCCTTGCTGCTGACGGTCGCGATGTCGATCCTCGCCAGCGGCGGTCTCGACGACATCCGCGAGGCCAGCACCGAGAAGCTTCGCCGCTGGTCTCTGATGGTCGGCGGGCTCTCTGCGGTGTTTGTCTTGATGATGGGGCTTTTCCGGGTCGGCCTGGACGTCGGAGAGGAGGCGGTTCGCGGCAAGCTCACCGGTCACTTCATGGCCCAGACGATGCTGCCCCCGCCACCCGTCGAGCTCTCTCCCCTGGAGTCTGCTGCGCTGCCGTCTCCAGAGCCCGAGGATCCCGCCGCAATCCCTGAGAAGGTCGATCGCATCGTCGCCTCGCTGAAGGCCTCGACCACCCCGCTCTCTCCGGAGGTCTGGGGACCGGCGATGATCCTCGCGATCCTTGCTGGCGGCATGGCGCTGGCGGGCCGCGAGCGCATCACCACCCAGCGATTCGCTTCGGTTGCCGTTGGCCTGCTGTACATCGATCTGTTTTCTTTTGGTGCGAACTACCAGGTCCGCTATCCCCGGAGCTTCGTTGAGCAGCAGCCGGTTGCGCTGACGGTGATCGGCGAAGACAAGGACCGCTACCGAACGACCGTGGTCGATCGTCGGCAGGACCCGATCCTGGATGTCGAGCTGATGAGCGCCAGCCTCGGACTGCTCTATGGCCAGCGCGATGTCATCCTCACCAGCCCCCTGCTCATGCTGCGCAATGACGCGCTGCTTGGGCTCGCTGGTCTCGACGTCGGAGACAAGGGGCCGCAGAAGATCGAGCGCCTCCTGGCGCATCCAGAGATCGTTGACCTGCTCGGACTGCGCTGGCTGCTGACGGTCCATGAGATCAACGATCAGCGCTACGAGCAGCGCGTCGCCGGGCCGGTCAACCTCTACCGAAATCCCTCCGCGATGCCGGGGGCATTCCTGGTCGGCTGCGCGAGCCAGCCGACGGCGGTGTGGGAGGCGATGCTGACCCTGGATCCCCGACAGACCGCCATCGTCGAGGGGGGAGATCCTGGCGTGCCGGACTGCACCGATGGTTCAGAAGCGGGCACTGCAGAGATCGTCAGCGACTCGCCGCAGCACATGGTCATCACCACCGCATCAGATGCCCCCGCCCTCCTGGTGCAGACCGACAGCTACTATCCAGGCTGGGAGGCCACCATCGACGGCGAGCCGGCGGCGCTGCTGCGGGCGGACCTGTTGTTCCGTGGGGTCCCGGTTCCGGCGGGGGAGCACACCATCGAGCTTCGCTACCGACCATCGATGATTCGTGCGGCGCTGATGGTGGCACCCTTCGGACTGCTGGGGCTGCTGGGGCTCCTGATTACGCGTCGCCCGGAGGCCCTGTGAGTCGTCCACTGACCATCACCGGCCTGACCCGGGCGCTCAAGCAAGCCATCGGGGTTCAATTTGGTGACATCCGGGTGGAGGGTGAGATCGCCTCGTTCACCGCCCACCGCTCCGGGCACTGGTACTTCACCCTCAAGGACGCCCGCTCGGTGATCAACGCGGTGATGTTCCGAGGGCTCAACCAGCGCCTGTCGTGGTCCCCGCGGGTCGGGGAGCGGGTGCTCATCTCTGGTGGACTCGACATCTACGCCCCCCACGGCAAGTACAACCTCATTGCACGCACGATGCAGCGGGCAGGGGATGGCGATCTACAGCGCAAGCTGGAGGAGCTGAAGGCGCGGCTGAATGCGGAGGGGCTGTTCGAGCAGGCGCGAAAGCGTGTGCTGCCGAGCATGCCGAAGTCCATCGGTGTGGCGACCAGCGGGTCTGGTGCCGCCTTTCACGACATCCGCAAGGTCTTGCTCCGCCGCTTCCCTGGACTCACCCTCTACCTTGCGCCCTGCCGGGTGCAGGGAGCCGGTGCGCCGGAGTCCATCGTCGAGGCGATCGAGCTGCTCAACCGCCACGGAAAGAGCGAGGTCCTCATCATCGGGCGTGGCGGCGGCAGCCGAGAAGACCTCGCTGCGTTCAGCACCGAGCTGGTTGCCCGGGCGATCGTCTCCTCCGCCATCCCGGTGGTCAGCGCGGTGGGCCATGAGATCGACACGAGCATCAGCGATCTGGTCGCCGACGTTCGCGCCGCCACCCCCAGCCATGCTGCGGAGCTGGTCGTGCCAGAGCGCGCGGAGCTGGCGGCACGGCTCTCTGGCCTCCACCAGCGTCTCCAGTGGTCGATCCGGCGCGATCTCAGCCGACGTCGGCAGGGCCTCGACAAGGTGGTCGTGCGTCACCCCAGCCGACGAATCGCCGAGGCTCGCCTGCGCTGTGATGACCTCAACGACCAGCTTCTCCGGGCCACGATGTGGGACCTCAACATGCGCCGACGCCGGCTGGCGATGGCGGTGGGGCGTCTGGAGGCGCTCTCTCCGCTCGCGGTGCTCTCCCGGGGCTACTCGGTGACGCTGCACGACGACGTCGCGGTCCGCTCTGCGGATCAGGTTCCCGTCGGAGGGGTTGTGGAGATCCGGCTGTCAGAGGGGGTCTTGAGGGCGCAGGTCCTACCGGACTGAGCGGACAGGCATCGTGCCGTAGCATGCTTCTGGGTTCTGACCGTCGCGCTTGAGCTGGAGCTGTCGGTTGCCCCGCCGAAGCTCGACCAGCTCTGCCCGCCGACCGCTGCGGTGGTTCTCGACATCCACCACCAGGACCTGATCGCCGGGACGAAGGGCGACCAGTGCGATCTCGGAATCCTCGGTGCTGGCCAGCACCATGCCCGGCTGCATGCCGACCGCAGCGTCCATGTTGACGTTCTCAGTGACAGTGGAGGAGTACAGGACGACCTGTCGGCTGCCCGGAACGGGGTCGCGGCCCTCCAGCACGGCACAGCCTTCTCCGTCGCCGAAGTCCTCCGTCTGGAGGACCCGGTGTCCAGAGAGGAGGCTCCAGCCGAGCCGATGACGCTGAGTGGTCTGCCCGTCCTCGTCGCTCCGCCACCAGGTCTCGCCGCCCAGCCAGCTGGCCTCCTCTGCTTCGATGCCCGCACGCCCCAGCGCGATCTCAACGCTGATGCGGTCTGGGACCAGTGCACGCGCATCACCGGTGAGCGAGGTGTCAGCAAGGGCAGCCATGAGGAAAATCAAGAGGCTCATGATGTCGGTATCGGATCCAGACGGATAGTCCACTACCCATGGCATTCGATGGTGTGTTGATTCTTGGCAAAGAGCTGCGGCGTGATCGCCCGCGTGCGCTCCGTGAGCTGAAGGCCCGTGCTGCAGCGGCCTCCGCTGCGCTGCGTCGTGGAGCGGTCGCGGTGGCCTCGCTGGAGGCCCCCCTCGCTGGGCAGGAAGCTGCCGGCAGCACAATCGTCGCGGGCTATCTCGATGAGCTCGGGGTTCCCTCTGAGCGCGTCATCCTGCAGCAGTCCAGCCGCTCGACCCGTGAGGAAGCAATTCTGGCCAAGACGCTCGCCGATGAGCAGGGCTGGAGTCGCCTGCTGGTGATCACTGCGGTCTACCACGCCCCGCGCGCACGTCGCCTGTTCGAGGAGCACCTCGGGCGGCAGCGGGTCACCGTCCACTCTCCTCAGGCGATGCTTCGACACGCCACGGAGCAGGAGCGGGCCTGGATTACTGACGGGGAGTCCTCACCCGAGGCCCTCGCATCTGAGCTTCGGGTCGAGCAGGCATTCTCTGCTGCCGAGCGGCTGCTCTCGGTCCTGCCGGATCCGCTTCGGTGGCGTGTCGAGATGCAGGCCGCTGTTCTGCTTCGTGGAAGGTCTCGCTGAGCCCGCCACAGGAGCGTCTTCCTCAGAAAACCCAGCTCGCGGCGCCCTCGAAGGTGTAGAACACTCCGATGCTGCTCGACTCGCTCTGGTTGGCCTGCTGAAGCGCTGCGGAGGCACCGAGCCCGAGGTGGATGCTGTCGCCGGGCTGCCAGCCAGAGCCGACATGTGCGGCAGGCTGGAGACTGAACAGGCTCCAGGTGGTGTCGTCGTACATGACGTAGAGCCACTCGTTGACCACAGTGACCCCCAGCCGGGCGTATGGGCGAAAGTCTTGAATTGCCCAGCCGTATCCACCGCGCAGCTCGAGGTTCGCCATGGTGAAGGTGTCCAGGCAGCCGTCGGTGCCGCAGACGTCCTCGTAGCGGTCCGGGCTGAGGTTGTCCGGGTTGGAGAAGTCGTCGCGCTCATCAAGCTGCTCTTCTGTTGCAGTGATCGGAGCGTTGGCTCGAATGAAGGTAAATTCAGACTCGATGCCCAGGCCGGACTCTCCGGCGCCGGCAAACACGACGCCTGCCTCTACCCCCAGCTCCAGTGCAGCGGCGCCGCCGACGGGAATGGGGGGCAGGAAGGAGCCTCCCACGGCGACACGCCGGTCTTCGTCCTGGGAGAGGTGGCCCACATTGATGCGTGGAAACACGGGCGAGAACTGGGTGTTCTCTTCCTTACCCGACAGGTTCGTCGCTGGTGCGCCCAGCGGGAAGCTCGCCAGGGAACCGCCGACCACCAGGCCCTCGCGGTCGTGGGCGAGGGGAGAGGCGCTCAGGGAGAGGCCCTGCATTGTGAAGCCCTGCTCCAGAATCGACGCGGAGAGAAACTGGAGGAACGCCTGACGGCAGCCATCAGCGTCCAGACAGTCCACGAAGTCCTGATCTACAGGGGCTCCGTCGACCAACTTTGCAGAGCCGAATCCATCGGCGAGCGCAGGGGTGGTCAGCAACATCAACAGCATCATCGTTCTCCAGCAGACGGAAGGGTCTATGCTGGAGGAGCCAATCCGGTGTCACTCTGCTGGCATTTTCTTAACGAACTGCTGTGGAAGATCAGTGTCCAGCATTGTGCGGTCACCGCGTCTCGTGCTCGTCACTTCATCACCGTTCGACTGGGGTTTCACGTGGCAACATTGGGCACAGGACGCGGTGGCTTGCTGCTCCTCATCGAAAAGAGAAGCGGCTCCATTCTCCGAAAGATGACCCTTGATCACCGTCGGGTTCTCTCGCGGCTCAGTGCACCCGGCGCAGGGACCTGAGCAGAAGACACCCTCTCTAAAGAGGGTGCTCTGCTGTGGGGGGCTTCGCTCAGCTCTCCGGCAGGACCAGGGTCGGACCGACGGGCTCTGGAGGATTAGAGGATTGCAGCGGGATGTGCAGCGGTGGTGTGCCCGGGGGGGGCGTGTCGAGGTCTATGAGGCTGCTGTTGAGTCCTCGGACCAGTCGCTTGACCGACTCATGGCGGTGCTCTGGGCGGGGGAGAGTGGCGCGGACGAGTGTTCGGGACAGCGACAGCGGGAGGCTGGGGCTGGCGGCATCGAGCCCGCTGCGGATGTCGGTCGGTGCGCGGCCGATGAGGAGCGACAGCAGGGTCGCGCCCAGCGAGAAGATGTCTGCGGGAACGCCCGCGCGGACGGCGTCGTCTTGCTGCTCGGGAGCCATGAACCCGAAGGTGCCCATGGTGACGCCGGTTCGGGTCAGGCGGATGCTGTCTGGTCCGCGTGCGAGTCCAAAGTCCGCCACCTGGCACCGCCCGGTCGGATCCACCAGGACGTTGCCGGGCTTGATGTCTCGGTGGATGATCCCAGACGCGTGTGCGAACTCGACCCCGGCACAGACCTGGAGGATCGTCTCGACTGCCATGCGCGGGGGCATCGCACCGAACAGGGTGCTCCATCTCCCCAGGGTCTGCCCCTCGACCAGCTCCATGACCAGCCACGCCATGCTCCGATCCTGCTCCATGGCAAACACGGGCACGATGTTGGGATGGCTGAGCCCGATGACGAGCTCTGCCTCGCGAGAGAATCGCTGACGGATGACGAGGTGTCTTGCCATGGCCGGCGCGAGCAGCTTGATGGCAACCCACCGCCCCTCCTCACGATCGAACGCGCGGTGGACCGTTGCCATGCCTCCTTGACCAAGAGACTCGACCAACTCATAGCGGTTGCTGAGGATTGTGGCGGGCACCCCAGCATCGTAACTGATGAAGCTGGGAGTTTAGCGGGCGTAGAGCTGAAGGCGACCGATGAGTGCCTCCATCATCTCCATGCAGACACTGTGGTCCGGGTGGCGAACGCCAACGAAGCCGTCAGAGAGAAGGGTCTGCTTCCAGTTGCGCCGCGGTGTTCCGAGCGGGAGCAGAGCATCGGCAACGATCCATCGACCGTATCGTCGACGGATCTCGTCCATGCCGTCGATCTGGGCGATTCGGCCTTCGCCCAGCGCCCGCTTGAACACCATCGCCACGTGATAGCGTCTGCTGGCCTTCGCCTCGAAGCTGTGCCAGCAGACGGAGCGCGCCCACTCTCGGTAGATGTCAAAGTCGTTGGACCAGTTCATCATGTCGACGAAGTGCCCCCCGCCGTTGCGGCAGCCGATCTCTCCGAACACCACCTCGCCGCTCTTCTTGCGGTACCACTCCATGTGCGTGAAGCCGGTGCCCATGTTCAGTGCGTCGAGCACAGCGCGACCGAGCGCGATGCCCTCGGCGAGGTTGAGGGCGGGATCGTAGGGGTTGCGGTAGACGAACTGAGCGGGGCTGATCCACTGCTCGGAGCGAAAGGTCAGCGGGCGGGGGTAGTAGCGGGCGACGTTCTCGAACATCGGCTTCCCCTCAATGCAGACGGTGTCGTAGGTGAACTCGTCGCCGTCGATAAACTCTTCGATGCTCGCTTCTGCGACGTGTCGGGTGACCGCGAGTGCATCCTCGAGCTCCTGCATCGTGTCGCAGCGGAAGGTGTCCGCGCTGCCAGCGCCGGAGATTGGCTTCAGGATGAGCGGAAAGCCGATGGCCTCAGCGGCCTGGCGTGCGTCATCGTCGGTGCGAACCCGTCGAGAGTGCGGCACCCGCAGTCCGGCAGCCTTGAGGCGCTCCTTCATGACCTGCTTGTCGCGAAAGCCAAGGGCAACATCCCGAGACATTCCGCCGAGTCCGAGCATGTCTCGCAGCCGTGCGGCGAGCAGAACGGTCGGCTCCCAATTGCTCTCGATCCGATCCACGCCGAGGGCAGAGAGCGCTGGCGCGAGTGTGGCCGCAGCCTGTCCTTCGTTGAACAGGTGGGGTACCCGGATGTACTTCGAGAGGTAGCGGCGGACCTGCGGCGGAAGTCCTGCCTCCGGTCCATCACCGATACCAATAACCGTGGCTCCGACCTCAGCGAGCCCACGAGTGAAGTCCCGCTGCTCAGGCGGGTATGCAGGAGCGATGAATGCGACTTTCATGGTTCTTCGTCCGGGACGGGGGTGCGCACTTCACACAGAAGTGCTCGATCTGCAACGCCTCGTCGGTGACATCCTCGTGCTATTGTTGCGCTCTCTTGCCGTCTCAGGATGGACCGCCGTGCCAGACGACATCTCCGGTCTCGACCTGAGCCCGCTGGGCGATGCGCTCAACGGTGTGGTCATCGATGGCCGCTATGTCCTCCGCACGATGATCGCCCGCGGCTCGATGGGCAAAGTCTATGAGGCTGAGCAGCGCCCGCTGAGCCGCACAGTGGCGATCAAGATCCTCGAC
This sequence comes from Myxococcota bacterium, assembly GCA_029251165.1. GTDB lineage: Bacteria > Myxococcota_A > UBA796 > UBA796 > UBA796 > JAQXDW01. The sequence goes on from JAQXDW010000130.1 coordinate 10,787, forward strand.
GTCCGCGAGGAGCAGGTCGAGGGCGAGGGGTTTGCTGAGCGGTTCCTGCGAGAGGCCTCGGTTCTCGCTCGCCTCTCCGATCCCAACACCGTGCGCATCTACGACTTCGGACTCTGGGAAGGACGCTCCTATCTGGTGATGGAGTTCATCGACGGTCAGCCGCTCAGCCACGTGGTGCGCCGTCAGCCGCTGCCGCCTCTCGAGGCGATCTCCATCGCGATGCAGATCTGCAGCTCGCTCTCTGAGGCCCACAAGCTCGGGGTTGTCCACCGGGATCTCAAGCTGTCCAACATCCTGGTCATCCGCAAGGACAACGGGCGCTGGCTGGCGAAAGTCATCGACTTTGGACTGGTCAAGGATGTCGTCGAGGACACCTCTGAGCTGACGGCTGTGGGGCAGATCCTGGGATCCCCGATGTACATGGCCCCGGAGCAGATTCGCTCGGAGAACATCGACCAGCGCGTGGACCTCTACGCGCTGGGGGTCGTGCTGTATCGGATGCTGCTCTGCCAGAGGCCATTCATCCAGAAAGGAACGCCTGGGCTGCTGTTTGCACACCTCAACCAGCCGCCCCGAAGTTTCGCTGAGGCGGCCCCTGGAGTGGTGGTACCAGACTGCCTTGAGTGGACCGTGATGCGCTGCCTGGAGAAGGACGCAGCTGCTCGGTTTGCTACTGCTGGTGAGCTTCGTCGGGCCCTGAAGGCTTGCCGGATTGCCATCGAAGAGCCGACGCTCTCCACCCTGACCATTGAGCTGCGGGATGGCATGACCCTCCTGCCGCCAGAGCTGAGCGACATTGCCTCCTTTGGCTCGATCATCTCCAGCCAGAGCACCGCAATGCCGGCCTCCTCTGCGCCGACCCCGGTGAAGCAGAAGGGGCCCGAGAGGCTGGTGATGCTGCTGGGCGTGGGCGTGCTCCTGCTCGGTGCTGCACTGGTGACCCTGATCATCGGCCTCATCCTGATGCGTGATCCCGTGGCTGAGACGGTGTTTGTGCCGATCCAGTCGCCGACCATCCAGGTCGATGCCGCACCCGAGCCGAGCGCTGCTCCCGTTTCAGCTCCTCCAGAGCCGGCAGCCGCCCCCGATGGTCCCTCGACTCCGGTCATGGCTCCGGTTCCGAAGACGTCTCGTCCGTCTCCGCGCCGCGTGACGGCGCCTCCCTCGGCAGAGCCTGCTCCGGCAGAGCCTGCTCCGGCAGAGCCTGCTCCGGCAGAGCTTGCTCCGGCAGAGCCTGCTCCGGCGTCACCGAGCCCTGAGGACGGCGGTGATTGGGAGAGCCCGGGCTCGGATCTGGTTGATCCCTGGGCGCAGTAGTCTCTGGGCGCAGCGGTCCCTGGGCGCATTGCGACTCCGAAGCCCGTGCGCCCCTTCAGGGTGTCTGGCTAAGGCCTCTCTCAGCAGGCCGAACGGAGGACTGTATGCCGCAGGCTGAGTCCCGCAGGATCAGGCGCGCTCGGCGCTCACCAGGGTGCCCTTGCCCTTGCCGATGGCCTTCGCTGCCAGCGCCTGAGCATCCTCAGCGTAGTGGGCGGAGACCTCGACGGTGAGGGTCACCGTGAAGCGGCCCTCGGGTGCATCGGCCTCAAACTGCGCGGAGAGATCCGTGTCCAGCTCGGCCTCGACGGGACCCATGGCCATGCCCTCAGAGTCGATGCCGAACACCTTACGTGGCTTGAGGACCACGCCAGGCAGCCGAGTACCGAGCTGTGCGACCGCGACGACATCGCCGACCTCGTAGACGTTGGTCAGGTTGGCGACGATGGTTCGCGTGCCCTGCTCGGGGCTCTCGAAGGTGTAGATGAACAGCTTGTCGGTCTTCTCGTGGGTGGACTTGCTGGTGACCTTCATCGCGTAGACAGGCATCTTCTCTCTCAGACCCGCTGCTGCGGGCAGTTTGGGGGGCTCAGCCGGCGTGGACCGTGACCATCTTGCCGATGGCATCGAGGATCTTGCGGAGCTCGTCGTAGTCGGGATGGCGGACGATCATCCAGGCGTTGGCGTGGTAGCCGGCCTCGATGGGCATCGTGCGGCTGCCGACAGAGGGGATGTGGGAGCCGACAATGTAACGGCCAAACATCTGCTCGACCGCATCGAGTCCCTGATAGCCCTTGATGACGCCGTCGGCGTTCGGGCGGAGGCTGATCTTGGCGGCGGCGTAGCGACGAGACGGCTTCGCGGTGAGGCGACCGTTGACCAGGCCCTCGGCCCACTGCCGATACAGGTCGATGTCGTTGCCGGCGCTGTAGACATCCCAGTGACCCACTCCGGGTGGGCGGGCTCCGATCTCGGAGAACTTGAGTCCCTTGGGCCCAAAGAACCACTCCATGTGGGTCGCAGTGGTGTCCAGCCCCATCGCGGTGATGACCTTGCGGCCCATCACCTTCAGCTCGTTGTAGCTGTCGGCCTCTGCGCGGTTGGTCGCGATGATGACCGGGCTGACATCTCGGGTTCGCATGGCCTCCAGGACACCCGGGTAGTAGTGCGAGATGAATTCTGCGGAGACCTCGCCGTTGACCGTGAGGGTGTCGTAGAAGCCCTCGTGGCCCTCGATGAATTCCTCCAGCGCCACGCTGCCGCCGCCGAACTTCGCCAGCGCCTCCGCAAGCTCCGTGTGGTTGTTGACCCGCGAGGTTCCATCCGCACCGGCTCCAGCACGCGGCTTGATGATGAGCGGGTAGCCGACCTGCTCAGCGAATTCTTTCGCCTCTGAGAAGGTCGAGACGCCGGCGCTGGCAGCGGTCGCGATGCCGTGCTTGCGGAGAAAGTCTTTCATCTCGGGCTTGTCGCGGCAGAGGAGCGCAGACTGAATGGACTGCCCAGGAATCTTCGTCGCCGTTCGAACCCGCGCGACGGGAAGAATGTGAGCCTCGACGGTGGCCTCGATGCGGTGAACCCAAGGTCCGCGCGATTGAATGGCGCGCACGGTGTTCACCATCGCCGCTTCATCACAGACCGAAGGGACCTGCTCATATGCATTGAGCCATCCACGGAGGCCTCCATCGAGATACTCCACGGGCCGCTCGCCGATGCCTGTGACAAACGCCCCGGCCTCTCTGAGGGCTCGGGCAAAATTTCTCTGATTGGCGGGGAACTCTGGAGCAACCAGGATGATGTGCATGAAAACCTCAGGGTCAGGCGCCGCCGCATATCGCGCTACCTGTAAGGCCGCCGTTGGATTCAACGTGACAATCTCGGCTCAGGAGCAGCGATGAGCCAGATTGTTCTGCTCGGACCCCAGCGCCTCTCCCCCACGGTGGGAGCGGAAGTTCAGCAGCGGGGAATCTCCGGGCCGGTCGCGATCATCACTGCAGGCTGGCAGGAGCGAGAGGAAGAGGACAGCGAGTTTCGTGAGGTCCTCGCAGTGCCCGCGGTCAACCTGAAGCTCTATGCCCGCTGGGAGTCAATCCGTCAGGAAGACCCTGAATTCGCCGAGCTGCATCGCAACCGACAGGATCAGCTCCGTCAGCTCAGCCGCATCTACCGCCGACGTCTCGCGCTGCTCCGCCGTCAGGCCCGTGATCTACTCATGATGGAGGGAAGCTCCGAGCTCCTCGATCCGGAGCGGGTGGATGCCATCGCGATGCTCAAGACGCTCGATGCCCACCACCTCCGTCGGGTGGAAGAGATCAACGACGAGTTTGAGTGGGCGGTGCGTCCTGGCGAGCGGGCCTCGGTCGCCCGCCACCGGGTCGAGCTGGCTGAGACCCTTCGTGGCTGTGAGGCGGTCGCGATTGCTGGCGGGCACGTCGCGGTCTTGCTCAACCGGCTGCGGCTGTTCGACATCGAGCCGATGCTGCGCCGCCTGACCGTGTTCGCTTGGTCTGCGGGTGCGATGACCTTGACCGAGCGCATCGTGCTGTTCCATGACTCCCCGCCACAGGGTGCGGGCAACCCGGAGGTCCTGGAGCTGGGCCTCGGCCTGATACCTGGCGTGGTCGCGCTGCCCTCCGCACGCCATCGCCTGAAGCTGGAGGACGCCGATCGGGTGTCGCTGATGGTTCGGCGCCTCTCTCCGGCGCGCTGTGTGCCGATGGATGAAAAGGAATGGCTGGAGTGGAGCGAGGGTGAGCTGTCCTGCTCGCCCGGTCTGCGTGTGCTTCGACCGGATGGAACGGTCCGCCCCCTGGAGATGTCATGACCACCATCGACGAACTCATCCGCCGTCCGTACCTCGACGATGAGACCATCGACCGCTTCCTCGAAGAGAATGACTTTCCGCTTGTCCACGGGCGGAAGGTGACCTTTGTCTTCCGCGGTGGCTTTGATCAGGTCTACCTTCGTCACTTCATCTACGGCCTGGAGAGCCGGGTTCCGTTCCAGCGGATCGCCGGGAGTGAGCTGTGGTACTGCACCATGGAGCTTCCGAAGCGCTCGCGGGTGGAGTACAAGATCGAGGTGGTCTCTGGAGACAACCACACCTGGATCCGTGATCCCCTCAACCACCGCTTCGCTCGGGATCCGTTCGGTGCAAATTCGGTCTGCCCCGGGGCGGGCTATGTTCGCCCGGAGTGGACCCATCCCGACGACGAGACTCGGGAGGGACGCATCGAGCAGCTGACCTTCTCGGACACGCCATGGGGAGACAACCGGCGGGTGGATCTCTACCTGCCGGCGCGGTTTCGTCGCTCCCGGCGCTATCCGCTCCTCGTGGTCCACGACGGCGGGGACTACCAACGATATGCCGATCTGAAGGTGGTGCTCGACAACCTCATCCATCGCGGAGAGGTCGCGCCGCTGGTTGCCGCGCTGAGCTATCCGCACAACCGGATGAGCGAGTACCCCGACGACGACAACCACGCCGCGTTCATCTCCCAGCACGTCGTCCCCTGGCTCGAGGAGCACTACCCGCTGTACGGCACCCCGGAGCAGCGCTGCCTGATGGGCGCGAGCTTCGGTGCTGTCGCCTCGCTGCACACCGCCTGGAAGAACCCCGAGATGTTCGGGCGCCTCCTGCTGCAGTCCGGCAGCTTTGCGTTCACCGACATCGGCAACCACCAGCGCGGTCCTGCATTCGACCCGGTGGTGAGCTTCATCAATGCCTTCCGGGAGAACCCCGGCCGCGTGGCGAAGAAAGCGTTCATCTCCTGCGGCCAGTACGAGTCGCTCATCTATGAGAACCGCTCGATGGTCCCGTTTTTTCGAGAGACCGGAATGGAGGTTCGCTACGTCGAGGCCCGCGACGGCCACAACTGGGAGAACTGGCGGGACCGTCTCCGAGAGGGGCTGTCGTGGCTGTTTCCCGGGCACATGTGGATGGTCTACGAATAGTCGACTTGTGTGACGTTCTTTCCCCACCAGCACATCCACTTGCCCATGGACGACCGCACTCGCTACCATGTTAGCCAGGGGTGGGATGCGCGGTCATGCTGCTGTCCCAAAATCGTCCCCAAGGGATCCAATATGGTTCGTAAGAACAACAGAATGGGTGGAGTCGCGATTATCGTTGCGCTAAGCGTCACGGTGCTCTTGATGTTTGCCGCGCTCGCGATTGACTTCACGTTTCTGATCACGGCTCGGATGCGTGCGCAGAATGCCGTGGATTCCGCCGCACATGCTGGCATGGTGGCCTTCACCCGCAGCGAGGGTGATGCCGAGTATGCCGTCACGGTCGCGGAGACGATGCTCTCCCTCAATGGAATCTCTGACGGCACCGTCGAGGTTGGCGCGTACGACTTCGACAGCGACTCGTTCTCCGAGGCGGGCAGCCAGGAGAATTCCGTCCGGGTCTCGACAGACCTCAGCGAGGTCCTCTCCCGAGATCTGTTCATCGCGCCCCTGCTCGGTATGCCCCTCTCAGATCGGGGCGGTGAGCTGACGGCCACCTCGGCCATCCAGCCCCGTGAGCTCATCTTCGTTCTCGACCAGAGCTGCTCGATGGCAAGCGGTTCGAAGGTTGCCTCGATGAAGGAGGGTGTGCTCAAGTCGCTGGAGACGGTCCTCGCGACCGATCCCAACGACATGGACGAGGTCGCCCTGGTCGGCTTTGGTGACGCGGGCTTTCTGCACGCCAACCTACAGCGCCTCTCGACCAACTACAGCAGCATCTACAGCGACTGGGACGAGGGAATCTGCCTCTGCACCATGGACCCGTACGTCCAGTACTACACGCGCCGCTACAGCAGCCTGAACCCCTACACAGCGCAGACGTTCGACGTCAACACCGGTCAAGCCAGCTACTCGGACAACCACCCGATGGCGTCCGGTGACTCCCACTACGGTACAGATGGGCACGCCGACATCACCTACCGCTGCTGTGAGCCCCACTGCAACGAGACCTGGGAGAACAGCAACCCCTCGATGTTCACCAACAATTGGTGGAACTGGCTGAACACATACAGCCACGGCAACGGCGCGGCCTGGGGGATGGAGGTCGCGATGGATGAGTTCGACACCACCGGAGACCTCGGCAGCCACCGGGTCATGATCATCTTGGGAGACGGCATCGACTTCTGTCCCACAGACAGCTCCAGCATGCCTGCCCCCTGCAACAGCGGCGGCGACCTGCTCTCCTACACCGTCGACCTCGCCGCAGAGGCCTGGGAAGATCAGCAGATCCACATCTACCCGATCTACTACGGAACGTCGGGCTACACCCGAGATTACTACAATGACCTCGCCACCGGCGATGGTGAGCTGTTCAACCCCTCGACTCCTGATGAGCTTGAGGCGGTCTTCTCGAAGATCGTAGCCCGCTCACAGGTGGCCCTGGTCCAGTAGCAACAGGTCTGGATGTTTATGCTGTTGTTTCTACTGGCTTGTGTTGGAGATGAACCCCCTGAGGTGGTCGTGCTGCCGGATGCGGTCGGCGAGGTGAGCGATGAGGGCGCGCTGCGCTACACCCAGGAGGAGCTCGCATCCGATCCCACGGCCATCACCATCTCCGGCGAGCTGTACTGCGAGGAGGGGACCGGTCCATGGACGGTACGCCTCTGGTCGCTGCGTCGTGCGGATCGGGAGCGCGCGCCGGATGCTCTTCCGACCGGTGCAGTCCTCACCGAGGCCACCATCGATGCGCCTGGTCCGTTCCAGGTCTACTCCACCCGCTCCGCGCGGCTGCTGGTGATCGGGCTGTCCGCAGACTCTCCGCCGCTTCGAGCCTGGGGGGACCTCCACGGGCGCTACACGGAGGCGGTCGATGATCGGATCGGCTTCAACCTTGACTGCCGCATCACGCCCACCCCCGCTCCAGACGGCACGCTGATGGCCAGCCAGGGGGAGGCCGTCCTGCCGGAGCCCGCACCTGCCGCGACCGACGATGAGCAGATGAATCGACTGGTCGCGATCCCTGCTGCTCCGAAGGTCGATGTGTTCAGCCGCAAGCCCTCTGAGTATGGTGGCATTGAGACGGTTGAGCGTCTCGAAGACCGCTACCGCAGTCAGCTTACTGAGGAGGAGCTTCGCATCCACATGATCATGCTCTACCAGCTCGTCGATAACCCCAAGGCTGCGGATGAGTACGTCCATGGAGTGGTCTCCTCCCGACCCGACGCCACAGGTCAGTCTAAGGGTACCCAGGTGATCCAGTGATGCTCGACAACCCGCGCAGCGCGAGACGCCTGGTCCGGGGGCGACGCGGCCACTCGCACATTGAGTTCGCCCTCGTCCTTCCGCTCCTGCTGATCTTCATCTACGGCATCATGGAGTATGGGTGGATGTTCTTCCAGCGCACCGCTGTCCAGGAAGCTGCCCGTCAGGGGTGCCGTGCCGGGGCGACCATGGCACCGGATGAGGACTATGATGCGGTGGTCGAGGAGCGGGCTCTCTCGGCACTTGAGTCGCTGTCGGTGGACTGTGACCGGGTCGACTGCGACGTCACGACAGACGAAGAAGGGGAGCTGCCGGAGCTTCGCCTGCGCTGTGAGGTTGCGGTGGAGTACAAGCCGCTCCTCAACGTCCTGCCGACCCCTGCGACCCTCGGCGCGGGCTACCTCTACTACTTTGAGCAGCAGTGATGCGGGGAGGCAGGCTGTCCATTCGTTCCACCCGCAAGGGCGTCTCTAGCCGGCGCGGCTCACAGGCCGTAGAGTTTGCCCTCTGCCTGCCGATCCTGGTCCTTGTCCTCGGCGGGATCATCGAGTACGGCCTGATGTTCAATCAGTATCTCTCGGTCCTCTCTGCTGCTCGGGACGGCTCTCGCTGGGGGGCGACGCCGGGCGTCGATGGAGAGGATGCAGAGGATGAAGCCACCGATCAGGTCCGGGAGTCTCTCGTGATGCTTGGGCTGTCGTGTACCTCCCAGCAGCAGAGCCTCGGGCAGTGCAAGATCCTCTCTGAGCTGACGGATGTAGAGGGGCTTGATGCGATCAAGGTCTTCGTCGAGCTTGCCTACGAGCCAATCACTGGTGGGCTGCTCCCGGTCCCGGACACGCTGGCTGCCGAGAGCTACTTTGTGCTGATCAACCAGATCCCAGACACCGGCACCCCGTAGCTCCGATCACGCTGTGCCGGCATCTGGTCTCGACGCGCTCATGGATGCGTATGCCCGCCTCAGCGGCGGAGAGAGTCTCGGCGGCCATGCCAGATACCCGACTCTCATCGTCGATCAGGGAGCTCTGTGGTGGGTGGATCCGCTGCCCTGAGGAGGATCCGCGCTGGCAGGACATGGCCGTCAGAGACGGGGCGCTCACCACCTCCAACGAGCCGAGGCTGTGACAATCGGAGCATCTTCCTTGCCGCCCTCTACCGGCTTCGCTAATCGGCGCTCTGGAGGCATGTCACATGCAACGCTCTACCCGTCTTATTGGGCTCTCCCTTGGTGCGGACATCTGCTGGCCGGGAGCCTATGAGCAGATCATCCGCAAGCTAAACCTGGAGCTGACGCTCGGCGATGAAGTCATCGACTTCGCTGTGGAGCGGGTGAAGGTGGAGCCGTTCAGCCTACAGCAGCCCTGTCGCTATGACATGGTGCTCGACCGGCTGACCCACTGGTTCCACACCAGCCGGGAGTGGATCAAGAAGTCGGTCATCATGGACAGCCTGTATGTGCTCAACAACCCATGGGCGATTCAGTCCATGGAGAAGCACACCACCTACTGCGCGATGATGAAGCTGGGTCTTCCGGTTCCGGAGACCTGGATGCTCCCGCCGAAGACGGGGCCGGAGCACGAAGACTCCAACCAGATGATGCAGCAGTACGGCAAGCTGTTCGATCTCAACACGGTGGGCGAGGCGGTTGGCTATCCCAACTTCATCAAGCCTTACGACGGCGGCGGCTGGCGCGGTGTCTCCCGTGTGAAGTCGGGCGGGGATCTCAAGGCAGCCTATGATGCGTCTGCTCAGTCTGTCATGCACGTCCAGGAATCCATCGAGGGCTACGATCTGTTCGTGCGGACGGTGGGGATCGGTCCGCAGGTCGAGGTCATGCGCTATGATCCCACGGCTCCGCTGCATGCCCGCTACGTGGTCGACTTCTTCTTCACCAACGGTCCGGAGTGGAAGTACCTCGTCGACCAGATGTTGACGATCAACGGATTCTTTGGGTGGGATTTCAACTCCTGCGAGAGCCTGCGTCGTGATGGTGTCTTCCACCCGATCGACTTCGCCAATGCCTGCCCCGACTTCCAGGTCACCTCCCTGCACTTCCACTGGCCGGCCCTGGTGAAGAACATGATTCGCTGGTCGCTGTTCTGTGCCGCGACGAAGCGTAAGGTCAGCCCGAACCTCAGCTGGGAGCCCTACTTTGAGGTCGCGCGCAGAGACCTGCCGTTCCGTGAGCGCCTCGCAGGCTACGCCGACATCACCCGAGAGCGCATGCAGGTCGATGCGTTCCGGGAGTTCTGCGACACCCACCTCTCCCACGTTGACGAGGTCGCTCTCGAGTTCTTCGGCAGTCCGGCGTGCAAGGCGCTGGTGCATGCCAAGGTCTCTGCGCTGTACCCAGCCCACGAGATCGAGAAGTTCACCGAGCACTTCTGGGGACTCATTCAGTTCTGGTGTAAGACCGAGGCGGACCGGATGTCCCGCAGCACCGGCTGACATGCTCGCGGTCGCCTCCGCCGTGCTGTTCGTTATGCCAGCGACGGTGCGAGCCCTCGGCGGCGGCTGCGCTTCAGTGCTCTGCGGAGGTCTCGCTGGCGACATCGCAGCGCGCGTGGTGCTGAGCTGGCGGGCACGCCTGGATTCGATGGGACTCATCCACGAGAAGCCTCCCCTGGGCCCTATCCAAGCGTCTCGCCGAGGAGAATCGACTCCCACTCACCGAGCCGTTCCTGCTGTGCGCTGGAGAGGGTGGGATACTGCAAGCCGAGTCGCTCCAGGGTGCGCCGGAGGATGTCCGCGACCGCGAGCCGCATGAACGGTTTGTTGTCGGCAGGGATGGCGTACCAAGGAGCGAACGGGGTGGAGGTGGCATTGAGCGCCTGCTCATATGCAGCCATGTAGCGGCTCCAGTGTCCTCGCTCTTTGACGTCTCCGCCAGAGAACTTCCAGTTCTTGGTTGGATCCTGGATCCGGGCCAGCAGCCGCTGCCGCTGCTCCTCTGCCGAGACGTTTAGCCAGAACTTCAGGATGATGGTTCCGTTCCGAGCGAGGTGCTTCTCGTGCTCGGCGATGGACTCCAGGCGCTCCTGCCACAGCGCCTCTCCTTCCGGGCGCCTGGGCAGCTTCTGGTTGTCGAGGATGCCGGTATGGACCCGCGCGACCAGGACCTCCTCGTAGTACGACCGGTTGAACACCCCCAGCCGACCGCGCTCCGGTAGCCGGCAGGCCGTCCGCCACAGGAAGTCGTGGTCCAGCTCCTCAGACGAGGGCTGCTTGAAGCTGGAGACCTGGCAGCCGGCGGGGTTGACTCCGGAGAGCACCGCCCGGATCGTGCCGTCCTTTCCGGCAGCATCCATGGCCTGGAAGACCATCAAAACCGACCACCGATCGTCGGCGTACAGCTGCCGCTGGAGCTCCTGGATTGCCTTGACCTCGCCCTTCAGCGACTTCTTCAGCGCGGACTTCTTGGCTGGGGCCTCGGGGCCATGCTGTGCTGCGGCGACCGAGAAGCTGCCGTCGAACGGCACGCGGTAGGGGCTGTCGGTGAATTCAAATGTCATCGGATCTTCGTCTCCTGGGCTTGGATCCTACCCCACGGCAGCCCGCTTCAGCGGCTCTGGCGTCAACCCCTCCCTGTCGTCGGGAGCATCGAGGGCCGCCGATGAGGCGCACGGGGCGATCTCCGCTGTGGGCTGCGCGCAGCAGGGCGCGGTCAACGGGCAGGGGCACGCTGACGTTGTTGCAGAAGACGGCAGATGGGCGCTACTGGAGCAGACATGTCCGTTCTCAACCATCGCCTGATCTCCAGGCGATATTTCTTTCCCATCGTCCAGCCGCTGCTGGATCCGTGGATGGTCGATGTGCCGGGCGCGCGCCTGGCGTGCGCCCGGTATGTCTTCGATCCCGCCGCACCCACGGTGCTGCACTTTCACGGAAACGGCGAGGTGGTCGATGACTATCTGCCCTGGCTCCCCGCCCTGATGGCAGAGGTCGGCGCCAACCTCGTGCTGGCAGAGTACCGTGGCTATGGAGGCTCTACTGGTGAACCCCGTCTGGCGGAGATGCTCAGCGATGGTCCTGCAATCTTCGATGCCCTCGGCCTGCCGCCGGAGAAGGTCATCGCGTTCGGGCGCTCGCTCGGCTCGCTCTACGCCATGAACCTCGCTGCGGCTCGACCCGGACTCGCGGGGCTGATCATCGAGAGCGGGATCGCCGATGTGCTGGAGCGACTCCTCCTCCAGATCACGCCTGAGGCGCTGGGGGTCACGCTGGCGCAGCTGGCGGCTGCGGTCACCACCCACCTCAACCCCCGCACCTGGCTGGCCCGACACCATGGCCCGAGTCTCTTTCTCCACACCAGCCACGATGCCCTCGTCCCCGCCCAGCATGCCCGGTGTCTTCATGAGTGGGCCCGGGAGCCGAAGCGGCGGGTGATCTTTGCGCACGGTGATCACAACTCGATCTTCGAGACCAACCGGGACGCCTACGGCCGTGCCCTCCGCGAGTTCCTGGAGGCCACTTGATCCAGCGTCTTGGCCCAAGCGATGTCCCGCGTGTGCTGCGGTTTACAGCAGCCCACTACGCCGATGATCCGGTGTGGATTCCGGCGCCGATGGTCTGGGACCGCCGCCGGCTGCGCGCAGCCCTCTCCCGTCCAGATCGGGTGGTCCTGCTGGCGGCCATTGTCGATGGTGAGATCCGTGGCACCATCTCGGTGCTCCGAGACGAAGGCTTCGACACGGATCCCGACCACAAGGTCGCCTGGTTTGGCTACTTTGAGAGTCCGGCAGACCCGACGATCGCCTCCGCCTTGGTCAACGCGGCGCGCGAGACGGCTGCGGGCTGGGGGGCGGATGCCCTGCGGGGGCCGAGGAACCTCACGCGGTTCGACTTCGTTGGCCTGACGGTCCACGGACACGATCGCATGCCTCCGATGATGCAGGGCCAGCACCACCGCTACTACCAGGGGCTCCTCGAAGGGGCCGGGATGACCCGTCACCACGATGTCCATGCCTACGAGACCACGCTGCGCGATCCCGATGGCGGTCCCCGCAGCCTCCCCGACAAGCTCCTGGAGCAGGCGGCAGGCTGCCAGCTCGAGGGGCTGCGTATCCGGGCCGCCAGTCGGATCCGCATGAAGCCGGATCTCATCGCGGCCCACACCGTGCTCAACGAGGCCTACGCCACCGTCCCTGACATCTCTCCGATGCCTCGGGCCACCTTCCTCGGGCTGGGGCGTGCGATGTTCACGCTTGCGGGGCCTGGGCTCGTTCAGCTCGCCTTCATTCGTGATCGACCGGTCGGCTTCTCGGTGTGCCTGCCTGAGCTGAACGAGGCCCTCCTGCGGACCCGTGGGAGGCTGCTGCCGACCGGGTGGATATCAGCGCTCTCTGACATGCGCCGCGTCCAGACGGCGGCATTCAAGCTCATCGGTGTGATCCCCGAGCTGCGGGGAAGCGGCCTGCACGCGGCGCTCATCAAGGCCGTGGTCGGCGGTGCGCTGGCGGCCGGCTACACGCGCATGGATGGCTCTGTCATCGACGAGCGCAACAAGCCGATGCGCGGCGTCGTCGAGGGGCTCGGGATGACGATCTATCGGACCTACCGGTTCTTCGAGAGTCCGGTTCGGTAGGCGGCGTGTCTGCTTGGCGTGAGGGGGCAGGGACTAGCCGGCGGAGCTCCCGCCCTGGTGGCGTCGCGATGCCCCATCCTCGACAGGTCTTGTCACCGATTGTCTCGGCGGTAACCCTATCGTGTTGTCCGGCGTACCTCTTCAACAGCCGGCGTGGTGATCTGCCGGTGGTCACCCTTCGTATCACCGATAGTTCATCACCAGACCAGACCGGTCTGTGGAGGTCGTCAGTGCGTCAGCTCTTCCCTGCAATCACCCTCTCTCTCGCCCTTGCCTGCAGCACCCCAGATTCCGCCAGCGCGGGCACGATCGCTGCTGCGCCCGTCGCGGAGGGGCAGGCGGAGGCGATCTTTGCCGGCGGCTGCTTCTGGTGCATGGAGAAGCCGTTTGATGTCATCCCTGGCGTCCTCTCCACTACTTCTGGCTACACTGGCGGCGCTGAGCTGAGCCCGACCTACGAAGAGGTCGCCTACCACCGCACCACCCACTACGAGGCCATCCGGGTGGTCTACGATCCCGCTCAGGTCACCTATGATGCGCTGCTGAGTGTGTTCTGGCACAACATCGATCCCACCCGAGATGACGGTCAGTTCTGTGACAAGGGCGACCAATACCGCACCGGCGTCTTCACCTCAGACCCCGCTGAGATCACCGCAGCGCAGTCCAGCAAGGCTGCCGCCGCGAAGAGCCTCTCTGCAGAGGTCCTCACCCCCATTCTCCCTGCAGCGACCTTCTGGGAGGCTGAGGACTACCACCAGGACTTCTACAAGAAGAGCCCCAGCCACTACACCCGGTACCGTCTGGGGTGTGGACGGGATCGCCGGCTGGCAGAGCTGTGGGGAGCGGACGCCGGGCACTGACCTCCGGCGGCGCTCAACGTGCGCTCACCTCGGGGCTGTGCACGAGAGCCCATGCCGCTGCGAGAGGATGGCACCGCACCGAGCATGTCAGCAAGACCGTCTGCACCGGAGATCGCTCACCGGAGCGGAGCTACCAGCTCCCAGCAGGACCGCCCCAGGCACCCATGTCGTTGGTGGTTCCGTCTGCGTCGTCGTAGGACACGGACGGATCGCCGGCGTCGATGGCCGGCGACTTCGCGGAGAGCGTCATGTCGTCGTCGGTGCTGTCCCCGTTATCGCTCCAGCTGGTGAACACTGGATCTGTGGAGATGTTGCCGTTGGAGCCGGTCGGATCCGTGGTGCCAAGGTAGTCGCCGCCGGCGTTGTTGTAGACGTCGTTGTAGGTTCCGGTGAAGCTCGCCGAGCCCCCGACCAGGACACCCTCGCCCGTACCAGCCTCGACGATGATCGAGTTGAGCATGGTCGCCGCAGAGGAGCCGGAGACGTAGACGCCGCCGCCGTTCAGGGCATCGTCGCCGCCCTGGCTGACGTTGGTGGCGTAGAGCACCGCGTCGATGAGAAAGATGCCGCCGCCGTCGCTGGTCGCCTCGTTCCAGAGGGAGGCGACGTTGGTCAGGGACAGCTCTCCGCCGTCGACCTCGAAGCCGCCGCCGTCGGTGGCGGTGTTGGCGGTGACCCACGTGGTGTCGACCGTGCCGACTGAGGTGGCGTCGAGGTAGACACCGCCGCCCTGATCGGCCGAATTCGCGCTGATGGAGCTGTCCTCGAGCAGCAGCGTGCCGTCCTCGACGAAGACACCGCCGCCATAGGAATAAACGTAGAAAGTGTCATTCCCGGAGGTGGTCGTGGAGGACTCGGGGAGGAGGTTGTCCTCAATGAGCACATCGATCAGCTCGGGGTCTGCGCCGTTGATGTAGACGCCGCCGCCGGCGTAGGTGTCGATGTAGTCCGTGCAGGTCGTGATCGAGGTGCAGGCGTAGCTGGACGAGGATGCCTCGTGGTAGCCCTCACCGTTGGTGAGCGTGAACCCGGTCAGCGTGGCGAGCTCGCCGGTTGCAAAGCTGACCACCGGCGCACCGTAGCCGGAGGCGTCGATGATCGTGCTCTCGGAGCCGTCGACGCCAGTGACGTCGATGCTCTGGCCGTTGAAGTCGAGCGCCTCGAAGTAGGTGCCCTGGTAGACAATCACGCACTCGTTGGCGGTGTCGATGCCATCCTGGATGGCGTCGAGCGGGCTGGCTGCAGAGCCATCCCCAGAGGCAGAGCCGGTGCCGCCGTTGACCACCACCGGCTCGCTGGAGTCGGTGTCGTTGCAGTCGTACTCATTGTCCGCACCCTCACAGGCCCAGTCGGTGCTGCCGATGGCTCCGAACCCGTCGCTGTCGTCGTCGGTGGCGTACCAGTCGCCGTCGACAGCCTCCTCGTCGGTGTCGCCGTCGCAGTCGTCGTCCTCGGCGTTGCAGTACTCGTCTGCTCCGGGGTACTGCGCGGCGTCGCTGTCGTCGCAGTCGGTGGCGTCGGCGACGGTGCCGGAGGGCTGAGCGCAGGTGTCGGCGTAGCTTGCGGCATCGCCGTACCCGTCGCCGTCGCTGTCCGTGTAGAACGTCGAGCCTGTGGAGGTGTCGAGGCTGTCGTCGTCGTCGTCGATGAGGGTGTCGCAGTCGTTGTCGATGCTGTCGCAGATCTCGGTGGCTGCCGGGTTCACCGCAGCGGTACTGTCGTCGCAGTCGGTGTCGTCGGCGACATAGCCGGAGGGCTGACTGCAGTCGATGTCGGTGGCGGCGGCGTCTCCGTAGGTGTCGCCGTCGGTGTCGGCGTACCAGGTGACGACATCGAGGGCGTCATCCTCGTCGATGGTTCCGTCGCAGTTGTCATCCTCGGCGTTGCAGTACTCGTCTGCTCCGGGGTACTGCGCGGCGTCGCTGTCGTCGCAGTCGGTTCCATCGGAGACGTACCCGCTGGGCTGGTCGCACTGGACGAGGCTGAACACGCTGTTTCCGTAGCCGTCGCCGTCGCCGTCGCCGTACCAGGTGGCGGCATCAAGGGCGTCGTCCTCATCAACGGTTCCGTCGCAGTCGTCGTCCTCGGCATTGCAGTACTCGTCTGCTCCAGGGTACTGCGCGGCGTCGGTGTCGTCGCAGTCGGTGTCGTCGGCGACGTACCCGCTGGGCTGGTCGCAGGCGAGGGCGGCGTTGGTGGCGTCTCCGTAGCCGTCGGTGTCGGCATCGGCGTACCAGGCGGTCTCATCGAGGGCGCCGACCTCATCGGTGTCACCGTCGCAGTCGTCGTCCTCGCCGTTGCAGTACTCGTCTGCTCCGGGGTACTGGGTGTTGTTGCCGTCGTCGCAGTCAGTGTTGTCGGCGACGTACCCGCTGGGCTGGTCGCAGGCGACGTCGGTGATGCCAGCGTCTCCGTAGCCGTCGGTGTCGTTGTCGGCGTACCAGGTGGCGGCATCTGTGGCGTCGTCTTCATCCACGGTGCCGTCGCAGTCGTTGTCCGCGCCGTCGCAGACCTCCACGCCGTTCGGGCTGATGGCGGTGTCAGTGTCGTCGCAGTCGTCAGAGTTGGCGACATAGCCGGAGGGCTGGCTGCAGGAGCCGGTGCTGACAGAAGCGTCTCCGTAGCCATCGCCGTCGGTGTCGGCGTACCAGGTCAAGACGTCGGAGGCATCGTCTTCATCGACTGCGCCGTCGCAGTCGTTGTCGCTGCCATCGCAGACCTCTTCACCGTCGGGGTTGACCGTGGTGTCGGTGTCGTCGCAGTCGGTGTCGTCAGAGACGTACCCGCTGGGCTGGTCGCAGGCGACGTCGGTGATGTCAGCGTCTCCGTAGCCGTCGGTGTCGGTGTCGGCGTACCAGGTGGCGGCATCTGTGGCGTCGTCTTCGTCGGTGTCGCCGTCGCAGTCGTTGTCCGTGCCGTCGCAGACTTCTTCACCGTCGGGATTGATCGCTGCGTCCTTGTCGTTGCATTCCTCGCAGGCTGCGAAGCCGTCGCCGTCAACATCCGCGTAGCCGACCGAGCCGTCGCAGTTGTAGTCGTTGGGATCGTCACAGAACTCTTTGGCGCCTGGGTTGATGCCTGCGTCGGTGTCGTCGCAGTCTCCGATGAGGTCGGTGTAGCCCTCGGGCTGCTCGCAGGCCTCGATGGTGCTCTTCTCGTCGCCGTAGCCGTCTCCGTCGGTGTCGGCATACCAAGTGCTGCTGACCTCTTCGTCGATCTGACCGTCGCAGTTGTTGTCGATGCCGTCGCAGTACTCGATGTTGCCTGGGTACGCCTCAGGCTGGTCGTCGTCGCAGTCACCGCCGACTGCGGAGTATCCCTCCGGGGCCTCACAGACCTCGATGCTGCTGTCGTCGTCGCCGAAGCCATCACCGTCGGCGTCTTCGTAGAACGGAGTGGTGACCCCCTCGTCGATCTGGCCGTCGCAGTTGTTGTCGATGCCGTCGCACAGCTCTAAACTGTCGGGGCTGATGTCGGCGTCGCCGTCGTCGCAGTCACCATCTTCGGTGGTGTAGCCATCATCATCACCGTCGATACCGGTGATGATTGTGTCATCGGTGTCGACAGGCGTGCTCTTGTCATTGCAGCCAAGAGTCAGGAGGAGGCTGAGTCCAGCTAAAATATGCTTGGTCATCGGTAGTGCTCAACGAAGAAGGGAACGGATCCCCTATATGCCACTATCGACACTGAAAAATCCAGGGAAAATCCGATCCACACCCAACGGTGGTTTACTCTTGAGAGCCCACTTGACCAGAGGCTAAATGCTCGATCAAGGTTGCGGTGAGGATGCGACGACCGCTGCTGTTGGGGTGCTTAAAGTCATAGAAGTGATCTTCTGGAAGCCGGGGATAGCTCATGAGCTCCGGCTGCTCAGCGGTCCACCGCTGCCAGGTCTCGAAGACTTCTGGCGCCAGGAGGTCTGTGTAGTACAGCTCTCGGTGGGGCAAATCCAGTAGTGTAAGCGGGGTACCGAGCTCTTCACAGCGCGCTCTCAGCCTGCGTAGCCCTGCGATGTTGAATTGCTGGGGACTGTAGTCTAGCTCGTCGGGGTCGAATCGCTCGGTGCTGTCCTCTAGGTTCTCCAGTGCCTCGCTCAGCCACTTCATCTCATCGAGGCGCCGGTAGCTCATGTGGAACCCTGGCCGTGCCTTTCGCGGCTTCTTCCAGTACCAGAGATCGGAACCAAGCTCGGCGATGCCGGCGATGTACTCATCGTGGTAGCGGTGAAAGTCTCTGGGCAGGGAGAGCGCGAGCTCCAGGCGCTTCTGGAACGGCCACTCTTCGATCTGCCACAGCTCCGATGGGGTCATCATCATCAGCAGCCGATCTTCGGGCAGGCCCACGCTCGTCAGCCAGTCCTTGCGGAAGTTGTCTGGTGAGACGGAGTGGATGACTTGATCGCCGGCCTGAATCGGGAGCCGGTTGAAGAGACTCACGGTCAGGCCGCTCGCGCCACGGTTCATTGCAAACTTGGCCACCCGCCATGGGCTGTTCTGTGCGGCGAGCTCCGTGTTGATCACCTCCTCGTCGAAGGCGTCTCGCAGCACACTGGAGCCGATGAGCCAGGCGATGCGGCCGCCATCGTGGCTTCGGAGGGCAGACGCATCGAGCGTCCGGATCTTCCACAGTGTCCAGCTCTGGGCATGGTAGCGCCCGTGCTGAACCACGGTCATGTCGGGGTGGTAGTGAAGCGTCCAGCCAGCATACAGCGCCACAGCGACAGCACAGATCCATCGGAGGAGCCGAACGGCGCGGTGAGTCTCTTCCAGCATCGGCTGGGGCGGAGGCGGCGGGATTGGCGCAGGCATAGTGGAGAGTATGGTTGGGGGGCAGGGGAGGGAAGCGCTTCTATCCGCTGCGCTCTTCAGCCGCCGCTGGTGACCGTGCCGGCATCGAGATCGACCACCAGGCTGCCGGCGCCGGGGTCAGCGACCTGGATGATCGTCTCCTTGAGCTGGAAGCGCCGGTCATCTGGTCCCGGCCCGTCCATGTTCTCGTCGAGATAGACCCGGAGCATCACCGACTCTGCGGTGCGGGCATCCAGCGAGAAGGTGCCTGGGCCCTGGAGTCGGTCCGTGCCGAGGACCGTCGGGTTGCCTCCGGCGGTGGTGGCCTCTACGCACTCGATCTGGATCGTACCGGCGCTGTAGTCACTGAAGGTGAGGGTGCCGCTGATGCGCGCACCGCTGCCGGGCTGCGGACCTGGAGCACCGCTGGGCTCGCCGCCAGGAGGGGTGCCATTCTGCTGCGCGCTGGGGTCATTGGGGCCACCGCCAGAGACGTAGGGATCCTCATAGGTCGGGATCGCACCTCCGAGACCATCGCCCATCAGCGGCTGAGACGGCCACTGATGCTCTGAGAGCAGGCGCGCGAGCGCCTCCCCCATGAGCCGGTGGCCGGCGGGAGTGGGGTGCATCTCATCGATGAACAGCGCCTCCCTTGACATCCCGCTCTCGATGAAGAGCTCCGGGACGTCAAGCAGCGGCGCGCCGTGGCGTGCTGCGGTGTCCTTCATGACCTGGCGGTAGGGATCCCAGGCCTTGCCCTGGCTCTTGGAGACGTCGAGATCCTCGTTGTTGGCGAGCATCAAGAACGCCACCTCGGCTCCCGAAGCGTCTGCGATGTCGACCAGCGTCTCCAGGTTGGCGGCGTAGTCGTTGATCTCGACACGTCGCAGGCCGATGTGCTCGCCGCTGTCGAGCACGCTCGGAGAGCCGCTCTGCAGCCAGCCGACCTCTTGCATGCGAGCCTCTGCAGGAGCGACCCGGAGCCGGTAGTCGAGCAGCCGATAGATCGCGCTGAGCGAGAGAAGGCGCTGGAGTGCTCCGCTGAAGCTCTCCTCGAAGCCGGCGTAGGCAGCGAGCAGCTCTTTGTCGACGAAGGCATCGAAGTTGTTGTCTGACCAGATGTTGCCGATGACGATGAGGTCTGGCTCGGTCTGAAGGGCGCGCAGCCGCAGCAGGTTGATGGTCTGGTAGCTGGAGTAGCCTGGCGTCGCAGCATTGATGGCCTCGACGCCATCTCCAAGCACACCTGCAGTGACCTCAGAGAAGACCTCTGGGTCGGTGACCCCGAAGCCGAACACGCTGGAGTCTCCGGTGGTCAGGATGCGACGGATTCCAGCAGGCTTGGGCATTGTCGGCTCCGCGCCGCGCAGCCCGAGCTGGTTGATGGTCACCGTGGCGCCCGCCTGGAGGTGCTCGCCTGGGCGATATTCATAGAGCAGGTAGGGATTGCCCGGCAGGGTCGGGGTGTGCTCGTCGCTGCTGACCTCGGGGTCTTTCCAGGTCGCGAGATCGTCGCTGAAGGCGACAGAGATCCCAGCCTCCACGAGGAGCCAGACTAGCACAGCCGGGATCAGGCTGAACCCGATCTTCTTGATGAGGGATGGCATTACGATGGAATGGTACTACCAGACAGCGGAGGGGTGTCGATGGTGATGCGGATACTCACACGCGCATCGCTGCTGGTTGGGGCTGGAGCACTGCTACCTGCGATGGCCCGGGCGTGCCTCTTCGTGGTGCCGGAGCCACACCAGCTCGATCCATCGGAGCTCGGCATTGACGTCACCGCGCCAGACACTGTCGATCGCACTACCGTTCTGATCTCCCGCGGCAGAGGCCCGGTCTGTGTGGATGGAGCATGTGCCTCGACGAGCTGTGACGCCAGGGGCGTCCTGTCTGTGGAGTTCTCTCCCGCCTCTGACGACCGGACTTCTTCGGAGGCGATGGGCTATCGAGCGGTGCTGCTGGAGGGGGCCTTGCCCGACACCCTCACGCTTGGCGAGAATGCAGTCCTCGGTCCCGATCGGCTGAACCTGCTGTGGACTGACGGCGCGACGGCTGAGCAGGAACCCCTCGACTTCACCCTCGGCCTCATCGCAATTGACCTCGCCGGTAACGAGAGCGCGCCGGCAGAGGTCTGGGTTGCAGACGATGGACGGAGCGCCGCAGCGGCGACCGGCTGCGCTGCGGTGCCGCGCCCTGAGACCCCTGTGAGCCTCTGTGCTGTGCTCCTGCTGCTGCTCCGGCGGAGGCGGCTCTGACCGCGAAGCTGCCATGGCCGATCCAGCAGGACACGGATGGTCTCTGGCGTGGGCCGGGCTGCTTCCTGGGCGCATTCATGGCGTGCCGGCCGCATCTGATGTCTCCATCACCGAGGCGAGCTTTGTCGACCCGGCCGCGATGTGGGCCAGGATCGCGCCGGCAAATCGGGTGATCCTCGGCGCTGCGCTGTGGGAAGAGCTGGACGGCATGCAGCGTGCCTCGGCACGACGCCCCCTGGTCGAGGCTTGGGAGGCGTGCGCGATGTGGGCATCGCTGCTGGGACTGCCTCCGCCACCCGAGCCCTGGAGTCGTGAATGAGGCCCAGTGGACGTCTCATCCGGAGCGGTCCCTGGCTTCCCACCTTGTCTGCGGAGCTCTTCGCAGGCCTGCGCGCATCTTTCCTTCCGCGATCCCACCCTGTCTCACACCACCATCGGCCGACCGCTCCGACGCGCCAGCGATTCCTCTGAGCCTCAGACGACGGAGCCCAGTCGCTGTGTGGTTCGTGCAATGGCCGACGCAGAGGTGGCCTCGCCGAGCCGCATCACGCCCTGGAGCAGCTCTAAACAAGGCACCGGGCCATCGGGCTTGGTCTCTGGCTCGCCGAGCTGATCAGAGATGTCGGCGTATCGAAGGCAGAGCTCCAGTCGGTAGTTCTCGCTGAGGAAGTCGTAGGTGATGAGCATGCAGAAGGAGTCCTGCCGCTCTGGATGGCACTCCACGAACAGCGGCTGCTTGAGGCACAGATCAAGCCGACGATCCAGCGAGGCGACCCGGTAAGGGGGGTACATGCGGAGTCGGCTCTCGACCCCGAGCTCATGGAGCTCGGACTGAACCTCCGCCAGCGCCGTCTTGATGCATGCCGCGGGCAGCTCCGCCTCGCGGACATCCGACCACGGCAACCAGCGGTCCTGCTCCGGCTCATACCACTCGACGTTGCCCACCCGAAGCTTGTAGTCAAACACCGGATATCCGGGAGAGACATAGCCCGGATAGAAGTAGCGGAGTCCAGCCTTGATCCCGTACTCGATCTCCAGCAGCATGGTGGTGAACCCGAGGCTGTGCTGAGAATAGTCCGGGTCATAGATGCCCATCACGCTCAGCATGCTGTCTTGCCCGAGGTCGAAGAAGCTCAGCGCGACGAGTCGGCCACCGTCTCGGATGGAGAACCGCCAGGTGTTGTAGACCGCTCGGCCGCTGTCACCGTACAGCGAGTCTCGCAGCGACTCTGACAGCTCGCCACGGAAGCTTGTCCGGTACCGCTGGAACAGCGCCTCAGACTCTGCATCGAGGGTCGCTGGCTCGCAGGTGATCTCGAACTGTCGAGCATTTCGTCGCATCAGCTTCCGCAGGCTCTTGCGGAACCGGTAGTCAGACAGATCCAGTCGGGTCCACAAGGCGGAGTGCAGATCGCCGCCCATCATCACGAACCGACAGGTGAAGATGGACTGCACCATGCGGTACCAGCCCTGCTCCAGGTAGCGGTCGAGAGTCTTGGGCTCGATGCGCTTTGGATGATGCATCTCGATGTGCATTTCGGGGTAGCTACTCGGGTTGATGGCGTCTGCTGTCTGACGGTGCTGAGACGAGGGCATCATATCGCATCGGACCAGTCCCACGGTGTCATGAGAACCGGTGCTGTGTGCCCTTGATTGGTTGACTCACAGCGCTGAGGTGTTCGTAACCTTGGCGCGCTTCAGTGCTGCTCTTGTCCCGCTCTTTCTGCCACCGCCTGTGACGCTCGGGAGCTGAGAGGATGGGTGTTGCTCCTGCTTCACTATGGACAATGGGGGAGGTCTCGTATGAGCTGTCAGCTGGGACGCGGAGAGCCGGCTTCAGCTGAAGTGATCACCTGAGCAGCACAGAACGAGGCGGAGTGGCCGAGTGGTTCTTTGAGGGCGAATCAAGCAAGTCAGGGGGTGCGTCTTCAGGAGAGCGTGTTGTGCGCCTCGATGTCTGCTGCTTTGCAGACCCTGTTCGTGACGCCTTGAGCGGCTTGTGAGCAGTCCTGAAGACCCCTCCGCCGAGCTCACCCCTCAGTAAGGAGCTTGTCTACGCCATCGGTGAGCACCGCCACCAGAGTCAGCCCCCGGGAGGGAGCGGTGAAGCCGGCGGCCTCCCGATCCCGGCTGCGAAGGAGCTCAGGGATGCTTTCGGAGGTGCGCAGTCCGGTGCCGACCTCAATGAGCGTGCCGACCAGGATGCGGATCATCTGACGCAAGAACCCGCCGCCGTGCAGGTCAAACACCACCCGATCTCCATCCGTGGTGATGAGGATGCTGTGCAGATCGCGGATGGTCTCGACAGCCGTGCAGCGCCGACTTCGAAGCGCTGCGAAGTCTTGGGTGCCCACGAGGTGGGCCACTGCGCGCTGCATCGCGGCGCAGTCGAGTGTGGGATGAATGTGCCAGCAGTCGCGATCAGGGTGATCCAGCGGCGGGGCCTCTCCCAGGCGCTCCGGCTGCCGAGCATGCCAGGAGAGCTCAGCGTTCAGCGCGACGAGTGCCTCAGCAGACAGGCCGGTGCGGACCACGTATCGGTAGTGCTTGCCCTGCGAGATGCCGCGGGCATGGACGCTCATCGAGACCACCGCACCGCAGACCCGGAGCAGGCCGTCGTCCCGTTCCTCCGCCAGCTCCGCGAGCGCAGCCGTGGTGTCCAGCGGTCCTGGAAACCAGACGGTGGCGAGGTTGACGATGGCATGCACGCCGCCGTCGGTCCGAGAGGTGAACTGCAGTGCCCTGGGGCGTTGCTTAAACGCCGAGACGAGCCGGGCACGCAGCGCGCCACCGGCCGTTGGAAGCTTCGGCTGTGGCTGGACGCCGTGAAACCTCCCGCCATCATATCCGAATTGAATGAGTATCTGCACCCGTGACATTGTTAAGGATATACCCGATCTCCGGGTAAAGCACACCTCAGCTTCGGCTGGATGCTGTGAAACCTGCTGCTGCCCTCGATGGGGAGCTGGAGAGTCCTCTCCGCGACAGCGTTACGAATATCTTTTTCTCAGAGGTAGACATGAACATCCTGGGTATGATTGCAGGAGGACTGTTCGTTCTCTGGGTGCTGGCAAGCATGAAGACCAGCCGGCCAGACGGCTCCCTCGTCTCAGTGCATCCCTATCGGCGGCTGATGTTCTACATCATGCCCACCCGGTCCGAGTCGGTGGTCTTCCAGGAGCGAAAGGTTGATGCTACTGAGATCCTGGCCTATCTCAAGAAGGCCCGGCCAGAGCTCGGAGCCAACATGACCCACGTCGCGGTCGCAGCTGCAGCCATTGCGATTCGGGTCTCTGACCGGGTCAACCGCTTCACCGTCGGCCGCCGACTCTACAAGCGCCACGGGCAGTGGATGACGTTCGCGATGAAGCGCAAGAAGAGCGAGGAAGGGTTTAATTATAAAACAAAGCTCGCCACGGTGAAGCTAGACTTCCGCGATGAAGAGTCATTCTCGGACTTTACCGAACGCATTAACGGCAAGATTACTGAGAACCGGTCCGGAAAAAAGACCTCAGCAGACAAAGAATATTCGCTGTTTAATCTGCTTCCACGTCCGCTCCTTGAGTTTGCTGCACGCGGTCTGATGTGGCTGGATTACTACAACCTGCTGCCGGGCTTCTTCATCAAGTCAGACCCGATGTTTACTTCGATCTTCATTGCCAACCTCGGCAGTCTGGACATGGATGCTGGCTACCACCACCTCTACGAGTACGGAACCTGCAGCCTGTTCATGATGATGGGGCGGGTCAATCAGGAGCCGGTCGTGATCGACGGTGAGGTGGTCATCAAGCCGATGGTCAGCCTCCGGTTCACCTACGACGAGCGGGTCGACGATGGCATCAACGCCAAGATCGCCGTCGATGCCCTCGTCCGCGTCCTCAAGGAGCCGGAGCGGTGGCTTGGGGGTGTCGAGGGTGCCGAGCATCAGGGTCCGATGTGGCCGCGCAGCAATTGGGAGAGCGCCGACGGGCAGTTCAAGGTCCGCGAGTAGCCCATCACTCGATGGTGCAGATCACCGGTCGGTGATCCCAGTAGGTTGCCTCCATCATGGGTTCTGTTCCCACGCTCTCGCCGGGAACCATGCAGCCACCGGTCAGGGCATCGGAGACGACGTGGTCGATCCGGAACAGCCCGGCATAGGTCGGCTCCCCCTCTTCGGTGTCAGAAGAGATGTAGTCGAAGCCCCGTCCGTCGCCGACGTGGGAATTCCACTCTGCCGCAGAGGGGTCGAGGTCGCTCATCTGGAACGGATCGGTGTTGATGTCGCCCATGACCAGGTTGGTGCGGCCCCAGGCGGCAGGTACGCCGTCTCCACGATCGACGAAGATCTGGCGGAGCTGATCGACGCGACAGGCGGTGTCCTCATCGCGGATGCCTGAGGAGGCATGCACGTTGACCAGGGTGAGGATCCCTCGGGTGGCGGTCTCGATGTCAAGGGTGCCGACCTTCGCGCCGTTGCTGCACCCGCTGGGCGGCCCCATGCCGTCGAGGGCGCCAAGGCAGACGTCGTCGTCGCAGCCAGAGATGCTCCCGAAGTCCCGCTTGATTCCGGCGCAGTTGTCCTCCTCGTCCAGCGCACAGGCCACCTGATAGCCCTCTCCCAGCAGGCGCTGGAGCTGGAGGGGGCGCTTAGCGGTGTAGTCCTGGCAGACGAAGTCCAGGTCTGGATCGACCGGGATGTCGGCACACCAGGGGTCAAAGAACATCTCCTGAAAGACCACCACATCAGGGGACTGCGCGGCGAGAAAAGCAGTCAAGGCTTCCTCAGCGGGGTTCCAGGACAGGCTGTTTTCATAGAACTCATCGGTGTGATCCGACATCTCCTGGGTGTAGCCGTCGTTCCCTTCGTCGTGGCTCAGCCCTGTGGTGGTGCCGATGTTGAAGGTCATCGCGACGAAGGGGGGGCTGCTGCGGCCGTCTGGACCAGCACAGGCGAGGAGGAGAGGGAGCATCGTGTGAGCATAGCGGGGGCGGAAGTGCGGGAAAGCGCGTGCAGCATCGCTGCGGCATTGCACGCGGCGGCAATCTGAAGGGTTCAGGGTTGCCTTCAGCCGTCCTCCGAGCCCTCGACGTCGGCTGAACCGACACGGATAACTGGAGCCAGTGGCTCCGCAGGTCGGCCTTCATCGCTCCGATAGAAAGTACCAACCCACCCGGTATACCCCCCACTGCTTGAGCCAGGAGAGGGGGCCGCCTCGTGTGAGGGCGTCATGGGTGATGCGGGTCGCGGAGGCTGGGGTGGTGTCGATGTCGAACATCGCCTCGAACTCCTTTCTCAGCTCGGGATCCTCGATGACCACAACCGACTCAGAATTGTGCTCGCTGGACTGCCCGTCGAGGTTCGCCGAGCCGATGATTATCGGTCCACAGTGCCCGAACGCGGCCGCCTTGGTGTGCAGGGTCGCCTCTCCGGTCTCGGGGCGGTGCTGCCACTCGTACAGCGACACGTCCTCGTCGGCGCGCATCAGCAGCCTGTACTGGTAGCGGCTCGCTGCGGGGATGAGGGGCACGTCGATGCTCTCAGCGGAATTGGTCACCACCACCAGCTCGCGTCCGCGCTGGAGGGCACGGATGAAGCTGACGATGAACCGTGGGCCGGGGGAGAAGTAGGCGCTCTGGATGTGGATCGGCGAGCCCTCGGGCGTGTACCGCATCAGGGTGCGGTACAGGCGCTCGATGGACCGCCGGTTGCCCAGCGCGGGTTGGTTCCAGACAAATCGGATCCTGGCCTCACCGGTCTCAGGCTGCTCGGGGTTCCAGGCGGCGCTCTCAACCTGGAGCGGCTGCTCAAGGTTGAAGTCGAGGACCTGCAGGTAGCGGCGCATGATGTCGTTGGTCACCGGGCCGGTGATCTCCACGTCGAGGTCTCGCCAGCCGCTCCGTCCGGTGACCGAGTCGACCTGGGTGGTGCCGCCATAGGCGTACTCGCTGGCAATGTTCATGCCGCCGAGGATCGCCCGGATGCTCAGGGAACCATCTGCCTCGCGGTGTCCGGTGATCCAGTACTTCTCGTGGTCAAAGTGGTTGAAATTCCGCAGCGCCCACCGCCGTCGCAGGATGCCGTCGGGCAGATCCGCGCGGACGTCTGCAAACCGTGTGGTCTCTCGTCGGGTCCGGGGGACGTTGGTCGGCACCACCATCACTCCGGCCGCTCGCAGGCGCTGCATCATCTCCGGATCGCCGAGCAGCTCTCCCTTGTCGGTGTTCTCTCTCAGCTCCGACAGGCTGCCGATGCTGCCGAGGGAGCCCTTGATGTCGTACTGGAGGATGACCGTCGCCCCCTCCGTAGCGCGCCGGGCAAGCAGCTCGACCATGGCCCGTCCGGTGTCGTCGTCGGCGAAGATGAACGTCTTGACGAAGATCAGCTCCGCATCCTCCGCGCTCTCCACCCGCCGACGAAACGACGACGCACCGTTGATGAGCAGCCGGGCGCTGTTGCCGGATCGCGCACGGGAGCTGGTGCGTCGGTTGAGGATGTGCTGGATGCGCGGCTCTGCGAAGGCATCGCAGTCGTCTGCACGGGCAGCGGAGAGCAGGGAGAGCAAGAGCGGAAGCATCGTGGGGGCACTGTGTGGATGGGATTGGGGCACGTGGATCTATGCTTGAGTCACAAGCTGTACATCTCTTGTGGGTCTCAAGGCGGCACGGCAAACGCTGTCCATGGGCAGCGCCGGATTGTGGTGCGTGCTGGATACCGGGGCGCCCGGGATCTGGGCATGCCTGAAGTCGAGGGGCGTACCCCGAAGCTGAGCCGCCTCGGTCTGGTCACCGCGCATGCCGTGGTCTCTGAGGGGAGGGCGCTGAAGCTCGGCAGCGTGGCCGTTAATTTCGCGGCGTGACCGTCTGAATCGTGCGGGAACAGGCCGGACTGCTTCAGGGATGAGGCCCGAGAAGTCCACCGGTGGCCCTGAGGCGGTTAGAGGCCGTCTCATGAAGCTTGTGACCTGGAACGTCAATTCCCTCAATGTGCGTGGCCCTCTCGTCGAGCAGTTTCTCGATGAGGTCAGCCCGGATGTCCTCTGCATTCAGGAGCTGAAGCTGCCAACAGAGCGGGTTCCGCAGGAAATCTTTACCCGGCGGGGCTACCACGTCGCGGTCCATGGGCAGCCTCGCTGGAACGGGGTGCTGACGGCCTCAAAGACTCCCCTCGAGGATGTCTCGGCCGGCTTCCCGGGAGAAGAGGGGCAGTCTCGAATGCAGACGGTTCGCACCAACGGCGTGCAGATCGTCAACCTCTACTGCCCCCAGGGATCGGCGGCGGACTCTCCCAAGTTTGCCTACAAGAAGCGCTTCTTCGATGCGCTGCTCACCTGGCTCGAGGCACAGGATCCCGCTGCTCCCCTCATCATCACCGGCGACATCAACATCGCGCCCAACCCCGATGATGTGTGGTCTGTCGAGGCCTTCGACAATGTGCCGACCTACCACCCTGAGGAGCACGCCCGCTGGAAGGCGCTGCTGGACTGGGGGCTGACCGATGCTGCTCGCCCGCACCTCCCCGACAACGCCTACACCTTCTGGGACTATCGCGGAGGGTCATTCTGGAAGAACAAGGGCATGCGCATCGACCACTTTCTGGTGACCGCCTCGGTGCTCTCTGGGGTGGTCAGCGGTCAGGTCCATCGAAGCTGGCGCAAGAAGCGCGGTGAGCTGAAGGCCTCCGATCATGCCCCGGTCGAGCTGGTCATCTCCTGAGCGGAGGATGTGCTGCTGAGGAGACACAGCGGAGGAGACACAGCGGAGGCACCATGGCATCTGCTCCGCTGCGTGTGGTGAGACCAGCGGGGCCCGGGCATGCTTGAGCACCGCAGCGAAGCGATAGGGCACATCGCGAGAGACACCGATGGAGAGGCTGGCTCAGGACCCCTCGCCGGGTCGCCGCGCTGCGCCGGGCATGGCTGAAGACATGGGGCCTCATGAGGTACTGAAAAGGCTGGCTATTGGCTGAGAGGACTGGATGCTCTCGGCTTGGGATGCTGGCCGACATCTCACCGCTCGTGGTGCCCGGTGGCTCGGCACTGAGTCGGTCTTTGGAGGGCTGCCGGGAGAGCGCGCAGCGTCCATGTCCGCACGGCTCCGGTTCCATCAGCGGATCTGCGACGGTACGATTCGCTCGTGGACTCAGATCTCACCATCCTCTGCCTCGCGGGCGTCGTCGGCGAGGCGCGCAGTGGTTGGGGCTTCCTGATGATCGAGCCTGACGGCATGATCGAAGAAGGAAGCGGTGCATGCGCTGATGGCAGCACGGATCGCATGGTGCTCCGTGGCGCGGTCGAGGCGCTCTCTCGCTGTGTCTCCGGGCAAGAGATCCTCGCGAGAACCCGGAGCCGAGCCCTCGTTCGCACCGCGACCGACTGGATCCCTCGCTGGCGCGAGGAGGGCTGGCAGGGCTCCGCTGGTGTGGCCGATCTGAAGCTCGTTCAGGCGCTGGCCGACACCATCGAGCGGCTCTCGGTTCGCTGGGTTCACATCCCCTACGCTGAGAACCCCGCCGACAAGCGCGCGCGTGTGCTGGCTCGGGAGGCCACTGCTCAGCTGGTTGAGGAGCTCGATCCCTGGGCTGAGCCTGTGCCCCTCGATGAGGCGTACATCGACGCTCAGCACCCAGAGCAGGTGCTCCCGGAGTCTTCAGAGCCGCTCCCTGCTCCTCACCTCACGGCTCCCCCCGTGGACTCGGAGGTCGAGCCGGAGCCTGTCGAGGCGGCGGCTCCTGCTGAGGTGCGCCCCCCCACCCTCGAGCGCACGCCTCGCCTTGCCGCGCCGCTCCCGGCCCTCGACCCCACGCATCTCCCAGCCCTGGACGATCCGTTCCTCCTCCCCGCTACGGCGCCGCTCCCTGCTCCGCCGCGTCGGCCGCCCCGGGGCTTCCGCCTCCTCCGTGAGGCTCCGCTGGTGCCCTCGACGAGCATCATCGAGCCCACCATTCCCGTCGAGGAGCTTCCCGACATCGGCGCGACCACTGCCATCGCCGAGGCCATGGCGCTGGTGCTCGGTCCACGGCTGGTGGTCTATGTCGATGGCCGGCTGTCCTCCGAGGAGCAGATCCGTGGACCGGGCGGCTGGGGCTTCCTCCTCATCGACCGCAAGACCAACCGCGCCCTCGCCCGCCGCGGCGGCATCGCCTGGGCGACTGTCCATCGCCTGGAGCTGACTGCGGCCATGGAGGCCCTCAAGTCTCTCCGTGGTGGAGAGCAAGAGGTTGAGATCCGGACCGACTTCGACTGGCTTGCGAAGGCTGGGGAGCGCTGGCTGAGCACCTGGCGTAGCCAGAACTGGACCCGCCGCAGCGGCCAGAAGGTCAGCAACGTGGACCTCCTCCGCCAGATCGATGCCTCCTGCCAGCAGCACCGGGTGTCCTGGCGCTGGGTTCCCGACCACTGTGATGAAGCGGGCAACCACTTCACTGAGGACCTCTCGCGGCAGGCGCTGGAGGAGATGCAGATCGGCAATTCCCCCGACAAGACCACGCGCTATGCCGAGAGCCCCATCAACGACCTGCTGTAGTCGGGTGGTGGGTGCCCTCTCCGGCACCCAGAACACGCCACTCGACCACCAGAACGAGCCTCAGCCGGGCTCCGTTACCGACAGCGTCAGCGCACATGACGCGGGGGCGGCCTCCGCATCTGCGGCAAAGCACGCGCCGGAGTCATCACAGCGGATCTCACCCTGGGCGGTTGTGAACCACAGGGCCAGCGCGGCGGCATCGTCTCCGCAGCGGTAGCGGTAGCTCACGGAGGCAGGACGCGCGCCGTCTCGGATCAGCACGCCGCTGCCCATGCCAGGCTTGAGCACCGGACACTCCCCGTGGACAGTCTTTGAGCAGGGGACGCCCGAGGTCAGCTCCGGCAGCGTGTCGGTCTTCAGCACGGCTCCAACCCGGAACATCCCCGACTGCTCCGGCTCGTCTGGACAAGACAGGCTCCAGGCGAAGGTGCGCTTGTCGTAGAAGGTGTGGTGTGCGTTCCAGGAGTCATCCGAGCAGTCGGCTACTGGCAGCAGCAGCGGCTCATGTACACAGCCGCCGCATCCGGCGAGCAACATCAAGGCGATCATGCGGTCAGTGTAGCGTGACCGGTACCCGACGCGATACCCGCGATGGCGGGAGGTGGTCATGGCGAAGATCGCAGTGGTTCCTGGTGACGGCATTGGTACTGAGGTGATCGAGCAGGGCGTCCGCGTCCTCAAGGAGATCGCACCAGACCTGGAGTTTGAGTGGTTTGACCTCGGCGCGGATCGATACCTGCGCGACGGCGTCACCCTTCCAGATGATGTCTTTGAGAGATGGAAAGCCGAGTTTGACTGTATTTATCTCGGCGCTCTGGGGGACCCGCGGGTCCCGAGCAACGTCCACGCAAAGGACATCCTCCTCGGCAGTCGCTTCCGGCTCGACCTGTTCATCAACCTCCGGCCGATCAAGCTCCTCGACGCGCGGCGCTGCCCCCTGAAGGGCAAGTCCTGCGACGACGTCGACATCGTGGTCTTCCGCGAGAACACTGAGGACCTCTATACCGGCATGGGCGGGACCTTCAAGCAGGGCACCCCCGACGAGGTTGCTCAGGAGGTCTGCATCGCGACCCGCAAGGGCGTCGAGCGCATCGTCCGAGCAGCCTTTGAGTACACCGCCTCTCGCGGGCTCTCCAAGGTCTGCATGTCCGACAAGTCGAACGCCATGCGAAACACCGGCGGCCTGTGGCAGCGCGTGTTCCGCGAGGTCGCTTCGGAGTACCCCGCGATCGAGGCCAGCCACCTTTATGTCGACGTGCTGGCCATGGAGCTGGTCCGCTGTCCCGAGCGCTTTGAGGTGGTGGTCACCTCCAACCTGTTCGGCGACATCGTCACAGACCTCGGCGCGATCCTCCAGGGCGGCATCGGCCTCGCCGGCAGCGGCAACATCCACCCCGGTCGCCTCTCGCTGTTCGAGCCGGTCCACGGCTCCGCCCCCGACATCGCCGGGCAGGGCATCGCCAACCCCCTCGCGGCCATCCTCACGGCGGGGATGATGCTGAACCACCTCGGTCGTCCCGAGGACGAGAAGCGCATCCAGGCAGCGGTGCAGGCCTGCTTGCTCAACGATGAGGTCACCCGTGAGCTTGGCGGGACGCTCTCGACGGTCGAGGTCACCGACGCCTTCCTGTCTCGGCTGGCGTAGTCCTCTCTGCTCACGGTGCCTGGTCGGGCCGCTGTGTGCCCATTTCTCTCTCGGTGTAGAGGATTGTGCACGCATCGAAGAGAAACGAGCAGGACGCTCCAGCGCTCCATGAACAAGTATGGGTCCCACGACACGGGACTTGCTTCTTACTGGAGAAAACGACATGCCAGAGACCATCGAGACACGCCACCTCAGCACGGTCATCGCCAACCACACCATGGACATGACCGGGCGCATCGCTGCTGTCACCGGAACCACGAGCGGGACCGGCCATGTCTGCGCCCGAGAGCTTGCCCGCCGCGGCGCGACGGTGCTGCTGCTCAACCGCGCCAGCGCGCGTGCCGATGCTGCGCTCCGCAGCCTCCAGGAGGCGGTCCCCGGTGCCTCCTTTGAGGCCATCACGTGTGATCTCCAGCGCTTCGAGAGCGTGCACGCAGCCATCGCTGAGATCACGTCCCGCCATGACCGCCTCGATGTGCTGTGCAACAACGCTGGCGTCATGGCGCTCCCCGACACCGCGACCCCGGACGGCTACGACGTCCAGATGCAGACCAACTGCATCTCTCACTTCCTCCTCACCCGCGAGCTGCTGCCGCTGCTGCGCAACAGCGACGATGCGCGCATCGTCAACCACTCCTCGGGCGCGCGGCGCGGTCCGGATCTGGAGACACGCTTCTTCGGTCCAAGCGGCGGCGACCTCGGCGGTGACGGAACCGACGTCGAGAACGCCAGCTTCTCCGGTCCCCGCTGGCACCGCTATCAGCAGACCAAGCTGGCCAACTGTGCGTTCACCTACGGGCTCAAGCGCAAGCTCGAAGCCGCCGGAGTCACGAACGTGAAGGCGGTTGTTGCCCATCCCGGCCTCGCCGCCACTCGCCTCCAGGTGACCACCGCTGAGACCGGCGGCATGGACGCAGGCTCTGACTTCATGCTCCAGGCCCAGTCTCCAGAAGACGGTGCGCTCGGCATCATCCGAGGGTGCATGGATCCCAGCGCGGCCTCCGGGGACTTCTACGGCCCGACGGGCTGGACCGGCTTCCCCGAGAAGCTCCCCCCGGAGCCCGCCCTCTTCTCCGAGCACAACATCGCGGTCAACTGGTCGGGATGTGAGGCTGCTGTGGGCGCGTTCACCATCTGAGGCACACGCTGCACTGGAGCATCCATCCTGTCGGCACTGGAGAACTCATGAACACTGCGGTCCTTGCAGCGCGCGTCGATGAACTCCTGGGCCGGGGTGGTGTGGGGAAGAGCATCGCGATGCCGCTCCCTCGGATGGGGCTGTTTCGGATGACCCACACCACGTCGCTCCAGCCTGATCTCTACGAGCCCATCGTCTGCCTGATCCTCCAGGGGCGCAAGGAGACGACCTTCGGAGAGATCACGCATGTGCTGAATCCGGGGCAGTCGCTGCTGGTGAGCCACGACACCCCCGTCCTCGCACGCATCACCGCAGCGAGTCCGGAGACTCCATACCTCTCAATAGTGCTGAGGCTCGACCTCGCGCTGCTCCGCAGTCTCCGTGACGAGATGGGGGAGACGGTCGCCACGCCAGTGCCTGCGGGGCCAGCGATCAGCGACACAGATCCACGGCTGCTCGACTGCCTCGCGCGCTACCTGGCGCTGGTCGATGATCCGATCGAGGCCCGCGTCATGATCCCGATGCTCCTGCGCGAGCTCCACTTTCGCCTGCTCAGGGCGCCTTTTGGCGGAATGCTCCGCGAGCTGCTGCGCCATGACAGCCACGCCAGCCACATCGCGCGCGCCATTGCCCTCATCAAGCGCGACTTTCGCGCACCGATTGCGGTTCCTGTGCTCGCGCGAGAGGTCGGCATGAGCACCTCTTCCTTCCACAAGCACTTCCGCGATGTCACCGCCAACACGCCCCTCCAGTACTTGAAGAGCCTGCGGCTGCGGGAGGCCCGACGGATGCTCGTCTCCGGTGAGCACTCCGTCTCCAGCGTGGCCTATGACGTCGGCTATGGCAGCCCCAACCAGTTCAGTCGGGAGTACACCCGTCGCTATGGTGTTCCGCCCAGCGCACACCTCGCGTCCGCTGTGGGGTAGTCGAGCGTTGCGCTGTGGGGTGGTCGAGCAGCGTGCTGCGGCGAGACTCGCTGTGCCTACAGCGTCCACTCCAGCAGCTTCATCGGACTGCCACCATCGGCCTGGTGCCAGATCTGTGCGGTTGTCGCGCCGGGCTCCGACATCGGGACGATCGCCTGGTAATAGAACAGCCCGTCTCCCCAGCCGACCCGCTCTGCGCTCCAGGTCGAGGTGAGGTCGTCCTGCCAGGGCTGACCCGCTGCATCGAGCAGCCGCAGCCACGTCCACCCCGGCGTTGTTGTGTTCAGCCAGCCGGAGACCTCTGCGTAGTCGGCGTCCTGGGCTGTGAGGGTCGCGCTTGGCGCTCCGGCTCGGACATGCCGCTCGGCGAGCCAGGCGGGATCGTAGCCCTGGCTTGCTACCCGAGCGGGAGCGATGCCCGGCAGCACGACGGGGACCGTGCCCAGTGACTCTGCGGTGATGCTGCGATCGTTGCTCGGGGCCGCCTCGAAGATCTCGACTGCAAATTCGGTGGCCTCGACGACGATCGCGGTCGCCAGGTGGCCGTCTTGCCCCTCGAGGAGGGTTCTCCCCTCGACGACGATCGCGGGATCACCGGCCTGTGAGGTGCTGAGCAGCCCGGAGTTCGCCCATGGATCGCCCGCAGCCTGTACACCAAACCGGATCGCGACCCGCCACGTACGCGCGCTGTCGCGGTGGTAGCCGTTGGGCGGGAGGTACCAGCCGCCGCCGCGCTCGATCCGCTGCTCTGCGGTGAGCACGCCGCCGCGGTGGTGCAGCTTCCAGCGCGGGTCAGCGGCGAGGTGACGCTGGATTGCGGCGGACCCGTCGGCATCGATCGCATTCAGGCTGGCCGTGTCCGCGGCGATGGTGAATCGGACAGTGCTCGAGGTCAGCGTGGTCAGCTCCAGGGTTGAGCCCACCGTCAGCTCCGGCGGCCTCGCTGCGTCCACGGAGAGATCGGGGAGGACTGGCGCTGGGGGGAGGGGGGCCACCTCTGATGCGACGGCGTGCTCGGGCGAGACCTTGGGACCGCAGGCAAGCAGGAAGAGGATCATCGCAGGAATCGGCATGAGAGGGAGCGCTGCATGTCGCCATTGTACTGGCGCGGCATGCCGGCGGTCGGCGCTGGAGGACGCTGGAGAGCCCGTGACCTGACGCTCACGGGCTCCTGTACGATGGAGAAGAAAGGCGATCTCACCGGGTTGCGCAGCAGCCCAGGCCTTGCGAACTCAACCGGAGCATTGGAGATTATGAGATGATTCATGCCCTGTTCCTGGCCGCGATGATGACGGGCTGTGGTGACAAAGACGACACCGCCAGCGCGCAGAGCGATGCCTGCGCGCTGGCAGAGAGCCACAGCGCCTGCCCAGAGTGTGACGACGGTCAGGTCACCTGTGAGTATGGAAGCCACAGCGAGACGGCCAACAGCTGCGGCGACTGTCAGGCCCGCTCGGCGCTGTACGAGAGTCTCTGTGCGGCGGGTGTCGAGGATGCGGCCGCCAGCATCGAGGCGGGCGTGACCTGCTCGGAACCGACCCCGGCGGAGTAGCGGAGCTGGCTGTGAGCAGCGGTGCTCGGACCTTGCTTCTTGGCGTGACCGGGGCACATCAGTGCGGTGTCGCGAGCGGTTGACGCCTCAGCGGCTGGTGGTTGAGCTGCGGTCCGTCTTGTTCCGGCGTAAAAATCCTGCACAGAGCCTTCCTCTGGCCTGTGCAGCGGGCGGTGTATAGATACGACCTCGTTCCATCCATCGAGGCTCCAACATGTCTGACATCGTCTTCCTCTCCGGCAAGCGCACCCCGTTCGGTACCTTCCTCGGCGCGCTCTCTTCGCTCTCCGCCAACGACCTCGGCGTCATCGCCAGTCAGGCCGCCATCGAGCAGGCCGGCATCGAGCCTGGCGACATCGATCACGTCATCTTCGGAAACGTCCTCCAGACCAGCGGCGACGCCATCTACTGCGCCCGTCACATTGGCCTGCGCAGCGGCGTGCCGATTCCGACCCCGGCGGTCACCGTCAACCGCCTCTGCGGCTCTGGCTTCGAGTCCCTCATCCAGGCGGCGCATCGCCTCCGCCTCGGCGAGTCCACCATGGTCCTTGCCGGTGGTGCGGAGTCCATGAGCATGGCGCCTCACGTCGTGCGTGGCTCCCGCAAGGGCTTCAAGCTCGGCCACGGCCAGTTCACCGACACCCTGCGCGAGTGCCTCTACGACACCCAGGCTGGCTGTGAGATGGCGCTCACCGCTGAGAACCTTGCTGAGAAGTACGGCATCACCCGTGAAGAAGCTGACGACTACGGCTTCCGCTCCCAGAGCGCCTGGCAGGTTGCGGCGAACGAGGGCCGCTACGATGCGGAGATCGTCCCGGTCACCATCAAGGGCCGCCGCGGCGACACCGTGGTCACTCTCGATGAGCATCCGCAGCTCTCCCCGATGCAGTCTGAGCGCATCCGCAGCCGGTTCAGCCGCGAGGCCATGACCAAGCTCCGCCCGATCTTCAAGAAGGAGGGAACCGTCACCGCCGCCAACGCCTCGGGCATCAACGACGGCGCTGGCGCCATGGTCATGACCACCGCAGACATCGCCCAGGCTCGCGGCCTCAGCCCGATCGGGCGCTTCGTCGCAGGTGCCGCGGTCGGTGTCGAGCCGAAGTACATGGGCATCGGTCCCGTCGCGGCCATCCGCAAGGCCCTTGAGCGTGCGAACATGACCATCGGTGAGATGGACCTCATCGAGATCAACGAGGCGTTCTCCAGCCAGTACCTCGCCTGCGAGAAGGTCCTCGAGATCGACCGCGCGATCACCAACGTCAACTCTGGCGGTGTCGCCATCGGCCACCCCCTCGCCGCGACCGGAACCCGGATCACCACCCACCTGATCAACGAGCTGAAGCGTCAGGGCAAGCGGTACGGTGTCGGCAGCGCCTGCATCGGCGGCGGTCAGGGCATCGCCATCGTCGTCGAAGCATTCTAATGGCCTGGATCGCGCTCCCCGATGATGAGGCGACCCCGCAGCTCTCCCGGCTGACCGCTCCCTATCGGAGCGAGGGGCGTCCCACGCCGTCGGTCATCGCAGTGATGAAGCCCAGCCACCGGACCATGCGTGCGGTGCTGGCGCTGAACAATGCGGTCACCTTCGGCGGCTCTCGGCTGGGCCGAGACACCGAGGAGCTGATCGCCACGACAGTCTCCGCGCTCAATGAGTGCTTCTACTGAACGGTCAGCCACGGGGGGTACCTCCGTGACTTCGATCAAGAGCTGACCGAGGATGACTGGCTGACGCTGGTGCGCTGGCTCTGGCGCGGCGGGGCCGATGCTGCTGCGTGTGCTCCGGCAGCGGCTGTCGCTGCCCTGTGCGCGGAGCTTCCAGGCGTTGCCTTCCTGACAGACCGGAAGCGGGAGATCCTCCGCTATGCCATCCGGCTGACCCTCAGCCCGCGCTCCATGCGTGAAGCACACCTCGATCCACTTCGGAGCGCTGGGCTGAGTGATGACGAGATCCACGACGTGGCGCACGTCGTGGCTTGCTTTTCGTACATGAATCGACTGGCCGATGGCCTCGGAGTCAGCATCCTCGCTGCCCGAGAGCCCCTGGCGATCAAGCTTTTCGGTGAGGAGGCGCTCACCGCTCACCGTGCATGGGGCCTCCAGGGCCGCAGCGCGATAATACAACCCATCGGAGGTTGAGCGATGAACGACAGCAGCACCCCCAGCAGCTCAGTGATCTACGACTGGAATCTTCGCGGCGACACGCTCTCGCCTCCGCTACGCCAGGTCGAGTTCTTCGACGAGACCCTCCGAGACGGCATCCAGTGCCCCTCGGTGACCGATCCGCCGATCGAAGCCAAGATGAGCATGATCCGCCTGATGGACAGCGTCGGCGTTCACCACGTCGACGTCGGGCTGCCCGGCGCGGGGCCTCGCGCGGTTGAGGATGTCATCTCCCTGACCGAGTTTATTCGCGACGAGAAGCTCGCGATCAAGCCCGCCTGCGCGGCCCGCACCCACCCCAACGACATCCGGCCGATCATCGAGGCCAGCCAGAAGACCGGCGTGGGCATCGAGGTCATGACCTTCCTCGGGACCTCTCCGATCCGCCTGTACGCGGAGGGCTGGGACGAGGCGCTGCTGGAGAAGCGCGCCCGCACTGCCGTCAGCATGGCCAAGGGCGCGGGGCTGACCTGCACCTTCGTCACGGAAGACACCGTGCGCTCCCACCCGACCACCCTCCGCCGGCTGTTCACTGCGGTCATCGAGGAAGGCGTCGACGGCCTGTGCGTCTGCGACACTGTCGGACACGCCACCCCCAACGGGGTGTTCAACCTCGTGCACTTCGCCCGCAATCTCGTGCGCGGCCTCGGCAGCGGCACCCGGATCGACTGGCACGGCCACAACGATCGGGGCTTTGGCCTCGGCAACGCCCTCTCTGCCATCGAGGCAGGGGTCGACCGGGTCCACGGCACGGTCCTGGGCATGGGCGAGCGGGTCGGGAACACCTCCCTGGACCTCATGCTGGTCAACCTCAGGCTCCTCGGCCTCATCGATCAGGACCTCGCTGACCTCGCTGAGCTCGTGGACATCGCCTCCTCGGCCTGCGACTGGCCGGTGCCGGTGAACTACCCGGTGTTCGGCAAGGATGCCTTCCGCACCGGGACCGGCGTCCACGCCGCAGCGGTCATCAAGGCACTCAAGAAGAACGACAACGACCTCGCTGATCAGGTCTACTCCGGGGTGCCTGCGTCGTGGTTCGGTCGCCGTCAGGAGATCGAGATCGGCCACATGGCCGGCGACAGCAACATCATCTACTGGCTCTCCTCGCGCAGCATCGAGCCGGTTCCAGCGCTGGTTGCCCGCATCCGGGCCGCGGCCAAGTCGACCAACCGTGTCCTCGAAGAGTCTGAAGTCATGGCGATCATCCAGGGCGCATGATGCTCTGGATGCTGCTCTCCTGCGGTCGCTCTGGAGATGACTCTGGCGCGACCGCCGCACGTGGGGACTGCAACCCCGTCGAGGATGCCCACTGCCTGCTGCCGTTCCCCAGCGACTTCTACCTCGAAGAAGACGCCACCACCGCCACCGGGCTGAGGCTTGCCTTTGGGGCGGACTCTCTGCCGGTCAACATCGACGGCGTCGCGCTGGATCCGGTCTACCTCCACGAGAAGGATGGCTTCTCCCCCAACAGCAGCATGCTCGCGCACCTGCCGGGGGCCAGCGTCGAGGGGCTGCTGACCTGGAAGGATCCCGCTGGCTACCTCGACGCAGACGTTGAGACGGTCCTGCTCGATGCCGAGACCGGTGAGCGCATCCCGCACTTCGTCGAGCGCGAGGCTGCCGCAGACCCTGACCGCTCTCTGCTCATGCTGCGTCCGCTGGTCTCCCTCGGCTTCTCCCGGCAGATCGTCGTCGGGATCCGTGGACTGGTGGACGATGCCGACGCCCCGATTGCGGCCCCTGAGGGCTTCACCGCGCTGCGAGACGGGACCACCGGAGAGGCCGACCTGGCGCGTCAGCAGCGCCACTATGACGACGTCGTCTTCCCGGCGCTGGAGGCCACTGGATTCGCCCGCGCTGAGCTTCAGCTGGCCTGGAGCCTGACGACCTCCTCGGAGCGCAACGTCACCGGTCGCCTCGACTGGATGCTCGCTGATGCCCGCGAGGCGGTCGGAGAGAGCGGTCCGGACTACACGCTGACGGAGGTCACCGACGCCGACTGCACCGCTGGGGAGACCATCGGGCGCAGCATCGAGGGCGAGATGACCGTCCCGCTGTACCTCACCGACTGGCAGCCTGGCAGCCTGCTGACCCGAGACGACACCGGCATGCCGCTCCGCAACGGCACCGCCGAGGTTCCGTTCACCGTCCGGGTGCCGTGCAGCCTGCTCACCGATCCGCGTCCCGGTGCCCTGCTCCAGTACGGCCATGGCCTGCTCGGCAGCCGCAGCGAGGTCGAGTCCAGCTACCTGGGCGAGCTGGCGAATGACAACGGCTACATCGTGTTCGCGGCAGACTGGACCGGGATGAAGTTCGCCGACTCTGGCCCGATCACCCTGTCCCTCATCACGTCGCCCCATCTCTTCTCCACCGTTCCCGAGCGCACCATGCAGGGCTTCGTGGAGTTCACCATGCTCGCGGATCTGATGCGCGGCGGCTTGGTGGATGATGCACAGCTCACCGTCGACGGCACCGCCCTCATCGATCCAGAGCACCTCTACTTCTACGGCAACTCTCAGGGCGCGGTGCTCGGCGGCGCCTACTCCGCGATGTCACCCGACATCGAGCGCGCGGTGCTCGGGGTGCCGGGCATGCCGTTCTCCCTGCTGCTGACCCGAGCGGAGGGCTTCCAGCCGTTCTTCCAGCTCCTGGAGACCATGTATGAGGACTGGGCGGACATCACCCTGATGATCAACCTGTTCCAGCCGCTGTGGGATCCCGGCGAGTCTGGAGGGTGGGTGCATCGGATGGACCGTCCGGTGCTGATGCAGGCGGCCATCGGCGATGCCTCGGTTCCCACCGTCGGCGCACACGTGCTCGCCCGCAGCCTCGGCGCAGGGCTCGCCGCGCCGTCACCCCGTGAGGTCTGGGGGCTGGAGAGTGTGCCGCTTCCGACTGAGCGCAGCGTGCTGGTGGAGTTTGACTACGGCATCACCGAGCCGCTGGAGAGCGTGCCGGCCACCGACGCCGACCGCAACCCCCACAACGCGCCGCGCTACTCTCAGCCCGGCATCGCACAGATCGCAGCCTTCCTGAACACGGGCGTCATTGAGCAGACCTGCGACGGAGCCTGTGATCCGAACTAAGTCTTCTTATGCTTCCTCCATGTGGACACGACGCCAGATGGGACTGCTGGGGGCCGGGCTCTTCTTGCCTCATCGCTTGGTCGCGGCACCACCCTCCGCCTCCAGGCGGCGCTTCCTGTTCCTCTTCTGTGACGGCGGCTGGGACACCGGCTGCGTGTTCACTCCGCTGTCGCACATCCCGGATGCTGGCATCGAGGCCGACGCCGCGACCGGGTCGGTCTCTGGCATCACCTTTGTCGATCACCCGGAGCGCCCCTCGGTCCGCAGCTTCCTGACTGAGCACGGTGGGCAGACCTGCATCCTCAACGGCATCCAGGTCAAGTCCATCACCCACGAGCGGTGCCGGCGGCTCATCCTGACCGGTAAGGGAGAAGACGGCGATGACTGGCCCTCGATCCTCGCCGGGCATGCCAGCCTCGACACCCTGATGCCCCACCTCATCCTCGACGGTCCGGTCTACACCAGCCGCTACACCGACACCATCGTGAGGGTTGGAGATGAGAAGCAGCTCTCTGACCTGCTGTCTGGCGAGGCGCTTGAGAAGTCTGAGACTCCGATCCTCTTGCCGTCCCTGGCCGCGGAGGCGCTGGAGGATGCCTTCGTTGCTGCCCGCGCTGGCGCACGCGGCGACACCTTCGGCGAGGGCTACCGGGAGATGTTGTCCCGGGTAGAGATCCTCAAGAACAGCGACAACCTCTCGCTGCCCGCTGCCAGCATCGGCTGCGAGCGGGATCTGGTCGCCGACTGCAGCGTCGCGTTCGATGCCTTCTCCCAGGACCTCACGCGCTGCGCGATGCTTCGGTATCGCGGCTGGTGTGCGGAGGGCTGGGACACCCACCAGGATCTCTCCCTCCAGAGCATCAACTTTGAGGGCCTCTTCAGCGACCTCACCGAGATCATGGCCGATCTGCAGAGCCGATCGGCCTACGGCGGCGGAGCGCTGGCCGACGAGGTGACGATCGTTGTCTTCTCTGAGATGGGGCGCGCGCCGCAGCTCAACAGCTGGGCGGGCAAGGACCACTGGACCTACACCTCCGCGATGCTCCTCGGCTCGGGCATCCGCGGCGGGCAGGTCATCGGCGGACTGAGCGACTCTGGACAGGGGCTCCCCGTCGATCCGGTCGGCGGAGAGCGCAGCGAGGTCGGGGTCCACCTTGAGCCCCACCACCTCGGCGCGACCCTCCTGTCCATGGGCGACGTCGATCCCGCCGAGTACATGGAGTCTCCTCTTCCCATCGACGCGGTGTTCCTGTGATCGGTCTCCTGCTCCTGGCCTGTGAGGCTGGCTCAGACTCTGGCGTCAGCGACTGCGTCGTCACCTGGGATGGCTGGGCGGACGGCTTCTTCACGACCTACTGTCAGTCCTGCCATGCAGCTCAGAGTCCGAATCGAAACGGCGCACCGGAGGGCTGCAACATGGAGAGCGAGGCTGACATCGCGAGCTGGGCAGACCGTATCTCCGTCCGGGTGCTGGAGGAGGGGACCATGCCCATCGGAGGCGGGATCCCTGCCGCTGAGCTGGTCCTGCTGGAGCGCTACCTGGCGTGTGTGCAATGATCGCGCTGGTGCTGGTCTGGGGATGTGCGGAGCCGCCAGCGGCGACCGCAGTGTCCGATTCTGACCTCCCCGAGGTCAACACACCGCAGATCCAGCCGGGCCTGACCCCTGAGGAGGTCGGTGCAGTCCTCTCGGAGCAGCTCGGAGCGCTGCCTGACCCCGCGCAGCCCGTCGCGGTCTACCTCGAGCTGATGGCCTCCGGCGATGGGGCCTGCCCCGGTGACCTCTACCAGATCCTCGACACCTGGCTGTACGGCTGCGATGCCACAACCGGCTACCACTACGCTGGAATCTCACAGTTCTTTGAGGAGCAGACCAGCGTCACCGGCATCATGATGGACATCCAGGGGGTGAAGGGCGACTTCTGGATCAACACGCCGGCCGGCGACAGCTTCGAGATCGGCGGTCACGCCTTCATCGGAGAGATGGAGGGGGGCTGGGGCGGTCGGCTTGAGGGCAGCCTGGACTGGAGCGCTGGAGAGCCTTGGCTGGTCAGCGGCTTCAGCGGGATCTACGAGGTCGTCTTCATGGCCGATCGCTTCCTCCAGATCGACGGCGCGATGGACATGGAGGGGGTCTACATCGGCCTGGAGGCCCTCCTGCTTGATGCTTCATGCGGCTGGGGACCCACCGGAACCCTCCGCCTGCGCGACCTCTCCGGAGGTTGGTATGCCCTCCCGCTGACCGACTGCAGTCCCTGCGGCATGCTGAGCTTCGAGGGGAGCGAGCAGGGTGAGGTCTGCCTGGACCTGGAGCCGCTGCGTTCTGCGTTCGGGCTGGTGGCGCAGTGATGCTCTGGCTGCTGTCATGCGCGACCCCGGAGCCGGCAGCGGACAGCCTCACCGGTGGCCCGGAGCTGGTTCGCCGCATGAGCCTGGATCTCCGCGGTGTCCTCCCGGAGGTCGAGGATCTGGAGGCGGCCGAAGCCGATGAGCTCGCCTGGCTTGAGATCCGCGATCGCTACCTCGACGATGCCCGACTGGAGGATCGCCTGGTCGAGCTGTACGCCGAGACCTGGCACACCCGGGTCGACGTGTTCGATCTCGTCTACTTCGACTACCACCTTGAGCCGGAGCAGGAATTCGTCTTCGAGCGCGCCGTGGGGGAGGAGCCGCTGCGGCTGCTGGCCAGGGTCGCGGTGGAGGATCTGCCGTGGTCTGAGGTCGTGACCGCTGACTGGAGCATGGCTGATGAGCTGCTGGGCAGCATCTGGCCGCTCGACTACCCCGCGGGAGAGACGGGCTGGCAGGTCTCCCGCTACACCGACGGGCGGCCCCCGGTCGGGGTCCTGGCGAGCAACGGGCTGTGGTGGCGCTACACCGCGACCCAGTCGAACATGAACCGGGCACGGGCCGCGGCGCTCTCGCGGCTGCTGCTGTGCGAGGACTACCTGACCCGCCCGGTCTCCTTCAGCGAGACCGACCCCTCGCTCTCCACCGAGGAGACGGCCCAGTCCGACCCATACTGCCTGGGGTGTCACTCTTCTCTCGATCCGATCGCAGCATCGCTGTTCGGGTTCTGGTGGCTCAACCAGTACTCAGAGCCAGAGCAGACCGAATACCATCCC
Organism: Myxococcota bacterium; assembly: GCA_029251165.1. Taxonomy (GTDB): domain Bacteria; phylum Myxococcota_A; class UBA796; order UBA796; family UBA796; genus JAQXDW01. Next base: position 54,941 of record JAQXDW010000130.1, read on the forward strand.
GAGCGGGAGGTCCTCTGGGAGTCCTGGCTGGGCACCGAGCCGGCCTGGTTCGGCACTCCGATCAGCGGGCTGGCAGACCTCGGCTACATGGTCGCCACCGACAGTCGGTTCTACAGCTGCGCGGTCGAGACGCTGGCAGAGGGGCTGTGGCGTCGGCCGAGCGATCTGGAGGACGTCGCGGAGCTGGAGTCGCTCCGGGGGCGCTTTCTGGAAGACGGAGCCCGCATCAAGCCGCTGATTGCAGCGATCATGGAGACCGAGAGCTATCGGGTTCATGCTGAGGAAGAGTCGGAGTCCAGAGAGCGTCCGATCCGAATGATGACTCCAGCCCAGCTCGCCTCCGCGCTAGAAGATCTCAGCGGCTTTCAGTGGCGCTTTGAGGGCTTCGAGCAGCTCCACAGCGACAAGACCGGCTATCGCCTGCTGGCTGGAGGGGTGGACGGAGTCGCCCTGACCTCGCCCCAGCTGGAGCCTGGCCTGACCTGGGCGCTGGTGGTTCAGCGCATCTCACAGGCCGCCGCTCACGAGGTGGTGCGGATCGAGCTGGAGGAGGACGGCCCCCGCAAGCTGCTGGAGGGCATCAGCCTCAAGAGCCGCCCGGGCGATGTCGCGTTCACCGCGGCGCTGAAGCACCTGCACTGGCTGCTCTATGCCGCCCGAGCAGACGGCGACTGGCTCCGCGCAGTGGAGGCGCTGTGGAGCGACGTCGAGTCTTCGGAGGGCGCGGCGTCAGCCTGGCGGACGACCCTCAGCGCCCTGCTCCGAGACCCGGCGTTTGTGTCCTACTGAAGGCTCAGGCCATGACCCGACGCTACTTCATCAGCTTCATGCCCTTGCGCGGCTCGATGGCGACCGCCGCGAGCACACCGCCCATCATCGCGCCGATGACGCCCACGGTGCTGACCTCGCTGCCGGAGAAGAACAAGCCGGAGATCGGAGAGCGGGGGCGCAGCCAGGGGGTCGCGAATCGCTCGGGGGTGGGCTCCAGGCCGTAGATTGAGCCACGGATCGGTCGGCAGAAGTGGTCGGTGGAGAGCGGGCTGGACAGCTCGACGTAGTCGATGAGGTCTGCGAGTCCAGGGACCGCCGCGGTGAGCTGCTTGAGGAGCGCAGCAGTGATCTTCTCCTTGAAGGCCTCGTAGTCCTCGCCGCGCTTCTTCCACCGGCTGTCCTGCCACTTCTCGAACAGAGCCCAGTCCACGAAGGTCACCACCTCGCCGGTGTGTCGCTGCTCGGGACCGGGGTCGTGCTCGGGATCTTTGAGCGAGGGGAAGCTGCAGTAGAGGATCGGGGCATCTTTGATGCTGTCGGGGTCGGAGATGTCCCAGACCTCCTGCTCCACATCCCAGGTGTTGTACAGCCAGAGGTTGTGCGAGCCCACACCCGCCGCACGGATGTCGCCCTTGAAGCCGATGTAGAGGCAGACGTGTGCGGAGGCTGGAGCGAGGGAGCGGATCTTCTCCGACCAGTCCTTGCGGTTGTACTGCTCCGGCAGCATGCGCTCGACGGTTGCTCGGATTCCCGCAGCGGAGACGACTCGACGGGCGCGGATCTCCGCTCCGTCCGACAGCTTCACGCCCACAGCCTTGCCGCCCTCGATGAGGATCGTGTCGACGTCGGCGTTGATGCGGGTCCAGCCGCCGCCGTCGACGACGGTCCGGAGCAGCTCCTCGGCGATCTTGGCAGAGCCGCCCACCGGGTAGAAGCCGCCGTGGAGAAAGTGCCGGACCACGAGGGCCTGCATCCCGAAGCTGGAGCGAGAAGGCGGAGAGCCGTAGTAGCCCCACTGTGCAGCAAAGACGGCCTTGAGCTTTGGGTTGTCGGTCAGCTCGTCGATCACATCGGCGGTGGTCCGGGACAGCGACTTCTCCGCTGGGCGGGCCATCATCAGCCGGGCCGCAGGGATCATCCAGCCGGGGAGGGCTCGGGAGAGGTAGTAGCCCTTCATCTCACGACCGATGCGCTTGACCGCCGCGAGGTAGGCGTCGATCGCGGCTTCTTCTTCGGGAAAGACGGCCAGCAGGTTGGCCCGGAACTGCTTGGGGTTGTCCGGGAAGTTGATCTCGACGCCGTCAGGGAAGCGGAAGGTCTCGTAGATCTTCCCCAGCGAGGCCCACTCCAGACGCCCATCGGTCAGCATCTTGAGCAGCCGGCCAGGCATCGACTTCTCACTGACCTCGCCGATTGCGTGCACGCCGACATCCCAGACGTAGCCCTTGCGACGAAAGGCATGGGTAAACCCACCCGGGACGTAGTGCTGTTCCAGGACGAGGACCCGGTGTCCAAGCTTCGTCAGCATGGCTGCGGTGGTCATCCCGCCCATACCGGAGCCGATGACGATGGTATCCCAGGGACCATCAGGGGCGGTCTTACTCCAGAGCTTCTGCTTCTTCATTTCCCGCTGCTATCGTCGCTTTCTTCTGCCAGCTTCCAGATGCTGCCAAATCCACGAAAAAGCTGACCCGTCAGCTCCGGACCACCATCCCTGCCGTTGACCGAGCGCAGGGTGGAATTGATGGTGTTCCCGGCTTCATCGGTTTTGTCATCGGGGTGGTAGAGGTTCATCACCCGACGGGAGACCGGCTTGTCCTTGCCGCCGAGGTGGATCATCGTGATGGTGCCCTCTGCATCGACCCGCTCTACGATCGTGACGTGGGTGAACGGATCGTCCCGGATCCCGTTTCCGTTCTTGTCATAGGAGTTGTCGAAGAAGACGACGTCTCCGGGCTCAGGGCGCTTGAGGGTGTGAGCGATGCCAGCGGCCTCCGCCTGAGCATGAAGATCGGAGATCGAGTGGGTGATGTCCATCCCGCTCATGGTGTAGGCCGCCGCGACCATGCCGATGCAGTCGTGCCGGAGACGCTCTCCGCTGACCACGATGTTGCGCCGATCGAGCAGCGCGCGAGCGGAGCGGACCAGCTGGGCCTGGAGCACGGAACTCTCGCTGGGAACGGGGGCTCGGGAGAGGGCGACATCGAGCGGATCGAGCGGATCGATCGGCGCGGGCTGCTCTGGAACGATCGGATCGGGCTCGGCAGCCTCCGGAGGTTCTTCCGGTGCCACGACGAGCCCCACCTCCGCTGAGGGAGTGTTCATGTGGTCGAGCGAGCCGGGGATGAGAAGTCCGGTCTTCACACAGCCGATCAGAATGAGGAGCACAGCAGACACGTCACCATCTTATCCACATCCGATCTTCCGATCTTCTCTTGACGTGTCTACACTAAGCCCAGAACGCTCCTGGAGTCTCTCATGCTCACGCTGCTCATGCTGCTCTCCAGCACCGCCGATGCCTCCAGCCCGACGCGAAAGCAGGTCCGCCAGCTCTCGGATTCCTACAACCTTCGCCGCAGACAGGTTCGTCGCTTCTACGAGGGCATCTCGGTCGCTGGCGCCGGGCGTGCGCTGCTCGGCGCCGGGAGCTTCCGAGGCCATCGCTACGACTGCTCCGGCATGGTCAACGCCGCCTACTCTCGTGCCGGCATTGATCTCGGCGGCCGAAACAGCGCCGCGCTGCTCAAGCTCGCGCGTGAGCGCCACGTCTTCCATCGCCGCAAGATCCCCCGTCCCGGTGACATTGCCTTCTTTGACAACACCCACGACCGCAATGGAAATCGCCGCCTCGACGACAAGCTGACCCACGTCGCGGTTGTCGAGAAGGTCGACGAAGACGGCACCATTACCCTCATCCATAAGGGCGGCAGCGGGGTCGTCCGCACAATGATGAACCTTCGCCGCTCCCGGACCCACCGAGATGAAGCCGGCAAGGAGCTCAACAGCCGCCTCCGCTACAAGTCCAGCCGCGATCGCCGGCGAACGAAGTACCTGACCGGTGAGCTGTGGCGTGGGTTCGCCAGTCTGTGGAAGGAATAGACGCGCCTCAGGGCGTGCAGCGGCCACTCCTTGGCATGCCGAGCGCATCCCTGGCGGCAGCCTGAGCGGCGCGCGCTACTCCTCGCCGGCCCGCAGCGCCGCACGGATCTGCTCTTGGTGGGCCGTCTGCTCTGAGCCTGAGCGCCGCTGACGGTCTGCCCGCTCGCGCTGGAGTCGTCGGTTGTTGCTGACGATGTGGAAGATGAACAGCAGCCCGAACATCCAGTTGGCGACCGCGAGGTTGGCGCGGAACTCGGGGATGCCGAACCCGAGGAGGTAGCAGGACGCCGAGAGGTTGAGGAGCTGCACCCCCCAGAACAGCCACATCCGGTCGAGCCAGCCGGGCAGGCGGAGCACCGCGTGGTTGCATGCGAGCACTGCCACGGCAGAGAACAGGATGATGTCGCTCTGGGTCATGCGGAGGCCCTATGGAATCAACGCCATGTTGTCGATCAGACGGGTGCCGCCGATGTAGCCTCCGACGAGCGCACGCGCAGATCGATCGATGATCGGCATGTCCTTGAGCGTGTCGGGATCGACGATCTGGAGGTAGTCGAATTCGTCGAAGTCGAGAATCTCTCGTCCTGCTGCGAGCAGCGTCTCTGCAGAGGTTCCCGCGCCGCGCTGACTCAGCAGCGCCTGCATGTGCTTCAGGGCACCGCTGAGGCTCAGCGCCCGCTGGCGGCGCTCGGGGGTGAGGTAGCGGTTGCGGGAGGACATCGCGAGGCCGTCGGTGTCTCGGATGAGCGGTCCACCGATGACCTCGATGGGCATCGCGAGATCCCGGACCATCCGACGGATCACCGCGAGCTGCTGGAAGTCCTTCTCACCAAACACCGCCACGCTCGGCTGTACGATTCCAAACAGTCTGCTGACCACGGTGGTGATCCCGCCGAAGAAGTTTGGCCGGCTCGCGCCGCAGAAGCCGTCGGTCAGTCCAGCCACCGCAACGGAGGTGCTGTGGTCGGACGGGTAGAAGTGCTGGGGCATGAACAGCGTGTCGACGCCCGCTCCTGCGCACTTCGCAGCGTCGCCCTCTGGATCTCGTGGATAGCGATCGAGATCCTCACTGGGTCCGAATTGCAGGGGGTTGACGAAGATGGAGACCACCAGCCAGTCGCACTGGCTGCGGGCGATGTCCATCAGCGAGGTGTGTCCCTGGTGGAGGTAGCCCATGGTCGGCACGAAGCCGATGCGCTGCCCCTCCGCACGGCGACGGAGGGCCTCGGCCTGGAGGGCGAGGGGATCGGTCTGGTGATCCATCAGTACAGCCGGGTGATCGTGCCCGACTGCGCGACGGCACCGGGCTGCTTGGCCTTGCGGGGGCCGAAGCTGTGCTCGCGCGTGGGGAAGCTGCCGTCCTGGACGGCATCGACGTAGCCTCGGATGGCATCAATGACGGGGCTCTCCAGCTCTGCGAAGCGTCGGACGAACCGAGGCTTGAACCGGGAGTCGAGTCCGAGGAGATCATTGCAGACGAGGACCTGACCGTCGCAGCGCGGGCCCGCGCCGATGCCGATGGTCGGGATGCTGAGCGCAGCGGTGACCTCAGCAGCGAGGGGAGCGGGCACCATCTCCAGCACCAGGCAGAAGGCGCCGGCCTCTTGGAGCGCGAGGGCATCCGTCATCAGCGCCTCGGCGGCGGCATCTTCGCGCGCCTGGACCCGGTAGCCGCCCATGGCGTTGACCGACTGCGGGGTGAGGCCGAGGTGACCGACCACGGGGATCCCGGCATCGACGATGAGCTGAACCGCCGCGACGCTGCGGGCACCGCCCTCCAGCTTGACGGACTGGGCGCGCCCTTCCTTGACCAGTCGTCCGGCGCTCTCCAGGGCCTGTGCTGCAGAGACCTGGTAGGTCATGAACGGCAGATCGACCGTGAGGTGTGCCTGCGTGAGCCCACGAGCGACACAGCGTCCGTGGTAGATCATGTCGTCTAAGGTCACTGAGAGGGTGTCTTCGTGGCCTTGAATGACCATCCCGACGCTGTCTCCGACGAGCACCATGTCTACACCAGCGGTGTCGACGAGGCGCGCCATCGTGGCGTCATAGGCCGTGACCATGGTGATCTTCTGGCGACTGGCCTTCAGCTCTTGAAGGTCCAGGACCGTCTTGCGCGGCATCTCTTTTCTCCATCCCCCGGTACCTGTCAGCCGACGACCGCGCCGGTCCAACGGACCTGAGTGCGTAATCAGTAGCACACAGCGCCCACACCACCGTCCGTCTGCCATCGGAAATTCACAGAGCCGGCACCCTGCAGAGAGCCGCTGACTTGTCTTAAGAAGTCAGAATGCCGCGCACTGAATTGACGGCTGCTGATCTGGTCGGCATCATCGTGTGGTGGAAGGGTATCGCGTACGATTCGATGGCCGAGAGGTCCGCTGTGACCTGGAGGGCCTCTTTGTTCTCGCAGAAGCCGGGAAGGTCGTTGTAGATACGGAGGTATCCAAGCCTGGAGAGGCTGATTTTCAGCGCGCGGACAGTCTCAGTGAGCTGGCTGGACGGCTGAAGACGGCCGATCCCTGGTCTGCATGGGATGAGATGGAGTCCGCGACCAGCCCCTGGGAGGACGCGCGCAGCGCCGCTGCGATCTCCGAGGACGATGATCCCGATGATGATGATCCCGATGATGATGATCCCAATGATGACGATCCCGATGATGACCTCGACATGGACACCCAGATTATGCGGTCGCCGGTCACTTCGTCCGTGCGCACCCTGACGATGCCGTTGGTCCTGGAGCCCGTCCTCTCGGATGCTGACATCGCGCCACTCGAAGAGCCTGGTGTGGCACAGGGGGGAGAGCCTCCTGCAGCCGAGGATGCATCTGTCGACAGCGCGGCTGGGGAGGAGGCTGCACCGGGACAGGTCATCGCCTTTCCCTCTCTTCATTCTCACCGTGATCCCAGCGCCTCCGGTGGCTATGCTCTGGACGACCGGCCGCTCCATCGCCTGCCGCCGCCGCCGCTGCCAGACCTGCAGCGCACGCTGCGCAAGCCTCCCCGGTACACCGCAACGCTCAGCTATCTCCGGCTCTGCATGCTCGTCGTCATTGGTGTGCTGCTGCTGCTGGTTGGACGGGCCTACGTCCTTGACACTGCTCGCATGGTGCTCCCTCCGCATCCCTCGACAGCATCACAGGGCGCTGCCGACAGCGTCACTGAGCCCCTGATCGATCCCTACGCGATGCTGGAGTCAGAGCTTCGGGCACAGATGAGCCTCGATCTGCTGGAGGTGACCAGCGAGTCGACCTTCGAGGAAGCGCTGTTCATTGAGCTGGGTCGCGTCAAGCTGGACGTCGCGAGTGTTCGTGTCACGGCTACGGACTGGGCGGGACGGAACCGCGACGTGCCAAAGTCCGCTGAATTTCGCCTGCGGCTTCGGTTCCGATCTGGAGAGCTGGATCGGGAGCTGGCAGCGGTCGGCTTGGTGCTGGGAAAGTACATCCAGCGCTACAGCCTGGAGGTCCCATACCTTGAGGTGGTGATGGCGTCTCCGGAGGGGGGAGAGGCGAAGATGTTTCAATTGGAGCCCGACAGCGCGCGGCGGTTCTACATCCAGCGCGTCGACCTGAAGGAGTACCTCGAGGAGGGACTGAAGCCGTAGCCTCCGCGTGCTGCAGGAGTGTTGGTTGCTCCTGGGGGCTCGTGTCGGCGCACCAAGGCGCGCGCCACCGCGTCTACGGCGCACCGGAGACGGCAGGTGGTTTTGTGAGCGCGGAGGATGCTCGCCACTCGTGGTGACTACATTCCGCCCTTGGTCGCCTGCTGCAGCGCCTGGATGCTCCGCACGATCGCTTCGACCGACGGGTTTCCTCGGTTCGCCAGTCGGATCTTTCGCTCTGGGTTGATCAGGTACACCGTGCGAATGATCCACGTCTTTCCTGGCAGGGTGAACGTCGCCTTGAACCGCCGCGCGACCGAGGCGCCGCGGTCCGTCAGCACCGGGAACTCGAACCCGTACTTGTCGACGAAGGCCTTGTGGCTTGGAGCCTCTGCCGGGTTGATCGCGTAGACCTCGCAGCCGAGCGACTTGAGCTGTTCGTAGTGCTCCTGGAAGCTCTTGAGCTGCTCAGTGCAGCCCGGGGTGTCATCGCCTGGGTAGAACACCAGGATGCTCCAGCCCTTCTTCATGCGGTACCAGGTGTCATCCCAGTTCTGGAGCTGCCACTCTGGAGCGGTCTCGCCCTCGGCGAGGAGGGTAGGGTAGACGCGCTCTTTTATGGCCTGCTTTGCGGGTTCCGGGAGCTTGTGAACAAGCGAGCCGAGGCTGGGCATGGAGGACTCCTTCCGGGTTTTACAGGAGTCTCCTTAGCACATTGTCGGTGGGGGCGGCCTGCTACATTTCAGTAGCAAGGCGTTGTCGGATGGAAGAGCCTCGGGGCACCCAGCGGAGGAGCTCCGGAGAGAGGATCAGCGGACGGGTCTGAAGCTCCGCAGGAGTGGCCGCGCCGCAGAGCAGGCAGGCGATGCGGATCTCGGTGATGATGCGCTTTGCCATGGTCCTCACTTCATCGATGCCGCCACGATCGTAGGCTTGGAGGAATGGACGGGCGATGCCCCCGACCCGAGCGCCCAGCGCAATGGCTCGTGCGATCATCAGGCCATCTCGCATGCCGCCTGTCGCGCAGATCCCCAGCGGGAGATCGGAGAGCTGGGCGACGGAGCCCGCAGTGGGGATGCCCCAGTCCCAGAAGGTCTCTCCGATGGTCACGCCCTGTCCCTCGGCTCGGTGCGTCTCCACCGCGACCCAGCTGGTGCCACCAGCACCGCTGACATCGACCCAGGCGACGCCGCGATCGACGATGCGCTGGCCGACATGGCGGGACAGGCCACAGCCGGTCTCTTTCACCACCACCGGCACCGAGAGTCCCTCTACGAGACGGGAGATGGTGTCGAGGCCGCCGGTGAAGTCGCGATCGCCCTCGGGCTGAACAACCTCCATCGCCGGGTTGAGGTGGAGCACCAGGGCATCGGCCTGGCAGGCCTCGACGAGTCCCTGGAGAGCGTCTGTAGAGGCTGCGGCAGCCTGGACGATGCCAATGTTGCCGAGGACCAGCGCGCTGGGGGCTTCCTCTCGGACCTGGTATCCGGTGATGATGTCGTCGGTCAGGAGTGGACGCTGAGAGCCAAAGGCAAACCCGATGCCCAGCTCCTCAGCGACGCTCGCGAGCTCTCTGTTGATGCGGTCGGCCCGGTCGACTCCGCCCGTCATCGCCGCGATCACCAGGGGAGCTGAGAGGGACTTGCCGGCGAAGGTGCAGGAGAGGTCGATGTCGTCCAGCGACAGCTCCGGGAGGGCGTCGTGGACCAGCTCGATGCCCTCGATGAGGTTGCTCTTGCGGCGAAAGCCGACGTCTCCGTCGATGCAGAGGTCGAGGTGGTCGGCCTTGCGTCCGGAGATGGCCGGCTGGTCGAGGTCATTGGGTGTGTTCATTGGATCTTGCTCGGCGTCAGGAGGACAGCACCGGGGGCTGGCTGGACAGCGATGGGCGGGAAGCCCTCAGCGGCACAGCGCTGCTCAAAGGCATGCTGTGACCCCCTATCGGGAAAAAATGCGACCGCGCAGTCTCCGCCGCCGGCACCCGATGGCTTCGCGGCGCCACCATACGCTCTGGCCAGCACCATGATGCGGTGAAGTGCCCCGGTGAGGTAGTCGACTCCTGCGGCATCGGTCGCGGAGATGAGCAGCGCAGAAGCTTCTGCGGTGACGCCGACGGGGTCTGCGGAGAGCTGGTCCACCAGCGCGGTGCTCTGGGCTACGAACGCCGCGCGTGCTTTGGCGTCGGACCAGGCTCTGAAGACCTGGATCCGAGGACCGGTCTTTGCGGAGGTGCCGGTGTAGATGACCGACGGAGTGACCGGCGAGAGGGCAGCCGTCGGCTGGCCGGGGGTGAACCGGATGAGGCCGCCGTGGATGCTTGCGGCGACGTCGACACCCGAGCCGCTGCCCTGGACGGCATGGTGGACGGCGAAGGCATCCGCTGCCGGACGGCGCGCGGCGATGCAGGCGGCCACACAGGCTGCAGCAGAGCCGCCAAAGCCTGGCTTTCCGGGGAGGTCGACTGGATTCCAGGCGGAGAATCGGTACAGCGCGGTTGGAGCACTCTCCAGCGCAGGGGCGACGAACCGGGCGTCGCCATCGGGGGTGACGATGCCGTCGCCGGGCAGGATCTCACAGCGCACACCGCGATCAATCGCGAGCACCGCCGCCGGTGCCCCATCGAGCACGGCATAGTCTCCGATGAGCACCAGCTTCCCCGGCGCGTGGACCTCAGGAAACACGGGCATCACCACCAACACCTAAGATTGCGACCTGCCCGACGTGTGCCCGGATGGCCTCCGCAACCCGCTCAGCATCGTCCGCCTCGCAGATCACCTTGACGTTTGGTCCGGCGTCCATGGTGTACCAGGCGCCGACCCCGGCTCGCCGAAGGCCCTCGACAGCCTCCAGGACCGCCACCGTGGTCGGCTTCCAGTATCGGATGCCCGCGGAGATCATGGTGGCGTGCATCTTGAGCGTTGACCGCTCCATCGCCTCGCCGAGCGCCTGAAGGTCGCGACGGAGCAGGGCCGCTCGGGCCTGGATGATGTCGGCTTCCGCGCTGGAGACCCAGCCGGGGTACAGCGGAGAGGTGTCCTGGGTCTTGATCATCCCAGCGGTGCTGCCGATCGGCTTCTTGCCCTCAGAGACCATCGCCACGAGCACCCGGATGTCCCAGTGATCTCGGGGTGCAAGCGGGGCGCCGTGGCTGTCGAGTCCGTCTGGGCGGCTGCCGCGATCCCACAGCACCCAGCCGCCCCACAGGCTCCGGCAGGCAGAGCCAGAGCCCCGTCGAGCAAGCCGAGACAGCTCGACGGTCGTTCGGGTCTGACCCGCTGCGGCCGTTCCGGCGAGGGCAAGGGCGGCAAAGGCTGAGGCGGAAGAGGCGAGCCCGGCTGCGGTGGGAAAGTTGTTCTCTGAGACGATGGCGCAGGGCGGTCGGCTCGGCTCGATGAGGTCGAGGAAGTCCAGGGCCCGCTTTGCGGCCTGGTCAGCCACCCGGCTTCCGTTGACCGTCAGGCTGTCGACTCCTGCACCCCAGGTCACCGTGGTCACCGTCTGGAAGGTGTCGAGGGTCACTGACAGCGACGAGGTCGACGGTAGATTCTTGGGAATGTCCCGCTTTCCCCAGTACTTAATGAGGGCGATGTTGGGGTGGGCGGTTGCCGTGGCCTGCATGGTGGGCTCCAGGGTGGTTATCGGGCCAGGTGTCGCGAGGAGTTCGAATGATTCGCCCGGTGATGAGGACGCTGTTTCAGCTGCGCCGCCTGGGATGGTGGATTCAGCGACCGATCACGGTCGGCGTTCGCATCGCACCGGTTCGGGCAGATGGGTGTGTGCTGATGGTTAAGCACACCTACCTCTCTGGGTGGTTTCTGCCCGGCGGCGGTGCGGACCGGGGGGAGACCCTGGCGCATGCTGCGACGCGAGAGCTCTCCGAAGAGGCTGGCCTGGTGGCCGGGCACGAGCCGATGCTGGTGGCCATGGAGACGGTGTTCAAGGACGGCAAGACGGATCATGTGGCCCTCTTTGTGGTGCCCATTTCCGGAGCACCTGTCGTGGACGGCTTCGAGATCAGCGAGGCACAGTTTTTCTCGCTGGATGCACCACCGGAAGACATCTCCCCGCTCACCCGACGTCACCTGTCGCTGGTGCGACGCCAGCAACGAATGCCTCCGCTCCGATAGCGCGCGCGGCCTGGAGCACCGGCTCGGGGTCGGCGACCAGCGCCACCGCGACCCCGCCGCCACCGGCCCCCGCCAGCTTGGCTCCGTAGGCTCCCGCAGACCGCGCCGCCTCGACCAGGGCGTCGAGCCGTGGTGAAGACACCCCGATGCCGCGCAGCAGGCGATGGTTCTCGGTCAGCAGCGCACCGAGCGGCTCGGGCGGACCGTGCAGGGCTGCAGCCACCGCCTCGGTCAGCGCACCGATCTGGGCGAGCCGCGCAGCACAGTCCGGCAGCGCAGCGACCCCAGCGACCAGCTCAGCAGTGTTCCCCGCGACTCCGGTGTCCATGACCACCAGGGTCAGCGGGGGCAGAGACAGCGCCTCGATTGGCTGGCTGCGTCGGTACTGCACCCCACCACCCATCGCGCTCACAGTGTGATCGACGCCGGAGGGATTGCCGTGGAAGAGGCGCTCGATGACGAAGCCCACACGGTGACACTCCGCGAAGCCGGCGTCCTGTCCGGCCAGCGCTGCGCGCGCACGGACCAGCGCCACGGCCAGCGCCGCGGAGGACCCCATTCCCCGGCCCACCGGCAGGTCTGTAGAGATGGACACCCCGATGCCATCGGTCGGCAGGACCGCAGCCAGCACTGCGGCGAGTCGGTCGTCAGCGTGCGGAGCATCGTCGAGACTGGTCGGTCCGCTGCGGCGGGTGAGGGTGACGGTTGTCCCACGGCTGACCGCCAGCGCGAGGCAGAGGTGGCCGTGAACCACCGCATGCTCCCCAGAGAGGATGAGCTTGCCGGGTGCGTACCCGCTGGCGGTGTGCAGGGAGGTCACCGGCTCGACCGGAGGGAGCCGAGGGCTTGCTGTGCGCGGCTCACCGAGTAGTCCCCGGCGGTGCAGAGCTGCGAGACCACTGCGGCGATCTCGTCGGTGCGTGCACCAGCCTGGACCGCGACGTTGCGTGCGTGCATGCGCATGTGGCCCTTCTGGATCCCCTCAGTGGCCAGGGCGCGCAGGGCGCCGAGGTTCTGGGCAAGCCCGACCGCAGCCATGACCGCGGCGAGCGGTCCGGCGCGGGTGATGCCGAGGATCTGGAGGTTGGCGGCAGCGGTGGGGTGGTTCTTGATCAGGCCACCGACCGTGCCGACTTGCACCGGAAGCTCGATGGTACCGACGAGGAAGCCCTGCTCATCCCGCCTCCAGGCGGTCAGAGAGCGATACTGCCCGTCGCGGCAGGCCCAGGCATGCGCCCCAGCCTCGATCGCCCGCCAGTCGTTGCCGGTCGCCAGCGCGACGGCGTCGATGCCGTTCATCACGCCCTTGTTGTGGGTCGCGGCGCGCCAGGGGTCGGCCCAGGCGAACCGATAGGCGTTGACGATGCCATCTGCGACCGCCTCACCATCGACAGTGGCGGTGGAGAGGTGGGCGGGATCGATGCGACAGCGGGCTCGGGACAGCCGGCGGGAGGCGAGGTTGGAGAGGATGCGAAGCCCGACCGCCTCGCCGGTTATCGCTTCGATCTCTGGGGCCAGCCGCTCGGCGACGGTGTTGACCATGTTCGCACCCATGGCGTCGACACAGTCCATGTAGAAGTGCAGGACGACCATCTGAACGACCGGCTCGCCCGGCTCGTCGTAGGTCACGCGGCGGACCTCCATTCCCCGCAGCCCGCCGCCTCTCGCCTCCAGCCTCGGATGAATACCAGCGACCATCCCGGACAGCCGGGGAATTGCAGACTCGATTGCGGCGATCGCGGCGTCTGGATCGGCGACATCCATGAGCTGGACCTGTCCGATCATGACCGAGGGGTCGGACTCGGCGGTGAACCCTCCAGAGCGCCGGACCAGTCGGGCCATGTTGGAGACCGCGGCGACCACCGAGGGCTCCTCGACGACCATCGGCACCAGGCAGTCCTCGCCGTTGACCTGAAAGTTCACCCCGATTCCAAGGGGAAGGGCGAAGGTCCCGATGACGTTCTCGACCATCAGGTTGGCGCGCTCACAGCTCAGGGCGCCTCCGCTCAGCGCGGCCGATGCGTCTGCATCGAGCTGAGCACGGTCCGCGACCAGCGCGCGCCGCTGCTCCACCGTGAGCTTGTAGAAGCCAGGTATCCGGCTGCCGTGATCGTCCGCCATGCTCCCTCCGAGGCCGGAACCTATATACAGCTGCCGCCGGATTTTCCTCTACCGTGATCTATGCCGGGCGCTACAGATCCTGAATCTCGGCGTTGTAGAAGCTGTCCAGGGTGTCTTGGTACTTCGCCTCGACCACCTTTCGCTTGACCTTTAGGCTCTGCGTCAGCTCGCCGTTCTCTATGGTCAGGTCTGCCGGCAGCAGGGCGAATTCTTTGATCGTCTCGTGGCGTGCCAGCTCGCCGTTGAGCTGATCAACGTAGGGCTTGATGAGCGTGTAGATGTGCTTGTGCGCCGCCAGCTCGCTGTAGCTGAGGTGACTGAGCCCTGCGGACTCGGCCCACTTTCGGAGGTCCTCTTCTGACAGGGTGAGCAGCGCGGTGCAGAAGTTGCGCGTGTCTCCGTGCACGAGGACCTGGCTGATGTAGGGGCACAGCGCCTTGAGGCGACCCTCCAGCTTCTGGGGGGCGACGTACTTGCCCGCGGATGTCTTGATGAGGTCTTTCTTGCGGTCCACGATCTTGAGGAAGCCGTCGGCATCGATGGTGCCGAGGTCGCCTGTGGACAGCCAGCCGTCCTCGCTCAGCGTCTCAGCGCTCATGTCGGGGAGGTTGGTGTAGCCGCGCATGATGCCCCGCCCACGGAGGAGGATCTCGTCGTCTTCTTCCGACAGCTTGACCTCGACCCCGGGCAGCGGGGTGCCCACCGTACCGAACCGGTATCGATCCGGGCGGTTGACAAAGCTCGCGGCGCTGCTCTCCGTGAGTCCGTAGCCCTCTAGGATGAGGATGTCTGCGGCGTGAAAGAATACTGCAATGTCATAGGAAAGCGGAGCAGAACCGGAGAGGAAGAAGCGGATCTTTCCGCCGAATTCTTCCTTGAACTTGGAGAACACGAGCCGGTCGGCAAGGGCGGACTTGACCGCCAGTGAGCCGGTCGGAGTGGCACCGAGCTGTCGGAGCGCAGAGACCTCAGCCCCAACGTCCATCGCCCACCGGAAGACCCGCTGGCTGACGCCACCCTTCTCCTTCGCGCTGCTGACGATCTTGTTGTAGACCTTCTCGAAGATCCGGGGAACTGCAGCGATGAAGGTGGGCTGGACGACCTTGAGATTGTCAAACAGCCGCTCGATGCGCCCGTCGACGGCGGTGGGGATGCCGATTCGGATGATCGCGACCTGGAGGACCTTGCCGAAGCTGTGGGACAGCGGCAGCCAGAGGTACTGCTTGTCCGCTGGGGAGAGAAAGCCCAGAGAGTCCATCGCCTCAGCCTCAAACACCCAGCAGTCGTGGGTCAGCTCGACGCCCTTGGGGCGGCCGGTGGTGCCGGAGGTGTAGATGAGGGTCGCGAGGTGGTCCGAGCGGATCGCCTTGGTGCGTGCTGCGTAGGCGCCGGGATTGTCGCTGTGCCACTGTCGTCCACGCGACTCGAGCTGGGCGAGGGTGAGCACGAATCCGTCCGCGCTGGCGCGACCATCGGTGGTGATGATTCCGCGGAGCTTCGGGAGCTGCTCGCGGACCGACAGGAGCTTCTCGACCTGGGTGTTGTCCTCGGCGAAGGCGAAGGCTGCACCAGAGTCCGAGAGGATGAAGGCGCACTCCTCTGGAGTGGAGGAGGGATAGATGGTCGAGGTCACGCCGCCGGCACACAGGATGCCGAGGTCTGCGAAGATCCACTCCACTCGGGTGCTGCTGAGGATGGCGCAGCGACTCTCCAGCGTCAGGTCCATCGCCATCAGGCCGCCAGCGATGTTCCGGGCGCGGTCGCCGACATCGCTCCAGGTGCTGGTGAGCCACTTCTCTCCGTCCGGGTGGTAGAAGGCGTCTGCATCGGGGGTGGAGGCCACCCGATGAAGGAACATCTCCGGAACGGACTGAAAGGAAACCGCAGCCACTGACTCTCCCGCTGGCGGTCGACACGTCTGGTCGGCCGCGCGTGCCGGATTCTAACGGCTGCGGTGGGGAGATGCTGGCGGGAGTGCGCTCAGCACTCGCACCGTGACCCCGACGGGCTTACCGTCGAGAGGGGACCATACCGGTCTGAAGTGGCGTTGCCGTTGTTGCTGGTGTGGTCTCGGTGACGGGATGTGTGCTCGCCTCTACGGACTGCCATGCGATGACGCCCGCCAGACTCAGTACACCCATGCCGATACTCAGTGCTATTAGCTCTGGTAGCTTCTTCATGTTTCCCATCCCCCTGATGGACATTTTCTTCGGTATATCGACCGACATCTTGAGCGTTTTGATGAAACCGGCGACAATCTGCCTCGTTACACCCGGTCTCGTCAACCCATTGGGAGGTGACATGATAGGGATGAGCTGTGCTGAACCTCTCTGCTGAGACCGACAGCGGGTGGCTGCCAGGCGCCCTCGCCAACCTCGAAGAGGTCCTCATCGATCACGCCAACTGTGAGAAGAAGGCGGCCTCGATGGCGATCAATTTCCTGTTTCGGTATCCCGACCGACCAGAGCTCCTGGTCCCGCTCTCTGTCCTGGCGCGTGAGGAGCTCCGTCACTTCGAGCAGGTCTTGTCCGTCTTGGAGCGAAGGGGAATTCCGATTCGTCGGCTGACCCCATCTGCATACGCTGGCCGCCTGGTGAAATCGGCACGCAAGAATGAGCCGGAGCGATGCCTGGATCTCATGCTGTGTGCATCGCTTATCGAGGCCCGCTCTTGTGAGCGGATGAAGCTCCTGAGCGAAGCATTCTCTCCCGACGGCCTCTCCCCGGACCCCGAGCTGTCGCGCCTCTACAGCGGGCTCCTGGCTTGTGAGGCGCGCCATCATCGGACCTATGTTGACATGGCCGAGCAGCTGTTCGGTCGCTCCCTGGTTGCCGCACGGCTCAAGGAGCTGTCGGTGGTCGAGGCCGAGGTGGTGATGCAGTCAGAGGGTGCGGTGAGGATGCACTCTTAGCCGACTCATTTTCGAGCGCTCAGCCTCAGCCGGGTACGCGCCCGCTCCTCCGTCGGGTCGGGGTCCGTCAAGGGCGCGGGCAGTCCCTCCTCGGTCAGCGGGAGCCGAATCGTGAATGTGCTTCCCTGCTCGGGGACGCTGCGCACGTCGATCTCGCCACCGTGAGCCTCAATGAGCCGGCGGCTGATCGCGAGGCCGAGGCCGGTTCCTTGCGGTCGAGTGGTGAAGAAGGGGATGAACAGCTTCTCCATGTCCTCAGGGGTGATGCCCGGACCATTGTCGGTGATCTGGATGGTCAGCGCTGGTCGTCCCCGGCCGCTCTGACGAAGCAGGCGGCCAACTGAGGTGCTCACGGAGATGGTTCCGCTGCCGGCGATGGCGTGCAGCGCATTGTGGGTGAGGTTGAGCAGGACCTGCTGGATGCGGTCTCGGTCCATCTGGACCTGTGGCAGTCCGGTCGCGAGGCTGGTGTCGATCACGACGCCGTCAGGGTGTCCCTCTGCCCGGACCAGACCGAGGGTGCGCTCGATGAGATCGTTGGCGTCACTGACCTCGGCGCGAACCTCGAAGGGGCGTGCGTAGACGAGGAATTGGCTGACGACTCCGTTGAGGCGGTCGGTCTCTTCCACGATGAGCGAGACGAAGTCCTCCAGCTCGTCTGCGGCGACGTCTCCCTGGAGGTACTGGGCGGCTCCCTTGATGCCGGCGAGGGGGTTTCGGATCTCGTGGGCAAGACCAGCGGCCATGGTGCCGAGGCCGGCGAGGCGGTGCTGCTCCTTGAGCTGCTCAAAGCCCCTGAGGTTTTCGAGAACCACCGCAGTGCGGTCGACGATGCCCTGGAGGCGTCGGATCTCCTCATAGGAGAAGCCGTCGCTGTACTCGTCACCCTTGAGGTTCAGCCAGCCCAGGACAAGATCGCCGGACATGACCGAGAGGCTGAGATCCGCGTCCATGGCCTCCATCGCCTTGATGCGTGCGGACAGCTCCTCATCGGTGCCGCCGGGTCGCTTTGCCTCTCGCCGCAGGGTCCGCAGGCTGTAGCTGCGCTGCCCCTCTCGGAAGGCGCTGGTGAAGGGCTGATCGGCGATGGTGCGCATCGGCGGACGCTCTCCCACGCCGCGCTCCAGAGAGAGCCGAAAGACACCCTGATCCCAGAGGTACAGGCTGGTCAGCGGGACCCGTCCTGAGGCATGCAGGCGGCCCAGCAGCTCGCTCTCCAGGTCCTGCAGGGTGATGATCGTCGCCAGCGCGCGCTCGGTCTCCTGAAAGGTCTGCTCCAGCCGACGCCCCTGGAGGTTGAGCCACTGCCCAACCAGGGCCTCCAGGCGCTCCTGGATGGTCGTGAACACTGCCAGGAATGCTCCGGTGATGAGGAATATCTGGAAGCTGCCGTGCAGCGGCGAGGACAGCCCATCGACCCAATACACGGCCACTCCGTTGGCGGTCACCAGGAGGGCCGCTGCAATGACCAGGGTCAGGGCGTGGGAGAACGTTTCCTGGAGATCGATGAGCCGGTACAGCTCGATGATGCGGTGGAGAATGTGCAGCAGCCAGGTGCTCAAGACCGCGCCAACGGGTGGGAAGGCTCCCTGGAGGATGTCCGCTCCCCCGGGCTCGCTGAGCAGACGACCATAGAGGCGAATGGTTGCTTCGATTCCCGTCACGCTGAGGGTGGTGGCGATGATGACGATCAGGTATCGCAGCCGGGTCCGCTGGATGCCCTCTGGATAGGCCCAGTACTGGCGAAGCAGCCAGGTGAAGCAGAACACCGTGCCGCCAAAAGTCCACAGCGAGGCCGGCAGCTCGGGAAACGGAAAGCTGAGGGGAGCCTCATAGAACGCGAGCAGGAGGATGAGCACCGGCAGGCAGACTCCGACCACCGCACCCGCCAGCGACCACATTCGGCGCCCCAGCACCATGTCCTCAGCGCCCATCATCCGCAGCAAGAGGGTCATGCTCGCTGCGGGCAGGAACACTCCGAGGAACACGTACAGGTAGCGCATGCCCTCGAAGCCGCTGGTCAGGTAGGCGGCGAAGCACAGGTAGACTGCGACCATCAGGGCGCCGAGGCCGGCGAAGGCCCGTCGAATCGGATCGTTGCGATCGGACTCTCGGGCCTGGACCACGAGGCTCCCAATATACAACGCAGCGAGCAGGTAAATCAGGGTATTCATGTGGCTGCCTCTGCCTCCCTCTTATCACCATGGGCCGTCTCCTCCGTATGCGCTTCAAAGACCTCCCCAGCGTCTCCCGCCTTCTCCAGGACCCACGCCTTGCTGGGCTGTCCCATGATCTCGCGGTCCGGGTTGCCCGAGAGGTCATCGAGGATGCACGCCAGCGAATTCGAGCCGGAGAGGCGGTCTCCCCCCTCGCGGACGCCGCCGCGCAGCGCGCTGAGGCGCTCTGCCGACCGCGACTGGTCCCGGTGATCAATGCCACCGGCATCGTCCTGCACACCAACCTCGGCCGCGCCCCGATGTCCCCGGAGGCTGCTGCCGCCGCCGCTGCCGTCGCTGGGGGGTACTCCAGCCTGGAGATGCACCTGTCTACCGGCAAGCGCGGCGGACGCCTGGAGGGAATTGCGGCTCCGCTGTGCGAGCTGACCGGAGCCGAGGCTGCGATCGGGGTGAACAACAACGCCGCTGGTGTCTTGCTCGCGCTGACCGCGCTGGCGCGAGGGAAGGAGGTCATCGTCAGTCGGGGAGAGCTCGTCGAGATCGGCGGCAGCTTCCGGGTGCCAGATGTCATCAGCGATGGCGGCGCGAGGCTGGTGGAGGTCGGGGCGACCAACCGCACTCGGCTCAGCGATTATGCAGACGCGATCACCGAGAACACTGCGGTGCTGCTGCGGGTCCACGCCTCAAATTTTCGGATGATCGGCTTCACGGAGCGGCCGGACCGCGCAGCGCTGTGTGCCCTGGCTCGCGAGCGCGGGGTTCTGGTGGTCGATGATCTCGGCTCGGGGTTGCTGCACAGCGCCCCGGCCATGGAGCGCAGCGTGGTCGAGCTGGAGGCTGAAGAGCTGGTCTCCAATGCCATCGCTGATGGGGTCGATGCCGTCTGCTTCTCCGGTGACAAGCTCCTGGGGGGACCGCAGGCGGGCATGATCGTTGGCCGGAGCCCGGTGATCCAGAAGATGCGGCGACATCCGCTCTACCGTGCGCTGCGTCTGGACAAGATGGTGCTCGCGGCCCTGGAAGCCACCCTCCTGCTCTACCGACAGGGACGGCAGAATGAGGCGATTCCCGCACGCCGGATGCTTGCCATGACCGCTGCGCAGTGTCGGGAAGCGGCCGATCGGATCGCTGCGGAGATCCCGGGCTCTCGGGTAGAAGCAGACACCAGCTACTCCGGCGGCGGCGCGCTCCCGGCACAGGGACTGCCGACCTTTGTCGTTGCGGTGCCGGTCAAGCGGCCCGATGCGTTCTGCGCCGCGCTGCGACAGGGCAGCCCATCGATCGTTGCTCGGGTCGCCCGTGACACCCTGATCCTCGACCCGCGCACGTTGCTGCCCGGAGATGCCGAGGTGCTCATCGACGCGATCCGTTCTCGGCGTTCATGATCCCCTCGAGGCATCGGCGGGGCTGCGGAGCCTTCGCTGGGCGGTGCTTCTTCATCACTGATGGGGCACCGGCCGGCCAGCCGTCGGCGTCGAGAACGGCGACCGAATGGCCGATGACGGGGCAGGGCTTTCGGGTCTGTCGGGGGGAGCGCGCGCGAGGTGATTAGCGGTCTCGAGGCGCAGCCTGGCCGACGCTCTGGTCGATGAGGAGGGTGGTGTCGGCTGGGGTGCTGCTGTGATCTTGGGCCTGCTCGCGGCAGTCGCTGCGGGTGATCTGCGTCGTGGATGCTCGACACCACCTGGACTGCTGCGATACTCCCCGGTCATGTCTCAGGGCTTCTATGAAATGCTGGGGGTCTCTCCGGAAGCCTCCCCCGAAACGATCCGCTCTGCCTTCCAGGGACGGCTCGCTGCCCTGGTGCGTCGGCTGAAAGCAGCTCGAAAGCAGGGAGCGGACGTCTCCTTGCTGGAAGCGCAGGAGCGGTCGCTGCGCGAGGCGGTTCGGGTGCTCTCGGAGCCGGCCCGTCGTCGTCGCTACAACGCCTTCCTCGGTGTGGTTGAGGACGAGATCCCATCCGACGCCAGTGAGCTGTGGGAGCGGTGTCGGAGCGCGCTGATGGATCCGGTCACGGTGACCGCCCTCGATGTGCTCCGAACGATGACCGATCTGCCGATCACGGACGGTCTGCCGACCCTGCCGCCGATCGAGGTCACCGCCTCGAAGCCACGGAGTGCCCCACCCCCGACCCCGACCTCGACTCCCAAGACGGCGTCTCCGCCGACGCTGCGGGTCGCACCGTCGCTGACGATCCCGGGCGTGGCGCCGGCGCAGTCTTCCAGGCCGACCGTTCCCCCCCGTGCGACCACACCGCCCATGTCTGCCCCCCGAATCGAGGTTCCGATCCTCACCAACCTCCCTGAGCCTGCCGACGAGACGCCTGAGAGCCTCTCGGCTCGGCTGGGCTATGACGGACGGTTCCTCAAGGCGGTCCGCGAGATGCGCGGCATCGACATCCAGGCCCTCTCTCACGCCACCCGAATCTCCCCCCGCTACCTGGAGGCGATCGAGGACAACGGCTTTGATCGCCTGCCGACAGGCACCTTCGTGCGCGGCTACGTCAAGGAGATCGTGCGCGAGCTGGACATCGAGCACACCGATGCCGTCCAGAAATACATGGATCTCTTCAAGCAGCATCGCTGATGTCTGAGACCTTCACTGCCCCGGAAGACGCTGGACGTCTGGACCGCTGGCTCGCCGGTCAGCTGCCCCAGTCCCGAAGTCGGATTCAGTCGCTCATCAAGTCCGGCGCGATCCTGGTCGATGGCCAGACGGCTCGGCCGAGCCTGAGGCTGGCTGGCGGCGAGGTCGTGTGCATCGACATTCCACCTTCGCCGCCCTCCACGCTCATCGCTCAGGACATCCCGGTGGAGATCCTCTACGAGGATGCGCACGTCATGGTGGTGGTCAAGCCTGCAGGCATGGTGGTCCACCCCTCGCGAGGCCACCCCGACTCCACCCTGGTCAATGCCCTGCTGCACCGGATCCGGGCCAGCGGACAGGAGCCCGGCGATCCCGCCCGACCGGGCATCATCCACCGGCTCGACAAGGGGACCAGCGGGGTCCTGGTCGTCACTCGCAGCGATCTTGCCCACTCTGGGCTCGCCGCGCAATTTGCCGCCCACACCGTCCACCGTCGGTACCTCGCGCTGGTCTGGGGGCGGCCCGATCCGGTCTGCGGGAGCATCGATGCCCGACTCGGACGGCACCCCAAGGACCGCCTCCGGTTCGCTGTGGTCGGGGAGGGCGTCGGGAAGCATGCGATCACCCACTACCAAACCCTCGCGACGTCCCGACCGCCGGGCACCGGGCGGGGGGGAGAGGTCAGCCTCGTGGAGTGCCGCCTGGAGACCGGGCGGACCCACCAGATTCGGGTCCACCTCACCCACATCGGTCACCCCCTGCTCGGGGATCCGATCTATGTCAGCAAGCAGAAGCGCCCTGCCGCCTGGCGGCCTCTGCTCGTCGGGCTCGACCACCAGCTCCTCCACGCCGCTCAGCTGGGCTTCACCCATCCCATCAGCGGCGAGAGTGTGCGCTGCGAACGGGCACCACCGCCAGACTTTATAGCGCTGCTCGCCCGTGTGGGGATCGCGCTGCCTGAGCTGGACTGAGGCCACCTCAGCCGCAGCGGAGATGATGCCGGAGACGGTCTGTGAGCGCCGAGCCTCGCTCGCTGCTCGGGCCACCAAGCGATCCGGTCACAAAAAAAGAGCCCGCGGCGCATGGCCGCGGGCTCCCCGTCGTCAGGGGGACGGAATCAGTTGCAGACCGGGAAGGTCGCAGCGTCCGCGCATTCCTTGTTCTCGCAGGAGGCTGCGCAGGTCTCGTGGCAGTCCTCAAGCTCTACCTCGATCAGCTCGCCGGACTGCTCGTCAGCGATGAGGTCGACGACCATCAGCTCTGCACAGTAGGGCTCGTTGTCAGAGACGCAGGGGACGCAGGAGACGCCGAAGCCAGCCAGGAGGCTGCAGAGGTACTCGGGGCTGGTGTCGTCGACCTGACCCTTGAGCAGCGGACCAAGATCGCGGGCATCCAGCTCGCCAGAGACGGTTCCACCACCGAAGTAGGAGGCGTCTGCGGCGAAGCTGCCAGAGATGGACATCGAGTTGATCTCGACGGTGAAGCCAGCGACGCTGATCGCGACATCACCCTCGGGGATCTCGAAGTACGGTGCCTGGCTGAAGTCCGCGTTCGGGAAGTCATCGAGGCTTGGGGTGCAGGTGTCCTGCTCGGTGGACTCGTCCGTGCTGATGGCGCCACGAATCTCCAGCTCAGTGTCCGCGGAGACGACACCGATGAGGATGGCGTTCTCGAGGAGGCCACCGATGAGGTCGCCCACACCGGCCGGCTTCACGAAGCGACCACCAGCCAGATCGACCACGTAGGTCTTGCCGGCCGGGTCTGCGGTCATCGCGGTACCGAGCGCGGAGGTGGTGAAGGTGATGGAAGCGGTCTCACCATCGCAGCTGGAGATCGTCGCGGTGTAGCTGGTGGACGGAGCCAGCGGTGCGTCGGGGCTGAACGTGACGTAGTCGCTGTCATCGTTCAGGCTGGAGGTTCCAGAGACGGCCGCACCGCTGGAGTCCGCGAGGGAGACACTGGCGGACGTGTCGGTCTCGGAGAGGCTGAATTCGACGTCAGCACGGTAGTAGGCATCGGGCTGGCCATCGATGGGGTACTCGGCCTTCGTCTCGACGGTGCAGCTGGTGTCAGTGACATCGCCGGAGTCGCCCTTGTCCTTGCAGCCGACGAGTGCGAGTGCCGCGAGCAGCGTGAGGTGGTTCTTGTTCATGATTCTCCTCCATGAGCCGATGCTATCGGCCCCTCAGTGTGGGACAGGGGCTCAGTGCCCCAGTACTACAGCGGGGGAGCGTACGTGAGGTTCCCCCGGGTGTCAATTTGCTTATTTGTGCCGGACTCAGTCGCCCGTGCTTGCGGTCAGTAATTTCGTCCTCAGATCTCCGAGAACAGCCTCGACAAGCCGGCTCTCTTCACTATCCAGGTTGCCTGCCGTCTTGGCCTGCAGCATGGTGATGAGATCGATGGTGTGTCGCGCAAGCGTGAGGTCGACCTTCGGTTCTGTGCTGCCGGGCTCAGCGATCTCGCCGAGGTGCACCAGCGCGGAGCTGGCGAGGCTGACAATGAACTGGGAGAAGTTGACTGGCGGGGTGTTTGACATGTGGACTCCTACCAACATCTCCGGGGTTGGCTCTGACCGTATATATTGCCTGCGCTGATTGTGCAGGAGTCCTGCACCACAGAGGAGTGATGATGTCCGGCATGCTCAGAGGGATCGTTGTTGTGATCCTGCTTGGTTTCTCGACTGCGCAGGCAGAGCGAGAGGTCCTGACCGTCGAGGAGCAATACGAGCTGGGGCAGAAGTACCTCAAGCGTGGCTACTACACAAAAGCCATCGAGCAGTTCAACCGAATCCGAAACTACTACCGGGATGATCCCTACTCGGTGAAGTCAGAGCTTGCGATCGCGGACGTCTTCTTCAAGAAGCACGAGTGGGACCAGGCGCGCCTTGCGTATGAGGACTTCATGCGCATGCACCCTCGCAACCCGGAGCTGGACTACGTGGTCTACCGGATCGGGCTGACTCTTTACAAAAAGGCACCCACCGTTGCGGGCCGGGATCAGACCTGGACCCGTCAGGCGGTCAACACCTGGTCTGGCTTCGAGGGGCGGTTTCCCGAGAGCGAGCATCAGGTCGAGGTCCAGGAGATGCTCCGGGAGTGTCGGGAGCGCCTGGCGAAGAAGGAGCTGGTCATCGCGGAGTTCTACGAGAACCGTGCAGCGTGGAACTCTGTGCTGGGCCGGGTCGATGGTCTGCTGCGGGTCTACCCGACCAGCGAGTACGTCCCTGATGCCCTGGAGCTGAAGGCCATCGCCCACGCCTCCGAGGGGCAGCCTGATCAAGCCTCCGAGGTGCTCGCCCAGCTGACCGCGCTCGATGAAGAGCGCGGAAGCCGACTGGAGCGGCGACTGGCACGCATCACGGTCGACTGATGGCCGACGATGACAGGGATGTCTCTCAGAGCGTTGCTGGCGTGGGTCGCTATGACCCGGAGGCTGGTCGCGCATCGGGGGCGCGCCGGGGGCGCAAGCCGCGCGAGAAGAAGAAGCCCAAGAAGCCCACCGACCGCTACCTGACCAACGTCGCGAAGTGGTACATCGAGCGGTACAATCCCTGCTCCGGTGGTCTCCGGCGTGCGCTGATGAAGCGGGTCAACAAGGGGCTTCGCGAGCACGGCGGCGATCGGGATGAGGCCATCGAGGTGATGGAGGGGGTCGTCAAGAAGATGGTCGACAACGGCACCATCAACGACCTGAGCTTTGCCCGCCGCTGGGTTGCCAGCTACCACCGCCGCGGGGTCACTCTGCGCGACATCGCCCAGCGACTCCGCGCCAAGGGGGTTCCACGGACGGTCATTGACGAGGCCATCAAGGAACTGGAGGAAGCCGCTGAGCACGATCCGGCGCTTCAGGCGGCCGTTGCTTATGTCCGCCGACGCCGGTTTGGACCCTGGCGTATGGATCCCCGCAAGCGCGAAGAGCGCCGGGAGAAGGACCTCGCCGCGATGGCGCGGGCCGGTCATCGCTATCACATCGCCAAGCGTGTTCTCGAGCTGGAGACCCTGGAGGACTACCTCACGCTTGAAGAGGAGATCCGGGATTGAGTCTTCGGCGCTGGGCAGAGCAGATCTTGATGGGCACGGAGCTCTCCGACAAGCTCGCGCCCCTGACGGCGCTGCGCGACGACCATCCCGGAGCGGCCATCGCGCTGCCGGATGCTCCGGGTCGTCCGAGCGTTCTCCCCCTGCCCGATCGCCGCATGCGGGTCCCGTTCCCCGGCGATCTCACCGATCCCCGCAGCCGCGGGATCGTCCTTCACTTCTTCGCCAACCATGAGCTGCTCGCGCTGGAGCTGATGGCCCTGATGCTGCTCCGCTTTCCGAGCGCGCCCCGACCGTTTCGGCGGGGGCTGGCGGCGACGATGCGCGACGAGCAGCGCCACCTGACGCTGTACCTGGAGCGCATGGCTGAGCTCTCGGTGTCGCTGGGGGAGATTCCGGTCAATGACTTCTTCTGGCGCTCTCTCCGCAGCGCAGACACCCCGGCGGCGTTCTCGGCGGGCATGAGCCTCACGTTTGAGCAGGCAAACCTCGACCACGCCCGGTTCTACGGGGCTGCATTTGCCCGGGTCGGAGACGCACAGACTGCCGCGTTGATGGGAGAGGTCTACCGCGATGAGATCGCCCACGTCCGCCAGGGCTTGCGCTGGCTGCGTCGGTGGAAGCCGCCGGAGCAGGACGACTGGAGCGCCTGGTCCGGGCTGCTCGAGCCGCCGCTGACACCGGCGAGGGGCAAGGGCAGGGGCTTTGACCGGGACGGACGAAGGCAGGCCGGCCTGTCCGAGGCGTTCATCAATGAGCTGGAGGTCTTCGGGCACTCCCGCGGGCGTCCGCCGACGGTGTGGTGGTTTAATCCGGGCTGTGAGGCGGAGATCCTCAACGGACAGGCACCGAAGATCGCCAAGACCCTCGCTGCCGATCTGGAGAGCCTGCCGATGTTTCTGGCGGTCGCCGACGACGCCGTGCTGCTTCGACGCCGGCCATCGACTGCCCACCTCCGCAGCCTCCAGGGGGCTGGCCTCGTGATCCCCGAGCTGGTGGTGTTTGACGATCACCTCAGCGACCACCCTCTGACCCGCCGTACCCTCGGTGGGCTCTCACCATGGGGGGTGAGTCCAGCCTCTGCGGCGCTCCTTGCGCCCCTCGGGGCTGCTGCCTGGAAGCCTGACCGCGCGCGATGGCATCGGAAGTCTGCAGCTCTGCCCGTTCTCTCTGCGCTCCTCGATGGTGCGGACTGGCTCGCCCCGCGCGCGACCATTGGGCGGCGATGTACCGCTGAGGCGGAGGTTGAGGCTGCGCGGTCTGGCTCCTGTGTCATCAAGGCGGAGCTTGGGGCCGCCGGACGGGGAGCGATCCGGGTCGACGGTGCGCTGACCGAGCCACAGCGTCGCTGGCTGGTTCGTACCCTCCGCAGCCAGGGAGCGGTGGTGGTCGAGCCGTGGCTGCCGCGCGTCCTCGACCTCTCCTTTCACTTCACCCTCACCGACGACGGCGCCCGGCTCGAGGGAACCACACGGTTCTTCACCGACAGCCGTGGTCAGTACCTCGGGCACTGGCTCTCGCGGATCACGGACGGCCTGCCGTCGCCTCTGATCCGATGGCTCCATGGGGACGGCCGAGACGCCCGGCGCATGCAGCGGCTGGCAGCATCGGTCGGGACCCACTGCGCCGCGGCGCTGCCGGAGTACCGTGGACCGCTCGGGGTGGATGCCTTGGTCTACGCCGACGGGAACGGCTACCGCCTCAAGCCCGTCGTTGAGCTGAACCCCCGCTGGAGCATGGGGCGGGTGGCCCTTGCGCTTCAGGGACGCATCGCCAATCGCACGCCGGCCGTCTTTGCCCTCCTCGGCCCGCCGCTCCGCGCTGCACTCGGGCTGTCGTGTCCGGCTGAGGTCGCTGTGCTTGCCGCGCAGCATCCCGTCCGATGTGATCGCGGCGGTCAGATCCTATCGGGCCTCCTGCCGCTGACCGAGCCGGCGGAGGCGAAGGCGGTGGTCGCAGTGCTCGCGGCAGGCGAGGTCGCACATGCGATCATGTCAGTCATGCCTGAGAGGTCACTGTGAGACTGATGGTCCTGCTGATGGTTCTGGTCGGATGCGCAAAGAAGCCGGTGCAGACCGGAAAGGCTTCCTGGTACGGGCCGGGCTTCCGAGGAAAGCCCACCGCTTCTGGCGAGACGTTCCGTCCGCGCAAGCGCACCGCAGCCCATAAGAGTCTCCCATTTGGCTCCGTTGTGAAGGTGACTCGCGTGGATACAGGAGAAAGCGTGAGGGTTGTGATCAATGATCGCGGTCCCTATGCCGCCGGGCGCGTTATCGATCTTTCCCGCAGGGCTGCCCGTCGAATCGACATGATCAACGACGGCGTAGCAGAGGTTGAGCTGAAGGTGGTGGGTTGCCGCCGTCGCTATGACCGATGCAAGCAATAGAGGTTCAGATGGCAGGCAAGGTTTCGCTCAGCGTTGGTTCACAGGACGCGGACTTCACAACCATCGCCGAGGCGATCAAGGACGCTCCGAAGGGGGCCACCATTTCGATTGCCCCCGGAAAGTACTCCGAGGCGCTCACCATCGACACCGATCTCACCCTCATTGGAGACGGTGAGACAGACGCAGTGGTCATCTCTGGCGATGTCACCATCGGCGGCGGACGCGTCACGATCGCAGGCTGCTGCCTCTCCTGGCTCGGTGTCTCGGCCGGAAAGCCGATCCTGACGGAGTGTCACATCGCGGATCTTGGCTTCTCCGGTGCGTCTGCTCCGCGGCTCATTGAGTGCCGGATCTCCGGCGCGAAGATCCAGGACACGGCTGCTGGCGTGCTGGAGAACTGCGAGATCATCGCCAACGGCATCACCATCACCGACGAAGCCACCCCCCGCCTCAAGGGCTGTCGTGTCCTCGGCAGCGCTGGTGTTCGGGTCAGCGGCGCTGCCGCTCCGGTGTTCTCGGGCTGCGAGATCGCCAACAGCACGGGCATCGGCGTCACCATCAGCAGCGGCGCTCCCGCGTTCCGTCGCTGCCACATCCACCACAACGCCGCCAATGGCGTGAGCCTCACCGGCGCCGCTGCCGGCACGCTCACCTCGTGCGAGATCAGCGACAATGGTGCGCCGGGTGTGGGTGTCCAGGGAGACGCCACCACGCTCATCAAGAGCTGTCAGCTCCACGACAACGCTGGCTCCGGCGTCGTCATCCGCAGCGGCACCCCCACCCTCGAGAGCTGCCGACTCAAGGACCACACCGAGCCGGACATCGTGGTCGCCGGTGGCGCACCCACCCTGACCCGCTGCAAGCTCACCGGGGGACCGGCCAACGGCGTCGTCTTCCTTGACCGGGCTGGCGGACTCATGGACGGCTGCGATCTCCAGAACCACGCCCTGTGTGAGCTGGTCATCAGCGGCCAGGCCGCGCCAGAGATCAAGGACTGCCGGATCCACAAGAGCCAGCACATGGGCGTGTGGATCACCGATCGTGCCCGCCCCACCCTGACGGGCTGTCGCATCCTCACCGCTGCCCGGGTCGGCGTGGGCATCTCTTCTGCCTCGCCCACCCTCAAGGACTGCCGGATCTCCGGGCACACCTCCAACGGTGTGACCATCTACAACGGCGCAAAGCCGACCCTGGAGAACTGCGAGATCTCCAAGAACGTGGGTCCGGACGTCGTCATCTGGGGGGAGGCCGATCCGACCCTGACCAGCTGCCAGATCAGCAACGGAAAGGCCATCGGTGTCTGGGTCCGTGCCGGCGGGCGAGGCACCCTCAACGGCTGCGAGATCACCCGCTCCAAGGTCGCTGGCCTCCAGGTCGACGACGGCGCCCCGGTCCTCAACGGCTGCTCTTTTGTCAAGCTCCCGATCGCTGCACGCTACACCGGCAGCGGCGGCGGCCAGCTCAACGAAGCCACCATGACCGACAACGAGCAGGACGTCGTTGTCGTCGATGGCCCCGGCCCGAAGGTCTCCTCCAGCGCAGCAGCGTCCGAAGAGTAGGCCGCTCGCTCAGGGGTAGACCTCGACTGTGTAGGTCCGCTCCACGCTCCCGGAAATGCTCACCGTCACGCCGCTGACGGTGAGCGCTCCGCTCGTCAGCAGCTCCGTTGTGCTGCCGGCGGCTGTGGCCACACCGGATGCCGAATAGCGGGTTCCGTCTGCCTCGACGAAGCTTCCGCCGCTTCCGAACACCCGCAGGGTTCGCGTCAGCGCGGCATCGTCGATGTCGGTCACTCCCTCGGCGGTCGCGGTGGAGAGGGTGTCGGGGATGTCGGTGAGGACCGGAATGAGGCTGCCTTCGCTGGCAAAGACCGGGATCTCTCCAAGCCCTGCCGAGAAGTCCCCGGCAGAGACCGAGGCTCCGGTCCACCAGTCGTACCAGCCAACGTCTGACGGCAGATCGACTGCGCGGCTGGTGACTCCGCGCTCCAGGATCGGCGCCACAAGCATCGACTCTCCGAGCAGCCAGGCGTCCATTGCTGCCCAGTCGGCGTCCTCGTAGTGCATCGCTGGGTGGCGGATCAGCGGGTAGCCCGATTCGGATGCGATGGCTGAGAGACCACGAAGGTAGGGGAACAAGCGGGTGTGCTCGGAGGCATAGGTCGCGTAGTGCGTCAGGGTCTCGTCGTCGGAGTCCAGCTGCCAGTTGTCGTAGGCGCCGTGGTGGGTGCGCATGATCGGGGAGAACGCTCCCAGGCTGCACCACCGCCACCACAGCTCCTTGTCCGCCGTGTCATTGCCGACAGACTGGTATCCGGCGATGTCGTGACCATAGAACGCCACCCCGCTCACCGACATCCCCAAGCCCATCGCGACCACCGTGGGCAGTCCGTCGTCGGCATCGAAGCTGGTGCGCTGATCCCCTGCCCAGGTGATCGGCGCAAGCGACTGACCACCGCTCCAGCCGCTCCGGGCGAAGAAGGTCGCGTCTGTGCCCGCGATCGCCTCCGCGTTCAGGGCACTCCACAGCAGCGGCCAGGTGTTGTGATCCGCCATGGCATCGCCGTCATAGAGCTGAGCATCGGGCGGCAGCCACTCTCCGAAGTCTGCCATCCAGCCATCAAACCCGATGTCCATTGCCGCCTGCATCTTCTCCTGCGCCCAGGTCCAGGCCCCGGGGTGGGTGAGGTCGAGGGTTGAGGTCTCGTAGAGGGTCGCGGAGAGGAAGGTGTAGGGCTCGTCGGTGGTCGGGTCGGTGATCGCGAAGGGCGCAGCCTCCTCCCAGGTCGAGGCTTCTGGCGCGATGAAGGGAGAGAAGTAGCCCATCCACTTGAAGCCCTGGGCCTCAAGCATGCTGTCGACGTCGACAGCGTCGGGGTAGAGCGCAGTGTCGAGATCCCACTCCGGCAGCAGGTGGTAGCCCAGTGCGGTTGTCTCGCCGCCCTTCCAGTCCTCGGTCCAGATGACCGAGGTGGGGGCCCCAGCGTCTCGGAGAAGCTGCGCGAGCTCGAGGACCTCGTCCTGGCCGTGCACGGCGTCCGCCCAGGGGGCAAACGCCCAGTCCGGGGGAACGGAGACGCCGCCGCTGGACTGGGTGCGGAGGCCGATGACCTCCAGCGGAGAGAGGCCAGCGAACAGCGACAGCGAGAAGTCTTCCTCCCAGGTCGTCAGCGACCACTGTGCGGGATCGGAGTCGCAGAGATCGACCTCCACCCGTGCGCCGGTGTTGACCTGGAACCCGGCGGGTTCCGCAGGGCGGAGGAAGAAGGGGTCGGGATAGCTGGCGGCATGTCGGGTGCCGGTGAGGAACCAGGTGTCCGGGTATTCCTCTGTGTCTGCCTTACCGACCCCGGGCTCCGAGACGAACAGCGGGAAGGACTGGCCGGTGTGGTCGACATCCATGGCGTGTCCGCCGGCACCGAGGAAGGTGTCGTCTCCCGTGCAGGCCAGCGCGACACGGGCCCGGTTGGTGCCCGTGGTGCCGTCGATGAGGATCCTCAGCTCCTGCTCTGCGTTGACAACGATCTGCATCAGCCCGAGGCTGGCCCCCTCCGCGTCCTTCAGATCTGCGACGAACGCGCCGGTGTCTTGGCGGGAGAGGAGCTTGAAGTGATCGACCGTGGTCCACGCCGTCGGCTCGTCGTCGAAGCGATAGCTGCCGGACTGGAAATCGATCGCTGTGGTGCCGTTGCCCATCTCAATGGACTGCAGCTCCAACAGGGTACGACCAATACGCGTGATCGTCAGCTCAGCGGTGTCCTCTCGCCAGCTCAGCTCGAAGTCTGACAAGGTCAGCGCCCCAGTCCCAGAGCATCCAAGCATCAGCAGCAGCATGACTTCCTCCTCAGCGCAGCAGGGTAGTCCGGTGGACGTCTGACTGCCGGTGGATAGAGACTCGCAGATGTTCCGCCCGATTGCCACGCCTGACCTGCTGCCTGAAGAGCATCGCGTCTATTTTGCCCCACACCGTCGTCCGAGCGGCTTCTTCAACCCCTGGCATGATGTTCCGGTCAGCAGCCCACGGGATCTCCTGCGCTGGCAATTCTCCCGCAGCGCGTTTGCCGCAGAGAAGAAGCGCCGACCCGACCTCTCGGTGATCTCCGATCCCCTCGGCCGGCTCCGGGGCCTTCCTGAGGCGTGCCGGGTGATGTGGCTGGGGCATGCCTCGGTGTTGGTGCAGCTCGACGGCATCAGCGTGCTCATCGATCCAGTCTTTGGGCGGGCAGGTGGGCTGATGCGTCGGGAGGTGGCCGCGCCGCTGCGTCCGGCGGACCTTCCCAGGATCGACGCCGTGATGCTCACCCATGGCCACATGGATCACCTCGACGTCGCCAGCCTTCGGGCCATCGGGCGACGGTTCGGGGAGTCGGTTCGGTTCATCACCCCGCTGGGCCTCGCGCGAGCCCTCCCACGGGACTGCTCCGTCCGAACCGAGCTGGACTGGTGGCAGGGGGTGTCGGTCGGCGGGGTGCATGTCGGGCTCGTTCCCGCCCAGCACTGGCACCGCCGAGGGCTCAACGACACCAACCGGGCGCTGTGGGGAGGGGCGGTCATCTCAGGCAGTCGCACCATCTTCCACTCGGGCGACACCGGCTACTTTGGGGGCTTCTCAGCCATCGGTGCAGCGCTCGACATCGATCTCGCGATCCTGCCCATGGGGGCATACGAGCCGCGCTGGTTCATGGCTGCCCAGCACATGTCCCCGGAGCACTCGGTTCAGGCCCTCATCGATCTCAACGCCCGGCACGCCATGGCGATGCACTGGGGCACCTTCGATCTGACCGACGAGCCGCTCAGCCACGGCGTCGACACCCTGCTGCCGAAGATCCTGGAGGAGCGGGGGCTCGCGACGGATCGGTTCGCGGTCCTCCAGCACGGAGACGCGCTCGGCGTGACGGACGGCGCGCTGCTGCGCACCTGATCATTCCCCGGGGAGCGGGAGCACCGGGAAGCAGTGGATGCGGTGGAAGTCCGGGGCCTCACCCGGCACTGGAGACGCTGCGAGGTAGCGGCGGTGTGCGCCGAGACCGTGGATGGCGAAGGCGTTGAGGCGTCGGGGAGCCGGCGGCACCAGGGACCACGGCAGCCGCGCGGTGCCCGACCAGCGCGCCCCGTCAGCAGCCGCAGAGAAGTCCAGCGGCAGCAGGCGCTCGGTGATCTGCCGCACCCCGGAGAGCCGGAGGAGGAGGTGGTGTCCGTGGGGAGACAGCTCGACCTCGGTGTAGGTATCGCTCGGTCCGACGATGAACAGCTCGACGACCTCGTGCTCCCAGAGCGCCCAGCAGGGACCAGGGGCTCCTGGTGGCGGTGGGTCACCGTGGAGGGGGGCGTCGACGGTGATGCACAGGGCATCGGGCGTCGCGGAGAGCGTTACGGAGGCATGCTCGCCGGGCGCCGCGGGGTGGCCGTCCCAGGTCGAGCGAATCTCAAGCCTCATCGGGATACTCAACCTCCAGGGAGGCGAACCGGGGCGAGATGGCCTGGAGGAAGCGAAGGTCCTTGGACTGGAGGAAGTGGACCAGCTTGCCCGTGCCAGCGCTCTCCATAGACAGCTCCAGCTGCCCGTTGAGCTCGGAGAGCCGCAGCGCCTGCTGTCGGGAGCGTGCGACGAGGACCAGCAGTCCCATCTGGCGCGGGGTGCCCTTGTGGGCCAGCCAGAGCTGTGTCTGGAGGGTCTTGCGTCCGGGGTTGACGATGGCCTGGAGGAGGCGAGTGGTGGACTTGATGAGGTTGCCATCGAGTCCCTGACTTCCGACCAGGGCATCTGCGGCGGGGTACCGCAGGCGCTGGTTGGTGCCGTCGGGGCTGAACCGGTGCCGGAGGTAGGTGATGCGCCCGGTGTCGTCGGCGGAGGGGAGGGTGTCGCTGTCGCGGGGATCGATCGGGCCGCCGTCTATCTGGGTGATGATGAGCATCTCCAGCGGTGCGCCCAGGCTCTTCGACATCCGCTCGACGATCAGCTCGGACATCGCCGTTGCGTTTGCCCCAAACCAGCGCATCTCCAGATAGATCCAAGCGCCGCTGTCTCCAAGATCCCACAGTCCTGTCGGCATGCCGCCGTCCTGCCGTGCCCGGTTGTCCTGAATAAACCCGAGGACGCGACTGACCTTGAAGAAGGCCGTGCGGAGCGCACGGGCATCGACGCGACGTGATCCGATGCAGCACAGCGGTGGATACATACTGCGGGCTCCGTGGGCCAGGGCTGAAGATTGAGATTATAAGCGGCGCGGTGAAGAAGACCGCACCTACTGCTGAGCAGGCGCCGTGGGAGGATGTCTGCGCTCGATATGCACGGGAGAACAATCTCTCGAGCGCGTCGTTGGCAGTGCTGTCAGCGTTCGGCGGCAGTTCCTCGGGCTCTGCGGTGAATTTTGACACGCTCTATCGTGACAGTATCGCGAAGGCTGCGGGAACTCATCGCCAGATCGTCGCCGTGCTGTCAGGTGCAGTCGATCAGGCTCAGGCTGAGCTGTTTGCCCGCCGCTTTGTCTCCGTCGATGCCCTCCTTGGGCGATTGTCTACCCCAGAGGCTATTATCTTGCGGGTTGGGCTGGTTCAGCGGATGGGCGAGATCCTCACCTGTGCCCCTCCTTCGGCGCTTCGGGTGCGGGCGCTGGTGGACTTCTACTACAGCCGCGCTGCGCTGCTCCATCACCGCGCACCGGGTCTTCCGACGCTCAGCCAGCTCGCCGGGGAGATCTCCTGGACGGTTGCTGCGTCAGGCATCGAGCACGGCTGCATCTCGGGGCAGACCGAGCAGGGACCGGTCTTTGCCAACGTGCTCCGCATCCGAGCTGGGCACGTTGCGGCCCTGGACTGCCGGGGACGGGGAGGGCTCCCGGAGATCCTCGAAGCCTGCGGTGCTGTGGCCGCCATCTCCGGGGGCTTCTTTCTTTACTCGGAGCCCGACATCACGCCGCCCAGTCGCCGGACCGATCCGGTCGGCCTGCTGGTGAGCGACGGCGTGGTCGAGAACCCGCCGATCTTTCGACGCTCGGCGCTGACCTGGGATGGCTGCAAGACCGCGATTCAAGAGCTTGGGATGGCGGGAGTCGTCCTCCAGCAGGCTTGCGTCTCGGTCACCATCACCGCCTCCAATGCTCCGGCGCTGATTCCTGACAGTGTGGTCAGCTTCTCGAGGGCCTGGGGGGAGCACAGCCCGGAAGCTGCACAGTGCATCGCGGTGGTCGGCGGTCAGATCACCGCGATCGCAGCCGGCTCCCTTCCGATCCCGCTGGCGGGGGCTGTGATTGCGCTCCCCCGTCCCGTGTCGCTCGAAGTCGGCCCCATTGCCTGGCAGCTCCCAGCACCCCTCTGTGAGGCGATGGCCGGAGGTCCGAGGCTTCTTCGCGACGGCAAGCTGGCGATTGACTTGGTCGCTCAGGACTTCGCGGGCACCGCTCCGCCGGTCACCTTCTCCCAGGACGAGACCTTCGATCAGAACCTCCTGCCTCGAATGGCTGCTGGATTGACTGCGGATGGAGTGCTGCTGCTGGTGGCCATCGACGGACGAAACGTTGAGCGGGCGCTGGGCACCACCCTCCGACAGA
Organism: Myxococcota bacterium; assembly: GCA_029251165.1. GTDB lineage: Bacteria > Myxococcota_A > UBA796 > UBA796 > UBA796 > JAQXDW01. Next base: position 90,311 of record JAQXDW010000130.1, read on the forward strand.
CCGCGCTGCTCTGCCGATCGCTGGGCTGCGTGGAGGCGATGAACCTCGACGGCGGATCCTCCAAGCGCATGATCATCGGAGGAAAAGCGGTCGACCTGTCCTCTACTGAGGTGGTCTCCACGCCAGGGAGCGCCGATCGGGTGCGCCCGGTTCACTCTGGACTGCTGGTGTTTCCCGCATGAAGAACCTGTGGCGTGCTGTCTTTGCCCTCGTCAGTGTGACGATTGTCGGTAGCTTGTGGTCGGTCGGGGTCATCCTCCCGCCCGATCCCGAGTCGATCGCTGGCGTCGCGCCAGAGGCGGTCGGCGCGGCCCTCCGCTCGGATGGCGCGGTCCCCCTCGCGGCGGGGGAGACCGATGTTCTCTTCATCATCGCCTGCACGCTCCGTCGCGACCGCCTGGAGCCCTACGGCCACGACCGCCCGACCAGTCCCTTTCTCGATCGCCTCTCGGCCAGCGGGGTTCGGTTCGACAACCACTACGCCCAGGCACCCTGGACTCGGCCCTCAGTGGGCAGCATCATCACCGGCCGCTGGCCGAGGACCCTCCAGCTGGACAACCCCGGCAGGAAGGGAGCGCTGAGCCTGGTCCTCGGGGATGAGCACGCCACCCTCGCGGAGGTGTTCGCGGCGCAGGGATACCGGACCTTCTCTGCGACTGGGAACCCGAACATCAAGGAGGTCTTTGGTTTTCAGCAGGGAGTCGAGCAGTTCGTCGAGCCTGCTGGAGAGTGGCGTGCAGACGGAATCGAGTCTGACGATGAAGAACTGGTCGATGCGACCCTCGACTTCGCACGGACCCTTCGCCCAGATGAGCGGCTGTTTGCGCGGGTTGTCCTCACCGGGGTCCACCTCCCGCGTCAGATCACGTGGCGGGATCGGGGCCTGTTCACGGGCTCGCAGAAGAAGCTAGTCGATCCCTACGACACCGCCCTCCGACGCCTGGATGCCCAGATCGCTCGCCTCGTCACCGGTCTCTCCGAGCGCAACCTCCTCGTCGTTGTGGTCGCCGATCATGGAGAGGGCCTCAAGCTGCCCACCCACCACGGGGCCGGACATGGCAATTACCTCTACGCCTCGGCCATTCACATCCCGTTTCTGCTCCACCATCCCTCGCTTCCTGCCGGACATGTGGTCTCTGGGCTGTCGATGAACATCGATGTTCACCCCACCCTGCTCAGCCTCCTCCAGATCCGCTCGGAGCAGCCGACCGACGGCGCAGACCTCTCCGTGGCGGTTCGCGGCGCGGTCGAGACCGGCCATCCTCGAGTCTTCAGCGAGACCTTCTTCATGAAGTCCAAGAAGAGCGCGGTGCTGGATGAGGCACACCTCCTGATACGGGACAACCGCGAGGAGACGGACACGCTGTATGCCCGCTCAGATGCCGGTGCACACACTCCGCTGCCCAGCGCGGAAGTGCGGTCACAGCTGGGGGCTGTGTTGACGGCCTGGGAGACGGAGCGGGCGGCCTCGGTCACCCGAGCGGCACAGGAAATCGAGCTCTCGGATGAGACACGCCAGCAGCTGGAGGCGATGGGCTACATGGAGTGAGGATCTGTGCAGGATGCGTGCTCCTCAGCGACACCCTTCCGGCATCAGATTCATGTCGGCGCGGACTCCCCAGCGGCTTGAAGTTGTGAGATGCTCCGATCGGGGGAGGAGATGACGTCAAAAAAGCAGCCACAGCTGGAGCATTCGGTGCTGACTCCTGGAGAGCCCTCGCTGCGACCCTGGCGGCCGAGGCAGGTGGTCGTCGAGCCTGAGGAGACTGCAGAGCGAGCGGAAGCAGTCTCGGATCCGACCCAGCTGGGACCCTTGACCGAAGACAGTGGACTGGTTGCGCTACCGGATCCACCACCGCCGGGGCCTGGAGATGACCTCCGGCTCCCAAATCCCAACCGATGGGGAGCGGGCAGCGGGCTTCCATCGTGGTTCTGGATCGTTGCAGCAATGATGATCATCGGAGGAACACTGGTCATCGTCTGGGAGCAGCCGGAGTACGTCGAGCCTGCGATTCCAGAAAATATCGGGCAGCGTTGAGACCGTTCGTCTGGCTATACTCCCGAGACTACTTTTAGGAGATCAGGATGAAGGCATCTGCACTGATGCTTGTGCTCGGGGGCTGCAACATCGGCCTGTATGCGGAGCTTCCACTCAACCCTGACGAAGCTGACTCTGGGGTCATTGACACCTCGGTAGAAGAAGCCGACGCCGACACCGACGCAGACACTGATACGGACATCGACATCGACACTGGGCTTGATTCACTCGATGTCACTCAGATCACGCCGCCATACGGAACGACCGCAGGTGGCTCCCAGGTGGTCATTGACGGCGGGCCGTTCGACAGCAGCGCAGTGGTCTACTTCGGAGATGAAGTCGCAGGCATCAGCAGCATCAGCGGAAGCAGCATTACGGTGATCACGCCGGAGGTGACTTCAGAGAGCACCCGGAGCGTCACGGTGATCACCGACACCCACGGCGGAAAGCTGAAGAATGCGTTTGACTACTACCAGGACGGAGCCGGTCTCGCTGGAGCCATCGGCTCGATCTTCATCTACGACTATGTCGGCAACTACTGGAAGGGCGGAGGCGCCACAGAGGGCTTCGCAGAGCTGACCTTTGTGGTCCCGACCGACTTCCACTACTGGGAGTTCTACGCGCCGACCATGGACTCGTGTCAGCCCTATGGCGGAAGCTACGCCTACGGCGGCGAGCTGCTGGTCTATGAGCTTGGGGTCAGTGCCCTGACCGTGACGCCCTCCAGCGGCACCCCGACCTCGCTGACCTGGGACGAGAAGTCGCTGTTTTTTCGGGCCGATTCCATCGCCGGCAACCAATACACCAAGAATGCTTTCTATGACCTCACTGCGCTGAGCGGCGGCGCACTGTCGGGGATGGCGGTGAACGACATCCTCCGGGCTGGCGGTGATGTCACAGTCAGCCAGCCAGCGATTCAGGGCAACAACCCCCCGGACATCTCTCGCAATCAGAGCTTCCGGTGGAGCTCAGGAAGCGCGGACTGGATCCTCATCTACATGCTGATGTACGACACCAAACAGCAGAACATCGAGCAGGGCATCATCTGTGTCGTTGCCGACGACGGCATGTTTGATATCTCCAGCAGCGAATTCAGCTCCTGGCCGACCGGTCGTCGGGTAGACATCCTGTTTACACCGGTCCGAGAGTACAACACAATCCTGCCACACAATGACTCAGAGAGTAGAATTGCCGGTATGTATCAGATGTACGGTGCCGGCTTTAGCCGTTAGGTTCTTCTCTTCGGAGAAGCGAGTGTTATAGCGGCAGTGTTTGGGGCTTAGATGTACAACCTGTGTGAAGCCAAAAAAATCTACTTCGGATCTTCCGTGCAGATGCGCTACACTGTGCTTGCCCTCGGGCAAACAACACTCCTCAAACAATTCTTTCTCGCACAACAATCAAGAGAACCACGAGAGAATGGGTACTAAGCTTTTCGTCGGTGGTCTGAGTTGGGACACCGACGATACCGGGCTCCGTCAGGCCTTCGAAACACATGGCGAGGTTGTAGAGGCAATCGTTATCAAAGACCGTGAAACCGGGCGTTCCCGTGGTTTCGGCTTTGTGACTTTTGCGGATGAGTCTTCTGTTGCTGGAGCATGCTCCGCAATGGATGGCAGCAACCTCGATGGTCGAACAATTCGGGTCAATGAGGCCCAAGAACGCGGTGGGGGACGTGGCGGTGATCGCCGCGGACCGCCTCGGCGTGGTCCACCAGGACGCGATTCCCGGGGGCCGATCGTTGAACGCTCCTCGCGTCGTCCAGGCGAGCGTCCTCCCCGACGCGACGATGATCGTGGCGGTGGATATCGCGGCGGCGGCGGCGGCGGTGGCTACAGCGGCGGCGGCGGCGGTGGATACCGCGGCGGCGGCGGCGGCGGTGGCGGTGGCTACAGCGGCGGTGGTCGCGGTGGCGGCGGCGGCGGTGGATACCGCGGCGGCGGCGGCGGCGGTG
>JAQXDW010000081.1 GCA_029251165.1 Myxococcota bacterium
AGCAGCCGGACGGTGCCCTCAACACCCGCTTCTTTTGCCGCCTCCGGGTACGGCGCCTGCACATACTCCAGAAGCTCGGGCATCGAGACGAGCGGCTTCACGTCCTCGCTGTCCTCGACCGGGACGTCGTCATCCTGTGCACTCGCTGAGCCGCAGAGCAGCCCGATGAGCACTGCGGCTGAGATCACTGCGAGACCTGGACGCTGAGGTCCATCCAGGCCATGCCGCCGCGCCGATCCCGGAGCACGATGAGCATCACGCCCTCGTACTCCTGTCCGCTGGTGAGCTCTGGTGCGGTCCACTCGACAGCAGTGAACGGGTACAGCGAGAACGCCTGATCGAAGATCCCAGCCTCGGTGTACCAAGAGAAGTACGGCTCCTCGGTGCGGGTCTCGGAGACGCCGTCGGAGGTGGTGTAGGTGTACTCCTCGATCGAGGCATCGGACATCACTGGATCGAGCTCGACGACCTGCCCGGAGGTGACGATGAGCGGCTCAGAGAGGTCGTGCTCGACGCCGTCCACCAGCAAGCCTGTGATGTCGGGGTTGGTGTTCGGAGTGGCTGCGAAGCTGACCGGAACCCGCTTGTAGGCCAGCTCGATGTCTCCGTCGTCCTCGGCATCCACGGGCAGCGCGCTGAGGTTGATCAGCGCGGAGAGTCCCTCCTGCTGCGCTTCCTCCGTCATGCCATCCAGGGCATCCTCCGGTGGAATCCAGACTGGAGAGAACGCGGGCTCGAAGCCGATGAAGCCCGCGGCGATCAGCTCCTCAAATGAGGCGTTCTCCAGATCCTCCAGCGCGGAGGTGTCCAGCTCACAGCCGAACTCATCGGCGCTCTCCGGCAGGCAACCAAACCAGACCACGCCCTCGAGCTCAAGCTCTGCTGGCACATAGACGAGCGACTCAAAGGTGGTGACCTCGCCGGGCTGTGGCTCGGCCGGCGTGGCGCGGACGCCGAGGATGCGGAGACGGTCGAGCTGCCAGGACTGCGTCAGTGTGTTCGCGTTGCAGCCGCAGAGCTGCGCGATCAGGGCCAGAGCGAGGGGGGTGCGCATGGTCATGGCTCAGAAGTAGAACTGGGCGTTGAAGCCCGGGGAGGGGATGAACGGAAGACCGCTTACCCAGGTCGACTCGGTGTAGTCGTAATTGTACTGGATGTCTTCGGGATTCTCGCCCTTCACGACGTTGAGCAGGTCGAGGTAGGTCTCCAGCTGCCACTTCTTGAAGGCGAACAGCTTGTCGATGCGCGCATCGATGGCGAAGTAGTCCGGCTGGCGAAGGCTGTTCTGCGTTCCCGATGCAAACGAGATGTAGCTGTCCTGGTCAATGTCATAGACCCCATCAGACAGCGGCGAGTAGGGGTTTCCGGTGACGTACTGGAGCCGGCCGGAGACCCCGATGTCATAAGGAAACCGGTAGCCGCCGAGCATGACGAGGATGTGGGTCTGATCGAAGTCAAACAGGTACCAGGAGTCGTCGTTCTCCGGCGTGTCGTTTCGCTCCGCCTTGGACAGCGTGTAGCTGACCCAGCCGAAGACGTTGTTGACCGCCGCCTGTCGCAGCATGATCTCCATGCCGTTGACCCGTCCGGCGCCGAGGTTGGCAAAGACTGGTGCGGTCGGGTCGTCTTCAGCGGCGGGGTTGCTGACGATGCGGTTGGAGATCGAGCGGTGGAACATCGTGAAGTCAGCCGACAGCCCTGGGGTGATCTGCTGCTCGTAGCCAACCTCTGAGGACCACGATCGCTCGAAGCCGATCGTGATGTCGTCCTGAGAGAAGCCGAAGTCCTGGCCCTGGGGCCCCTGGTTGTAGAGGCCGGTTCCGCCCTTGAGGTAGCCGCCCTCGATGAGCCGAAGGCGAGCCCCAAAGCGGGGGTCCCAGGTTGTCTGGAAGTAGTTCTCGTTCAGGCGCAGGGTGCTGAACCGGATGCCGGGGTTGAACAGCAGGCGGTCCCGGTCGGAGAGCGGCTGGAGCTGGGCGTCCAGGAACAGATCGGGAGAGAAGCCGATGCCGCTGAAGCCGAACGCAAAGCGCTCGCTCTCGGCGAGCGGATCGAAGCTGCGGAGCTGATCCTCTGTGAAGGGCAGGGTGATCTCGACATCGTACTTCTGTGTGAAGAGGTCCATTCCTGGCGTCAGCTTGAAGCCCTCAGTCGGCTGCCAGGGCAGCTCCGCGCGGACCGTGAAGCCAGGAGCCTTCTGATAGAAGCGGAAGTCATCCGTGATGTCGAACACCGCGTCGTCCCAGGAGAGCGCCGAGGTGGTACGGAGAGCAAGCTTCTCGGTGAGGTCGAGGTCGAAGCGGACGACCGCACGGTGCGAGGAGTAGGCGGTGTCGAAGTCGTTGTCGATGAAGCCCGATGTGTTGACCGCGGTGTCTTCAGGCAGGACCAGAGAGAGGCGATCCTGAAAGCCAAACAGCAGGACCGAAAGGTATCCCTTGTCGAAATCCAGCGGGCTGGCCTTGACCTGGTAGTCGTACCAGCGGGGCAAGAGGCTGGCGCCGATCTGGCTGGAGAGCGGCGCGAGGACCGCGTCGATGTACGAGCGACGTGCCGCAACAGACACCCCCCAGCCGCCGACCTGGCCCTGGTACAGACCGCCGGAGTCGAGCAGGTCAGTGCTCCAGCTGAGCTTGCCCTCCTCGGGAGGATCCACCTGAGTGCGGATGTCGACCACGCCGCCCATCCCCCGCCCGTATCGGGCAGAGTAGCCGCCGGGCAGGTAGTCCACGGCCTCGATGAGATCGGAGTTGACGATGGAGACGATGCCGCCGAGGTGGTAGACCAGCGGGACCAGCACGCCATCGACGTAGACCCGGGTGTCCTCGGGGTTTGCCCCACGAATGATGAGGCCGCCGGTTCCGAATGGCGCGCGCGCGGCTCCGGGCAGGCTCTGGATGACCCGCACGGGATCGCCAAACGTGCCTGGGATGCGGCGGACCTCCTCGACGGTGATCGTGCGGCGGGTGACCTCTGGCTCGCGCTCCCGCTGGTAGACCCCGACCAGCTCATCTTCTCGGTAGTTGAGGTTGCGGATCCACAGGGCGACGTCTGCAACCTCGCCAGCAGTGATCTCGATGCCGGTCTCTAAAGACTCGTAGTCGGGGTAGATGACCTTGAGGGTGACCGGGCCGATGGGCGCACCGCGAAAGGAGAACCGCCCGGCGGCATCGGTCTCCGTCTGGTCGAGTTGGTTGCCGTCAGGGCTGAGAAGCAGGACCGGCAGCTCTGAGAGCGGCCGCCGGGTTCCCTTCTCCAGGAGCGAGCCCTCGAGGTTGACCGGGAGGATCTCGGGCGGGATCTCTTCCTCCGGTACAGCATCCTCGACCGTTGATGAGTCGAGGATGAAGC
>JAQXDW010000083.1 GCA_029251165.1 Myxococcota bacterium
GCTCGGCGGTGATCCCGGTGACCTTGAAGTCCGCCGCCTCGCCCAGCATGTGCTGGCTGCGGGACGCAGACCCCTTGATCTTCGCGTTGACATCGGGGTGTCGGTACCCGCTGGTGATGCGGAGAGGCTGGCCCAGGTGGGCACGAAGCGGGTCGAGGATGTACTGGCACAGCAGCCGGATCCGAGCTGCAGCCTGTGGCGTCGGGGTGTTGTCGATGCCGAGTCGGCTGGCGGTGCCCGACTTCGTGAATTCCTTCCAGGTGAAGAAGCGACCCGGCTGACCCGGTGGCGGTGTGAGGTCGGTGTTGGTGGGGCTCATGGCGGAACCTCCGAGGGTGAGCAGGGCAAGACCGGTCAGACCGACGAAGCCGATGGCGAGGGGCGCGAGGTAGGACGGGGTTCGGCTCATGCTGCGGCCCGCTCGGTCTTGAAGAAGCCGCGAGGGAAGCGACGGTCGCCCCACCAGAATCGTGCGGTGAGGTCGAGGTTCGTCCAGGTGAGATCGCCGGAGCCGCCCTGTGCCGTTGCCAGTGCCAGGAGTCGGCTCCAGCCTTCGGGGGTCGGGCCGATGATGGCGGCGCCATCGGGCAAGCGCTCGGTACCGCCCTTGCGCATGAGGACGAGCCGACCACCGTGCTCGATGGGCACGCGCATGGCCTCGGCGTTGTAGATCCAGCCGGTAAAGTTGGGCTGTCCCTTCTTGCGCAGGGCAGGCTCCACAGCGGGCCAGAGCAACGTCTGGAGCGTCGGAGAGAGCCGGGACCAGTGCCGACCCGGCCAGTCGTCGATGTCGTAGATCGCGCTGTAGGCCGTTGAGGCGGACGCCATCAGAGCCGCCTCGTCTTCGGCCTGCCATTCGAGTCCCAGCGGAGCACCGCGAAGATCGGTGTCCTGAGAGACAAAGCGGAAGTCACCGGCAGCCACCCGACCACTCAAGCGGAAGAACGCACCTGACTTCTTGCCGTCCTTGCCCAGACGAACCAGCTCATGCGCGACGAGCTCGGTGTCCCAGGAGTTTGCGCTGAGGCCGATGCGGTCGCCGGGCATGAGGGGGAGCCCCTGCGCAGGGATGAACAGGGAGGTCTCGCGGATTCGTCGGGCGTGGTCGTGCCAGGGCTGGCCGTCGAAGGCGCTGGCGGGGATGCGCTGGAGAAGGGTGTTGAGCTCCTCGTCGGCCTCGGCGCGCAGGGTTCCGGCGAGGGCGGGGTCGCCTTCACGGTCTGCACGTCGGAAGAGGTCGTCGATGTCGCGCAGGGCCTTGTTGGCCTGCTTGTAGACCCGCTCTTTGCGGTCTTCGGCCTCCCGCTGCTGTCGGGCTTCGCGCTGTGCGAGCATCTTGGCGCGGATCTCGGGGCTGACGTAGCGCATCGCCATCTCCTCGATGTCGCCGCCGTTGCCGTCGTCTTCGCTGTCGTCCAGGGTGGTGTTGGTGTCACGGGCCTGACTGGAGACCAGGGAGGCCATCCAGCCGCGTTTGCGCTCGATGCGCTCGACGCGGTTGAGCTCGTTGCTGCCCTGCACGAAGTAGTAGTGGATGCCGACCACCGCGAACCGATTGCCCTGTCGGACTCCTCGACCATTTCGCTGCTGGAGTGTGGAGGGGTCCCAGGGCACGTCGAGGTGGTGGATTGCACAGGTCCGACGCTGGAGGTCCATGCCTTCGTAGGCGATGGCGTTGGCGATCACGATGTCGTACTTCGGCGGCTCGTGGTCCTCCTCACCCGGGGAGCCGACGCCGTTGAAGCCCTCGCTGATCTGCTGGCGAAGCTCGGTGTCGGGGGCCTCTCGGGCGTTGAGGATGGCGATGCGAGCGGCGGGGATGCCCTGGTCCACCAGGATCTTCTTCATCCAGGTGTGAACCGCGATGTTCTCCACGAAGATGATGTGCCCGCAGTCCAGGCACCAGTCACCCTCCGCGTTGCAGACCTGGTTGGAGGTCTGACCGATGATGGCGGCGCACTGCTGGAGCTTGGGCGCGTCCTCCAGATCGGCGGCTTCGATGGCAACGGCGTTGTCACCGATTCCGGGGAGGTCTGGGTGGAGTGACGTGAGGTAGATGCGGAGGCTGAGTCCCTGCTTCTTTCGCTTGAGGGCCTGGAGGATCTGCTGTGTCTGCTCGTCCTTGGCGTTGATGCCACCGCGCTTGTACATCTTGTCGAGGCTCTCTTCGACCTCGACCATCTCCTTGACCGCCTCTCCGATGGGCGCGATCTGCCCGGGAGTGAGGGGGGAATAGTGGGTGTGCCTCACCGCATCTGGGATCTTGAGTCCGACATCTGCGGCGACCTTGAACTCACACCATCGGTAGACCACTGACCGCAGCTCATC
>JAQXDW010000084.1 GCA_029251165.1 Myxococcota bacterium
GCTTCATCCTCGACTCATCAACGGTCGAGGATGCTGTACCGGAGGAAGAGATCCCGCCCGAGATCCTCCCGGTCAACCTCGAGGGCTCGCTCCTGGAGAAGGGAACCCGGCGGCCGCTCCCAGAGATTCCGGTGTTCCTCATCGGCCCCGATGGCACTCCGCTCGCTCAGACCGAGACCGACGGCGAGGGACGATACTCCTTCCGGGGAGCACCCGTGGGACCGGTCACGGTCGCATCGGTCTATGCGGGCTACGAGCGGGTCGAGCGCCCGGTGGAGATCATCGCGGGTGAGGTCACCGACCTCAAGCTGTGGATCCGAAACCTCAGCTACCGGGATGATGAGCTGGTCGGCCTGTACCGGCGCGAGTCTGCGGACATTACCCAGCGGGTCATCTCAGTGGCGGAGGTCCGCCGCATCCCGGGCACGTTCGGCGATCCCGTGCGGGTCATCCAGAACCTCCCCGGCGCGGCACGCTCTCCGTTCGGGACCGGCGGTCTGGTCATTCGTGGGGCAAACCCCGAGGACTCAGCGGTCTACATCGACGGGATCCGGATTCCGCTCATCTACCACCTCGGCGGATATGTCTCGGTCATCAACTCCGATCTCATTGAGGCGGTGAACTACCTCCCAGGAAGCTACGGAGTGCAGTACGGACGCTCCATGGGTGGCGTGGTCGATGTGACCACCAAGCAAGAGTTTCCTGAGACCGCGCGGGCCAGCTGGAGCACCGATCTGCTCGACTCCGGCGGTGTCTACCAGGGGCGAGTGGGCGAAGACTGGGGGGTCGCCATCGCCGCGCGGCGTTCATACATCGATGCGGTCCTCACCATCGACGGCCTCCTCCCCAATCCCAGCCTCACTGTGCGCCCCCGCTGGTACGACTACCAGCTCAAGGCAGACCGGCTGGACACTGAGAGAGACCGGCTCTCTGTGTTCATCTTTGGCTTCCAAGATGATCTCCTCGTCTCCACTGGAGATGGCTTCGCGCAGGGCACCGACGCAGACACCCAGGGCGCGCTCGGTACCACCTACTCCACCCATCGTGGCTACGTGCTGTGGGAGCACCCGTTCAGCGACCAGCTGACGCTCCGACTCATCCCCTCCCTCGGCATCGATGGTGCTGCGTTCTCGCTGGGCAGCGACACCCGGATTGATCAGTGGCAGGTCCTCGCAGAGGTGCGCTCTGAGCTGATCTACACCCCCTCCGAGGCGGTCACGGTCACCTCTGGCGTCGACTTCATCGGCGGCAACTATTGGTTCACCGCAGAGCTTCCGATCAACCCGGAGAGCTTCGCCGACTACGACCCGCTGGGAGAGCGAGAGCCCTTCATCGCAGAAGGCAAGGGCCTGGGCTGGGGTCCGGACCTCTACCTCAAGGCCGACTTCCGCCCGCTCGCCGATCGGCAGAAGCTCCTGATCACACCAGGAGTGCGGGCCAACATCGTGACACTCACTGACTTCGACAACCCCGAGACCCTCTTTCAGTCCGTCGCGATCGAGCCCCGAGTCGCCACTCGCTACTGGCTGACCGAGGGGGCCGCGCTGAAGTTCGGACTGGGCATCTACAACCAGCCGCCGCTGCCGTTTGAGATCTGGCGTCCAGAAGGAACCGTCGAGCTGGACTTCGAGCGGGCCTACTCGACGGAGCTCGGCTGGCAGCAGCAGATCACCCAGGCCATCCAGGCGGACTCCTCAGTGTTCTACAAGTGGCTGGATGACCAGATCATTGAGAACCCAGAGTTCTCCGGCCTGGAAGATCAGTACTTCGTCAACTCCGGTGTCGGCCGCATCTACGGCTTCGAGACCATCATCCGACACGCTCCAGTCAACAATTTCTTCGGCTGGATCAGCTACACGCTGTCGCGCTCAGAGCGAAACAACAACCCAGAGATCACCCCCACGGAGGGAGTGGCCGATCTCTTCGAGCCAGAGGCGGGCGACTGGTACCTGTTTGAGCTCGACCAGACCCACATCCTCGTCGGGGTGGCCGGCTACCAGCTGCCGCGAGACTGGGGCATCTCCGGAAAAGTCCAGTACGTCACCGGCAACCCATACACCCCGTACTCTGGTGGAGTCTACGATCTCGACCAGGACTTCTACTTCCCCTACGCCGCCGGGGAGTACGGCTCGCAGCGCTTCGCGCCCTTCTTCGCAGTGGATGCGCGCGTCGACAAGCTGTTCACCTTCAAGCAGTGGCAGCTGGAGGTCTACTTGGACCTGCTCAACCTGGTTCGCGGAGAGAATCCAGAGTTTGAGCTGAACAACTACGACTACACCGAGAGCATCTTCATTCGCGGACTTCCGTTCATCCCGTCACCGGGATTTCAGGCCGATTTCAACTTTTGACAAATCGCTTAAAAGTCGAAAGTCTTCCGCACAAGGACCTGCGCGATGTCGGGCTTTACAGCGTATATCAGTCAGGCTTCACCGCACTGATCGTGATGTTGCTGCTGATGAGTGAGGTCACCGAGGAACATCCGCCGAGAGCCATCGGCTGATCTGAGGTGCACCCGACACCGATCACCGCCACTGCGCGTACGACCATGCTCTTGCCCTCTGGGTGCGGCGGGGCGATGAACTCCATCCCATCTTTTGTTACTTTTATTGGTGGTTTTGAAACGCCACAGGCCTCCTCTACCAGGGAGACATAGCGCCCCGGATTGCTGCCCTCCGGCTCCACGAAGCGCTCCCAGACGACGCCGCGACAGGTCGGCAGAAAGACGTCTTCTGCACTCGCTCGGAGCACAACGACGGCAGAATTGCTGCGGCGGGTCAGCTCAAGAACGGCCGGATCAATGACCTCATTACCTTCGGCAAAAGCTAACTTTGAAAGCATCGCTGCGCCGAGAATCACAACCAGCTTGACTCGCATCATCATCACCTCGTATATCGTTCCACCAGTCGCACTTCGAAGCTAGGACATCTCGCGGGTGAGCACAACCGGTCTATCCTCTGAGCCGAGCAGGTCTGCTGCCCGCTCTCAGTTGATGCCTCCATGTTACTCTCCGCCGTCCATGCGCCTGCTGGAGATTCTCTATATGCGCCCATCCTCTACGTTGACGCTCGCCCTGCTCCTTGGTGTCGGGCTGTTGACCCCTTCTCAAGCCGAGGCCGGGGCCAAGGCTGCTCGCCTGGCCCTCAAAGAGCTGCGGGAAGGCCGTCAGGACTACGACAAGGTCCAGAACCGCTTCTTCCTTAAGGAAGGGCGCTTCGAAATGGCTCCCATCCTCGGGTATGTGCCAAACAACCCGATGGTCAAGCGATACACCGGCGGTGTGCTCGGGGCCTACCACTTCTCCGAGACGCTCGCGGCAGAGGGAGCATTCATCTACTCCCCGGACCTCGGGACAAACGATCTGAAGGGGCTGACGAACACCCTCGTCCAGATCGCTGAGGACAGCGCTGGTGTCGATTTCCAGCAGCCCATCGACAAGATGATCCTCGGCGCGACCTTCGCGGTCCGCTGGGCGCCGGTCTACGGCAAGATCAACCTCATCGGTGAGCGGGTCCTCAACTTCGACTTCTACGGCGTCGCTGGCCTCGGCCTGCTGAGCGAGCAGAAGTACTACGCAGTCTACGACGACAACGCAGGTGATGGTCAGGTCCCGGTCACGCTGACCGAGGCTGGCACTGAAGCTCTTGTCCCGGTCAACCTCGGACTCGGCTTCGACTTCTTTATCTCTCAGTCGGTTGCACTGAAGATCGATGCGCGCAGCTACCTGTACGCCGACAAAAAGCCGCAGTACGATCCCGACGTCCCGGTGAACGATACTCGGCTCTACAACACCTTCGTGGCCTCCGGCGGTATCAGCGTCTTCTTCCCGAAGATGCAGCCGCGCTTGATGGACTTCTAAGAATCGCCAGATATCCAGGGAAAAAGCACAATGCGCTTCCATCAAATGCTTAGCTCTATCGTCGGTCTGCTCTTGCTGAGTTCAACCGCGCTGGCTGACGAAGCAAGCTCCACGGCCCCCCTCGGCGAGCCCCTCGCCCAGGATGACGGAGACGACCTCGATGACATCCTCGGCTCCGATGATGACAACGAAGAGTCTGTCTCTGACGAAGTCGATGCGCTCCGTCGTGGCGAGATCGGTGACACCGTCGGCGCTCGAGAAGAGGCTGTCCTCGACCTCCAGCAGGCAAACAGCAACCGAAGGGTCATCAAGACCATTCAGGCCAAGAGCTTCCTGAAGATCAACCGCTGGGAGGTCTCTCCGCACGTCGCGTTTGTCTCCAACGACCCCTTCCTCAACCGCTACATCGTCGGTACAGGCGTCGGCTACCACCTCACCGAGATCTTCGCTATCGAGGGGATGCTCGACTTCTCTCCGGACCTCGGGACCAGCGACTGGAAGCCCCTGACCACGCAGCTTGTCGAGGAGAACCACGTCTCTCCAGACATCTCGAAGCTGAACCTGTTCGGCTCTGCTTGCTTCGTCTTCTCGCCGATCTACGGCAAGGCCGCGATCTCGGGTCGGAAGATCATCAACTTCGACATCTACGGGAAGTTCGGGATGGGAGCGACCCAGACCAAGGATGATCTTGAGGCACTCCAGGCTGTGGGAGACCCCAAGGCTGAAAAGACCATGGACCAGTTACATCCCACCACGAACTTCGGTGGCGGTGCCCGAGTCATCTTCAACGACAACCTTGCTTTGCGCGTCGAGGGTCGCTCAATGGTCTACATCGAGACCGTCAACTCAACGACCCTGGAGATGAAGAACAACTTCATCCTCCAGTTCTCGGCCAGCTTCTTCATCCCCAACATGCGCAGCTGATGCAGCGCCGAGCCCACGGGAGTTTCTCCATGAAGCGCCTCATACCCGTCTCCGTCGCGCTCCTCGGCAGCCTGCTGCTGCCGGACGACGCCCACGCACTGTCCTGTGACGAGATCATGAACATGGTCAACGTCAACGTCCCGACGAACATCGTCGTGCAGACCATGAAGGACTCCGGCGACCAGTTCAGCCAGGAAGAGCTTCGATGCCTCTCCGATGCCGGAGCCCCCGGCGATGTCGTCGCTCAGGCACGGGCCATGCTCTCTCGCGCGGAGCCTGACGACAGCGGCTCTGACGACAGCGGTCCCGCTCGCTCAATGGACGACGACGACGACGCCATCGGCACCCGTCGCAACAGCAGCAACGATCTTCCAGAAGCTGGTGGGCCAGACTCTTCCTCCGATCCGGAGGACATCAAGGAGGCTGTCAAGCTGCTCCAGGCGAAGAAGCCACTGACGGCTTCGCTGCGTCTCTTCGAGATCCTCGAAGACGGAAACTTCCCTGGTGAAGAGACCAAGCTGCACTACTACCTGGGCCGGGCACTGTCCGACCTCGAGATGTACCACACCGCCCAGTACCACTACATGCAGGTGGTCAAGAAGGGGCCGGCGGATCCCTACTTCAACTACGCACTGCCCAAGCTCGTCGCCATCGCCCGGATCACCGGCGACGACACTGAGCTTGCTCGCATCGCAAAGAAGCTCGATCCAGCCGACTTCCCTCGCGGTGCCAAGAACCAGCTGTACTACCTGAAGGGGGTCTACGCCTACAGCAAGGACAACCTCTCCAGCGCTCGTGAGTACTTTGGTCAGGTCTCCAGCAAGTCCAGCCTCTACCTCAACTCCCGCTACTTTGAAGGCGTCATCTTCAACGAGCAGGGCAAGCTCAAGAGCGCTGTGCGCGCCTTCCGCGATGTCTACCGCGAGGAAGTTGAGGTCTACAACGACCCGCAGGAGCTTGAGAGCGTCGAGCAGCTCAAGGATCTCGCCCTCATCAACATCGCGCGCGTCTACTACGGCATCGAGCGGTACGACGAGGCTGACAAGTACTACTCGCTGGTCAACCGCGACAGCATCTACTGGCCGGAGGCGCTCTTTGAGCGCTCCTGGACAACCTTCATGCGCAACGATCTCAACACCGCGCTGGGTCTTGTCCTCACCGTCAACAGCCCGTTCTACTCCGAGGAGCAGTTCGTTCCCGAGTCCACCATCCTCCGGGCGCTGACCTTCTTCAATCTCTGCGAGTACGACGACGTAGAGAACATGCTGATTCAGTTCGAGGGTTCCTACGGACCGATGCGCGACGAGATGCGTGACTTCGTCCAGGGCTACGCCACCGCTGAAGGCCGTAAGCTCTCAGATCAGGCGTGGAACACCTACTTCGGTCGCGATCGCAAGATCGAGAGCACACTGCCTCAGGCGCTGTTCTCCCGAATTCTTCGGCACAGTGACCTCAACGGCATCGTAAATCACCTCGAGATGATGGACGCCGAGACCGAGCTCATCGACTCACAGAAGTCGCGCTGGCAGCAGACCATCGGGGTCTACCTCAAGAAGATCATCGAGGCAGACCGTCAGCGCTACGAGCGTCGTGCTGGTAAGCTGTTCCTCTCCGAGATGGCCCGTCAGGCCAACTATCTCTCCGACCTGATGACCCAGTCTGAGATCATCCGCTTCGAGGTCGTCGATGCCCAGCGCATCGACTACGCCTACAAGGCGGAGAACACCGAGCTCATCGACACCTCCGTCGACGACCTCGACTTCGCGACCTCAGTGGACTTCATCTACTGGCCGTTCAACGGCGAGTTCTGGGAGGACGAGTTGGGATACTACCACTACGCTGAGCAGGGCTCCTGCCAGTAGCCTAAAGGACGCTCAGTCCAACCCTCTCTACCCAATACTGTTAGTTCAGCCGACGATTATCCAGTTCCCAACGCAAGACAGCATCTTCACAAAGCAGATGCAATCTTCTTGATTATGCTGGAGATACTGTCCGGCGTGATGCCCGAAGTCGGATGCCGTGCACAATCCGGCCTCGGGCAAACTTCTTTCCAGGAGTACCTCCTCATGAAAGGCTTCTCTCTTCGAGGCTATTCGCTTCGCCCGCTGGTCGCGGCACTCGCCCTCGGCCTCCTCGCTCCCGTCAGCACTGCGCTGGCACAGGATGATGATCGGGACAACCGCGAAGAGCGGCGTGCCCTCAAGGCATCCGACTTCGAGGAGGTCAACATCTCCGAAGAGTATCGCCGTCTCGCTCGTGAGAAGCGGCATGAGTCGATGGCCTTCCTCAAGGACATCCTCGCCAACCGCGCTCCTGTCGGAGAGCAGAAGGCTGAGATGATGCTGCGCCTGGCCGACCTCTACTTCGAGGAAGGCCGCGACATCTACCTCACCGAGATGCAGAACTACGAGACCGAGTACGACAGCTGCTTCAACACTCCCGGCTGCAACGCCGAGAACATGGTGGCGGACAACGCAGAGAGCGAGAAGTGGCAGAAGAAGTCCATCAAGCTCTACAAGTCCATCCTCCAGAACTACCCGCATTATGGACGCGCAGACGAGGCCACGTTCTACCTCGCCAGCGCCCTGCAGGAGCTGGACAAGGCAGACGATGCGGTGAAGGAATTCACTCGCCTGGTCCGGTCCTACCCGGACAGCGGCTACGTCCCGGATGCCTACGTCCAGATCGGTGAGTACTACTTCGACGACAACAACGCCTACAAGGCGCTGCTCGCGTACCAGAAGGCCACTCGCTACAAGGACTCCGACAAGTACTCATTCGCCATGTACAAGCTGGCATGGTGCTACTACAACGTCGGCGAGTACGGCAAGGCCATCGACACCATGAAGGCTGTTGTCGCCTTCTCGATGACCGGTCAGGAAGGCACCTCAGAGCAGAAGCGCCTCACCCTACAGGAAGAAGCCCTCAAGGACCTCGTCCGCTTCTTCGCAGACGCTGGTGAGCTCGATGATGCCTACACCTACTTCACCAAGCTGGGTCGCAAAGAGCTGATCCGCACCATGCTCAAGCGGCTGGCATCCACCTACTTCGAGCAGGGCAAGTTCGAGGAGTGCATCCAGACCTACCGGCGACTCATCGCAGAGGACCCGCAGTCTCCGGATGCTCCGGACTACCAGAACGAGATCATCACCGCCTACCAGAAGATCGGTCGCAAGCAGGAGACCCTCAACGAGATCGACCGGATGCTGAAGAGCTACGGCCGCAACTCGCCGTGGGCTCGGGCCAACTCTGCAGACCCCGACGCCCTCCAGGCCGCCGAGGACTACATCGAGAAGACCCTGCGTCGCGTGGCGCTGAACTACCACGCCGAGGCCAAGAAGCACGGAACAGGCTCGCTGGCACGGGAGTCCTACGGGCTCGCCGAGCATGCCTACAGCGTCTACCTCCGAGAGTTCCCGGGCGGCAAGAACACCTACGAGATGCGGTACGCCTACGGCGAGCTGCTCTACAAGCTCAAGAAGTTTGACGGTGCCTACGAGCAGTACATGGAGGTCGTCAAGCTCGACGCCAATGGAAACCGCTCGAAGTTCTGCGCGAACTCCGCGGTCTACTCCGCTCAGAAGATGAGCGAAGAGAACCCAGGGGAGACACCGGTCAAGGGATCCAAGGAGTCGATCAACCTGAGCGACTGGGACCAGAAGTACCTCTCAGCACTCGACCAGTACTCCGGCCTCTACCCCGACGACAAAGACACCCCTGGAGCCATCTACAAGGCTGGCTACCTCCTCTACAACCACAACATGTTCAAGGAGTCCTCGGAGCGGTTCCGGACGGTCATCGCGATGCAGCCCGGCTCTCGCGATGCTGAGACCGCCGCCAACCTCATCCTGGACGCTCTGGTTGTGGTTGAGGACTGGGAGAGCCTGCGGGATGTCTCCAAGGCCTTCTACGACCAGGAAGGTCTCGGCCGCCAGTCCTTCAAGGACGAGGTGTTCACCATCTACGAGAACGCCTCCTTCAAGCTCATCGAGGTCAACTTCGGCAAGGACAAGGATGAGAAGAAGGCTGCCGATGCCTACATGGCGTTCGTCACCGACTTCCCGGGCTCCAAGTCCGGCGATCTGGGCCTGAACAACGCTGCGGTGTACTACTACAACACCCAGAACTACAAGGACGCGATGACCGCACGGCATCGCCTCATCGATGAGTACCCAGAGTCGAAGTACTACAAGAGCCAGATTGCTGAGCTCGGCTTCGCCTACGAGTCCATCGCGGACTTCGAGACTGCCGCAGGCTACTACGAGAAGCTGTTCAGCCTCGACCAGGAGCACGAGGCCGCCAAGGACGCGCTGTTCTCTGCGGGGCTATACCGGAAGTCGCTCGGAGAGTGGCAGGCCGCCATCGACAACTTCAACAAGTACATCACCGCGTGGCCCGACGACGAGCGCGTCGCCGGCATGACCATCGACGTTGCGCAGATCTACGCCGACAATGGCAAGCCCGACGAGGCGATGCGGGTCTTCGACAGCTTCTTCAGCGGTCCCCCGGCCGGTGCCAGCATCGACCAGGCCTTCTACGCCCGGATGCAGTACGGACTCATCCTTGAGAGCAAGGGTCGCAGCCCAGACAAGCACTGGGCCAGCACGCTCGCAGCATTCGCCACCGCCCAGACCTCTGGTCAGGAGATCCCGCTGGCGACTGAGATCGCCGCTCAGATCATGTACAAGCAGGCCTCCCCGGGGCTCGCTTCCTACATGGAGATGGACATCTCCGGTCCCACCCGCTCGATGAACGAGCGCAAGACCAACGAGATCCTCAAGGATCAGCTCATCGGCAAGGCCAAGGCCCTGCTGACGGTCGAAGGAACCTACCAGAACATCCTCGCCACTGGTGCTGGTGAGTGGGGTCTGGCTGCCATCATCGAGCTCGGCAAGGCCTACGATGACATGGGCGCTGCGCTGGCAAACTCCTACATCCCAGACTACCTCACCGCCGATCAGGCCGAGATGTACAAGATGGGTCTGGACGACAAGGCCTACCTCCAGGAAGAGAAGGCTGTTGAGGCCTACCGACTGGCCCTTGAGAAGTCCTTCGAGCTGAACCTGTACAACGACAACACCGCCTACGCGACCCGTCGACTCGGCGAGCTTCGCCCCGACGAGTTCCCTCAGCTGACCGAGGAGCTGCTCGATGCGCAGTACACCTCGAGCTCCATCAGCGACCGCACCTTCCTGTCTCAGCCCTAAACGAGGAGTAGAAAACGATGCTTACCCTCCGTACTCTTCCGCTCCTCCTCCTCCTCGGTGTCGCTCCGCTCGTCGGCTGTGGCCCCAAGGATGGTGGGACCGAGAACGTCATGAACGAAGACGGCACGATTAACCCCCGTGCAGCCTTCAGCTCTGGTGTCTTCTCACTCCAGAATCCGGACAAGAAGACCAACGAGATCGACTACCAGTCGGCCTACGACATGTTCAGCCAGGCTGCCGAGGCACAGCCCGACTTCACCAACGCCCACTACAACGCCGGCTGGACCGCTGAGCGCATGGGCATGGATGAGCGGGCAGCCAACCACTACCGGCAGGCGCACGAGCTGGCCCCAGACAACACCGAGTTCCTGTTCGCCTACGCCGAGCTGCTCACCCGATCCAACGACAGCGCTGCTGCCGTCGAGCTCTACCAGGGCTACGTCGACAACAACGCCTCAGATCTCACCGTCCGCAACAGCCTGATGGAGGCCCTCGCCGCTGCTGGCCGCCACGACGATGCCATCACCCAGGCCCGTGAGATTCTGATCCAGGACGCCGAGAACGTCAGCGCATACCGCAACCTCTCCCGCATCTACTTCGCCCAGGGCCAGTATGCGATGAGCCAGCTTTGCGCAGAGAAGGCCAAGACCATGGCCTCCGGTGACGCCGGGATCTACAACAACATCGGCGTGACCTACCTGGTCATGGAGGATCTGCCGGCGGCGGTGGAGGAGTTCAAGACCGCCCGCAAGCTTGACCCCGATCACGTCGAGTCGAACCTCAACCTCGGCTACCTTGCCCTGGACTCTGGTGACTACGCGCTCGCCAAGGAGTGCTTCGAGATCGCAGTGGGTGCAGACCCCGGCAACCTCGATGCCAAGCTCGGCCTTGCAGTCGCGCTCCGTGGTGTGAAGGACTTCGACGGCGCCTCTCGGCTCTATGACGAGATCCTCAAGGCAGACCCGAAGAACCAGCTGGCTTACTTCAACGCCGCCACGCTCCAAGAGATGTACGTCAAGGACTACAAAGAGGCGAAGAAGTACCTCGAGAACTACATCAACAACAACAACGCCTCCGGCCTGATCGGCCCTGAGCATGTGGTCTATGAGCGCATCGAGCGCATCAACGAGTCACAGCGTGTTGAGGACGAGCGGCAGGCTGAGATTGCGGCCGAGAAGAAGGCCGAGGAAGAGCGCAAGAAGCGTCAGCTCGCACAGCTTGATGAGCTGAAGACTCGGACCTCCGCACTCCAGGCGGACTACGACACCTACAGCGGCTGCGAGATGATGGTGGAGATGGGCGGAACCGAGATGATGGAGATGGTCCTCGAGCAGGCCCTGATGGTCATTGAGGCAGAAGAAGCCGACATGGCCGGTGACATCATGATGTTCATCGACGACCTCCAGCCGCAGATCGAGATGCTCAAGCCCGAGTGTGACGGCGGCGGCGCAGCCCCTGCCCCCGCTGAGGGTGGCGAAGACGCCCCCGCTGAGGGTGGCGAGGACGCCCCCGTCGAGGAGCCTCCTGCTGAGGGCGGCGAGTAACGCCCCGCTTCCCCAGCCGACACTGACAGCCCCGAGACTCTCGGGGCTGTCTTTGTTTTACAGCCCCGTCTCCAGGTATCGGATTCTGTCGGATGTTTGTAAAGAGCCCCCTTGGATGGAACTGCCGCAATAAATGGATGTCGATGGAGAGCAGGTCGGACATCTGTGTGCGACCTCAAGGGACCCTTGACGGGAACCTTGCAACCGTGAGGTTGTGTCTGAGAGAACTTCGATCCATGCTATCTCTTCCGGGAAGTATGCAGGCTTGAGGCCTTCTACCCAGATTCACATCTTCCAGATCCCATATCGTCCTTCTTCACCAGCTCAAACGCTTGGTGAACACAGCCTGAAGAGGTCAGAATGAGGAACTTTCTCACTGCAACCCTGACTGTCCTGGTCGTCTCCCTGTTCTCTGGCGCAGCCTGGGCTCAGGATGATGACGATCAGACCGTTGTCTACAAGTCCCGAACCGAGATCGACTTTGAAGGTGTCGAGGTCGCTGGTGAGCTGGTCAAGCCCCAGGGCGCGCTGCTCCTCGATCGAAAGCGGGGAGCCTTCAACCCCCTGATCAAGCTGCGGACCGACTTCGACGAAGAGATGTCTCAGTCAGTCAATGAAGTGAAGTAGCTCCGCAGTCTTCTGCAGAGCGACCGCTTGGCGGCGGCACCTCATACTCAGCGTCTTCCCCTTTTCTGACCCTCAGGGCGGTCGGCGATAGCCTACTTATGCCCTCACATCGAGGATCTCTCTCATGGCAAATGCCTCGTCCGGTAAGCTGATTCTCAGCTTCGAAGTTTACAACGGCTCTCAGCACCTGTTCCGCAAGGAACTCTCCGCAGAGAGCGTCACCATCGGTCGCGGTCCTGCGGCGATGCTGCGCGTCCAGGATGACGCGTTGGCCGATCTTCACGCAGTCATCAACGTCAACGACGACGGCACCGTCCAGCTTCTCGATCTCGGAAGCAGCAGCGGAACCCACGTCAACGGCGAGAAGATCAACAACACTCAGCTGCGCACCGGCGACAACATCCAGATCGGAACGGTCCGCCTCGCGATCTCGATCATCGATGAGCAGGCCTTCCAGGACGAGGAGGCGACCCAACTCGCCGTTCCCGCTCCTGGCGACGCGGGTGCCCCTCCGGTGGTCAACGAAGAGGTCACGGACGCCCTCGGCTTCAGCGGCACGCTCGACGATCCGCCGACCGAGGAGACCGCTCCCGAGCCTCAGGCAAACACTGAGGATGTCCTCGCGTTCATCATGCGCTCTGGCACGGCACGCGGCGATGCTGGCATCGACCGCAAGCGCGCAAAGGTCCTCGAGGTCGCTGAGATCTGGGGAGACGTCATTCTCGACGTCAAGCACTTCCCCAAGGGCGGCCGACCGGTCACCGCAGGAACAGCCATCGGCCATCGCTGGCGCTTTATGGGACAGCCCGTCTCCTGGGTGCCGAAGTCTTTTGCCCGCATCGCCTGGCTGGCCGCTCCGACTCTCTCTGAGGCCTCCGAGGAGTGGCGGAACGAGTTCTACGTTCCCACCGAGACGCTCCCCAACGACAACTTCAAGATGTTCGAGTGGGCGGGCAGCAGCTACGTCTGCAACATCTCTGACAAGTGGTCGGGTTTTGTCGACATCGGCGAAGAGCGTCAGACCTTCCAGGAGCTCATCGCTTCCGGCAAGGCCACCTCTCAGGGTGACGGCGTCTATCAGTTCGAGGTCACCGAGGACACCCGTGTCGTCGCCGACCTCGGCAACGTCATCTTCTTCTCTCAGATGGTCTACCCGGGGAAGAAAGTCCTCGCGGCACTCACCGACAACATCGACTACCCCTTCCTCGGTGTCATGGCGTTCATGGGCTTTATGTTCATGATGCTGGCGGTGCTCATCGTCAACAGCCCGCCGCCGTCAGAGAACGAGATCGTCGAGATTCCAGACCGCTTCGTCGAGCTGCTGCTTGAGCAGCCCGAGCCGGAGGAGAAGCCCAAGAACGATCCCCGACCGGAGGACGCCAACCCCGACGCGGGTGAGGGCGCGAAGGCCAAGGATGAAGAGGGCAAGGTCGGTAAGAAAGACGCCAAGATGAAGCAGGCCAAGGGCAACAAGGTCGAGATCCAGAAGAAGGAGCTCGATCGCGAGGTCGCAGAGAACGCAGGTGTTCTCGGTGCACTCGGTGCTGACGGTCAGCTCGACGGTGTCTTCGGCTCCTCCGCGCTTGACTCGGACCTCACCGGCGGCATCGGTGGTCTCATCGGCGCCAAGGGCACTCAGATTGGCTCCGGCGGCCTCGGCTCCCGTGGCTCGGGTCTCGGTGGTGGTGGTACGGCAGACGGTCTCGGCGGTCTCGGCACCAAGGGTCGCGGCTCGGGTCGCTCCGGCTACGGCTCTGGCGGTGGCTCCTTCGGTGAGAAGGGTGAGGGTGGAATCGGTCGCATTGGTGGTGATCCGATCATCCTCGGTGCGCTCGACAAGTCGCTCATCGATGCGGTCATCAAGCGCCACATGAACCAGATCCGCTACTGCTACCAGCGTGAGCTGAACAAGGATCCGGCACTCGGTGGCAAGATCGTCATCAAGTTCGTCATCGCCAAGGACGGCTCCGTCTCCAAGGCCAGCGTGAAGTCCTCCACCATGGGTTCTTCCGCAGTCGAGAACTGCATCGCCGGCCGGTTCATGCGGTTCAAGTTCCCCGAGCCGAAGGGCGGCGGTATCGTTATCGTCTCCTACCCGTTCATCTTCGCTCCGGGTTGATTCAGCCTTCAGGGCAGCGAGTACAGCTCGCTGCCCTTTCCAGTTCCGCTCTGGTGTGGTAAACACCCTCGGTCCCTGGCCTTCTCGCCTGGGACCCTCTTGCATAGAAAGAGAAGGTCATCCGATGAAGCCCGCTACTGTGCTCCTCGCCGCTTTTTCGCTGTTCTCCCCTGCTGCATTTGCTCAGGACTACGACGACCTGGACAGCAACGACAGCTCGAGTCGTGATCGCCGAACCGCGGAGGTCGACCGCGACGTCCGCGAGATCACCAAGGGCACCTACGCCAAGGCCAATGTCGGCGGCGCCTTCTACCTTGGTAGCTTCTCCCAGTTTGTTCGGGCAGGCACTGCACTTGGTCTGTCGGTCGGTCGCGACTTCGTCAACCAAGAGCGCACCTCGATGGCCTGGGAGCTGATCTTCGCTCAGGGCGTCCACAACGGTACCAACTACGAGATCCAGGCTGCTGAGAACTGTGTCGCGACACAGAACTGCATCCAGGGCGACCTTCGGACGTACACCTTTGCCGGAGCGGTCGAGTGGTCAACCTACCCCAGCCGTCGGTTCGGGATCGGCATCCGAGGTGGTGCAGGCCTCCTGCTCTCTCCGCTCCTGATGGATAGTGACGCCTACCAGAGCGATGTTGTCGAGGGAGCCTGGGGCCTCAGCGAAGACTTCGGCTACCACAGCGCACCGCATCCGATGGTTCTCGGTGGCCCGACCTTCGAGTACTACACCAAGCTCGCTCACTTCTCGGTTGGTGTCGATGCAGATGTCTTCTACGCCATCGGCTTTGATCTCGGCGCGTCGGTCGCAGGAAACCTGAAGTATACCTTCTAAGAGACTTTAGACAGCTCCTATGAGGGGTGCCTGAAGAGTGTCAGCAAGTGCCTGCCGACACCAGAGTTTCCCCCACTTGTGGGGGTTTTCTTGTTGGGAATCTCCTGCTATGATGGCACTATCCTCCGCTCGATATCAGGCATAAGATCCATGCGCTTCATCACTCTCCTCGTCATGACCGGCTGCGGCCTTGCTCCCCTCACTGATGGTCCAAAGGGGTCCGACTCTGGCGAGGTTGATCCTGAAGACGTCATGATGCTCGGTGATCTCCAGGTCTCTCCCGGCTCAATCGACTTCGGGGATGTCATGATCAATGCCTCTTCAGCCGAAGAGGTCACGCTCTCCAACCTCGGCAGCGACACCATCAGCATCTCCAGTGCTTACCTCGATGGAGACACGGCCTACTCGCTGACCGCAGCCACTCCTGTTGACCTCGCGAGCGGTGAGAACACCTCTCTTGTCCTTACGTTCGTCCCCGATGCCGAGCAGACCTACACTGGCACCCTGAACCTCTTGGTCAGCGGTGAGACCGACTTCGCGGTGATCGACATCACAGGCATCGGCTCGACCACCGGCAGCACTGGTGGAGAAGACACCGCAGACACCGACGACCCAGGCTCTACAGGACTCAGCGTGTCGACCTCGACCATCAGCTTCGGCACCATCGACATCGGTGACGTTGCCAGCGAGACGGTCACGATCACCAACACGGGCACCAACGACATCATGCTCCAGGATGTCGCATCGACTTCTGCCGGTCTTGTCGAGGGCGACCTCAGCACCCCGATGCTCCTCAGCGGTGGCGAGACTGCAGACTTCCAGGTCACCTACACTCCGGCGGAAGAGGTCAGCACCACTGCAATCCTCACCATCGAGAACGACTCCGGTGATGAGCCCGAGATCGCAGTCACCGGCACGGGCTACCAGAACTGCACCATCTGTGCTCCGCTCTTGTTTGTCAGCACCGGCGGCACCGCCAGCGACAGCATGGATCAGTTCATGAGCACGTTTGGGCTGGCAGACACGCACAACCTCGTCATCCAGAACAACGGCGACGTGGATCTGGAGATCGACAGCATTACCCTCACCAATGACACCGCTTCAGCCAGCACGCTGATCTGCGGGACCAGTGGGCGCTACAGCATGAGCAGCACCAGCAGCATGGTCCTGGAGGCCTACGCCTCCACCACGATCTCCGTAGACTACACCTACACCGGCTCCGGCGTCTGCGGTGAGGTCAGCTTGTACCCCCTGAACTACGAGAACACCATCGTCATTGAGAGCAACGACCTCTCCTACCCAGAGTATGTGATCACCCTCGGCGGCAACGGCATTGGACTCTGAGCGGCGCTGACCGCCGGATTGCGGTTGACCGCGTGAAGTTGCCTCGATAAAGGGCGGGGGTTGTCTGACGGATGGCCATGTGTGGCCAGCACCCGCAGCAATTCCCACCAATCCGTACGACGCTCCATAGCGTCCAATGCGAGGACATCATGGCGAACGAAAAGGCAGGCCTGTACGGCCGCAAGCTGGGCATGACCCAGATCTACAGCGAAGACGGCGCAGTCCAGCCCTGCACCATCATCGAAGTCACCGGCAACACGGTCCTCCGTGTCAAGACCGCAGACAGCAAGGACGGCTACAACGCAGTCCAGCTTGGCTTCGACGAGAAGAAGGCTGCTCGGACCAACAAGCCCGACGCCGGAAACTTTGAGAAGTCCGGGGTCACCCCCAAGAAGCTCGTCCGCGAGATCCGTCTTGGTGCTGATGACATCAGCACGCTGACTGTTGGACAGGTGCTGAGCGCCTCCGACATCTTCACCGAGGGACAGCTCGTTGATGTCACCGGTACCAGCAAGGGCCGCGGCTTCACGGGTGTCATGAAGCGTCACAACTTCAAGGGCTTCATCCGCTCTCACGGTACCCACGAGTACTTCCGTCACGGTGGCTCGATCGGTACCCGCCTCACCCCCGGTCACGTCATCAAGGGCAAGAAGATGCCCGGTCAGCACGGCAACGCCCGGTCCTGCGTCCAGAACCTCGTCCTGGTCAAGATCGACAACGAGCGCAACCTGCTGTACGTCCGCGGCGGCGTCCCCGGTCCGAACGGTGGCTACGTCATGGTCCGCAAGGCCGTCAAGGCGAAGAACTAAGTGAGCTGAGCGCGAAGCACCCGGCGCATCACCTTGCCTGATGCGGTCCGGGGCAGCGTATCCATCGAGACAACACGGTGGACCTTGAACAGCGGGTTGAGCCGACCTCGGATCGCCCGCTGTAGCTTTGTCTGGAGATCCGCGATCTCAGGTGCATCCTCCAGCACCACGACCACGACCAGCTGAGCCGGCCCACCGCCAGACGGCGTGAGCGCGATCGCAGCAGACTCACGGATGCCCTCGACGTGGGCACAGACCCGCTCGATCTCCGCAGAGCTGACCTTGATGCCGCCGAGGTTCATGGTGTCGTCCACCCGCCCCTGCGCGCGGTAGTACCCAGCGCCGAGGTGCTCCATCTGATCACCGTGGCGGCGAAGCACCTCACCAGACGGCCCAGCAGGCATCCCAGCAAAGTAGACCGCGTGGTGGTCCCGGTTCAGAAGCCAGCTGGAGGTGCCGAGCATCGGCGGCGTCAAGGCCACCTCGCCGACATCATTCGCGTGGCCTTCGGCGTCAATGAGCAAGAACCCACAGCCCATCGCCGGCGTCGAGAACGCCGATGGCACCTGGGGCTGAAGCATCGAGCCCGTGATGTAGCCGCCGCCGATCTCGGTTCCGCCACAGTACTCAATTACGGGTCGATAGCCCGCGCGAGACATCAGCCACAGCATGTCGTCGGGGCTGGAGGCTTCTCCGGTAGAGGAGAAGCAGCGAATCCTGCTCCAGTCCAGACCGTCGACAACATCTCCCGCACGCCAGGCCCGAACCAAGCTGGGTACCACACCGAGCATGGTGACCTCGGCATCCTGGATGAAGGTGGCAAAGCTGCGGCTGGAGGGATTGCCCTGGAACAAGGCGATGGCGGCCTCGTTGAGCAGGCTGGCATAGATGAGCCACGGACCCATCATCCAGCCGAGGTTGGTCGGCCAGGCAACCACATCTCCCGGTCGAATGTCGTGGTGAGCGAAGCCATCTGCAGCCGCCTTGATCGGCGTGAGCTGCGTCCAGGGGATTGCCTTTGGGGTGCCTGTAGTCCCGGAGGAGAACAGGATGTTGGTGATCCGCTCGCCGCCGTCAACGACCGGCTCCAGCCCGCCGCCGGGGTCCTGGGCAAGGAAGTCCTCCCAGGTGCAGTCTCCAGCCCGCAGCTCCGCGTTCAGGGTGTCTCCTGCAGACAGCACGATCGCACGGGGAGCCTGTGCCGCACAGACCCGCGCATACAGGGGGAGCACCTTTCCACGGAGGATGACATCCTGAGTGAAGACTCCAGCGGCGCCGCTGATCTGGAGGCGGGTGGCGATCTCCTCTGGAGCGAAGCTGTCTGCGATGGAGACCACAGCACAGCCGGCAAGGACAATGCCCAGGTAGATCACCACCGACTCAACGGTCATGGGCATGTCGATGGCGATGGCATCGCCAGGAGAGAAGTCCGCAGCGCGCAGGCTCCGGGCGACCTTCGTGCTGGACTCGTAGAGCTCGCCGACGGTCATCCGCTGGAGGCCGCCGCCCTCGGACTGCCAGATGATCGCCGTGGCGGTCCAGTCCCGTCGGGCAAAGCAGCTCTCGGCGATGTTGAGCTGAGCACCGGGGAGCCAGCGGGCACGTTCTGGGCCCGGTGTGACATCGAGGATGGAGCGTGGCGGAGTGCGAAAGGCGATCTTGAGGGCGGCGATGACCTTCGACCAGTACGCCTCCGGCTCCGCGACACTCCACTGCTGCGCCTCCGCAAAGCTGCGCCCGCCGATCAGCGGCGAGAGGCGGATGATGTCATCGTCTTCGGGGTACCATGCCGGAGAGAGTGCCCGCCCCTCAGACACCGTGGCATAGAGCCGCTGGTGGAGGGGAAAGGGGTCCGCCGGGGTCAGCAGCCGACAGATCGCCGGCCAGGCGGGGTCTTGCGCAAGAGCGGAGCGCAGTGCCTCCGCCCGATCACCAGCGCCGAGGGCGCGGAGTTCTTCAAGGGTCGGGGCAGGCATCGGCCTCTCCTACTCGCGGCGATAGTTGGGGCTCTCTCGGGTGATGATCACGTCGTGGACGTGACTCTCCTTGAGCCCAGCAGAAGTAATCCGGACGAACCGGGCGTTCTCCTGTAGCTCTGGGATCGTACCGCAGCCGGTGTAGCCCATCGAAGAGCGCAGCCCGCCGACCATCTGGTAGACGGTGTCTGCGAGCGGACCGCGATGCGGGACCCGCCCGACGATGCCCTCGGGGACAAGCTTCCGGGTGCCGCCGTCTTCTCCGGTGCCGTCCTGGAAGTAGCGATCCGAGGAGCCCTTGCGCATGGCCTCGACTGAGCCCATGCCGCGGTAAGACTTGTAGGTTCGTCCCTGGTAGAGAACCAGCTCGCCGGGCGCCTCGTCGGTGCCGGCAAACAGCGAGCCGATCATCACGGCGTCCGCACCAGCAGCGATCGCCTTGGCGATCTCTCCGCTGTACTTGATGCCGCCGTCCGCGATGATGGTGGCGCCTGCCGCATGCGCGACCTTGGCACACTCCGAGATCGCTGTGAGCTGCGGAACTCCAACCCCCGCCACAACCCGGGTGGTGCAGATGCTGCCTGGGCCGATGCCGACCTTGACCACATCTGCACCGGCATCAATGCAGGCCTTCGTGGCATCTGCAGTGGCGACGTTGCCGACAATGAGTCGAACATCGGGGTACCGGGTACGAACAGCAGTCGCGGCGTCGAGGACGCCCTGGGAGTGACCGTGGGCGGTGTCGATGACGAGGATATCAACGCCCGCCTCGATGAGGGCAGCGACTCGCTCGTCACGATCTCCACCGACACCGACCGCAGCACCGCAGCGCAGGCGACCGTCAGGTCCGCGGATGGCCTTGGGGTGCATCGAGGCTGCCTGGAGGTCCTTGAAGGTGATCAGTCCCTTGAGGGCACCCTCGGAATTGACCACCAGGAGCTTCTCGATCTTGTGCGCCTGCATCAGATCCTTGGCCCGCTCCAGGTCTGTCCCCGGCGGACAGGTGACCAGGCTCTCGCTGCGGGTCATGACAGCGGAGACCTGCTGATCGAGGTTTCGCTCGAATCGAAGGTCACGATCCGTGAGGATCCCAACCACGCGTCCTTCACGGACCACCGGCAGGCCAGAGATCCGGTACCGCTTCATCGTCGCCCGAGCGACCCGCAGGCTCTGCTCCGGGGTGAGCGAGACCGGATCGGAGACCACACCGGTCATGGCCTTCTTGACCCGCGCGACCTGCGCGGCCTGCTCTTCCACCGACATGTTCTTGTGGATGATGCCGAGACCGCCATTCTGGGCCATCGCGATGGCCATGCGCGCCTCAGTGACGGTATCCATTGCGGCTGAGATGAGCGGAATTCGAAGGTTAAAGTCCTCCATCAATCTTGTTCCCAGGTTCACCTCGTCTGGAAGGACGGTGGAATGTGCGGGAAGAAGGAGGACATCATCGAAGGTGAGCGCGAGTGGGATGTCGGCGGTAAGCATGACCATCCGGGGGTTGATGGGAGCAGTGGAATAGACCGACCGCCATCCGCACCTCGTGAGGGGCAGTGGGGAGGTCGGCTGGAGCAGGTGTTCCCTATAACTGAAGCGCCGCTCATATGGAGAATTGACAGATAGCAGGCCTTTCAATATGAAGTCGCCACGTTCAGCAAGGGAAACCGACATGCGACAGATTACTCAGAGCCTTCTCTTCATCGGAGCACTGAGCCTCACCGGCTGCAGCAAGAAGTCGAGCGGAAGCTACGATGTCCCAGATGCCACCACCGATGCCGCTGCGTCCCCCACTGGGGTCAGCGCAGACGACCTGTGGGGCGAGCGCCAGGATTCCAACAAGCTGCAGCTTGCGCTGGAGCGATACGAGGCCGCCTACGCCGCCAACCCACGCGATCGACAGACCGTCATCCGCCTCACCCGTGGCTGGTACTTCTACGGTGATGCCTACCAGTCCACCGATGACGAAAAGGCCGCAGCCTGGGACACTGCGATCGGCTGGGGAAAGAAGTGCCTCGGCCTGAACCGCGAGTTCACCGCGCTGCTTGAGAAGGGCAACGAGACTGAAGCCACCGCTGCCCGCGTCCTCACCGAGGATGACGTCGCATGCGCCTACTGGACCGCTACCGCGCTGGGCAAGTGGGCCGGCCTCCAGGGTCTCTCCACCCTCCTCAAGAACAAGGGCACCGTGTTCGCCCTCATCACCCGGGTCACTGAGCTGAAGCCAGACTTCTTCTACAGCGCTCCGGATCGGTACTGGGGTGCGTACTACGCTGCACTGCCCGGCTTCGCTGGTCAGGACCTCGGCAAGTCTGCGACCCACTTCGATGCCTCCATCGCCGGCTCCCCGGCGTACCTCGGCACCAGCGTCCTCAAGGCCCAGTACTGGGCCGTAAAGACCCAGAACAAGGACGCCTTCGAGACCCTGCTCAACGGCGTCGTCAGCGCGGACATCTCGGGCAACCCCAAGATCATGCCGGAGAACATGGCAGAGCAGGCAAAGGCTCGCGATCTTTTGGCCCGCAAGGATGATCTGTTCGCGGACTGATGTTCATGGAACACTGCCGACTGGCAGCTCCTGGAGGAAAGAATTCATGCGTATCAAGACTCTCATCGCTGGAGGCCTCGGCCTGACAGCGCTCGCCCTCGTCCCGACACGGACGACCCAGGCGGAGGCAGACTTTGTCGCCAGCTTCGGCTCGGCGGCGCCTGAGGGGACTCCCTGGGCGGATCTGCTGACCAAGCTCAAGAACGAGGTCAACACCAAGACCAACGGTCGGGTCCAGATCAAGACCTTCCTCGGCAGCGTGCTCGGCGGCGAGGTCGAGATGATCCGCGATGTTCGGCGCAACAGCCGGCTGCAGGGAGGAGGCTTCTCGACCGGCGCCATCGCTGAGGGAGCAAACGTTCCCCTCCTTCAGATCACCGAGCTGCCCTACCTGTTCGCCAACACCGATCAGGTCGACTGCGTCCTGGACAACGTCCTGATGGCGCCCATGAAAGAGCAGCTTGCTGCCAAGGGCTTTCACCTCGCGTTCTGGTCGGAGAATGGCTGGCGGAACTTCGCCACCAAGGACGTCGCTGCACGGTCTCCCGATCAGCTCTCTGGTGTGAAGATGCGCAGCCAGGAGTCCGATGTCCACACGATGATGTACGAAGCGCTGGGGTCCAACGCGGTCACCCTGCCCATCTCTGAGGTCCTCACCGGCCTGCAGACCGGCATCGTTGATGGCTTCGACAACTCTCCGCTGTTCACCCAGGCCGCTGGCCTACACGAGCCGATCAACCACTACATCCTCAGCCGGCACATCTATCAGCCGGCAGCGATCGTGTGGTCGAAGACCTTCTGGGATGCCCTCCCGGCAGATCTTCAGGCGGGCATCACAGAGGTCTCTGCCCCTCTCGCGGCAGAGGGGCGGACCAACGTCCGCGCGATGAATGAGGCGCTGATCGGGAACTTCCCCGATCTCGGTGTCTCGGTTGTCGAGCTGACCGATGCCGAGCGTCAGGCCTTCGCGGCGAAGACGAAGCCCGTGCACCTCAAGTACGCACAGACCGTGACCGGTGGACCCGATCTGCTGAAGACGGTGAACACTGCACTGAAGGGACAGTGCGCGCTGTAGACTGAGAAGAAGTCTCGCGCGTTGTCTGAAATAGGAGATTGCCGTGTACCGGCTCCTGGTATCTATCTTTGACGGTATCGACCGGGGGCTGGACGCCCTCTCCGATGGAATCCGAGCCGCCTGGCGGCGGGCCTGGGATGGTCCGCTCCAGAGCGTGCTGTTCTATCTGATCATCGTCCTCACCGGCGTACGGATCATCCTCGACGCCCTGTTCTCCACCGCAGATCGTGCGCTGGGCGTTGTCGAGCGGGCGATCATCACCGTGGCCATGCTCAGCATGGTCTTCCTGTCGTTCAACGACTACCTCCATCGAGAGGTTCCCTCCCTCTCTCTGGACGTGCCCGGCGGCGCGAACATGGCCCTGGTCTTGATGGTCTGGGTTGGCTTCATCGGCGCCTCGCTGGCAACCCGCCACCGCAAGCACCTCGCTGTCGATGCCACAGATCGCATCCTCAGCCCCGGAGCGGCACGGATCCTCAAGCGGTTCACCAGCTTTGCTGCGGCAGGGCTGTGCTGGATGCTCGCCAGGGGCTCCTGGAAGCTCATGGCGGAGTCGCTGGAGTACGAAGACTCCGTCGAAGGTCTGAACGTCTGGGAGTGGCTCGCCGGTCCGATGAACAGCATCATCGGCATGCTCCCGGGAGAGCCGGTCGAGGGAGTGGCCTGGCCGACCGTGGAGCCCGGCGGAGACTTCCCGCTCTGGCTCGCCCAGCTCATCCTCCCGGTCAGCTTCGGTCTGATGGCAGCCCGGTTCGCCGGACTGGGGCTGTTCATGCCCGCACCGCCACCGACGGACGACGACGAGGACGACATCAAGGCCGCTGCGACCACCACCCCGGCGGGTCCAAGAGAGCCCGGCAACCGCACCCGCCGAGACGTGGTGTTTGCGGGACTGTTCCCCGGTCTTCTGCTCGGCGTGGGCGCCACCCTCTACTTCGGCACCGGTGGCCTCATCCTCGCCGCCTCGATTCTCCTGGTGCTCACGGGAGCGCCGCTGTTTGTCGCCATCGGCGTCGCGGCCCTCTCCTGCGCC
The DNA here is from genome assembly GCA_029251165.1 of Myxococcota bacterium. GTDB lineage: Bacteria > Myxococcota_A > UBA796 > UBA796 > UBA796 > JAQXDW01. The sequence continues at coordinate 23,895 of JAQXDW010000084.1, forward strand.
CTGCTGATCGGCAACTACGACGTCGTCTCGGTGTCCACTGACATGTTCGAGGCGACCAAGAAGCACGAGCTGCTGGCGATTCCGTTCTTCGTGCTCGCCGGCAACCTCATGACCAAGGGCAGCATCGCAGACCGGCTCGTCGGGGTCGCGCGTGCCGCAGTCGGCGCGGTCCCGGGTGGGCTCGGCCTGGCGACGATCTTCTCCTGCGTGATCTTCGCAGCGATCTCCGGCTCCTCGCCGGTCACCGTCATCGCCATCGGCTCGATCATGTTCCCGATGCTGGTCAAGGAGGGCTACCCCGAGCGGTACAGCATGGGCGTGCTCTCCACGGCGGGCTCACTGGGCATCATCATCCCGCCGTCGGTGCCGATGATCGTCTACGCGATTGTCGTCTCGACCCCCCAGTCACCGCTCTCTCCCAGCGACCTGTTCATCGCCGGGGTGCTGCCGGGGCTGTTCATGGCCGCCATGCTGGCGATCTACACCCTCTACGCCACACGCGGTGTGAAGGTCACGGCACCCGTCGTGATCTCGAAGACCGGCGAGGCCACCTCGACCAGCTACTTCGGGAACCTCCTCTCTGCCGGACGCCGTGGCTTCCTCGCGCTGATGCTGCCGGTGCTGATCCTGGGGGGCATCTACGGACTCCTCGACCTCTCCTTCATCGGCATCCCGTTCGCGGTGAAGTTCACCGTCACCGAGGCCGCTGCGGTCGCGGTCGTCTATGCACTGGTGGTCGAGCTGTTCTTCCACCGCGAGCTGAAGTGGAAGAAGATTCCCGGCGTGCTCGCAGAGTCCGGGATGATGATGGGCAGCCTGTTCCTCATCCTGGTCCTCGCCATTGCGTTCAACCGCTTCCTCACCGTCGAGCAGGTCCCCCAGCAGGCGGCTGACTGGCTCGTCTCTCATGTCGACAGCAAGATGACCTTCATCATCCTGGTCAACATCTTCCTGCTGCTGCTCGGCTGCGTGATGGACATCCTCTCGGCGATCCTCATCGTCGCGCCGCTGCTGGCCCCCATCGCTGCACGGTTCGGACTCCACCCGGTCCACTTCGCGATCATGTTCATTGTGAACCTGGAGATCGGATACCTGACCCCGCCGATGGGCATCAACCTGTTCGTCGCCTCTGCCGTGTTCAAGCGCTCAATCGTCGAGGTCATACGCGGCGTGCTGCCGTTCCTGTTGTTGATGTTGTTCTGCCTGGCGGTGATCTCTTGGTTCCCCAGCCTCTCTCTGGCGCTGTTGGAGTAGTTGATGCAGATTCTTCACACCACCTCTGCGGATGGCACCCGCCTCAGGCTTGGCCGCTGGGGCAAGCCCGGCCGCAACCTCCTGCTCGTCCATGGCCTCGCAGAGCACCTCGGTCGCTACCAGCACGTCGGAGAAGCCCTGGCGGCTGCCGGGTGGCGGGTGACCGCTGTAGAGCTCCGCGGACACGGCGAGAGCGAGGGGCAGCGTGGCCACGTCACGCGCTGGCTGCACTACGTCGAGGATGTCCGTGCGGCAGCCGGTGTCGCTGGAGCCGACCACAATCCGATGGTCGCAGTGGCGCACTCGATGGGCGGGCTGGTCACCCTCTCCTCTCTCCTCAACCTCGTCTACCCGCCGATCCAGGCCGTCGCGCTGAGCAACCCGCTGCTCAAGGTCGCCACCGAGCCGCCGGCGGCGCAGGTCTTCGCCGCCCGTGTCGCCGCGCGCATTCTCCCCCGGCTGCCCCAGAGCAACGGACTGGCCGCGAACCTTATCTCACGGGATCCCGACGTCGTCGCCCGCTACGAGGCCGACCCGATGGTCTACAGCACCATCACGCCCCGCTGGTTCCGCAACATGATCCGAGCCCAGACTGAGGTCCATGAACGCGCCGGACAGCTCACCATCCCCCTGCGAATGATGGTCGGCACAGCGGACGGCATCTGCGACCACCACGCTGCGCTGCAATTCACAGACGCCTGGGGTGGCCCGGTCGACAAGGCGGTGTATGAGGGGCTGTACCATGAGCTGTTCAACGAGCCAGAGAAGGAGACCGTGCTCTCCGAGCTGATCGCCTGGCTGGACGGCCTGACCCTGGAGTCCTGATGAAAGATCGCCTCGTCGCCCTGCTCAAGGAGCGATCCGTCCGCTTCGGAACCTTCACCCTCAAGAGCGGCAAGACCAGCGACCTGTACGTCGATGCGCGCACGACCACCTTTCATCCCGAGGGTGCAGTCCTCATCGCCAACCTCATCCTCGATCGCATCCACCCAGATGTGGTCGCGGTCGGTGGTCCCGCAACCGGTGCGATCCCGATGGCCGGTGCGATCAGCGCGCTCTCTCACATCCGAGGACGCCCGGTCGACGGCTTCATGGTCCGCAAGGAGCCCAAGGGTCACGGCACCAAGCAGTGGCTGGAGGGGCTCCACGGCCTGCCGGCAGGCGCAAAGGTCTGCGTCGTCGAGGACACCGTGACCACCGGCGGCAGCCTCATCAAGGCCATCGGACACATCGAGGATGCCGGCTACCAGGTCGTGCAGTGCATCTGCGTTGTCGATCGTCGTGAGGGCGGCGTAGAGCGGTTTGCAGCAGCCGGCCACACACTGGAGGCCTTGGTCGGACGAGAAGATCTGGTGGGATAGACTTCAGGCATGAGCCTCTCTCCAGACATCCACCGCCAGCGGCGGGCCACCCTGATGGCCGCCGTCAGCGCTCCCGTCCTCCTCTCCGGTAATGGACTGCGCTTCCGCAACAGCGCCTACCCCCTGCCCTTCCGGCAGGACAGCACGTTCCTGTACTACACCGGCTGCCGCCAGCCAGATGCTGCGGTGCTGCTCGCGGACGGGCAGAGCACCCTGTTCCTCACTCCGCCGGCAGACGACGATGCACTGTGGCATGGTCACAGCGCGTCCATCACACAGGCCGCTGAGGCGCTGGGCTTTGACCGGGTTCGTCCGCGCGGAGAGCTCGCGGCGGTCTGCGAGAGACACGGTGCGCTGCGGACCATCGCAGTACCGGACAGTGGGGTCAACGACACACTCTCCCAGCTCACGGGGCAGCCCGTGGCGTTCCGGAGCGCGCCCGGCAACGAGGCACTCATCGCTGCGATCATCACCCAGCGCCGCCTCCTCGGCGTCGAGGAGGTTGCCCAGATGCAGCAGGCCGCGAAGGCCACCAATGCTGGGCACCGTGCCGCGATGGCCGTCACCCGCCCCGGCGGTCATGAGCGTGAGGTCGCTGCGGTGTTCAATGCCATGGTCGCGAGCCACGGCTGCGTGCCCGCGTATGGCGCCATCGTCACCGTGCGCGGTGAGATCTTGCACAACGAGCACTACGTCAATCCCCTCCAGGACGGCCAGCTCCTCCTCCTCGACGGCGGCGCAGAGTCCCCCGCCGGCTACGCCACAGACGTCACCCGCACCTGGCCAGTCTCCGGAACCTTCTCTGGCCGGCAGCGCGCCGCCTATGAGGCCGTGCTCGCAGCACAAGAAGCCTCCATCGCCCTCGTCCGCCCCGGTGTGCGCTACCGAGACGTCCACACCGCCTCCTGCCGGGTGCTCGCCCAATTCCTCATCGACGAGGGGCTGCTGACCGGATCCGTGGATGCTGCCGTCGAGACCGGTGCCCACGCACTGTTCTTCCCGCACGGCGTCGGACACCTCATCGGTCTGGACGTTCACGACATGGAGGGCTTCGGTGATCGTCAGGCCTACCCCCCTCACCGCAGCCGCTCAGAGCAGTTCGGCACTGGCTACCTGCGCCTGGACCTCGATCTGGAGGAAGGCATGGCGGTGACCATCGAGCCGGGCTTCTACATCGTTCCGGCCATCCTCTCTGACCCCGTCCTCACTGAGCGATTTGCCCGCCAGCTCGAGCTGCCGAAGGTCCGAGAGTGGTTCGGCTTCGGCGGCATCCGAATCGAGGACGACGTGCTGACCACCGCCTCGGAGCCGCTCGTCATCACGGGCGATATCCCCAAGACTGTCGCAGAAATCGAGGCTGCGATGTCTGAGGATTTCGTGTGGGAGCGGTTCACCCGATAGAGGCTACCAGCGCCGCTGGACAACCGTGTCGGCAAGAAAGCGGGAGTCCTTCTCGGGATGATCAAGGGTGTAGTGCAGCCCCCGGCTCTCCCGTCGGCGCAGCGCACACTCCACGACCAGCTCCGCCACTGTCGCGATGTTGCGCAGCTCGATGAGATCGCTGGTGATCTTGAAGTCCCAGTAGTAGTTGTGGATCTCTTCCTGCACCAGATCGATGCGCTTCCGGGCACGCATCAGCCGACGGCTCGTCCGCACGATGCCGACATAGTTCCACATGAACCGGCGAATTTCATCCCAGACCTGAGAGATGACGACCTGCTCATCCGGCTCTGCCGCATGCCCCTCGTCCCACTGCGGAAGGTCCGCCGGCTCGGGGAGATCAGGGATGCGTGAGATGACCTCCACAGCTGCGCGATGGGCGAACACCGCAGCCTCCAGCAAGGAATTGCTGGCGAGCCTGTTGGCGCCGTGGAGCCCGGTGCAGGAGGTCTCACCGATGGCGAACAGGTTCTCGATGGAGGTCTCGCCCTTCAGGTCCGTGCGTGCACCGCCGCAGATGTAGTGCGCGGCCGGAACCACCGGGATCATGTCGGAGGTGATGTCGATGCCGAAGGTCTTGCAGCGCTGGTAGATGTTGGGGAACTTGTGGCGGACGAGCTCAGCGGGGAGGTGCGTCATGTCGAGGTAGACGCACTCATTGCCGGTGCGCTTCAGCTCGGCATCAATGGAGCGTGCCACGATGTCTCGGGGGGCGAGCTCCATCCGCTCGGCGTCATAGCGGGCCATAAACCGCTCGCCGTCCCTCAGTCGAAGCCGTCCGCCTTCTCCACGCAGGGCCTCGCTGATGAGAAAGTTTCGGGCGTCGGGGTGGTAGAGGCAGGTGGGGTGGAACTGCACAAACTCCATGTTCGCGATTCGCGCACCGGCACGCCAGGCCATCGCGATGCCATCTCCGGTCGCGACGTCGGGGTTGGAGGTGTAGAGGTAGACCTTGCCAGCCCCGCCGGCACACAGCGCGATGGCCTTGCCAGAGTAGGTCTCGACCTCTCCGCTCTCGGTGTGCAGCGCATAGCAGCCGAGCACCCGGTCGGGGATCGGCGGGAGGTCACCGCTGAGTCGAGCCGCTGAGCCTGCGGTGATGAGATCCACTGCGATGGCGTGCTCGACCAGCTCAATGTCAGGGTGGGCATCAATCTGCTGCAGCAGCGCCCGCATAATCTCGCCGCCGGTGAGATCCTTGCTGTGGAGAATGCGCCGGGCAGAGTGACCGCCTTCTCGATGCAGGGAGTACTGCGAGGGGTCTTCGTCCGAGCGGTCGAAGTTCACTCCGAGGGCGATCAGCTCCTCGACCGCGCGGCGGGCGTTGCTGGCGGTGATGTCGACCACCTCACGGCGGCACAGCCCCGCCCCGGCAATCAGCGTGTCGCTGACGTGGTCTTCCCAGGAATCATCCTCCAGCCAAGCTGCAGCGATGCCCCCCTGCGCCCAGCGGGTGTTGCTCTGGATACGCTTGCCCTTGGTGAGGATGGTCACCTTGCAGTGAGGGGCCGTCTTGAGGGCAAACAGCAGACCAGCGAGGCCGCTTCCGATGACGATGACGTCTGACTTGATCATCTGGGATCTATACCAAAGCTGGGGGTACTTGCCGACAGCCGAGTCGGGCGGTACCCTCGGAGTCATGATGCTGTTGTGGCTGATCACGACCGGTCTCGCCGGGGATATCTGGCAGATGGAGTTGGACGACGGGACGTTGGTCTTCACAGACTCTCCCACGCACTCTGGCTACAAGCCGTTCCACGTCGACGGCCCGCCCCCAGAGCGCGCCCGGGTCTCCAGTCGCTCGTTCCCGCTGCTGGACACCTGGGATTACCTCATCCTCCAGGCCGCCGAGCGGTACTACCTGGAGCCAGAGCTGATCAAGTCTGTGGTGCTCGCGGAGAGCGGCATGAACCCACGCGCCCTCTCCAGCGCTGGGGCGATGGGGCTGATGCAGCTTATGCCCGGAACCGCGTCGGACCTCGGAGTGACCGACCCATGGGATCCAGAGCAGAACATCGATGGCGGATCACGGTATATTCGTGAACAGCTCGATAATTTCGGTGATCTTCGTCGTGCGATTGCCGCTTACCATGCAGGCCCAGGCAATGTGCGGCGTTATGGTGGGATCCCTCCCTTCGAGGCGACGCGGACCTACGTCGCGCGGGTCTTAGACCTCTACGAGATGTTCCGCGCCGAACGCCCCCTCTACAAGTCGGAGTCCCGTTGAAGCGCTCTTTCTGGAACCTCCCCAACAGCTTGACTGTCGCTCGGATCGCGCTGATCCCGGTTGTGGTCTGGATGCTGGGTGATGCCCCCACGCGCGAAGAGTGCCTGGCGACAGCGGTGATCTTCGTCGTGGCGATGCTGACCGACATCGTCGACGGCTACCTCGCCCGCAAGTGGAACCTCGTCAGCCCGCTGGGTGCCTACCTCGATCCCCTCGCCGACAAGCTGATGGTGATGGCGGCGCTCATCATGCTCGTCCCGCTGGGCTGGGTGCCCGCGTGGCTGGTGCTGATCCTCCTGGGCCGCGAGATATCGATCACCGGGCTCCGCGGGATCGCCAGCCAGGAAGGGCTGGTCCTCTCCGCAGGCTCCATGGGCAAGATCAAGACGGCGCTTCAGTCCACCGCCCTGACCATGCTCTTGCTGCACTACCCAACTCTCGGAATCGACGTCCACAGCAGCGGCTCCGTGCTCCTGTGGATCGCCACGTTCTTCTCACTGGCGTCTGGTCTGGAGTACATGATGCTGTACCTCGGCGCAGTCAAGAAGCGCGAGGCCGAGGAAGATCGGATCGCAGCTCAAGGCCTCGGTCCCGGCGCCGTGATCGAGGGCGGAAGCGGCGAGAGCTCCTGATACTGCTGAAGCAAGCGGGTCTGTCGGGTGCTGAGGTCTGCCTCTGAGCCCCCGATCCACATCCGACGTACCGCAGCTCGAGGCTGAAGCGGATCACCATCGGAGAGGAAGAAGGTCGCCTCGGCTCCCTCCTCAAGCCGTCCGTGCTTCTCGACACCGAGGATCTCTCCCGTCCCCGTGGTGAGCGCGGCAATCGCAGCCTCAAACGGCAGCCCGTGGGCCACCGCGACGCCCGCCTGGGTCGGCAGCATCCGAGCGAAGTGGGCGCTGGCCGACCGCAGCGCGAGGGGCACTCCGGCGGCGTGGAGGATCGCGGGGTTCTCGTAGATGGCGTGGCGGTGCTGGAAGCTGTTGGGCTGGGTCGTCGTCGGTCCGAGCAAGACCCCGACCCCGGCATCAGCGATGGCATCGGCGACGAGATGCCCCTCTGTGCAGCCGACCAGGGCAGCGCGAAGCCCATAGGTCTCGATCAGCTCGAGGGCCCGCAGGATGTCATCCACCCGCTCGACCGCGATGAGTGCCATGACCTCGCCGCGGCGAAGCTGCCGCAGCATGCGATCAGCAGGGGTGAGGTCGCTCTCGTCCTCTTTGCTGCCCTTCTTCTTGCGATCCCTTCGTCCCACGTCGGCCGCTCCTGGAGGCTCCGGCAGGCCATCGAGCAGCTCTCGAAGCTGCATCGCCACGCCCATGCGACTCTTCGGCCCCCCCTCCGAGACCCCAGCGCGCCCGAGGCCAATGCACAGCCCGGCCGGCGCCTTGATGATGGCCTCGTGGGCAGACAGTCCGACCGTCCGCAGCAGGGCAGCCTGGCCGGTGATGAGGTGGTTGAATGCCGGGTGCACGAGCACGCTGGTGATGCCATTGGCCCGGGTGACCGGGACGACCTCAGAGAGGGCATTGTAGGCATCGACCACTCGAGCATCGGCGGTGATGGCTCCGGTGGACTCGCTGTTGTCGCGGGTGCTGGGCTCCATCGGGACCTCGACGAGGCCCACGGAGCAGCCCGCGTCGGTAAAGCCGGGGCAGATCCACTGCCCGCCGACATCAACGCCGCCGGTCACCGACGCACCCAGTGCAACGATCGTCCCGTCTTCGACCCGCACCCCACCCGCAGCGATGGTGCCGGTGTGGGAGAGGATGGTGGCGTTGGAGAGGGTGAAGGAGCCGGAGGTTCCTCCCTCCACCAGTCCGTCGAGCCCCGCACGCCCGATGCGAGGCAGTGCAGCACCGGCAGCGAGCAGAGAGAGCATTCCCCGGCGGGTCAGCCCACGGGGAGAGTCGTTACGGGCGGGCATCTGGCGTCCCCTCAGTGTCTCGGTCATACACCACCGATCCCTCGATCCATGTGCGCTCGACCCGAGTGTAGATGTCCAGCGGATGCTGGGAGAACAGCGCGAGATCCGCATCCTTGCCGACCTCGATGGTTCCGACCCGGTCCTCGATGCCGAGCATCCGCGCAGGATCGAGGGTGATCATCTCCATCGCCTCCGCCTCTGAGGCGCCGTAGCGGAGCATCTTGGCTGCCTCGTTGTACATCCGCTGCACGGTGTTGGAGGAGTCCGAGTGCAGGGCAACCACGCCGCCGTCAGACTTCACCAGGGCAGCATTGTGGGGAATGGCGTCGAGCGCCTCCATCTTGAAGCCCCACCAGTCCGGCCAGGTGGCAATCGCGGTGTCGTGCGCGATGATGAGGTCGCGGACCTTGTAAGCCTCCAGCGCATGCTGGATGCTGGCGACCTGGATGTCGAAGGCGTCCATTGTGCGGAAGATGCCCTCGATGTCGTCAGAGCGGTAGCAGTGAATGTGGACCCGAACCTCACCATCGAGGACATCGAGGAGGACCTCCAGATCTGGATCCGTCGGGGGTGGCTCTCTGCGCTGGCGCGCATCCCGATAGTCCAGGGCAGCCTGGAACTGGCCGCGCATCCCCGCGAGGTTGCCCATGCGGGTGCTTGGCCCGTCATCGTCTTTGCCATAGACCCGCTTGGGGTTCTCACCACACGCCATCTTGATGCCTCGGGGGGCATCTGCAAACAGCAACCCAGAGAGGGTGCGAGCAGGGCGCAGCTTGAGGACCACCGACTCACCGCCGATGAGGTTGGCGGAGCCTGGGAGGACCTGAATGGTGGTGACGCCGCCAGCACGGGCTCGGGAGAACGCCGGATCCTCGACGTGGACGCTGTCACCAGCCCAGACCCGCGGCGTGGAGGGGTCGGTGGCCTCGTTGCCGTCTCCGTGCGCGTCGGTGCCCGGCCAGGGGTAGACCCCCATGTGTGAGTGAACATCGATGAGGCCCGGGGTAAGCCAGCGACCCTCCGCATCAAAGACCTCCGCACCCTCTGGAACCGCGATGCCCACGCCGACAGCGGAGATCCGACCATCCTCGATAAGGACGACACCATCTTCAATCGGCGCCGCAGAGATGGGAAGAATGTTTGCGTTGATGATCGCGATCTCTGTGGCGAGCGCGCTGGTGAGCAAGAGGAGCGGTGTCATCCAGTCAGTCCATCCAGAATTCGGTGGGGATCGCTGGGCAGCCCGAGTCCGCGGAAGCGGATGATTCCCTCAGCGTCAAGGATCAAGACCAGGGGAATGGCCTGGACGTCATAGCTGCTCTGGATCTGGCCGGTGGGATCCAGGACGACCGGCCAGGTGATCTTCATGGACTGTGCAGCCCGAGCTGCAGTGGAGGGGTCTTCTCCGGCGTTGATGCTCACGACATGGAGCTTGTCGCTGTAGCCGTCAACAATTCGCGCGACCTCCGGGGCCTCTTTACGGCACGGACCGCACCAGCTTGCCCAGAACACGAGCATCGTCGGACGACCACGTAGATCGGCCAGCTCAAACGCGGTTCCGTCTAAATAGGTGCTCTCGATGGCAGGTGCGCTGCGACCCTCCAGCGGAGCGACCGGCGGACCGCTGCTGCAGGCCAGGAACATGGCAATCAGGAAGGCTAGCATGAGTAGCGGTATATCCTGTCAACATGGGATAGAGCGCGGCGCATGTTCCTCGATTTGCTCTGGAAGCTCTCACGACCGCTCCTCTTTTCTTTAGACGCAGAGCGAGCACACCGTCTCGTGGTCGGTAGCCTGGGCACCGCGCCCCGGCTGAGCCAGGGAATGCTCTCTGCTCTCGCAGGGCCTCCTGCAGCCAGTCAAGCCGTCACGCTCGGTCCGTTGACCCTCGCCGGTCCCCTCGGACTCGCCGCTGGGCTCGACAAGGACGGCGAAGCGATCGAGGTCTGGTCATCACTGGGCTTCGGCTTCGTCGAGGTCGGCACGGTCACTGCACACCCGCAGCAAGGCAACCCGCAGCCGCGGCTGTTCCGACTCAAGGGTGAGTCCGGACTGATCAACCGCATGGGCTTCAACAACCACGGCAGCGCGGCACTGGCAGAGACCATGCGGGCGCTGCGAGAGGCGGGGCGCTGGCCGAATGTCCCAGTCGGCGCGAACATCGGCAAGAGCAAGATCACCCCGCTGGAGGATGCCGTCGCGGACTACCTCACCAGCCTCAAGCGCCTCGATGGACTCGTGGAGTACTTCACTGTCAATGTCAGCTCGCCAAACACCCCGGGGCTGCGACAGCTTCAGTCTGCCGAGCCCCTCAAGGCACTGCTCGGAGCAGTCGTCCCGGCGGCCTCTGCTCCGGTGATGGTGAAGTTCGCTCCCGACCTCTCGGATGAAGATCTCGCCTCAGCTGTCGAGGTCGCGATCGAGTCCGGCTGCTGTGCGATCATCGCCACCAACACCACAAACAGCCGCCCCGGCACCACAGGGCGGACCGGCGAAGGCGGCGGGCTGTCCGGTGCTCCGCTGTGGCCGCTGGCACGGCAGCGGATCGGCCAGATCCTCGACATCGCAGGAGGACGGATTCCAATCGTCGGCGTGGGCGGTATCCGCAGCCCGGAGCAGGCTGCTGAGCTGCTCGAGCTTGGCTGTGCTGCCGTCCAGCTGTACTCCGGCATGATCTTCGAGGGTCCCGGACTCATCAGCCGCATCAACCACGGACTTCAGCAGGCCTGACGTCAACAGGCCGGAGATCGGAGGCAAAAAAAAGCGCCGACCAGGTGGTCGGCGCTCGGTGTCCCGTATGGGGTCGGTGTCCCGTATGGGGAGTGTCAGCTACCCTTGCAGGTGTAGGCAAGATCAACCGTGTCGGAGTCTTCAGCACCCATGCAGTCGGTGACTGTGAGGGTGACCTCGACGGTGACGGAATTGCTGCTGCCGTAGGTCGTCGGAACACCAGTGACTGTGACCGTCGGAGCGTCCGTTTCTTCATCAACGATCGAGGCGTAGCTGGCGTTGTCTGTGATTGCCCAAGAGTAGGCGACCCAGTCGCCGTCGGAGTCGCTGGACCCGGTGCCGTCGAGGGTGAACTCGTGATCGCCGCAGTCGCTGCAGGTGTAGTACGCGCCGTAGCTGACCGGCCAGCAGGTTGCCGCCTCACTGTAGGACTGATCGGGACCGGCATCTGCGACCGGGTCGGTGTTGTACGGCCGCTCGGTGATCGTAATGGTCACGCAGTCCGCAGTTGAGACCTCGTAGCTGTCATCAACGGTCAAGCAGAAGGTGTAGTTTCCTGGGACATCGGGCTCGAAGAGCGGCTGCACATCCGTCGTCTGCGCGATGTCTGCGGTGGTCTTCTCAGAGCTGGAGGGCGCACCAGCCAGCTCCCACTCGTAGTCCAGGGCGAGGCCGAGTCCAGAGTTAGAGCCGGTTCCATCGAGAATGAGATCATCACAGGTGTAGAGCGAGGAGCTTGAATCGTACGAGGCAACAGCCTTGGGGAGACAGGTGTAGTTCGCCTCATTCGGGGTTCCAAGATCCGAGCCTTCTGACCACTCGTACTTGCCCTGACACCAAGCGATGGACAGATCGTTGAGGGTCGCATCGAAGTAGTCGGGATCAAGCTGGATGGTCGCTCCAGCGACGTCGGGCATGGTGACGCCGTCATCCCACTGCACCTGATCCAAGGTGACCCCATCGGCCTTGATGTAGACATCGTCGTTCTCGTTGGACATCGTGACGTCGGCATACTCGAGCGCCACGCTGACGTTTCCGTTGGAGACGTCGTCGTCGTTGTTGCCGATGACGATGAACGCGCCACCCTCGACCGTGATCAGATCCGTCGAGGTGAGCTGGTGAGACTCCCCGTCGCTGTCAGAGCCGATGACCAGACCGTTGAGAATGAGTGTCTGGTTGGTGTTGTTGTAGAGCTCGATCCACTCACCAGCAGGGTCTGCGACGTTGTCTGGGTTGACCATCACCTCAGTGATGAGAAGATCCCCTTCGCCCCAATTGCCCTCATCGATGAGCTTGTCGCAGTCGTTGTCGACGATATCCCCAGCAACCTCTGAGGCACCCGGGTTGATGTTGTAGTCGGAGTCGTCGCAGTCGCCGTTGCAGGTGGTGTAGCCGTCTCCGTCAGCATCGAAGCCTTCGTCGATGCTCCCGTCGCCGTCATCGTCCTTACCGTTGCACTCTTCAGTGCCCAGGCAGTCGGCAATGCCGTCACCGTCGTTGTCGGCAAAGTCCTCATCAATGCTTCCGTCTCCATCGTTGTCAACGCCGTCGCAGTCCTCAGAGTCAATGCAGTCGGCGATGCCATCGGAGTCAGAGTCTCCGAAGCCCTCGTCGATCACACCGTTGCAGTTCTCATCAACGCCATCGCAGTTCTCCGGCTGGCCAGGATGGATCGCTGCGTCGTTGTCGTCGCAGTCATCCTCCTCGGCATAGCCATCCCCATCCGCATCAGTGGGGGGAACATAGGTGTCATCTCCGCCTGGATCAGCAGGACTGGTATCGACAGGCTCGATGTCTTTGTCGTTGCAGGCCCAAAAGAGGACACTCAACCCGATGAGCGGCAGAAAACGCATACTTGTACTCCCCGAGGCACAGGTTGCTCAGGTTAGCAGAACCCCGACCTACCGGCAATACTCAGTACAGACACGTTCACAGATGAACCATGAAACGCCTATTCTGGAAGACATCGTTCCGATATCAGGCGCTACAGCGGATGTGCGTTCATCGATATCTTTGTTCTGAAAGAGTTTTCGCCGCGCGGCTCTAGAGCAAACCCTTGAATGTCGATGTACAGGAAGTTTCTGGCGACCTGAGCGTAGAGTTCAAAAAGTGAGCGTGATGCCCTTGACACCTTTCAGGGGTTCGTTAAAAGCATGTCGCTCCGCGGGAGTAGCTCAGTTGGTAGAGCATCAGCTTGCCATGCTGAATGTCGCGAGTTCGAATCTCGTCTCCCGCTCTAAAACGTCAGCCTAACGGCTGGCGTTTTTCACTTCTGGCGTGCTTAATGACGCAGTCGCCGCGGCCTCTTGCCTCAGCGGTGCTCTATGAGGCGCGGCCATCGACGAACGTTCGTCCTTTCCACTTTGTCTGCACAAAGAACACCGACCGAAACAAGATCCAGATCAGGACAGTGTTGGCGAGGGGGTGGGTCCAGGCATCCCATCCGCTGCGACCGTCCCTGCGATCGATCCGATAGCGGAAGCCCAGCTGCAGCAAGCAGATGAGCGCAAGGGACACCAGCCAGACGGTCTTCGGCATGCCCCAGCCCAGCCCAGCACGCGCGAGTACTCCTGCAGCGAGCCCAAGAAACGGCACGAGGGTTCCGACCAGAATGAAGAGGATCGCTCCCAGGCCGATGACCGGCTGGCGGCCCATGCCTTCGTAGAGGTTCTTAGAGTACCCCGCGATGATCTCGGACAGCGACCGGTACAGGCGAACCCTGAAGACCCATTCTCCCAGCCGCATACCAATGCGTCCGCCATGGCGCTTGAATGCCTCTGCGAGCCGAACGTCGTCGAGGATCTGGTCGCGGACGGCTTCATGACCGCCGATCTGCTCATACTCCTCCCGGCGGACCAGGATGAGCTGGCCGTTGGCGAATGCCTCGGAGCGGCCGGGATCATTGATTCGGTCGAGGTCCACAGCACCACGAATGAGCCAGCCGACTGCCGGGATGACTGCGCGCTCCCAGAAGCCCTGGACATCCCAGGTACCAAAGATGCTGAGCAGGCCCAGCCGCTCTTCCTGGAGGGTCGTGACGAGCGCGATGGGGGCATCCGGATCAATGCAGACATCAGCATCGATGAACAGCAGGAGCTCTCCGCGGGCCTCCCCTGCTGCGCGTGCGCAGGCCCAGTTCTTCCCCGCCCAGCCTGGACGGGGCTCGGTTCCGGGAATGATGCGGAGGCGCTCGTCTCCACCAGCGGCCTTTAGCGCAACGTCTGCCGTTCCATCTGTAGAGCGGTCGTCGACGAGGATGACCTCAAGCAGCGGCCAGCGCGCAGCCAGGGCTGCGGCGATGCATTGGCCAATGTTCTCGGCTTCGTTCCGCGCTGGAATACAGATGGACAGCCACGGCGTCTGCGCTGGCAGGTCTGTCTGACGCGAGAGGCGCCAGGAGCGCCCCCAGACCGGAACACCGAGGAAGAGTCCCCCCCACAGCAGCACAAGCAGCCCAAGGTATCCGCCCGCGAGGACGTCAGAGAAGGCCGGATCTGCCCACCAGCTCACAGCGCCTCCAGAGTGCCCCTGCGGACCACCACCCGGCCGGTCAGCCCTTCTGGGATGCGAACAAGGATGTCTGCATCAGCGGTGATCTGAAGTCCTGGCGTCAGGAAGCGCCCTCCCGCGACCTTGACCCCGACGCCAACCAGGGCGTCCTCCCCCACGCAGACTCCGGCCATTCCGAGGGGTGCCGGCACGAGCCGATCACCCACCTTGAGCTTGACGTGCTGTCCAAATGCCATGTCCATCAGCCAGGCACCGGACTTTACCGCAGCCCCTCGATCGAGAACGCCAAGCTGCATGATCCCAGCATGTGCTGCGCGCTGACGGAGCACCGAGAACTTCAGCATTGCCTGACGCTGGACCCGAGCAGCCGGTGCGAGCACGGAAAATTCCACCATCGCGAGATCCTCGACCGCAGCACCGTCCGCCAGCACGCTGCCCCGGACCACGGCGTTGGCGCCGATCTCGACACCGTCTCCCAGCCAGCATCCCTCGACCACTGCGGAGGGATGAATGCGACACCCCTTTCCCTTGCGGCCGAGCTGAGCACCGATGCGCATCGGGCTGATCGACATCGCACGGACCGCAGCCCACGCTGCCCGCCAGCCGATCTCCACAAAGTTCCGCCCTGCGAGGCCGCGCCAGAGGAAGGAAGGCATGCCCAGCAGGTTGGCCCACAGCAGCTGGTTCCAGTGTCCGGTCGGCAGCACGAGGCGCTCGGTCAGCGGCAGCTCCAGTAGATCGATGCCGAACTGCGCACGGGACAGCGGCAGCTCCAGCATGCGCTCCTGGGGATCAAACTCGCGAGCCGGCGCAGCGGCGATTCGCTCTGGAGTGATCGCACCACCCGGTGCGAGGTAGACCAGCAAGGGACCAGCATCCCCCAGCGCGATCTCCTCTGCCAGAGCACCGCAGCGTCCGCCGGTCTTCCAGGCGAAGTCCTCCTCGCCAGCCACAGCGAGCAGGTCCTGGACCGCGACGGGTCCGACCGCTGCGTCTTCGCGCAGGAGGATGTAGCCCTTGTCGCAGGGGCCCTCTCCGGGATCTGCGAGGGCGACGCCGAACTCCAGCAGAGCACGCTCCTGCTGCTCGGCAAGGGGCAGCGACAGCCACGGCACCGACCCAGGATCGCCAGCAAGCCGGCTGGGCTCCGGTGCGGGAAAGCGCCAGGCACGGACGTCATCGCGACGACCTACCACAGCTGAAACACCTGGACACCGTCGGCGTCCTCCAGCGGCGCATAGGCCGCTCTTACGCTGCGAACTGCCATGTCATGCATGTCCGGACGGGCCTCCTCATCTTCGTGTACGACCAGATATCGAACCCCCTCCCTGCGAGCTACTGAGCCGACATAGGCGATGAACTCCTCTGGAGTGTCCTCGCCGTGATCCAGCATCGTCTGCCAGACCTTTCGAGAGGCGAGGTTGTTGGGAAAGTTCAGGGTGTCGGTGACGGGCTTTCGGTGAATGGTCTGCTCGTAGAGATAGCCGCGCCCTCCAGCGACGGGGAAATTCATCACCGCACCATGCGGGGCATCCTCCAGCGCGACGAGGGCCGAAGAGATCGTCGCATCCGAGACATCCGGCAGGCCACCCATCGGACTCACCAGGCGCCCCTCGACCAGGATGAGCCCAACAACCAGCCACCAGCGCTTTCCCGACAGTCCGATGCCCGCCAGGATCGCGAGAGCCAGAGAGAGGCCGAGGGTCAGTCGGTAGAGCAGCGACAGCGAGCCGAAGCCCGGCAGGCCCTCGAACAAGAAATACGGCAGCGGGATGGCACGGTCGGTGAAGATGATCAGCGGCATGCCGTTGCGCACCAGGACCGGCCCCATGGCCAGCACTCCGGCCAGCAGCCCACCCACCCACAGCCAGCCCGGGCCGCGCCGTCGCGCACACAGGGCGCCGACGATCAAGACCATGCCGAGGTAGTGGCAGTGGAAGAACTCCTCGCCGTACCGGGACAGCGTTCGGAAGTCCGGTGAGCGGAAGTCGAACGGAGCGAAGAAGCCGAGAATGTCTGCAGGCCCGGTGGAGCGCCGGATGCCCATCAGCTCGCGGACGTTCTTGATGCTGACGAGGTTGTCGGGATGGATGGCGGTGTGGTGCACCGCATACGCCAGCGGAGCGACCAGGACGAGGCTCAAGACAATGACCCCGAGCCGCGCGCCGAGGTGGTCTCGCCAGCCTCCCGTCGGGGACAGCAAGAGCATGGCGCCGAGGAACAGGAAGATGTTCATCGCGCTGTACCAGGACGCGACCGAGCCGAGCACCACACACAGCGCCGCGATGATCACCCGCCCGATGCCGCCAGAGCACGCCGCACGCCACGCCATCCACACTGCCAGCGCAGTCCAGCCGCCGCTGAACGACTCGGAGGTTCCGTTGTGAATTCCAGCCAGCAGGACCGGCGCAGTGGCAAATCCCACCCCAGCGATCCATCCCGCCCCCGGTCGCACCGCTCCACGAGACGCGAGGATGTCCTCGACAAGTCGATGGGCGACCACGCCAGCGAGGACGAGCTGCCCGAGGACGAGCAGGGTGTAGGAGACCGGAACGCCGAGGAAGGGAATCAGCGGCCCGACCAGCACACTCGCCAGCGGATCGGCGACCAGAAGTCGACCTCCGCGAGGAAAAGAGATGAGGGTCGTGCCCAGCGACAGCCCCTTCAGATCGAAGTTGTACTGGGCAAACCAGATCGACCAGAGGCTGTTCCAGATGTCGGTTCGACCGGCTCCAGGAACGGCGCTGCCGATCCGCACCGCTGCCGGCCACGTGGTGAGGCAGGCGAGGAGAAGGTAGGCGGGGATCAGCTTGATGGTACGAGGGATGATCGCTTGCATCTGCCTGGCGGGCGTGAGAAGAAGTCAGCCCAGCCTACCGGAGGAGACCATGAACCGCTGCCTCACCCTCATCTGCCTCGCCCTGCTCATCCCGAGCGCCGCAGATGCGAAGAAGAAAAAGAAGACCGCCGAGGCAGACGCTCCGGCGGAAGTCGTCGCGGTCACTCCAGACATTCCCGACGACAAGAACAGCGCGAAATTCGCAGAGGCGCTGCTCGGACTGAGCATCGAGCGGTTCTCGCCCACCGACGCCTCCAGCGGCGCAAAATTTCTCTACACCGCCCTCAGCTTCAGCCCAGACAACACCTGGCAGGCTTCCGGCTATGTCGAGATGATGGACGAAAAGATGGAGTGCACAGAGGGCGGCGCCTGGAGCATGGACGCCGCAGAGTCTGGCACCGTCGCGACCATGACCTGGAACATCGCTCAGACCGACTGCATCTCGCGAGAGGTCGGGCACAGCACCCGGTACCGGGTGACCATCGAGGGCGATCGCATGTCCGTCGAGTTCCGCTGAGCGCTACTTCGCGTACCGGTCGATGATCGCCTCAGCGGCTCGAAATCCGTCGAGGGCAGCGCTGGTGATTCCGCCGGCATAGCCCGCCCCCTCGCCCACCGGCATCAGGCCGTCGAGGTCTGGTGAGCAGAGGTCGTCTCCCCGCAGAAAGCGGAGCGGAGCCGTGGTCCGGGTCTCTGGTGCGATGAGCACTCCATCCGATCCGGAGAAGCCACGGATTCGACGCTCAAAGAACTCAATCGCGCCAGCAAGTCCGGCACGGATGGGCTCCGGGAACAGCGCGCTGAGGTCTGCCGGCGTGCAGCCCTGGGGATAGCTGGTGCGCGGGAGATCGTCGCTTGGACGCTGCGCGAGGAAGTCAGTTACCCGCTGAGCCGGTGCGCGAAAGTTCTCTCCGCCCATGACAAACGCCGCCTGCTCGATGGCATCCTGGAAGCGAACGCCGGCGAGAGGATCCGAGCCGGGGAAGTCCTCGGGAGTGACCTCGACGATGATCGCAGAGTTTGCCCACCACGCGCGGCGGTTGGAGTAGCTCATGCCGTTGACCACCACGCGCCCGGGCTCATTTGAGGCGCCGACGATAGTACCGCCGGGACACATGCAGAAGGTGTGGGCCCCGCGAATGTTCAGCCGTTCTGGCGGACGAGAGACGAGCCGGTAGCTCGCCGGGGGGAGCTCACCGCGCTCCGTGCCATAGCGAGCCATGTCGACCATCCGCTGCGGATGCTCGATGCGCGCACCGATCCGAATGGGCCGCAGCACCGCTTGTGCGCCGGCATCCAGCGCCATCTTCCAGGTATCTCGCGCGGAGTGACCAGTGGCAAGGATCACCGGTCCGCCGACAAGCTCTTCTCCAGAGGCCAGGACCACCCCCTCGCAGCGTCCGCTGTGGACCCGCAGGCTGGTGACGCAGGCGTTGAACCGCACCTCGACCCCAAGCTCGATGAGCCGCGCTCGAATGCGCGGGAGGATCTCTCGGATTCGATCAGTCCCCAGGTGTGCCCAGCCCTCTTCGAGGATGGCAGCGTCCGCGCCCAT
The DNA here is from genome assembly GCA_029251165.1 of Myxococcota bacterium. Classification (GTDB taxonomy): domain Bacteria; phylum Myxococcota_A; class UBA796; order UBA796; family UBA796; genus JAQXDW01. The sequence continues at coordinate 42,738 of JAQXDW010000084.1, forward strand.
GTCGACGAGACGCTGAAAGATCCAGCCCAGCTCCCCGTCGCGACGCCGGGTGTAGATCTTGCCATCGGAGAAGGCCCCAGCCCCCCCCTCACCGAACACGACGTTGGTCTCAGGATCCAGCTCGCGGTGACGCCAGAACTTCCGGACCGCACCGTGGCGCTGCTCGACCGGTCCGCCGCGCTCCAGAAGAATCGCCGGAGCACCGGCTTCTCCCAGCCGCAGCGCCGCAAACAGCCCTGCCGGTCCAGCCCCGATGACGATCGGCCGGGTGCCCTCAGGCCAGCTTCGCGGCTTGATGTTGAGCACCTCACCCCGCCGGTCAGTGGCGTAGCGCGCAGCATCTCGCTCAGAGAACGCCCGAACTCCGTGCCGCGGCTCCGCGAGAATCGATGCCTCCTCGACGGAGACCTCGACCCGATAGTTCGCCAGCCAGACCGGGGGCCTTCGACGACCGTCCACCGAGCGCTTCAGCAGAACCGCGTCTGCGATGTCCGCCTCAGGGATGCCCAGCCTTCGAGCAATCACCGGGGCCGGATCAACCGACTCGCCCGGCCAGTGGATGTTGGTGACCAGCAGTGCCATGAGGCCCTCTTATTCGGTTGCACAGAGCACAGCGATTCATGGAAGGGATACGGGAGCCGGATCGCGCGGCGCTCGCAGCGTCGAGCACGACTGTACCGCTGCTGCAAGGAGGAAAGAAGCCTGAGCGGGAGCCACCGTGCGGTGGGTTCTGTGGGACACGAGCAGTGGCGATGTCTTCTCCGCGCTGCGAGTCTGACCACGTGGGAGTGGAAGCCCAGCAGCCGCCGAGTGCAACCACACGACGCAGGACCACACGGTACGCACTGACAGCTTCCAGCACCTCAGCACCCTCCAGGCTCCCCGACGACCGCGCGGTCGACGCTTGAGGCAGAGCTGCTGAGGGCGGCTTGGGAGCCGGTCTGTAGGGTGCAAATCGCAGCGGAATGGGCTGCCCTTGAGCCCCTGTGTGGACCCGGTGAAGAGAACCACACACAGCCGCAAGAGGTGTCGCGATCCCCCACCATTATTGTGTTACAGGGTGTGCCCTGGTACCCCATCAAGACCATCGAGGCAGTTATGACCATCCGCGTCGCGATCAACGGCTTCGGACGCATCGGCCGATGCATCCTCCGTGCAGGCTGGAGCAACCCGAGCATTGAGTTCGTCCACATCAACGATCTGACCAGCGACGAGATGCTGGCCCACCTCCTGAAGTACGACTCTGTGCATGGCACCTTCAACGAGGATGTCTCTGCAGTCGAGGGCGGGCTGATGATCGGCGATACACTCGTCCCGACCACCGCCGAGCGCGACCCGACTGCCCTCCCCTGGCAGGATCGCAAGGTCGACGTGGTCCTGGAGTGCACTGGTGTCTTCCGCATGCGTGAGGGCGCAAGCAAGCACCTCACAGCCGGTGCGAAGCGGGTGATTATCTCTGCCCCAGCCATCGAGCCGGACATCACAGTCTGCATGGGCGTCAACGACAGTGATCTCAAGCCCGAGCACCGGATCATCTCCAACGCCTCTTGCACCACCAACTGCCTCGCGCCGGTTGCGAAGGTTCTCGACGAGACCTTCGGCCTCATCAGCGGCCTGATCACCACGGTGCACTCCTACACCATGGATCAGCGCCTCCTCGATGCGCCGCACAAGAAAGACTTCCGACGCGCGCGCGCAGCTGCCGTCAACATGGTGCCCACCTCGACCGGTGCCGCCAAGGCCGTCGGTCTGGTGCTTCCCCAGCTCGCTGGCAAGCTCAACGGCATGGCGATCCGGGTCCCGACCCCGAACGTCTCCCTGGTCGATCTGGTCATCACCACCGAGAAGCCGGTCACCGTCGAGGCGATCAACGCTGCGCTGACGGAGGCTGCAGCCGGCCCACTCAAGGGCGTCCTGGCTGCTGAGACCGCTCCCCTGGTCAGCGGTGACCTCGTCGGCAACCCCCACTCCTCCATCGCGGATCTCCCGCTCACCCAGACCATGGGTGACAACCTTGCCAAGGTCCTGAGCTGGTACGACAACGAGTGGGGCTTCTCCAACCGGATGCTCGATCTCACTGTCCGCATCGCAAGCCTGTAGACCACCGGACATCACACCATGAGCACTCCCACCGTCGAGGAGCTTGAGCTGGCTGCAGGTGATGCGGTCCTCGTCAGGGTGGACTTCAACGTCCCCCTCGACGGAGATCGCGTCACTGATGACACCCGGATTCAGGCCGCCCTCCCGACCATTCGATACCTCATCGAGCGTCGCTGCAAGGTCATCCTCTGCAGCCACCTCGGCCGCCCCAAGGGTCGTCGGAATCCAAAGCTGAGCCTGGAGCCCGCAGCCGCACGGCTCGCAGAGCTCATCGATGACGAGATCGTCTTCGCCCACGACACGGTCGGCGACAACGTCGAGCAGCTCATCCGAGATCTGCCGCACGGTGGTGTGCTGGTCGTTGAGAACCTTCGCTTCTCCGCTGGTGAGAAGGCCAACGCTCCAGAGCTGGCGGCTGCCTTGGCACGCCTCGCTCGCGTCTACGTCAACGATGCCTTCGGAGCGATGCATCGCGCACATGCCTCCATCGATGGCGTCGTTGCCCAGATGGAAAAGGTCGCAGTGGGCTTCCTGGTCTGCAGCGAGCTGGCTGCGCTGACCGAGCTGCGGGACACCCCCCGGCGTCCCAACGTCGCCATACTCGGCGGCGCAAAGGTCTCGGACAAGATCGGCGTCATCGATGCCCTCTCTCAGCGCTGCGACACCCTGCTCATCGGCGGTGCCATGGCGTACACGTTCCTCGCGGCTCGAGAGCAGCCGGTGGGCGCATCTCGCGTTGAAGAGGACAAAGTCCTCCTCGCCACTCGAGTGCTGGAGCGATGCGAAGAGCGCGGCGTGACCGTGATGCTGCCGACTGACCACGTCGTCGCGCAGACACTCAAGGCCGACGCTGAGACGCAGATCGTCGAAGAGATCCCTGAGGAATGGATGGGCCTGGACATCGGTCCCCAGACCCGAGCCGCTTACGGAGTCGCCATCGCAGCGGCGGCCAGCGTGTTCTGGAATGGTCCAATGGGAGTCTTCGAGATGGACGCCTTTGCTGCCGGCACCCGCGCGGTCGCAGAGGCTGTGGCGAGCAGCCCGGGTCACACGGTCATCGGCGGTGGTGACTCCGCCGCAGCGGCACGGAAGTTCGGAGTCGTCGATCAGGTCAACCATGTCTCCACCGGCGGCGGCGCCTCGCTGGAGTACCTGGAGGGCAAGGATCTTCCCGGAATCAAGGCCATCAAGGCACGGAGATAGCCATGGCTCGTCGAATCTTTGTCGCTGGCAACTGGAAGATGCACAAGGGACCGGCACAGGCCGATGCTCTGGCAACGGCACTGAAGGCTGCTCTCGTCGACGTCGTCACCGTCGATGTAGCGGTCGCGCCGCCGTCCATCTCCATTCCTGCGGTCTCCGCACGCTTGAAGCACACAGGGGTTCACGTCGCAGCCCAGAACCTGCACCAGGCTGTTGGGGGTGCATTCACTGGGGAGCTCGCTGGTGAGATGCTGCGCGAGTCCGGCTGCTCCTATGTGATTGTCGGTCACTCAGAGCGCAGGCACGTCTTCGGTGAAGACGACGCCACCATCAACGCCAAGGTCCACGCCGCCTTCCGTGCAGGACTGCTCCCCATTCTCTGCGTCGGTGAGACGCTGGATCAGCGGCAGTCAGGAAATGCCGAGTCTGTCGTCACCGGTCAGCTCGCTTCCGGTCTCGCGGGCCTCGCGGCCGATCAGGTTGCCTCGGTCACCGTCGCCTATGAGCCCGTCTGGGCGATTGGAACCGGCCACACCGCCACGCCAGCACAGGCGCAGTCGATGCATGCCACCATTCGAGAGTGGCTCGCGGGCAATTTCCCCGCGTTTGTCGCCAGGCAGCTACGAATCCAGTATGGGGGGAGCGTTAAGCCCCACAATGCCGCGAGCCTGCTCAGCCAGCCGGACATCGATGGTGCACTTGTCGGAGGCGCAAGCCTGGACGCAGAGAGTTTCGTGTCCATTATCAAAGCCGGCGCAAACTAATCCGCAGGAATCCCCGTGCAGTTCTTCCTCACCATTCTCCACATCGTCCTGTCCATCTCCCTCATCTTGATCATTCTGCTCCAGCCGGGCAAGGATCAGGGTGCAGTCTTCGGCGGAGGTGGCGGCAACAAGATGTATTCCCCCCGTGGTCAGGCCAATCTGCTGGGCCGTGCCACCACCGCAGTCGCGGTGCTGTTCATGTTCACCAGCATCAGCCTTGCCTGGTACAGCACCGAGCAGGTCCGAGAGGGCTCCAACATCGATGAGGTCTTGGAAACCGCTGAAGAAATTGAGGAAGGAGGCGGATTTGGCCTGCCCGCTGGCGACTGATTTTTTTTTCGATGTGAAGCGCCCATTTTGGGATTGACACCGTGAAGCCGGTCGCATAATTACCGGGTGCCTACTCGCGAAAGTGGTGGAATTGGTAGACACGCAAGGTTAAGGACCTTGTGGCCGTTTGGCTGTGGGGGTTCGAGTCCCCCCTTTCGCACTGAAAATCGGAGCACTTGCTCCGGTTTTTTTTTGCCTGATGCGGTCTCGCCTGCTTTCCGCAGCGAGACTGCTGTGCGCGGTAGAACGTGTGGAACCGCAGCGGTTCTCAACGCTGCAGTGCGCACCAGCCAGAACCATGGCTCCGGGGCCACGCTCCGCTCGGTACCGCACACTATGGCCGCTCGGTACCGCACACCATGGTGAGCCGGCCGAGTCTTCCCGCCTCGTCTACCGACGCTTGCGCTTGCGGGCTGCGCAGGCCGCAGTGTCCAGACAGTGTCCGAAGATGTCGTGCTGGTGCGACGTCAGCCGAAAGCCTTTGGACGCCGCAATGACCTCCTGGCGGTCCTCGATAAGCTGGTCCTCGAACTCGACAATGAGCCCACATTTTTCACAGATGAGGTGATCATGGTGCTCACCTTCGAAGACCGGCTCGTAGCGCGTCTGTCCGTCTCCGAACCGGCGCTCGTGCGCAATCCCCGCTTCCGTGAACAGCTTCATCGTTCGGTAGATGGTGGCATGCCCAACGCCGGACATGCGGTTCTGGACAGCAGCGAGGAGCTCTTCGATGGCCATGTGCCGCTCTGATGACAGAAAGGCATCCAGGATGACCTGGCGCTGACGCGTATTCTTCAACCCGTTCTGTCGGAGATGCTCACTGAGTTGCTCACGTAGGGGCGTGTGGTTCTGCATGCTCACCTCCATAACAAACTGCCCGGTCCTGAAGCATAACTCCAGAACCGGGCTGATGGTTTACGACGTACAAACACGCTGTAGGCTATTCCTCAGCGCCGCCCTCGTTGGCGACCGTCGCCTCTGCTGCGACTTCTTCGGGCTCAACCGCATCCGCAGTATCGACCGTCGGGTGGTCAACGACCAGCTCGATGAGTGCCATCGGAGCGTTGTCGCCGGCACGGAAGCCGAGCTTGTAGATGCGGGTATAGCCACCCGGCCGCTCGGCATAGCGCTCTGCGTACTCGTTGAACACGCGGTTGAGGGCATCTGCGTCGAGGACGTGCTTGCGTGCACGGCGGATGTTGTGAATCCGGGCTGCACGGAGCTTCTTGAACTCCACGCTGTCCGCTTCACAGGACTCGAGGGCAGAAGGCGGCACCTTCTTACCCAGGGTGATCACCCGATCCGCAATGCGCCGCAGCTCCTTGGCCTTGGCCTCGGTGGTCTTGATGCGGCCATGCATCATCAGCGAGGTGACCATGTTGCGGTACATCGCCTTACGGTGCGTGCTGTTCCGACCGAGCCGACGACCGGACTTCATGTGTCTCATGGTTCGCTCCTACCGGTCTCAGCGGACCCGGTCCTCGGGGAAGTTGTGCAACTTCATCCCGAGGGCCAGCTCCAGCTCAGACAGGATCTCTTTGATCTCGTTGAGGGACTTGCGACCAAAGTTCTTGGTCTTGAGCATCTCCGCTTCGCTCTTCTGAACGAGCTGGAAGATGTGCTCGATTCCTGCGTTCTGGAGGCAGTTTGCCGAGCGTACAGACAGCTCGAGCTCATCGACGCGCTTGAAGAGGTTGGGGTTCCAATCCTCCTCCGGCTCCTCGACTTCGTGCTTCGGCTCCTGCTCTTCGTGGAAGTTGATGAAGACCTGGAGCTGCTCCTTGAGGATCTTCGCCGCGTATGCGAGCGAATCCGCAGGGGTAATGCTGCCGTCGGTCCAGACCTCAATGCTCAGCTTGTCATAGTCAGTGCGACGACCAACGCGTGCGTTGGTGACGATGTACTTGACCTTCCGAATCGGGCTGTAAAGCGCATCGATCGGAATGGTGCCGATGGGGAGGTCTTTGGTCTGGGCGAGATTGCCCGGAACGTATCCACGCCCCATCTTGACGATCATCTCTGCCTGGAACCGCCCGCTCTCCGTGAGGGTCGCGATGGGATGCTCCGGGTTGAGGACCTCAGCTTCACCGTTGAAGGTGATGTCACCTGCACAAATAACAACCGTCTTGCCGGACTCACCAGAACACTCAAGTGTTGCGGTCAGGGGCTCGCTGCTGGACGTGCGGACTCGCACACCCTTGAGGTTGAGGATGATGTTGGTGACATCCTCGACCACACCAGGGATGGATGAAAACTCGTGAAGGACACCCTCGATCTTCACTGCTGTGATCGCCGCGCCGTAGAGGCTGGAGAGCAGGATGCGGCGAAGGGAGTTGCCGATGGTCACGCCATAGCCACGCTCAAGCGGGCGAATGACGAACTTGCTGTAGGTCTTGCTGTCGCGGTTGTCCTGCTCGACACTACGCGGCTTGATGAGGGTCCGCCAGTTGGCGGCAATGATCTCTTGCATGAATACTCCAGTGCGGCTTCTGCCTGCCAGGTCGAGCAGGCTCTACGCCGGATTGGAAAAAAGGGGCTCCACAACCGAACGGACAGACTCAGGCGCCTCAGGGCGCACGAGCCTGCCCAGCGGATGTGGACGACCTGTGAAACTCAGACGCGCCGGCGCTTGGGGGGCCGACAGCCGTTGTGTGGGATGGGCGTCACGTCGCGAATGCTGGTGATCTTGAGACCGCTGTGCGCGATGGCACGAAGTGCGGACTCACGACCCGAGCCAGGACCCTTGACATTGACGGCCGCAGCCTTCATGCCATTGTCCATGGCCTTGCGAGCGGCTTCCTCAGCGACCATCTGCGCAGCGAACGGGGTGGACTTCCGAGAGCCCTTGAATCCCTTTGCGCCTGCAGAGGCCCAGGAGACCGTGTTGCCAGCTGGATCGGTGATGGTGACGATGGTGTTGTTGAAGGTCGCCTGGATGTGGACCACCCCGGTGGGGATGTTCTTCTTGACCTTGCGTGAACCCTTCTTGCGGGGACCTGCCATGATTCCTCCAGAGCCTTATCGACGCTTCTTGTGCACAACACGACGCGGTCCCTTGCGGGTGCGGGAGTTGGTATGGGTACGCTGACCGCGAACAGGGAGGCCCTTCTTGTGGCGGATCCCCCGGTAGCACTTGATGTCGATCAGGCGCTTGATGTTCATGGCGATTTCCTTGCGAAGATCACCCTCCACCTTGAAGTCACGCTGAATGACGTTTCTGATTGCTGCAACCTCAACCTCGGAGAGGTCCTGGGTGCGAACTTGGTGTTCCACACTGGCCTCATCGAGGATCTTCTGCGCTGTGGAGCGCCCGATCCCGAAGATGTAGGTCAGTGCAATGTCGATCCGCTTGTTCCGCGGAAGGTCGACACCTTCGATACGTGCCATGGTCGGTTACCCCTGCCGCTGCTTGTGCTTGGGGTTCTCGCAGAGGATGCGAACCACCCCTCTGCGACGGACAACCCGGCATTTGTCACACATCTTTTTCACAGATGCCTGAACTTTCATTGCTGCTCCTCGCCGGCTTCTGGCCGGTTCAACGGATGATAGGATCCATCGTCATGGTCTGATCGACCTCATCGAGGCGGGTCAGGATTTCCGGACCGTTCTCGGTGATTGCGATGGTGTGCTCAAAGTGTGCTGCGATGCTGCTGTCAGTGGTGACCACTGTCCAGCCGTCCTGGAGGATTTTGGTCTTCCAGGTACCAAGCGTGACCATCGGCTCAATGGCGATGCACATGCCTGGTTTCAAGAGATCACCGGTCTTGGCTTTGCCGTAGTTGGGTACGGAGGGACGCTCGTGAAGAGCGCGGCCGATTCCGTGACCGACAAACTGGCGAACAATGCCGAGCTGGTGAGGCTTGATGGTTGACTCAATCGAGTGACCGATGTCGCCAATCCGTTGCCCGGGCGATGCCTGGGCGATGCCTACATACAAGCTCTGGCGCGTCGCGTCAAGGAGCTGAGCAATACGAGGCTCGGGTTCACCTAAAACAACCGTGAACGCCATGTCGGCATGGTAGCCACCATAGTGCAGCCCCATGTCGACAGAGAGAACATCGCCGCTCTCTAATGGCCGATCATTGGGAATGCCGTGGATGACCTCGGCATTGACAGAGGTACACAGTGTTCCTGGATACGGCGGTGTCCCTGGGGGCTGGTAGCCCTTGAAGGAGGGGTGCGCTCCCATGCTGCGGACCCGCTCTTCTGCGAGTCTGTCGAGGTGACGTGTGGTCACCCCAACCTTGATGTTCTCTCTAAGCATCGCAGCAACCTCAGCCAGGCGTCGCCCGTTGGCACGCATGACCGAGAGCTCCCACGGCGCTTTGAGGTGGACTCGCATCAGGTGAAGGCTGTCAGGCGCTGAACGCCTTCAGCCCCTCCTCAATGTCGTTTCCAACCGCATCGATCGCTTTGGTTCCATCGATGTCGAGGACTGGAGCGTCGTGCTGACGTAGCCATGCAAGGACCGGGGCGGTCTGGGAGCGGTACACATCGAGTCGGTTGAGCGCCGTCTCTTCGTTGTCGTCCTTGCGCTGGAGAAGCTTCCCTCCGCAGCGGTCACAGACACCGTGTGCGACCGGAGGACTGAAGACCAAGTGATAGCCAGCACCACAGGACTTGTTCTCGCAGGTCCGCCGTCCAGTCAGCCGAGGCACCAGGATGGATTCTGGGACATCGAGGTTGACGACCACGCCAGTGCCGCGCCCATTCGTGCTCAGCCAGTCTGCCAGCAGTTCTGCCTGTCGAACGGTGCGGGGAAAACCATCGAACAAGATGCCACCGAGAGCATCGTCCTGAGTGAGGCGATCTGCCACGAGCTTGAACACCACTTCATCCGGTACGAGCTCGCCACGGTCCATATAGCCGCGTGCGAGCGTGCCCAGGTCTGTGCCCTGCTTGAGATGGTAGCGGAAGATGTCTCCAGTGGAGACGTGGGGGATGGACAGCGCATCGCTGATGCGGCCGGCCTGTGTCCCCTTGCCTGCCCCTGGAGGGCCGAACAGGATGACGTCCATGAGGATGCCCTCTTGGTTTACTTCTGCTGGTTCTGCGTCTGCAGCTTGCGACGCCCACCACGGGACTTCTTCTCAGAGATTCCATCGTAGTGCTGGGTCAGCAAGTGTCCTTCAATCTGTGCGACGGTCTGCATGCATACACCGACGATGATGAGCAGGCTTGTGCCACCAAAGTAGAAGGGCACACCGTAGGCAGAGACCAGAACCGTGGGGAGAATACAGACAACTGCCAGATAGATGGCACCGCCAGTGGTCAACCGCATGAGGATGCGGTCGAGGAACTCAGCAGTCTGCTTGCCTGGGCGGATACCCGGAACAAAGCCACCATGCTTGCGGAGGTTGTCAGCAACATCGACGGGATTGAAGGTCACGGCTGTATAGAAGAATGTAAAGCCGATGATCAGCACGATGTAGGTGACATTGTACACCCAAGTCCCCGGGAGAAACGCTGTTGAGAGCGCTTCAAAGAGGGGATGGGGGACAAAGGCACCGATGGTCGCCGGGAACATCATCAAGGACGACGCGAAGATCGGGGGGATGACACCAGAGACGTTGACCTTCAAGGGAAGGAACGTTGACTGGCCGCCATAGACCTTTCTTCCTACCACCCGCTTCGCATACTGAACCGGTACTCGGTACTGACCGCGCTCGACATAGACGATTGCAGCAGTGACCAGGAACATGAAGCCGAACAGAAGGACCGTCGTCAGGAGCGAGAGCTCGCCGATGCTGACCTTCTGCAGAAGATTCCGCGCACCCGCCGGCATGGCAGCAATGATGCCCGCCGTGATGATGAGCGACGCACCCTGACCAACGCCACGATCCGTGATCTGCTCACCGAGCCACATCACGAAGCAGCTACCTGCGGTCATGGTGAGGACGGTCATGAGGCGGAAGCCCCAGCCGGCATCGATGACCACGTCAGTGCCTCCAAGCGTCTTCATCTGCTCCAGGCTGAAGGAGATGGCAAACGACTGGATGATTGCGATACCGATGGTCAAGTAGCGAGTGTACTGGTTGATCTTCTTTGTTCCGGACTGGCCCTCAGCCTTGATCCGCTCAATCCTCGGCACAACGACCTGCCCCAGCTGCATGATGATGCTCGCTGAGATGTAGGGCATGATGCCGAGAACAAAGACACTGAATTGCTCAAGGGCACCACCGCTGAACATGTTGTACATGCCAAACAGAGTGCCCTGAGTGTCGGCGAAGAACTCGCTCAGTGCGATGCGGTCTACGCCCGGTGCCGGGATAAAAATCCCGAGGCGGTAAACCGCCAACATCGCCAACGTGAACAGGATTCGGTTCCGGAGATCCGGAATCTTCAACACGTTAGCAATGGCTTCAAACACGCTCGACCGTCCCGCCAGCGCTGGTAATCTTCTCCTCGGCGGAGGCGGTGAAGCGAGCTGCCTTGACGGTCAGCGCCACTCCAATCTCACCATTACCGAGGATCTTAATACCGTTCTTGCCGACCTTCTTGATGAGGCCGCGCGCCTTGAGGCTCTCGGCATCAACAACATCTCCCGCTGCGAATCTCTCCGCGATTCGGTCGAGCCGAACCACGGTGAACTCCTTAGCAAAGATGTTGTTGAAACCGCGCTTCGGCAGACGACGATGAAGCGGCATCTGGCCGCCCTCGAAGCCAGGTGCGACGGTGCCACGTTTGTGCTGGCCCTTGCTACCACGACCAGCGGTCTTGCCTTTACCGGAGCCTTCACCACGGCCCAGTCGGGTCCGCTTCTTATAGGCGCCTGCAGCAGGCTTGAGGTTGCTCAGTTCATTGGCCATGACTGGCCCTCCTGGTGCAGCCGGAGCTGCATAAAACTATGCTTCAGCCCCACCGGCGTCTGCTGAGACTTCGATCTCAGAGACATCCACGAGGTGCATGATCTGCTTGATCATCCCGCGGACGGCTGGGGTGTTGATCAGAACGCGCTCCTGACGGATGCGCTTCAGTCCCAGGCCGGTTGCCGTTGCACGCTGACGCGTGGTGGAACCGATGAGACTCTTCTTGAGAGTGACCTTTAGCTTCGTCATGAGAAACTCCGCTCAGGCTCGGGATTCGCGAGTTCCCCACACAGCAGCACCGACGTTGTAGTTCTTGAGAACTTCCTCGACGGGCTTGCCAACTCGGACAGCGTACTGCTCTGGAGACTCGAGGTTCTCCAGGGCGTTCAGTACTGCTCGAACGACATTGTGTGGGTTGTTGCTACCGATGACCTTGGTAAGCACGTTGCGGTAACCGGCGGCATCGAGGATTGCGCGGACGTTGGCCGCTGCGATGACACCAGTACCCGGGCTAGCAGGACGGAGGAGCACCTGAACGGCGCCGTAGCGACCGATCACGAGGTGCGGAACCGTACCGTCCACGATGGGGATCTCAACCATGGTCTTGCGAGCACGATCGGTCGCCTTGCGGATAGCCTCGGGGACCTGGCTCGCCTTTCCGTAGCCAACGCCGACCTTGCCAGCTCCGTCTCCAGCGACGACAAGCGCCGAGAAGTTGAAGCGACGGCCGCCCTTGACCACTTTTGAAACGCGGTTGATGTAGATCGTCTTTTCAATCGCCGCGGCGTTGTCATCTTGACGACGACCTCTGAAATTCTTTCTCACAACAGGCTCCCCGGGAGCATGAGATTGCTAATCACGACAGATCAGAAGTCCAGCCCTGCTTCGCGTGCAGCGTCAGCAAGAGCCTTGACTCGGCCGTGGAAAAGGTAGCCATTGCGATCAAAGACAACGCTCTTGATGCCGACGGCCTGGGCCTTCTGGGCAATCAAAGAGCCAACGACGGCTGCAGCGGCAGCATTGCCGTTGTATCCTTCGTGGTCCTTCATCTCTGGCGAAAGTGTGCTGGCCGCAGCAACAGTGACACCGCTGGTGTCGTCGATGAGCTGGGCGTAGATGTGCTTCGTCGAGCGAAACACACTCAGCCTGGGACGCGTAGTGGTCCCGCTCAGCTTCTTGCGAATCTGCTTCTTGCGGCGAAGCCGAGCAGTCAGTCGGGGGTTCGTCTTGGCCATTGTGGTTTCCTTCCTTGCCGCTACTGGCTCTTGCCGGCCTTGAGACGGACGTACTCGCCCGCGTAGCGGACACCCTTGCCCTTGTAGCTATCAGGCGGCCGCTTGCCACGAAGCTCCGCGGCGACCTGACCAACCGTCTCCTTGTCGACGCCGGCGACCAGAAGTTTGGTCCCCTTTTCGACGGAGATGGTGATGCCATCTGGGAAGGGGTACTCGATGGGGTGACTGAAGCCGAGGTTCATCACAAGAGTCTTGCCCTTGATCTCAGCTTTGTAGCCGACACCCTGGATCTCAAGACCCTTCGTGAATCCCTTGCTCACGCCGATGACCATGTTGGCCAGCAGCGCACGCATCAGCCCATGATAGGCGCGGATCTTCGGGTTTTCGCTGTTGCGATGCACCGTGACAGTGTTGTCTTCCTCAATGAAGGAGATTCCTGGGACGATCTTACGAGAGACCTCTCCCTTTGGACCCTTTACCTTCACTTCGGTATCACCGACGGTAACGGTGACGCCACTGGGCAGCGCGACCGGCTTTCTTCCAATTCTGGACATGGGTATTCCCTTTCTTGGCTGCTCTGCTACCAGATGTAGCAGAGCACCTCGCCCCCGACGCCGGCTTCACGAGCCTGACGGTCCGTAAGGACGCCACGGGGGGTGGTCAGGATTGCAACACCCAGGCCATTACGGACACGGGGGATGTCGGTCTTCCCAACGTAGAAACGGCGGCTGGGCTTGCTAATACGCTTGAGACCCCGAAGGGTCGAGCGATTTGACTGGTCGTAGCGAGGGAAGATCTTAATCATCCCCTGCTTGCCATCCTCGATCTCGATGTAGCCCTCGAGAAAACCCTCCTGCTTGAGGATCCTCACGATGGCGAGCTTGATCTTGGACCGCGGTGCAACCAGGCTGCTGTGCCCGACCAGCGCGGCATTGCGAATGCGCGTCAGCAGATCGGCAATCGGGTCGGTCATTGAATTCTCCTTTGAATCAGAGCGATGGGCCTACTGGCCTCGCTCCTACCAGGACGCTTTGGTCACACCGGGGATCTGGCCCTGCAGTGCGAGCTCGCGGAAGCAAATACGGCACAGATCGAAGTCGCGTAGGTAGCCATGAGGGCGACCACAGCGGGGACAGCGGTTGTGCTTGCGGACCGCGAATTTAGGCTTGCGCTTGGACTTCGCGATCATTGACTTTTTAGCCACGTCGTCGACTCCTGATCACTTCTTGCTGAAGGGCATTCCCAGGCTCCTCAGCAGCTCTCGCGCCTCCTGATCGGTCCTGGCAGTGGTGACAAAGGTGATGTTCATTCCGTTAATTCGCTTGATCATGTCATAGTCGATTTCGGGAAAAACAATCTGCTCGGTGATGCCCATGGAGTAGTTCCCGCGGCCATCAAAGGCATCGGGGTTCAGACCACGGAAATCGCGAATACGAGGAATCGCGACCGTGATCAGACGGTCCAAGAACTCCCACATCATTGTCTGACGTAGGGTCACCTTAGCTCCGATAGGCATACCCTCTCGGAGCTTAAAGGTCGCAATAGAGCGACGGGCGCGACGGATGATCGGCTTCTGACCTGTGATCAGAGCCAGCTCTTCCGCTGCGTTGTCCAGAACCTTGACGTTCTGGATAGCCTCCTTCATGGAGGTGTTGACCACGATCTTGGTCATCCGGGGCACCAGCATCACGTTGCTGAATTCGAAGTGCTCGAGCAAACCCGGCACAACCACATCGCGATACTGCTTCTTCAGGCGCGGTTCCATGACTGCAATTCCTCAGGGGGTGCGGCTCAGGCCTGGTCGATGATGGCGCCGGTCTTTTTATCGAACCGGACCTTTCGGCGAGTATCGCCGTCTTCGATGAACTTCCATCCAATCTTCACTGCACGGCCTTCTTCTGCATTGAAGAGGGCAACATTGGAGATGTGGAGTGAAGCTTCCTTCTCGACGGTACCGCCGGGCTGATCACCGCGGGGCTTGACGTGGCGGGTCACAAGGTTGACCTTCTCTACAAGCACGCGATCGCGCTCACGGAGAATCTGGAGAACCTTACCGGTCTTCCCCTTGTGCTTGCCCGCAGTCACGACGACAAGGTCATCGCACTTGATCTTAAACTTCTTCATGTCAGAGGACCTCAGGAGCCAGGGACACGATCTTCATGTACTTCTTGGCGCGAAGTTCGCGCGCAACAGGTCCGAAGATGCGAGTTCCGATCGGCTCGCCTTCCTTGTTGATGAGGACGGCGGAGTTGGTGTCGAAGCGGATGTAGCTGCCATCCCGACGGCGCAGCTCCTTCGCAGTGCGGACAATCACAGCCCGAACCACGGTACCCTTCTTGACCTTCCCGTTGGGGATCGCCTCTTTAACGCTGACAACGATGACATCACCGACAGAAGCGTACTTACGCTTGCTGCCGCCGATGACCTTGATGCAAAGCAACTTCTTGGCACCGGAGTTGTCGGCGACGTCGAGTACGGACTGCATCTGGATCATATCGATTTCCTCCTAGCCCATTGTTTTGAGCGTTGAGACCGTGCTTGCTCAGCCCTGGGCAGGGCGTCGCTCGATGACGATCCACCGCTTGGTCCGAGACAACGGCCTGGATTCCTGGATAACGACCTCGTCGTTGACCTGGCAGGCATTGTCTTCGTCATGAACGGCGTAGGTCTTCCGACGGCTGACATACTTGCGATACTTCGCATGCATCACCTTGCGGCGAACCTCGACCACAACGGTCTTGTCCATCTTGCTGGAGACCACGCGTCCCACCAGGGTGCGGCGCCCAGACTTGTGTCCTTCGGCTTCCATTTCGCTCTCGCTCGATTCTGGTTTTCACCGCACACTCAATAAGTGTGCAGCATGGACGAAGTCGATCAAGGTCTCCTGCAATCCAGGGAGTACAGGACTCATTGATCTGGTGTCGTCAACACCAAAGACACCATGAGGACACAGTGTCAGACGATACCTTCGGAGAAGGCAACGCTATTTAGCGCACCCCCTCGTGCCTGTCAATCAGACCCGAGGGAATACAGACGATGATCTATTCCTGATCGCCGCCGAGCTTCTCCGTGATGCCCTTGAGGAAGCCACTGCTGCTCGCAGCGGTACCCTCACCAGCGTCACCAGCGCGGAAGCTACCGCGGTGGCTGTTACGGAGAGCCTTGTTTGGGAGGCCCTGTGCGCGCTCGCGTTCCCGCTGAGCGGTACGGATGCGTGCAATGTCCTTGCGGATCTTGGTGATAGAGGCCGTGTTGTCCAGCTGGTTCGTCTTGAGACGAAAGCGCAGCTCGAGCAAGTCCCGCTCCATCTGGAGCTCTTTGTGGACCAGGGCCTCATCCCCGAGGGATGCCAGTTCGTTGTAGTTCATTAGAGAACCTCACGCCGCTTCAAGAAGCGAGTAGAAAGCGGCATCTTGTGGCCGGCAAGACGGAACGCTTCGCGTGCCATCTCCTCCGGAACACCCTCGATCTCATAGATGACACGACCTGGCTTGACCACAGCAACCCAGACCTCAGGTCCACCCTTACCTTTACCCATCCGGGTCTCGGCGGGCTTCTTGCTGAGGGGCTTGTCTGGGAAGACGCGGATCCAGACCTGTCCGCCACGCTTGATGTGTCGGGTCAGGGCAATACGGCCGGCCTCAATCTGCCGGGCTGTCAGCCAACCACACTCGGTTGCCTGGAGGGCGTAGTCGCCGAAGCTGACTTCACTACCTCTGTACGCAAGTCCCCGCATCTTGCCTTTCTGGCGCTTGCGGTACTTGACGCGCTTTGGCATGAGCATTGGAATACTCCTTAAACTCCGAGCGCTCGCCCGGAGTCACATTATCGAAAGTGAATCAGGCCCGATCTTCGTCACCGGGGAGAACCTCCCCATGGAAGATCCAGACCTTGACACCGATGATGCCGTAAGTGGTCTTAGCCTCGGCGAAGCCGTAGTCGATGCCTGCGCGTAGGGTGTGCAGAGGGACACGTCCCTCCATGTAGCACTCCCGACGAGACATCTCAGCACCACCGAGCCGACCGGCGCAGTTGACTTTGATGCCCTTGGCGCCGGCACGACGGCTCTGCTGGATTGCCTTCTTCATCGCACGTCGGAAGCTGACTCGCTTCTCGAGCTGCTGTGCGATGTTCTCGGCAACCAACTGAGCATCGGTCTCGACCTTGCGGACCTCGATGACGTTCAGGAAGATCTCCGTCGACGTCATCTTGCTAAGCTCTTTGCGGAGCACCTCGAGACCTGCGGCCCGGCGACCGATGATGATGCCGGGCTTGGCAGCATGAACAAAGACCTTGGCCTTGCTCGCTGCACGCTCGATAGTGATCTTGCTGATTCCGGCGCTATACAGCTGCTTCTTGAGGTACTTGCGAATTGCAAGGTCCTCATGAAGGAAGCGCTGGTAGTCCTTCTCAGCGAACCATTTGGAATCCCAATCTCGGATAACTCCGAGGCGGAAGCCAATGGGGTGAACCTTCTGACCCATCTCTATTTCCCCTACATGCTGCCGAGGACGACAGTGATGTGACTGGTCTTCTTGTGAATCCTGGTCGCCATACCGCGAGCTCGCGGTCGGAAACGACGAAGTGTCGGGCCCTGATCAACGAAGATCTCCTTGATGATCAGCGAGTCGATATCGACGCGCTGGTCCTCACGGTTGGCCTTGTACTCAGCGTTTGCCACCGCAGACTCCACCAAACCCTTAATAAGGGGGGCGGACTTTTTGCGAGTGAAGGTCAAGGTCTCAATTGCCTGAGCGACATCGAGGCCCCGGACCAGGTCGGCAACCAGACGCGCCTTACGGGGAGATACCCGCGCGAGACGCAAAACGGCTCTGGATTCCATTTTCTATCCTCCCGACCTGAAGGTTTGGATTCCTCCAGGTCGCTGATCACGGCCCAGGGCTATCGACGGACCTTGGACTTCTTATCGGCTGCGTGGCCGTAGAACGTGCGAGTGGGTGCAAACTCACCGAGTTTGTGGCCAATCATGTTCTCGGTCACGTAGACGGGAATGAACTTTTTACCGTTGTGCACGGTGAACGTCAACCCGAGCATATCGGGGGTGATCGTCGAGCGGCGGCTCCAGGTCTTAATGACCGTTCGGCTACCGGACTCCTGAGCCGCAGCGACCTTGGCCAGCAGATGCTGATCAATGAAGGGACCCTTCTTGACTGAACGCGCCATGGTCTACTTCCTGCGCTTGACGATGAATTTGTTGGAGGGCTTCTTCCGAGAACGGGTCTTGTAACCCTTGGTCGGCTTGCCCCAGGGGGTCACCGGATGGCGACCCTTGGCACGACCCTCACCACCACCGTGCGGGTGGTCGATCGGGTTCATGGCAGTACCACGAACCTTGGGACGACGCCCGAGCCAGCGGCTGCGGCCAGCCTTACCGATGGTGCGGTTGGAGTGGTCTTCGTTACCGACCTGGCCGATAGTGGCCCGGCAGCGACGATGAATCTGACGGAGCTCGCCGCTGGGCAGACGGAGGAGGACGTACTCGCCTTCCTTTGCCATGACCTGTGCGTAGCTGCCTGCAGAACGACAGAGCTGGCCGCCCTTTCCGATCTGCATCTCGATGTTGTGAACCCAGGTACCGAGCGGGATGGCCGTGAGGGTCATCGCGTTGCCCGGAAGGATGTCACAGTCATCAGCAGTGATGACCTTGGCGCCAACCTCGAGGCCCTTGGGGGCCAAGATGTAGCGCTTCTCACCATCTACGAAGTGGATGAGTGCAATGCGCGCGCTGCGGTTCGGATCGTACTCAATGGCCGCGACCTTACCGGGAACACCGATCTTGTCACGCTTGAAGTCGATCATGCGATAGCGACGCTTGTGACCGCCACCACGGTGGCGCATGGTAATGCGACCACGGTTGTTGCGACCGCCAGAGCGGGTGCGCTTTGCCAGGAGGGACTTCTCGGGGGTGTCTTTGGTCACCTCGGAGAAGTCAGAGCCGCTCATGAAACGGCGCGACGGTGTCGTCGGCTTATACTTACGGATAGCCATGTTCGTTCCCGCCTACTGCTCGAAGAAGTTCAGGGAGTGGCCCTCGGCGAGCTTGACGTAGGCTTTTTTCCAGTTGGAGCGCTTGCCAGTGTGACGGCCAAAGCGCTTGGACTTGCCACGGACGATAAGCGTCCGCACGTCAGAGACCTCGACACCGAAGTAGCTCTCAACAGCACTTTTGATCTGGAGCTTGTTGGACTCCAGGCCGACCTCGAAAATATAGGTATTTTCGAGGTTCATCTGAAGAGCGCTCTTCTCAGTGATCAGCGGTCGCCGCAGAATGTCGCGAAGTTCGTTCATCGTTCACTCCCCCAGCCTGGCGGTGATTTTCTCCACAGCAGCGGAGGTCATCGCGAGGTTGCGGTGCTTGAGGATGTCGTAGACGTTTAGTCCCTCGACCGGAAGGACTGTGACCTTCGGCAGGTTCCGAGCAGACTTCAGCACGGTCTCATCCTTCCCGTCGATGACGAGGAGGAGGTCTCCGAATTCGAAGGTGTTCATCACACCAGCGAAGAGCTTGGTCTTGGTCTCGGGGAGGGTGAAAGCGTCAAAGACGGTCAGGGCACTCTCTTCACAGCGACGGCTCAAGGCACAACGCAGCGCAGCAGCTCGGACCTTCTTGGGAAGCTTGTGGGCATGGGAGCGGGGGTGCGGACCATGGACCACGCCACCGCCGCGATAATGCGGAGCGCTGACGGTACCCTGGCGAGCACGACCGGTACCCTTCTGCCGGTACGGCTTCTTGCCACCACCAGCGACCTGGGCGCGTCCCTTCACCGCATGGGTGCCGGCACGACGCTTAGCCATCTGGTAGCGAACGACAGTGTGAAAGAGGTGTTCCTTGACCTCAGCACCGAAGACAGCGTCGTTAAGCTCAATCGAGCCGACGGTCTCCCGGCTGGTGTTGTGGATATCAAGGGTAGGCATGATTCCTCCGAGAAGCCCTCAGGTGGACTTGATCTCGACGTACACGCCTGCCGAGAGGTCCAGCTTCATCAGTGCGTCGACGGTCGACTGCACTGGCTCGACGATGTCGATCAGGCGATGGTGAGTGCGGCGCTCGAACTGCTCGCGGGACTTCTTATCAACGTGAGGACCACGAAGAACGGTCCAGCGGCTAATCGTCGTGGGAAGCGGGAATGGTCCCCGGACCGAGACGCCAGTACGGCGGGCGGTCTCCACGATCTCGCGAGCGGAACGATCAAGCAGCTTGTGATCGTATGCCTTGAGGCGAATTCGGATCTTGTTGGCGGCAGCCATGTGGCTCTCCTGAGTCAAAGGGTGAAGTCATCTTCACCCTTCAGGGTGCTACTCGACGATTGCAGTGACGACACCCGCGCCGACGGTACGACCGCCCTCGCGGATGGCGAAGCGAAGCTGCTTCTCGATGGCGATGGGCGTGATGAGCTCGACGTTCATCACGACGCGGTCACCGGGCATGACCATCTCGAC
>JAQXDW010000003.1 GCA_029251165.1 Myxococcota bacterium
GGAAGACGAGGAAGACGAGGAAGACGAGGAAGACGAGGAAGACGAGGAAGACGAGGAAGACGAGGAAGACGAGGAAGACGAGGAAGACGGCTAAACCGATACACGCACCAAACGAGGGCGGAGGACGTGTAGCAAGGACACGGCGCCGAGATAAAAACAGTGCACTACAAACACTGAGTTCTCGGGCTCAGGGGCAGCGGGCCATCCACAGAATGTGGGCCCCACTGTTGTAGCGGGTAGGGCGACCGGTTTCAGTGTGGGGCAGTACCTCGACGATGAAGCCGGTTTTTCGGAGGCGACGTGTGAAGCCCGGATCGGGGCCAGCGGACCAGACTCCAAGAATGCCACCGGAGATCAGTGCGGCGCGGGCAGCCTTCAGGCCCTGCAGGGTGTACAGCCAGCCGTTGTTGGGACGGGTGAGGGCCCGGGGTCCATTGTCGACATCCAACAGAATGGCACTCCACGTCATAGGAGGAACCTCCACCAAATCGCCGACATCACCGAGATACACCGCAGCACGCGGGTCGCGGAGCGGGTACCGCGAGGCACGGCCGACGATTTCGCGATTCCAACGCACAACCGCAGGCATCAATTCAGCCACGGTGACGTGCCCCTCGGGACCAATGCGCCGAAGCGCTGCGGCAAGGGTAAAGCCCATGCCGAGACCACCGACGAGAATCCGGGCTCTATCAAGGTCCTCAAGACGGTCGCAGGCAAGATCGGAGAGTGCATCCTCCGAGCCGTGCATGCGGTTGGACATCAACTCCCGGCCGTTGACGTGGATGACGTACTCGCTCCCCCGAGACATGAGGTAGAGCGTGCCATCATCATCAAGCACGGCTTCGTGATCGACATAGTCCCATTTTCGCATGATGTGTTCCGGTGGGAGATGGATTGGTATTATCCAAAATAGTCGCCAAGAACGCATGCTGCTCACTGCCTATCGGTGGTTTTTGTCCCTTCTGGCGAGCACTAAACTGGCTTTACATTTCCACAAATCGGTCAAAATCTGACCTATGGCCCTTCTTGAAAGAGATCTATCGCCAGGCATGGTGCGGCTGGTGGGCTTCTCCTCGCGGTTGGGACGGAGGTTTGCCCCCAACCCAGACAGGCGGACAACCGAACCATGCCGCCGAGCCCAGCGCGTAACATACGCGTAAGAGCCTCCCCGCTCAGGCACGTTTCCCCGAACCATGCCACACAACCGCCATACTTG
This sequence comes from Myxococcota bacterium, assembly GCA_029251165.1. Taxonomy (GTDB): domain Bacteria; phylum Myxococcota_A; class UBA796; order UBA796; family UBA796; genus JAQXDW01. The sequence continues at coordinate 1,217 of JAQXDW010000003.1, forward strand.
AAAAGTATCCACCAACGGTGGTTTCCCAGACTCACCCCAACGTTTCAGAATCCATCCACCAACTGCATGTAGTAGAGGAAGCCCTGTTTGAGTGGAAACCAGAGCGATGCCCAGAAACAGCAAGAGCGAACACCCGATGATCACGGAGTTGTGGCGGCAGAAGGGCGGCACCCTGGTTCGTGAGTTCCCGCTGGTGAGAACCATCCGCGGCGTTCAGCAGCGCAGGGTTGTCGATGCACTGATCCTGACTGATCGCCCCCGGGTAGAGCTTGAACCGAAGAGCGTGACACTGTCCCCGTCTGAGAACGTCCTCGTCGTGCAGGCAAAGTCCAAGCGGCTCTGTCGTGTGCTGATGGGACAGGCCGTGTTCTCGCCCAGGCTGCTGGTCAAGCACCATAGGCTGCGAAAGGCTCAAGGTGTCCTTCTCTGCACAACGTCTGAGTCTCCAGCCCTGCAGAGCGAGCTGAGAGACTTCGACGTTGAGATCGTCCTCATGCCGCACATGACTTCAGGTCAGAGGGGTTTCTCTGAGACCCCAAACCGCGAGCTTCGTGATCGATGGCGGGCGAGTGTGTCCGGTTCGGTGGAGTACGACACGCCCATCCCCTTGCCGGGTCTTCATAAGCGGATCACGGCTCATGCTCTGTGGACCCGGAGCGACTGTCAGCGCTTCTCTGTGACCTGCTGCCAGACGCGCTGGGGTCTGGGCATGTGGGGACTTGGTCACAGCCTGTTTACCGCTCGACTGGCCACCAGGGCCTTCGGGGTTCGGCATGAGCCCCTCATCGTGGCTCACAGAGATGACGCAGCGATCAGAGCCCTGGCCGACCAGCAGGGAATCCGTGTCGTCATCCAGGCGTAGCTCTCCTGTGGGTTCCTGCTCGTTGTCCTTATCTATAGGCAGCGCTCCCACCTCAGGCCTTCGTTAGCGTCCCCGAACCCTGACGCTCTCCTGACATCTCCCCAGACCACCGCCGACTCGCCATTGTGCAATGCCAACCTGGCACGTCATGCGTGCGATGGGTTCGACTCGATCTGCATATCAGCCTTGAAACCCTGCTGATACGAACCATTTCGCCCAATCCCCGCCTCTGGCCTCAGAGTCGAACCCAGACACCCAGGCCGCACGCAGAGCGCACGCAGTTCCAGCCGGTTTCAGCCCTCTCCAGCCGAAACCAGTCGGAACCCACCAATCGAAAAACCACTCCACAACCACAAAATCCGCCCTAAAGCTTCAGGGCGGTTCCGGGTAGCGGCAGACGATGGGAGTCGAACCCACCGAGCAGCGCCTCTCGACGCGCCCCACCGGTTTTGAAGACCGGGGCCAGCACCAGCCATGCAACGCCTGCCACACTCGTCGTATCCCCATCCCCGGCTGTCGGCACGCGTGTCTGCCAGATGCGATTTAAGGTGCTAAGCCTTCGGGGGAGAACGGTACGTGAATCACAATTCTGCCATTGCCCTCCAGGCTCCTGGCGGGATGATGTTCGGCAACGTCGTCCGCATCCGCAGCGATGCGCTGACCTTCGAGGTCGAGGGGCACATTCCCGAGCGGGCTGTCTTGACGTGGCGCATGGAGCTGACCGGCCACAGCGACACGGTGATGGGCACGCTGAAGGTTCTCCGCGTCCGCGAGCGAGACGGCGGCATCCAGCGCTGCTCCAGTCGCATCCTGGAGATGCCCGCGCGCGACCGGGCGAGGCTGGCGGCATGGCTCAAGGAGCGGGCACGGGGCGGCACCACCCGCCGCTATGACTCCAACGTCAGCGCGATCACCCAGACCTCCAATGCCACCGCAACCGTCGCCGAGACCCGCAACGCGCTGGAGCGCATGAGCCAGCGGAAGTGGCACAACAGCCAGACCTCGCAGACCCACGACATGCTGGGCCTTCAGTCTGAGATCGTCACCGGCTCTGAGAAGAAGAGCGGCCGGGCGGCGCTCCGGAGTGCACTGCGAACCAGCATGGCGCGAAAGCGGGCGCGTGCCGAGGCGGCACCGCCGAAGGTCGCCCCCAAAGCCACCACGATCACCACCCCGCGTCACCCCGATCCGGAGTTCACTCGGGTCGCACACACCGACCCGCCGCGCATCCAGGTCCGCTATCGGAGCCTCGACACCTACCGGGAAGAGCACCGCAAGCACATCCGCAGCTCGGCAATGTTCCTCCCGATGCCCATGCTCGGCGGCGACGGCACCGACCTCAGGCTCGTCATCATGCCCCCCGAAAGAGACGCGGTGACGTGCCGCGCCGAGATCAAGGTGCAGATGCCCTCCGGCGTGGGGGTGGCCCTTCGGCTGACGGCCGAACAGAAGGTGGCGCTGAAGCCCTGACTCAGCGGACCCCGTAGGTCATCAGAAACCGCCGAAGGTCGGGCTGCGGGCCGATGCTGTAGACATCGGTCGAGGGCTGCGGGGTGCCGGTCGAGGAGAGCGCGGCGCGGAGATCGTAGGGGTCCCAGGGCGTCCCCCACAGCTCCCAGGCGATCGAATTGGCCACCGCAGCCGCCGCAGCGACCATCGGTGAGGCCCCGCTGGTTCCGCCGAAGTAGTCGGTGTAGCCCTGCCGGTCGTCGCTGGGGAAGAAGAGGTTGGCCATGGTGGCGTCGTTGGTGGTGACGATGGAGTCGTACCAGCCCTGCACGTCGATCCGGCTGCCGTAGGAGCTGCCCCAGGTGTACCAGGTCCGGGGGGTGCTGCCGCTGTAGGGTGAGGCACCGCCGCCGACCATGATCGCGCCGCTGTCGCGGATGCTGCGATCAAACCAGCCCTCCCACTTGGGATCGTCGAGGTCCTGGCTGCCGTTTCCGCCCGCCTCGACCACCACGATCCCCTTCGCGACCGCCGCAGCGATGGCGTCAAAGACCGCCGGATCTGCGGAGACCGGAGCGTAGTTGCCGTAGGCGTAGGTCTGCTGCTCGATGAGGATGACGTCGCCGGCATCAAGGAGAGATGCCGCACCATCCAGGGCCGCTGCGACGCTGTAGTCTCCGGCATCGGTATAGGGAGAGACGACGAAGACGTCGGCCTCGGGTGCCATGCCGGTGATCCCGTAGCCGTTGTCTCCTGCGGCGAGCTGACCGAGGACAGCGGTGCCGTGGTAGGCGTAGTCTCCGCTGTCCAAGCCCCAGGCGGCCCCGGGGGTGAGGTGGTCGAGGTCCTCGTGATCGGGATCCCAGCCGTACTCAATGTCGGCGATGGCGACGTTGGCGCCGCCTCCCCCCGGCCAGCGACTCGCCTCATCAAACCCGAGCCCCGTCGGAGCCGGCCCGGCGTAGGTCTGAAGCGCGGTGAAGTCAGGGGTGGTCGGGCTGATGTCGACCGGCGGCGGCATCGCCTGGAAGGCGAGATAGGCGGTCTCGATGCGGGGGTCCGACCGGAGGCGCTGGCCGAGGGAGATGGGATCGTCGGTGACGATGCGCAGGTACCCGGAGAGGTCTGCCAGCCGTCCTTCGGGGTCGAACACCCGACGATCCGCGCGGAGGACTTCTGGCGGCCGGGAGAACAGCGGCGTGGCGTCGTCGAGCAGGACCGCGAGGTCACCGGCCAGCACCTGTCCCTCGGTGAGCTTGACGATGAGGATCCGATCCGAGCGGCCAGGCCCCGAGGCAAGATCGAGCGACCGAAGCATTGGGGCGCGGTGGGGCACGGCCGCAGCGAGTCCGAGGAGTGCGAGGACGGTCACTCAGCCCTCTCCGACCCAGCGCCCATCTCGGAGGACCAGCCGAGCATACTCACAGGATCTCACCGGATCGGGGTGGAGGACGTCACCGGGCAGGGCGATCACGAGGTTTCCGGCATCGTCGCGGCCATGGGTTGGCATGATCGCGTGCACCGGGCGGACGGCTGCGGCAGCCATCGCCTGCGCGGTGGTCTCGAAGGCAGACAGCTGACGGAGGGTGAGGTAGGTCGGCGGCGCAAGGAAGAAGCCCTCGGCCGCCAGGGCATCTGCTGGACGGATCCACTGGTTGGAGACGGTCTCGACCTCGTCGTGCGTGATCTCATGGACCTCGTCCGGGCGCAGGGCGGTGACGAAGAACCGGGCGTCGTACCGCTTGGGCTCGCTGTCTGGGGTGACCCACCACGACCACAGCTCCAGGCGCTCCAGATCGGGGACAAGCTCTGGGGCATCGAGCAGGGTGGCCTCGCGGGCATTGAGGGCGTCACGCAGCCCATCCGAGGGATCGCCATCTCCCAGCCAGGCACCAGCCTCCTCGAAGCACTCCCGGATTGCAGCGACTGCGAAGCGATGCTCGGCCTCGGGCACGCCGTCGACCACGCCACGGACCGCGACCCCGGCATCTGCCGGATCAACTCGTCCGCCGGGAAACACCCAGGCATGCGGAAAGAAGCTGGCTTTGCTGGAGCGGCGGAGCATGAGCAGCTCCAGGCCGTCGTCTCCATCTCTCAGGACCATGATTGTTGCGGCAGGGCGGGCCTCAGGCATCGGCTTCCTCAAATCGGTAGGCCTTGAGCATGGCATCCAGCTCTTCGACCAGCATGGGATCGTACTGACGACTGGCGCCCTTCTTCAGGAGCGCCAGCGCCTCTGTGGAGGTGCATGCAGGCCGCCAGGGCCGCACGGAGCGCAGGGCGTCGTAGGAATCTGCCAGGGCGATCACGCGCGTAAACGGGTGAAGCTCCGGCCAGATCAAGGACTGGGGATAGCCAGAGCGATCAAAGCCCATGCGCAGCTCGAAGCCGACCAGCAGCCGCCGCCGAAGCGCTGGAGAGAGCGGGCCAGCAGCGAGCAGGTGCTGGACGGTCTCCAGGGGATGACGCTGCACCTGCTTAAACTCTGCGAGCGTCAGCCGACCGCCGCCCTTCTCGAGAATCGTTGGCGATATCCGGTTGATCCCGAAGTCCGCAGCCAGAGAGCACATCCCCAGCTCCAGCAGCTCCTTCTCTCGCATTCCCAGCCGTCGCCCCATCACCAGAGCCAAGATGGTCCGGTGCAGCGGGTGGGTCTGAGAGTAGGGAGCAGACCCGCGGCCACCCATCAGGACAAGGGCCTTGCGCGCATCGTCCATCAGCAGATCGGTGAGCGCCTGCACCAGCCGGGTCAGCTCCAGGATGACCGCCGGGGTGCTGCCCAGCTCGATCAGACGGGCAGTCCCGCGCAGGCCCCGAAGGTAGATGCGGAGGATAGAGATCGATGGGTCTTCATCGGGATCGACGCCCGGAAGTCCGCTGCGGATCGGCTTACAGGCCACCATCGACAGCCCGTTCATGCCCTGCGCGGCCAGCTGGCTGTTGAGGACACCAGCCTCCAGAGGCTCCTCAGGATCGAGACCGCGCAGCAGCACAAGAGCGGCCTGGATCTCGTGGGGAGAGGGTGCGGCATGAAAGAGGAACCCCGACACCCCACGCTCACGCAGCCAGTCCCTCAGCTCTCGGATGGCAGAGAGCATGCCCGGCGGCGGGCTGACAATGTAGTCACCGACACGGACCCGATCTCCGGACAAGACGATCTTGAGGTCCTCCTCGGTGAGTCCGACGATGTTGGTCGCCGCAGCGCTGATGCCGTTGAGTCCAAAGCGAATCGCCGGGCTATCGATGGGCCAGGTCCGAAGCGAGCGGATGGTGTGGGCCAGGCGCCCCATCATTCGCACGCCCTCACCGCAGAGCTCTTCGCGGTTCTTGCTGGAGTCGTTTCTCACCCCTCTCTCCCCCGCAGCGCACGGATGCGCGCCCTCAGCTCAGGTCGGATCATGCCAACCTCCTCGAGCACTCGCTGGCCGGCACCTCCGGCACCATAGAGTACATGGAGGATGGCATCTGAGAAGCCCACGTCAGTGATCGCTTTGGACTCCAAGGCGAGGGTCCGGAGCGCCCCGATGGCCTCCCCACCCAAGACATGAAGCACCACCCGGCTCATTGCCCGGAGCTCTTCTGCGGAGCGGGTTCCGGTCTGGTAAGCCGTCAGCTGCTCGAGGACATGCTCCGCGCCGACTCGGTCCTGGTAGACCGCGATGTAGCGCATCGCCTCGGTTCGAACACTCTCCGCCGAGTCGCCCAAGACCTGCCGGACGACCACCTTGATGCGCGCAGACTGCTGCCGCCGCAGCGCGATGAGGGCAGCCTCTCGGATGTCAGCGTCTTTGCTGGCGATGTGGCGAAGCAGGGGCTCGATGAGGGTGGCATCCTGGCTTCGGGCAACCGCAAGCAGCGCGACCTTCAGCGCATCTCCGGTTGCTTCTCCCAGCAGCGTGGCCGGCTTGATGTCCGCTCGCTCAGCCAGCAGGCTGACTCCGTCCGCGACCGCAGACCGCATCTCAACATCCGGCAGGGCTGCAGCGGAGGCGATGATGTCGTGGACTGCACCCGCCGACATGGCGAGCGTCAGGGTAAACAGCGGACCGCGCCAGCGCTGTGGATCCGGTGTGCGTCCGACTCCGCTGATGATCGCCTCCCAGAACGCCTCGTCGTTCAGGGTCCACAGCGCACGAGACAGCGCATCAGACTGCAGCCAGCTGGGCTCGACATCGGACTCCAGAAGCAGCGCCGGCCAGTGCAGGAGCGCAGAAGCCTCCCCGGGCTGGCCAGCGGCAAGCGAGCGCACGACGTGCTCGACCATGGCGTCCCCCAAGGCATGCACCGCAGCGGGAGTGTTCTCGTTGCGGAGGGTCTCGAAGACAACCTGACTGATCCGCTCGTCGCTGACATCGACGTCGTCTCGGACCGCCTCCAGACGGCGGCAGAACCGCTCAAATGCCTGAGGGTGCTCCACAGCACAGCTGCTCTCGTCAGCATAGGCGCTGCGCAGCGGACCGCTGGCCTCGATGGCCTGCAGATTCTTGAGAAGCGGAGCCATCACGCTGCCATCGGTAATGGCGCTGCCGCCGAGCTGGTGGAGGAGCTGCTCGACGAGGTCCTCCGCATCGTCATCCTCGATCTCCACCCGAGCGGCGATGGCATCGATGTGGATGGCCGCGAATCGGTTCTGCCAGGCTGAGGCTTGAAGGTCGGCCTCAAAGACCGCGCGGCTGCTCCAGTCTGCGCTCAGCAGCCACGCCAGCTTCTCCAGCTCCGGCGTGGAGACCCCAGGCTCGATGAACAGTGCCCGGACGCCCTCGTCGTACAGACTGCGGCAGAGGTGAGCGGACAGAAGATCTTCGCCGATCACCTTGGTCTCGCCACAGCGGATGATGTCGGACTCCATCTCCATCACCAGCGGGATTCCACCGAGAAGAGCCGCCTCCAGCTTCTCAACATACTGACGGACACGCATGTTGATCTCGCCGGGCTCACCACGCCCGGTCCGTCGAATGGTCGCCAGCTGAACGAGCTGCATGTTTGCGGCCCGAACGCTGGAGAGCAGGCTATCCAGAGCGGTGGGCGTGTTCTGCATGGCGGAATCATACCCGGCTCAGGGTGCCCGCGAGAACACCACCAATTCGATATCTCCGGTCGACCATCGCCCCTGCTCGACAAACCCCGTCCGAGACTCCTCAATCGCCCCACCCAGATCCGGCAGTTCAGTGAGATCGTAGTGGTCCGTCAGCAGCTCAGAGCGAATCCGAGACGCCGCAGGCCAGGCGCCACCGGGTGCGGTGACCCAGACGACCCCGCTGAGACTGGAGAGGGACTCATAGCTGCCGATGGGATCGAGGGTCACGCCGCGAACGCTCCGTTCGGGCCAGGCCTCGCGGACCGCGAGGGTCACGAAGCCTTCGTAGAGGGTGGGATCTTCAGAAAACACCAGGATGCCGCCGGTCGAGCCGGACAGCGCCGCGCAGGCCTCCTCAAGGGGCCAGTCGTGTCCACTCGGCGGACGCGCGAGCACATGCCGCGGCGCGACCCAGTCGATGGGCATCCACGGACCGCCCGGGACCAGGCCGATGCCGACCGCCAGCCAGGACCACACACCGCCGAGCACACCCAGCCACGCAAGCCGACCACGGCCGGCCGCCAGAACCGCCAGCGGTGCAAGCGCCGGGAGGGTGTAGTAGACCTGCTTCTTGGCGATGAGTGTGAAGAAGAGGGTCGCCGGAATGATCGCCATCAGGAGCACCCCGCTCGCCCGATGCTCCCACCGCGCCCGCCACAGCGACACCGCAGCCGCGCCGACCCCCAAGAGCATGAGGCCGCCGATGACAGGGCCAGCCTGAGAGTCCACGAGGACCAGCGGGTAGTACAGCGCATCCAGCAGCCCGTCGCCGACCGTCACCGCGCCTGCAGAGTCGATCTCACCGACCGATGCCTGGCTGAGCACCTCAGCGGTGTGTCGAATGAAGAACTCCCGGTAGTACGCTGCGCTCAGCAAGACCGTCGCCCCCAGGCCGAGCGCGAGGTTGCTCCAGGCACGCCGATCCGTGCCGCGCAGCAGCGGAAGGACCGCAGGAACAAGGAAGAAGAGGACCGTGAGCCGATCCATCATCAGCCCGATCCCCAGGCAGACGCCATAGCCGAGGACCTCTCGGCGAACCCGCAGACCCTGGCTGCGGATGAGAAATGCCAGACCCGCAGCAGTCCAGGCGATCACCGCGAGGTTGGGCTCATAGCGGACCAGGCTCCCAAACACCCCAGGACACAGCAGCAGGAGAGCCGGCGCCAGGGGTGCATCGAGCCGACGTCCCAGCGAGCTCATTGCCGCAAGCAGCACCCCGAGGTGAATCAGGTTGGTCCCGATCATCACCGCTCGACTCGCCCCAGTGAGCGCCATCAGCGGCCAGGGGACGGCATAGAAGCCCCACGGCCAGTAGCCGATGTACATGTTCCAGCGCAGACGCCACACGTCCCAGGCTTGCAGCGCTGACCAGAGGTCCATGGCGTTGCCGACGTGCAGATACTCGTTCTGGTAGCCGTCTGGGAGGGGATTCCCCGTCAGCCACCAACTTAGCCACAGAGCTGCAGCCAGCCACATCAGAACCAGTGAGAGACGAGACATTTACACATGATTCATACGCTGACGCACATCATGAGGCGACGAAAAAGCAGGATCATATAGAACTGCGGGTGCAAAATAATTTCGAAACGAATGTCTGACACATGTGAAAAGCACGTCAGCTTTCAGCACAAAACCAACTCACAGTAAGGTAATGTCGCCGAATTAGACCTGCGGACGGGCTAACCGGGTCGGCGCGCCCGCTTAACAGGACCTCCCATTGCTTACAAATTACATCCTTAATGACTCTCATATGCCGAACATCATCGCTTGACGCTCCGGGGTGAGCAGCGCTAAAGCTTTTGTACCTACTCACAACTACAAAGCAGGAAACACGCGGTAAACCCGCCCCTGCTCCAACCCCAGTGGTGCACCTGCTCAAGTCCACGGATCTGAGCGCCCCTGCGCCGCAAAAACTGACTCAATTGAGGAGACCATCATGAACAAGGCTGATCTGACTGAGGCTCTCGCTGCAGAAGCTGGCATTCCCAAGGTCCACGCTGCCCGGTACATCCACATCCTCACCAACACCATCGCAAACGCGCTCGTTGGTGGAGACAAGGTCACCATCTCGGACTTCGGCACCTTCACCGTGTCCCAGCGTCGTAACTTCAAGGGCTACAACCCTCGCAATGGCACTCAGATCGACGTCCCCGCTCGTCGCATCCCGGTGTTCCGTGCTGGCAAGGCGCTCAAGGAGTCCCTGAACGCTTAAGTTCAGTCACCGGCAGCAGGGTGTTCCTTGCTGCCGGTCATGAGGTGCAGGTCCCGGGACTTGCGTGCTCCCCCTGCTGTAAGGCGGGGGTTTACTGTTTCTATGGGTTCAACAAGATGTACCGACTCCACCTGTCGGCAGATCGACCCACCGAAGCGCTTTGAGAGAGGCGGACGGTGACGAGACGGTCGGGCTAACGTGCCCGACTCAGCTGCCCGCCTTCTTCGCAGTGAACTCGCCCTGCAGCCCACAGTCCAGGTAGCCGTCGTCGTTGCTGTCGAGGCCCATGTAGGCATGGCCCTTGATCTCGTTGATGCCCAGCAGGTCGTTGTAGTAGAGCAGCCCGCCGAAGCTGACGTGCAGCTCATGCTCCGTCTGATTGTCGTCAAACTCGTTGTGGATGCCGGAGAACACAACGCCGCCGTGGCTGGAGATGAGACCGTAGAATTTCTCTCCTTCCTCCCCGGCAAACTCTGCATACATGCTCGATGGTGGGGTGCCTGCAATGTCCAGCGAGGCGCCGTTAATCCAGCCCATGTCGTCCGGCTTGAGGCCGGGGATGCTGCAGTTCTCATAGTCAATCTGGAGCCCAAACGTTGTGTTCCAGTTGCCGAGGATGTTCGGGATGTCGCCGGTATCGGTCCCTGAGCCGTCGATGTCGCCGCACTCCGCAGCGTCTTCTTCTGCTGCTGAGTCGCCGCGGCCTGAGCAGCCAATGAGCAGGGCCGCTGAAAGATACATCTGAATTCGCATCATGCCTCCATAAGAAAGGAGTGTAGATCCGCCTCATCGTGGGTGCTGTCAGAAGAAGGACAACGCTCAGAGCCCACCAGACTCAGGACCGATGATCACGACCAGGCGGCGGTTTTGCTCTCGGCCTTCCGGCGTGTCGTTGGTGGCGATGGGCTGAGCGGGGCCGCGACCCGCGATGGTGAAGCGCGCCTCCTCGATCTCGAACATCTCGACCATTATCTGCATAAACGACGCTGCCCGGAAGACCGAGAGGGCCCAATTGCTGCCGTACTGGCGCTTGAGAGAGCCGGTCAGCGGTCGGTCGTCGGTGTGGCCGATGATGCGAATCCGGGCTGAGTCGTGCAGCCGCAGCGCAACGCTCAGCAGATCGAGAACCATCGCCGCTTCCGAACGGATCGTGGTGCTGCCCGAGGAGAACAGCAGCGCGCCGGGGATGATGACCACAGTCTGCGCGCCCTCCCGGCTCACGCTCACCTCGCTGCCCGCAAAGACCTGAAGCAGCTCTGTGTAGAGTGGATTGCGCTCTTGAGACTCCCCGCAGCCCGCCAGGGCATCTTGGAGCTGCTGGTTGCGAAGCTTCGTCGCAATAATCTCACGGTCAAGCTGGTAGATCAGGTCCTGCTGACGAGACTCTGGAGAGATCCAGGCACAGCCCAGCAGCGACAAGACCATCACACCCATGTCGGCGGATCCAGGGTCCAGTCTGTCGGCCCCTGGCTTCGTGGAGAGCCGCGCCCGCGGCCAGCAGTCCGGGCACGCAGCCAGCGCTTGGCCCACTGCCGCACAGAGTCGGGGTAGATCGTGTGCCAGCCGCCGTTCTTTCGCTCTACAGCGATGACCATCCACTGGAGGTAGTCCGGCCGGGCCTCGACAGTCTCTCCCCGGTACGGACCGGTCATGAACCGGGCCACGCCTTCCTCTCCGACCTCCAGGTGGCCGGTCTCTGGCGGCAGACCGACCGCGACGGCCCAGTCCACCATGCCCTCCAGCTCCGGCGGGGAGCCGTAGTGGCGGGCGATCTCTACGAACACCCGGCCGCAGCACTCCGCATCGTGGGAGGCCCGGTGAGCATTGTCGAGGGGAACACCGAGCTTTGTCGCGACAGCCTCCAGCTTGTAGGAGCGCATGTCGGTGATCTGGCGCTTGGCGAGCGGCAGCGTATCGACCTCAGCGCGGGTCTTGGGCCAGTGCAGACCGCACCGCTTCATCTCCGACCTCAAGAACGCCATGTCGAACGAGAAGTTGTGGGCGATGAGGATGGCATCCTCCAGCACCGCGCGAATCTGGTCGGCAACCTTCGCGAAGACCGGTGCGTCGACCACCATGTCGTCTGTGATGTTGCTGACCCGAGAGGCCTCTCGGGGAATCGGCATCTCGGGGTTGATCATCAGCTGGTGGTGCTTGACCCCGGTGACGTGCATCTCGGCATTGACCATCAGCTCGACCGCGCCGAACTCAATGACCCGATCGCCCTCAAACGGTCGCAGCCCGGTGGTCTCTGTGTCGAATGCAACGATTCGGCAGTCCGTCCAGCGCATGGTCATGCAGAGCCTCCGATCCACGTTCCGATTGCAGCCCGGGCTGCCCTGCGGGCGACAACACGGTTGGTCAGCCAGTGGGTGTGCGCCTCCGGGCCGACCCGGTGGGTGATCCCAAAGACCATTGTAAACGGAACCCCAGCAGAAGCACAGGCATACGCCACGCCAAAGGCTTCCAGCTGCTCGACCTGCCAGTCGTCTGCGAGTCGGCGGGCGAGGATGGCATCGGTGGAGATGGCATCAACCGAGAGGATCCCAACATGGGGCACGTCGAAGCGCGCCATCAGCCGAGGGTCTGCGGGAATCGGCGCCGGCGGGCGCGGGGTGTAGCCCAGCCCCATCACGCTGAGCCCCTGAGCCTGACCGACCCGCGCAGCGACCACGGCTGCTCCCACAGCCGGTCCGCCGGGGTAGGCTCCAGCGGTTCCCATCATCACCACGCCGTCCGGAGCATGCTCGCGGATGAGGGAGGTTGCGGCAACAGCAGCCTGGACCGCTCCGACACCGACGGGGTGCCCGGGCAGATCAGCCAGCTCCTCTCGAACAGCACTGACGAGGAGAATCACGACCGGCGCCGCTTCTTGCGCCGGGGCTCCTCAGGCTCCGGAGGAGGCTCGGCCGCCCGCTCCAGAGACGAGAGGTACTTGTTCCCGACCCAAGCGATCGCCTGGACGGCACCCTGCCCGAGCAGGATCGCGCCGAGGCCAGCGAAGGCGATGCCGCGGACGTTGTCCAGCGGAGTGATGCCAGACTGCGGCAGCAGCGCTCCGTAGCAGGCAAGGGTCGCCATGTCACCGGAGAAGCGCTCGCAGCCCTTCTTCAGCTCCAGGTACAGGCCAAGGATCGCGATCAGCGCCGCGAAGCCCCACAGGACCGGCACCGCCGGCGGTCCCTTGACGACGTCCAGGATGAGCGAGGTGGCCGCGCCGCCGTTGTAGTTGGTGACCGTGATCTCGACCGCGCCGCTGCCCTTGATGTCGTAGCGTTCCTGGAGGTCTTCACCGACCGAGCCGCTGCGGCGGGTGCCGGTGGAGATCCCCTCCCCATCGACGACATCCACATCCGGCCCGCCGCCGCTTCCCGAGCGCTTGACGGTGCCGGTGAGGTTCTGGGCCCACTTGTCTCCCTTGACCCGCAGCGCATACGAGGTCTTGCCCAGATCCTCATCCTCTGACAGCTCCGCAGTGACCATCAGGGAGTGCCCCTCAGGGAGGGTCATCTCGACCTTGTCTTTCTGGGCCTTGATGCTCTCGGTCTGAAGAGATGCGCCCGGGTCGAGCACCGTAGAGGCGACATAGGCGGGGCAGGCCATCGCAGCGAGGACGACAAGCACGGAGAGCGGGGGAACCTTCTTGAGATCAAACAGCCGCTGAATCGCTGGGACGGCGATTACACCGACAATCACGGAGAGCAGCAGTACCGGGAGAATCATGAGGGAGCCTGGGTTGGTTCGGGGGCGAAGGTTAACACCACCGCGATGACCGCGCTGACCCTGCTTGTGCTCGGGTGCCGACCGCCTCACGGAGAGGCCCCTCCAGCACTCCGACTCGATCGACACCCTGAGCTGCTCACGGCGCTGACGCTGCCGCAGTCCAGCCGTGAAGAGCCAGCCCCAACGATCATTCCCCTTCCGCGCCCGTTCAGCGCGCCGAGCACCCTGCCCGGCCTGGGCGGAGACGATGCGGAGGCGGACACCTGGCGGACCGAGCTGCCCGTTCGCCACGTCTGGTACGGGCACAGCCGCCAAAAAGCGCCGCCAGGAATGGTGCTCACCGGACCGGACGGAGCCGTCAATTACAGCCCGCGGGGGCTGGGCTGGTCGATCCGCAAGGGCAAGCTGGAGCTGCGTCTTCCCCGAGACGCCGCGCCGCCAGAGCACACCGACTACCACCTCACCCATCCCGAATCCACCGCGCGGGAGAACGGGCGCAGCCAGTCCTGGTCGGGGCTGGAGGGTGCAGACTTTGCCCTGCGAGATGCGCGCATTCTCGACGGCAGCCGCCACGGCATCTTTCTTCCTGCCCCGGCAAGCGCCACCTGGGAGGTCGAGCTGTTCGACGGCGCAGTGCTCGATCTGCAGGTCGTCTTGCAGCGTCCGCTGGTGAGCACCGCGCAGAAGTCTGACGGCGCAGCGCTGCGAGTCCGGCTTACCCACGACGAGATCGACACCGAGATCGGACGGGTATCTCTGCTTCCCGGCAGCCAGCGTGCGCTGCAGATCGCGCTGCCCCGTGGGCTGTCAGGCAAGGGGCAGCTCACCCTGGAGAGCATCTCTGCAGGAGAGAGCGCGCTGGACTACCTCTTTGTCTCCGCCCCCACGCTCTACCGCCCAGAGAAGACTCCGCGCCGGGTGGTGATGATCTTCGTCGACACCCTTCGTCCCGATCACCTCGGGCTGTACGGCTACGCGCGCCCGACGTCCGCCAACCTCGACGAATGGGCGCGCGAAGGCGTGGTGTTCACGGAGGCTCGGAGCGTCGCGCCCTGGACCCTTCCCTCCGCACGCGCCGCGCTGAGCGGGGTTCAGCCGGAGCGGTGGAACGAGACGGAGAGCCTCGCCCAGCGGCTCTCTCAGGCTGGCTTCACCACCGCCGGCTTCGTCAGCAATGCCTTCCTCTCCGATGCGCTCGGCATGAACCGCGGCTTTGATCACTTCACCGACAGCCACTTCGCCTCTGCTGAGGATCAGGTGTCCGACGCCATGGCGCTGCTGGAGGCGTACGACGACCGGGACGTCGCGGTGATGGTCCACCTCATGGACACCCACCTCCCCTACAAGGAGCCTGAGGACTACCGCCAGATCTGGGCCGGCGACGCGCTGCTGCCCAACAAGTTCGGCCGCACACGCCTGAGCACCCTGGCGGACGACGACACCACCGTCCACCAGTACGTCGTGGACCGCTATGACCAGAACATTCGCTACGTCGACGATGCCCTCGCCCCCTTGCTTGAGTCGCTGTCGCCCCAGGATGTGGTGGTGTTCTTCTCCGACCACGGCGAGGAGTTCTGGGAGCACGGCAAGGTCGAGCACGGGCACAGCCTGTACGACGAGGTCATCCGGGTTCCGCTGATCCTCTCCGCTCCAGGGCTGTCTCCAGGGCGCATCGACGCGCCGGTCTCCCTCCTCGACATCACCCCGACCCTCCTCGACCTGCTCGACATCTCCGCCGATGGCCTCCAGGGCTCCTCCCTCCGTCCCGTGGCACGCGGTGAAGACGGAGCCGAGACGGCCCTCCGCCAGCGTCCTCAGGCGTTCGGTCGAACGCTCTACGGTCGCACCCTCTGGGGCACCCTGGAGGACACCACCAAGCGCATCCGGATGCGCGACGAGCTGGTGGCGTTCGAGCTCGCCTCAGACCCCGCGGAGGCAAGCAGCCAGCCCGCTGAGGCCGCCGAGGTGCAGGCGGGTCTGACCGAGGCACTCGGCCGAGAGGTCTCGCGAGTCTGGCGCGTGGAGACGCTCGGCACCGGCAAGGGCGCCACGATCCCAGGCGAGGTGCGCATCACCCACCCCGCAGGATTCCTGGCGGCCTGGAAGGCCTACGATCCCCACGGACGCCACACCGATCCGATCATCGAGGACGGCACCGTTCGGCTCATCTCCACCCGGGCACTCAAGATGCCCGCTGAGGTCTTCCTGCTCCCCGCAAGCCTCGATCCGACCGGGCTCATGCTCACCCAATTCAACGGCGACCTCCGCGCGTACTCCGAGCCCGGCACCGACGGCATGCTGCAGCGGCTCAAGACCAGCGGCGGCACCGTGAAGGTGGTGACCGACATCGCGCCGCTGCCCGTCGACGGAGATGCCGAGGCGTTCTTCCCTGCAGGGCTGGAGGACAAGCTGCGGGAGCTTGGCTACCTCGAGTAGCCCACGCCCACGCCCACGCTGCCAGCCGCCCTGAGACCACGAGGCTCCAGGCGGGTGAGTCGCCGACAGATCCGCTACAATCCCACCCATGATGCTCCTCACCCTGCTCGTCGGCCTCGCCTCTGCTGCCCCACCACCAGCCGCGCTGCCGGAGGACTGCCAGCTCAATCCCGCTGCCATCCCCGCCTTCACGCTCGTCGACGAGAATCCGAACTCAGCGACCTACGGCCAGGACGTCTCCAGCAGCGAGCTGCTCGGTCCGGTCCTGGTGATGTACTGGGCGCAGGCATCGTGAAGCCACTGCCAGGCGCAGGCTGCGTCTCTTCAGGAAATCTGGGATGAAAACAGCACCACATGGGGCGATGTCTCCCTGGTGATCATCAACCATGCCGGCACGGAGGAGAGCCTCCCAGACCTCGCCGACGGGGTGAGCCTGCCGATCCTCCAGGACACCTCCACCGAGGACGTCTTCGACCAGTACGGCGCATCAAAGTGGTATATATACCTTGTTGATTCGAAGGGTGTGCCCCGCACCATTCACTACAGTCTCGATCTGGACGGCGAGCGAGATCGCCTGCTGTCTGACATCGCCGCGCTGGTGAAGGAGGCAGAATGATCCTCCTGCTTGCCCTGACAGCCTGCCGCGACAAGACCAGAGCCACCGGCACAACCGGGATCGACTCCGGTGACACCCAGAACACCGGCACCGACTCCGGCATCTTGCCCGATGAGGGCTGCCTCGATGCGGTGTCTCCGCCGCTGTCCGGCGATGTCTGCGTGACCGCCGCGCCGTGTACCTGGAGCGGGGAGCAGTCCTATGAGTTCTTCGCCTATGCGCTGGACTCTGGTGGAGACCTCGACGGAGATGGCTACGATGAGATCGTCGCCGGCTCGCTGAGCTGGGACGGCGAGAGCCTCTCGGACAACGGGCGCGCGGTCATCTTCTCTGGCGGGCAGCTCTCCAGCGACGACACCGTCCTCGGAGAGATCACCGGCGCGAACCACGGCGACTACCTCGGCAGCGCCGTCGCCTTCATCCCCGATGCCACCGGAGATGGCCTCGCCGAGCTGCTCATCGGCGCCAACGG
Source organism: Myxococcota bacterium (assembly GCA_029251165.1). Classification (GTDB taxonomy): domain Bacteria; phylum Myxococcota_A; class UBA796; order UBA796; family UBA796; genus JAQXDW01. The sequence goes on from JAQXDW010000003.1 coordinate 18,064, forward strand.
CGTGGACGACGGGGAGCTTGGAGAGGTCGGGGCCGCGCTCCTCATCTCCGCGGATCTCACCCCCATCGCGACCCTGCTCGGCGAGCGGGCCTATGCCCGAGCCGGCTCGTCGCTGTCTGGTGCCGATCTCGACGGCGACGGACTCGCGGAGCTGCTGATCGCTGGAGAGCTGAAGGAGAACGTCGACGACAACGAGAGCTACGCCATCGGGCGGGTCTACGTCGTCTCTGGACGCACCGACGCCTCCTGGCCCTCTGCCCTCGCCGATGCCGACGCCAGCCTCTCGGGAGAGGACGACGACGACGGAGCCGGCGTCGGCATCGCCGGCGCTGACCTCGACGGCGACGGCTACCCCGACCTCATCGTCGGTGCGCCCTACGCCGGGTACACCGGGCGGGTCTACGTCTACCCCGGCGGTGCCGGTTTCTCCGGCGATCTCAGCCTCGCGGATGCCCCGATCCAGATCAGCGGCGGGGCATCCTATGATGCGTTCGGCTGGGCGGTCACCGGCGGTGACCTGACCGGCGACGGCGCGGCAGAGCTGGTGGTCGGCGCGCCGCTGGACAACGTGACCTGGGGCGACGAGGGCAGCGTGACCCTCTACGGCGGCGGCGCGGACTTCTTTGAGACCACCCCCGCTGCCCTGACCACCATCGCCGGAGAGAAGGACGACTTTCAGCTCGGCACCGGGCTCGACGCGACCGGCGATGTCAGCGGCGACGGGATCAACGATCTGCTGATGGGAGGGGTGAGCGCTTACAGCGGGCTGGCGACCAAGAGCGGACGCTCCTACCTGCTGCACGGTCGGGCCGATGGGTGGTCCGAGATCACCAACGCTGCCCAGTCCGATGCCCTGCTGTTCGGTGCCGCGACCAAGGACTACGTGGGCCGCGCCAACGCCGCGGGCGACGTCAACGGAGACGGCACGGCCGATGTCGTGGTCGGCTCGGGCTATGCCAACCTCCAGGGCTACTACGATGTCGGGCAGCTCTACCTGTTCTTCGGCGGAAGCTGAATGGCGGACGTCCTGCTGACCGGTGCGGCCGGCTTCCTCGGCGCTGCGGTCGCTGAGGCGCTGCTGGAGCGGGGAGACACGGTGATCGCGCTGGTTCGGGATCGCGATCCCCGCGCGCGGCTGTACCGAGACGGCATCATCGCGCGCTGCATCGAGGTCCGATCTCAGCTCTCCGATGCCGAACGACTGCTGGCAGAGTACACTCCAGACGCCGTGATCCACCTCGCGGCACAGACACAGGTCACGGTCGCGGCGGACGCACCGCTGTCGACGTTTGAGTCCAACGTCCGCGGGACCTGGCGGCTGCTGGAGGCCATCCGACAGGCCCGCCGGCAGCCGTCGCGCATCGTCGTCGCCTCCTCCGACAAAGCCTACGGCACCACCCCGCCGCCCTACACCGAGGAGGCCCCCCTCGCACCGCTCGCCCCCTACGACGTCTCCAAAGCCTGCACCGACCTCATCGCCCAGAGCTTTGGCGCCCACTTCGGGCTGCCGCTGGCGATCACCCGATGCGGCAACATCTACGGTCCCGGCGATCAGAACCTCCTGCGGCTTGTGCCTGGAGTCTGCTCAGACCTCTCAGCCGGGCGCGCTCCGCAGCTCCGATCGACCGGTCGAATGACCCGAGAGTGGCTCTACATCGACGATGCCGCCGCCGCGACCCTCGCTGTCCTCGATGCGTCCCCCGACCATCGTGGCACAGCCTTCAACCTCGGCGGCGGGCAGCGTGCGAGCGTCGCAGCGGTCGTCGCGACCCTCTGTCGACTCGCGGGCTACGACGGCCCGATCCCGTTCACCGAGACCGAGCCAGACGGCGAGATTCCCCATCAGTCGCTCATCAGCGCGCGGATTCGTGCCCTGGGCTGGTCCGCAGAGACCGATCTGGAGGCTGGACTTGCGGCCGCCTGGCGGTGGTACGCTCAGTCCGCATGACCACCATCCTCATCGCTGGCGTCGCTGGATTCATCGGCAGCAACTTCGCCCGCTACCTGCACCGCCACCGACCGAGTCTCCGCCTGGTCGGCATCGACTACCTCTCCTCGGCCAGTGTCTACAGCACCATCGCTCCCCTCGTCGAGGCCGGGGCGCTGCACTTCGTGAAGGCCGACATCAACGACACCGAGACCGTCACCCGCACCTACCGGGAGCACAGCGTGACGCGGGTCGTCAACTTCGCCGCTGAGAGCCACAACGACCGCGCCATCCTCGATCCGACCCCGTTCATGCTCAGCAACGCCCTGGGGGCACAGCAGCTCCTGGAGGTCTCTCGGAAGGTCGGTGTTGAGCGACACGTTCACATCTCGACCATCGAGGTCTACGGAGAGCAAGCCCCTGGCGCTCCCCCGTTCTCTGCGGCGAGTCCCCTCGCGGCCAAGACCCCCTACGCCGCCGCGAAGGCTGCCGGAGATCTCATCGTCCGGGCGTACATGCAGACCTACCCGGACATGGACATCGTGCTCACCCATGCCGGCAACAACTACGGTCCGTGGCAATTCCCCGAGAAGCTGATCCCGCTGTGCATCACCAACGTCCTGCGCGGTCGGAAGATCCCGGTGTACGGAGACGGGCTCCAGGAGCGGGACTGGCTCCATGTTGAGGATCACTGCCGGGCGCTGGAGCGGCTTCTGCTGTCATCCCGTAGCTTCAAGGCTGGTCCTGGCGCAGCGATTGACCCCGCCCAGCTGCCAATCTACGACATCTCTGCGCGCAGCGTGGTCTCCAACCTCCAGATCGTTCGCCTCATCCTCTCTGCACTGAATCGTCCGTTCAACGACTGGGTAGAGCACGTCACAGACCGCCCCAACCACGACCGACGCTACGTCATCGACCCGGTACGCATCGAGTCGGAGCTGGGCTGGCAGCCCGAGGCGGTGCTGGAGGCAGACCTCGAGCAGACCGTACGGTGGTATGTCGACAACGAAGCATGGTGGCAGCCAATCGTGGCATCAAGTCGTCGGCTGCAGTTCGACTGGGCCGCGCTCAAGATCTGAGAGAAGAGAGACTCCAGAACGAAAAAGAGGCCCCAGTGGGACCTCTCTATATAAAGAATCGGGAGCAGATTTACTCGCCGATGACCTCACGCAGGGTCTTGCCAGGCTTGAAGACCACGTGCTTCTTGGCGGGGATGTTGATCCGCTTGCCAGAGGCGGGGTGGGTACCGACGCGTGCAGCGCGGGTCTTGACCTGGAAAGTACCGAAGCCGGGAATGGTGACCTTGTTGTCGCCGCCCAGCTCGCTGGAGATGATGCCATCTGCATCAGCGGAGAAGATGTGGTTGATGATCTCCATCGACTTGACCTGGGACAGACCAGCCTTCTTGGCGAGAGCTGCGGCCATCTCTTTCTTGTTCATTTAGGACTCCTGGTGGTCAGTGATCTGGGCCCGTTGAGCCGGGCTCAACAAACAAGGCGATATCACCCTGTTTAAAGGCAATGATGCCGGTCGCACCGGCTTTATAGGACAGGCAAGCCCTGTGTCGGACTGCGAGGACATAAAAACGAATTTCTATAGAAAAAACCAGCCCAAACCCCTGTGACAACGCCATCTTCCCCCGAAAAGCTTACAGATCCTTTCCCCATACCAACGATTAAAAGCCATCTTTCAGCCACCGACTGCGCTAAAACGCCGATGAGATCGGGTCTCAAAAAAAAACGCTCTTATTTGTCAGAGCGATGTGTTCAAGAGGTGCGATTCGGCCATCCAGGGTATTTTTGCCGGAGCGAACCGATCGCCTGAGCCCCCTGGATCGATGGCGGCAGTGACACCAAATCTCTGACCAACCTACCGAGTGGTGAACGATCCGGTCAGCGTCTCGCTGCTTCCACCAAATTCCACCACCATCTCCACATCGTAGGTGGTCGCAGAAGAGAGGGGGCTCACTGGCATCACTGCGGCCATGTTGAACATGTAGCTGTCGTTGGAAGGATCAAGGCTGAGCAGCTCGACCGCGCCCTCTGGACCGGTCACCGAGGCGCTGATGAGTCGCAGGCCGTACGGATCCTCTGTCGAGGCATTTCCAAACAGCGGCTCGCCGACGCTCACTGAGATCGGGTACCCGACCACCCCATGCCCCGGTGCGGGATCTGGAATCTCAGTGTCGGAGTCAAACGAGGTCGGCACATCGACCTGACCATCTGCTGGATAGAGGACGGCGCTTCGCTCGGCATCGGGGAACGGCAAGACCAGGGCCATACCGGCATAGTCATCGGTGTAGCCAAAGCCCACCTCGATCAGCTCGACCGAGGTGAACGGGATGCGGTGGTAGACCGTTCCGATCCAGCCATCGACCGCGTCCGCTGGAGAGAGCCCCTTGGAGATGACCTCCATCCAGACCCGGCCCGGCTCCAGCGGATAGCCCGCCGTCTCCATTCGATCCCACACCCAGTCGCCGGTGTAGCCGGGCTTCGAGGCGTCTTCGTAGTGGTTGAAGTCGCTGTTGTCCGCCATGAAGTCGGTGTGCGCCTGGGAGGCGACATCGAGGCGAGACTCCAGGACCGTGGGTGCCAGGCCCGCTTCTGCACGAAGCGCGTTGACCCGATCCAGGGCCTCCTGCGCATCAGCAGTCGGACAGTCATAGCCATAGAGCCCCGCACAGTCTAGGGAGGCAGAGTCCCCGTCACCATTCGAAGTACATCCCATGACGAGGAAGAGGGCTGTGAAGGTTCTCATCTGTACCCCTTGCGGCAGTGCTGCCGGAAATCCGCTTTGTGTTTATCTTCTTATTCGGATACCGAGATACCCATCAAAGGAAGACATCCCTGACCACTCTCGATACCACCACTGCGCTCTGCCGGGCACTTGGAGATCAGACCCGTGTCCGACTCTTATCGCTCCTGAGCGAGGATGAGCTGTCCGTTGCAGAGCTGACCCGCATCACCCAGCTCTCCCAGCCGCGCATCTCCACTCACCTCCGCAAGCTGCGAGAGTCGGGATTTGTGCGTGATCGTCGAGAAGGGAGCTCATCGTTTTATGGACTGAACCGCTCGCGGTGGCCGGCAGAAAACGGCCGCCTCCTCCAAGCGGTGTTTGCCAGCACAGATGATCCACTTCTGGCCGTGGATCGGCGTCGAGCGGCGGAGGTCATCTCGGCGCGCGGCGAGACCTGGGCAGAGAGCGTGGCCGGCATGATGGCCCGGCACTACTCACCCGGCCGCACTTGGCCGGCGCTGGCGCATGGCCTCGTCGGTCTGACCCGGCTGGGACGCATCATCGACATCGCCTCCGGAGACTCCGCCGCTGCTGAGCTGCTGTCGGCTCAGGCAGTCTCGGTGACCTGTGTGGACATCTCCGAGAAGGTGGTCATCACCAACCGGCAGCGGCTCTCTCACCTCGAGAACGTGCGCTTCATCCAGGGCGACATGCACGCCATTCCCCTGCCCGCTGCGACCTTCGAGCACGCCCTGTTGCTCTCCAGTCTCTCCTACACCACGACGCCACAGGCGGTGCTCGCGGAGGCTGCTCGGCTGCTGGTCAGCGGCGGAAAGCTGTCGCTGATCGCCCTCCAGACCCACGACCATACTGACGTTATCGCAAGCTACAACCAGCTCAACCGAGGCTTCAGCGTTGAGTCACTCAGCCAGATGGCCGAGGCGACCGGCTTCACCATCGATCGGTGTGAGGTCAGCGGACGAGAGCGCCGCCCGCCGCACTTTGAGTTCATCACCCTATACGCCCACCGGCGCTGACTCGGAGGTCTCCATGACCCGCACCCAGCAGCTTCACGACTCCATCGCACAGCGCATCCTCCTCCTCGACGGCGCGATGGGCTCCATGATCCAGCGCTACAAGCTCGAAGAAGGCGACTTCCGTGGCACGCGCTACGCCAGCCATGCCAGCCCGCTGCAGGGCTGCAACGACCTGCTGTCGTTCACCCGACCCGACATCATCGGCGCCATCCACGATGCCTACATCGACGCCGGCTCGGACATCATCGAGACCAACACCTTCAACGCAAACTCCATCTCCCTGGCGGACTATGACCTCCAGGACGAGGCGTATGCCGTCAACGTGGCCGCCGCGAAGCTGGCCCGAGAGCGTGCGGAGGAGGGGCAGGTGCGACGCGGCCGACCGGTCTGGGTTGCTGGAGCGCTCGGACCGACCACCCGCACCGCCTCGATCTCACCAGACGTCAACGATCCCAGTGCGCGCAACATCACCTACGATGCCCTCGTCGCCGCCTACTACGACGCCGCCCGAGGCCTGGTTGACGGGGGCGCGGACATCCTGATGGTCGAGACCATCTTCGACACCCTCAACGCCAAGGCTGCCCTGTTCGCGGTCGACAAGCTCGCCGAGGACACCGGACGCCACCTGCCCGTGATGATCTCTGGCACCATCACTGACGCCTCCGGTCGCACCCTCTCCGGGCAGACCACGGAGGCGTTCTGGCACTCCATGCGCCATGCAAAGCCCCTGAGCATCGGGCTGAACTGCGCGCTGGGTGCCCGAGAGCTGCGCCAGTACATCGCCGATCTCTCTCGAATGGCAGATGTCGCGATCTCCGCCTACCCCAACGCCGGTCTGCCCAATGAGTTCGGGGGATACGACGAGGCTCCCGAAGACTTCGCTGCACAGCTCGCCGAGTGGGCCGAGCGGGGCCTGGTCAACCTCGTCGGCGGCTGCTGTGGCACCAGCCCCGCCCACATCGCCGCGATCGAGAAGGCGGTCGCAGGGAAGCCTGGACGGCCCGTTCCGCCGCAGTCCCTCCGGCTGAAGCTGTCAGGCCTGGAGCCGGTGAACATCGGCGGTGAGGGACAGCTGTTCGTCAACATCGGCGAGCGAACCAACGTCACCGGCTCAGCCCGGTTCCGTAAGCTCATCAAAGAAGATGACTACGAGACCGCCCTCAACGTCGCCCGCCAGCAGGTCCGCAACGGCGCTCAGCTCATCGACGTCAACATGGACGAGGGGATGCTGGACTCCGAGGCGGCGATGACCACCTTCCTCAACCTCATCGCCTCCGAGCCGGACATCAGCCGGGTCCCGGTGGTGATCGACAGCTCAAAGTGGAGCGTCATCGAGGCTGGGCTGAAGTGCCTTCAGGGCAAGGGGGTGGTCAACTCCATCTCGCTGAAGGAAGGCGAGGAGAGCTTCATCGAGCAGGCGCGCCTGGTTCGACGCTACGGCGCGGCGGTCATCGTCATGGCCTTCGATGAGAAGGGTCAGGCAGACTCTGTGGCACGCAAGACCGAGATCTGTGCGCGCAGCTACCGGATCCTCACCGAGAAGATCGGCTTCCCGCCAGAAGACATCATCTTCGACCCCAACATCTTCGCGATCGCCACCGGCATCGAGGAGCACAACAACTACGGGGTCGACTTCATCGAGGCCACCCGCTGGATCAAGGCGAACCTCCCCGGTGCGCGGGTCTCTGGCGGCGTGAGCAACGTCTCGTTCTCGTTTCGGGGCAACAACCCCATCCGCGAGGCGATCCACAGCGTCTTCCTCTACCACGCCATCCAGGCTGGCATGGACATGGGCATCGTCAATGCCGGGCAGCTGGCGGTCTACGAGAACCTCCCGACGACGCTTCGGGAGCGGGTCGAGGACGTGGTGCTCAACCGCCGCCCAGATGCCACCGAGCGTCTGCTGGAGGTCGCTGCAGATGCCAAGGGGCAAGGGCGCGCCCGAAAGGAAGACCTCTCCTGGCGCGAAGCACCGGTCGGTGCGCGCCTCAGCCACGCCCTCGTCCACGGGATCACCCGGTTCATCGACGAGGACACCGAGGAGGCTCGGCAGGAGCAGCCCACCGCGCTCTCTGTCATCGAGGGTCCGCTGATGGACGGCATGAATGTTGTCGGCGATCTGTTCGGTGCCGGCAAGATGTTCCTGCCTCAGGTCGTGAAGTCTGCCCGGGTCATGAAGAAGGCCGTCGCCTGGCTGATGCCCTACCTCGAGGATGAGAAGCCCGAGAATGCATCCAGCAAGGGCAAGATCCTGATGGCGACGGTCAAGGGAGATGTCCACGACATCGGCAAGAACATCGTCGGCGTCGTCCTGCAGTGCAACAACTACGACGTCATCGACCTCGGCGTGATGGTGCCTGCCCAGAGAATCCTCGACGCAGCACGGGAGGAAGGGGTCGACATGATCGGCCTGTCTGGGCTCATCACTCCGTCGCTGGATGAGATGGTCAACGTCGCCGCTGAGATGACCCGTCAGGGCTTCAACATTCCCTTGCTCATCGGCGGCGCGACCACCTCGAAGATCCACACCGCCGTCAAGATCGCCCCCGCCTACACGCACCCGGTCGTCTACGTCACCGACGCCAGCCGGGCGGTCGGCGTGGTCAGCAAGCTCGCCGGCAGCGAGAGTGCTTCATATACGAGCAGCATCCGTGCGGAGTACAGCGAGATGCAGATCCGCCGCGCTGCGAGCCTCACGAAGCGCCGGTCCGCTTCGATAGCGCAGGCCCGCCGCAACCGCCTCAAGCTCGACTTTGCCGCCCAGCCCCCGCCGAAGCCCCGCTTTGTCGGCACCCGTACCCTCCGCCGCTACCCGCTCGAGGAGCTGGCCCGGTACATCGACTGGACGCCGTTCTTCCGCACCTGGGAGCTGGCCGGGAAGTATCCCCGCATCCTCGAGGATGCGGTCGTCGGTGAGCAGGCGCGGTCGCTGCTGTCCGATGCGCAGGCGATGCTCAAGCGCATCATCGAGGAGCGCTGGCTGGAGGCGCGGGCAGTGTTCGGGATCTTTCCCGCCAACACCACCGGAGACGACATCACCCTGTTCGCCGACACGGATCGCACTGCGACTCGCGCCACCATACACACCCTCCGTCAGCAGGCCGACAAGCCTCCCGGCCGACCCAACCTCGCCATGGCTGACTTCGTGGCGCCCGAGGGAACCCCGGACTGGGTGGGTGCCTTCACCGTGACCACCGGAATCGGCATCGAGAAGCACATCGCCCGCTTCATGGCCGATCACGATGACTACAGCGCGATCATGCTCAAGGCGCTGGCCGATCGACTCGCCGAAGCCTTCGCTGAGCGACTCCATCAGCGGGTCCGAACCGACTACTGGGGCTACGCGGTGGAGGACTTGTCCAACGACGAGCTCATCTCTGAGTCCTACCAGGGCATCCGTCCAGCGCCCGGATACCCAGCCTGCCCAGAGCACACCGAGAAGCTGACCCTGTTCTCGCTGCTCGACGTCACCGAGCAGATCGGGGTGGCGCTGACCGAGGGCATGGCCATGACCCCTGCCGCTAGCGTCAGCGGCTTCTACCTCGCCCACCCAGACGCGAAGTACTTCGGCGTCGGCAAGGTTCAGAAGGATCAGGTCGCTGACTACGCCGCGCGCAAGGGATGGACCACCGAAGAGGCTGAGCGGTGGATGTCGAGCTTCCTGGGGTACTGAGCCACACGCCGTCGGCGCCGACCACCTGAAGACCACGGCGCGCCAGCGGGGCCGGTCAGCGCCGCTTCGGCACCGAGACGAGGTCCCCGTCTCGGACCGCGACCACGTCGTCGTGGATCTCACGGGCTTCATCGAGGAAGGCACGGGAGTCGGGGTAGCGCTGCGAGAAGTGGGTGAGCACCAGGCGTCGAACGCCGCTCTCTTTCGCGATCCGGGCCGCCTGGGCAGCGGTCATGTGGCCGCGTGCAATCGCCTCTTCCTTCTCGGAGGAGAGGTAGGTCGACTCGCAGACCAGCATGTCCGCCCCCTCCGCCAGGGCAAAGGCATTGTCACAGATGCGGGTGTCCATGACGAACGCAAACACCTGCCCGGGCCGCGGCTCGCTGACCTCCTCGACCCCGATGGTGCGGCCATCGTGCTCGATGGAGCCCTCTCGGAGAAGCTGCCCCACCGCCGGACCGCGCAGCCCAAGCTCGCCGAGCTTCTCGGGCAGCATGCGACGGCTGTCGGTCTCCTTGAGGCGGAAGCCCCAGGAGGGAACACCGTGCTTGAGCTTGCGGGTGGTCACCGTGAGCTTGTCCTCCGTGAACAGCACGCCCTCGCTGTGGATCGGCTCTGGCCGGATGTCGGACTTGTCGTGGAAGATCGACGCCCGACGCAGCCGGTCGAAGAACACCTGCCCCGACGCGGGATAGTGGACATGGACCGGGTGCCCCACCCCGTCGAGCGAGATGCGCTGCACGAGACCCGCGAGGCCCAGACAGTGATCGCCGTGGAAGTGGGTGATGAAGATGCGGTTGAGCTGCGAGGATGCGAGGCCAGCGTAGGTCATCTGCCGCTGGGTTCCCTCGCCTGGATCGAACAGGAAGCCGTGCTCGTCCCAGCGCAGGAAGTATGCGTTGTGGTTTCGGTACCGCGTGGGAACCTGGCTGGCGGTGCCCAGCGCGATGAACTCTCGTGAGGACATCCGACGCTCTCTGAGGGAGGGTTGAGCCGAACACCGCCAATCAAAAACGCGCCTGCCGCGAACGACAGGCGCGTCTACGGTGGAAGCGGGATCAGCTGTCCTGCTTCTTCTCCGCAGCGTAGCCGGTCTGGGAGATCGCGGCGAGGAGCGCATCGGGGTTGGTCTTTGCGTTGTCGAAAGCGACGACAGCCTCGCCGGTCTGGTAGTCGACGGCGGCCGCGAGGACACCCTCGACCCCCTTGAGAGCATCCGCAACCTGAGCGGAGGTGGAGGTGCAGGTCAGGCCGGCAACGGTGAAGGCAGTCTTCATGCCGTCGGCGCCCTGAACCTCAGCGGCAGCGGTGGCGTATGCCGCAGCATCGGCCATCGGGCAGGCAGTTGCGTCGACGGAGAAGAGAAGGGCGATTGCGAGAAGTGCGGTGCGCATGGTGGGTACTCCCGGGTTTCGAAGATCAGTCTAACGGAAAAAATGTCCCTGTCAGGGGGACGCACCATCCAGACGGTGGCACGCTTGGAAGATCCATCAGGAGATACGGGAAGAACGCAGAAGGCACCGCAGCGAGTGGCCCTCAGCTGGTGGCCACCACACCCTGCTCACCGACCGCCCAGTGGGATAGGCGGCTGCAAGGAGGGTGCGTGAAGGAGCTGGAGTCCGTCTCACTGGAGCGTCGCGAGAAGATGGTCATCGCCCGGCTGGGCAGACCGCACCGGGTGCTCTCCTCCGCCATCCACGGCGGCGGGCTCACGAGTGCACAGGACATCGTGTGGACCCACTTCCACAACACCGAGCTGCCGATCGGTGCCGATCCGCTCGCCCTGCTCACTGCGCGCCTGTCTGATGCCGGCCTGACCGATGCTGTGGCGATGATGACCAGCCGAGACCTCGCCCATGTCCACACCGCCGCCGCCACGTCAGAGGGAGTCTGTGTCGAGGCGGTCGCCACGGTGGGACTGAGCAATGCGCTTCGGGTCGGGGATCCACCAGGCTTTGCGCCGCTGGGCACCATCAACCTCCTGGTCCGAATCTCCGTGCCGCTGACGGAGGCTGCGCTCGTCGAGGCGATCTGCATCGTCACGGAGGCCCGAACCGCCGCCGTCGCCTCGGCATCCTGGCCCAGCCGACGGACCGGAGCGCCCGCGACCGGAACGGGAACCGACTGCATCGTTGTCGCCGCGCCGCTGGCTGGCACGGCACAGCCCTGGTGCGGCAAGCACACCGCCGCAGGCAGCGCCCTGGGACAGGCCACGCTGTCGGTCATCGGAGACGGGGTGCGCACCTGGGTCGCTCAGCGTGCGGAGCGAAGCCGCAGAAGAACCAACAAACCAGCACACCATGGAAGCTCGTAAATGGCCGCTGCACTGATGATCCTGGGCTGCGCCTCCAACGTCGGCAAGAGCTGGATCGCCACCGCGCTCTGTCGACTGCTGCTGCGCAAGGGCTACCGGGTCGCGCCGTTCAAGGCGCAGAACATGTCCAACAACGCCGCCCCGGCCCGCACCGCCAGCGGCGGCTGGGGAGAGATCGGCCGCGCCCAGGCCGCACAGGCGGCTGCAGCCGGGCTGACCCCGCACGTCGACATGAACCCGCTGCTGCTCAAGCCGACCGGAGTGATGGGCAGCCAGGTCGTGCTGCTGGGCGAGTCGCTGGGCAACATGGCGGCGATTGACTACCGACAGCGGCTGCCGGAGTGGCAGGCACAGGTCCATGCGGCCTACGACCGGCTGGCCTCAGCGTACGACATCATCGTGCTGGAGGGGGCGGGCTCTCCTGCGGAGATCAACCTCAAGAGCCGAGACATCGTGAACATGTCGATGGCCCGCTATGCCATCGACTCCGCCCGGTCCGCGGGCTCCCTGGGGAGCGCACTGCTGGTCGGTGACATCGAGCGTGGCGGAGTGTTCGCCAGCATGTACGGCACCCTTGCGCTGCTGAGCGAGGCAGAGCGCTCCCTGTTCTCCGGCACAATCATCAACCGCTTCCGCGGCGATCCACGCCTGCTCACCCCCGGCCCGCAGATGTTCGAGGACCTCTCTGGGGTACCGGTTCGGGGGGTCATTCCGCTGCGCAGCGACATTCAGATCGACAACGAAGACTCACAGGATCTCACCTCCGCCAGCCTCGTTGGTGCCATCGACATCTGCGCCATCCGGCTGCCCACCGTCTCGAACTTCACCGACCTCGATGCGCTCGAGACGCTGCCGGGCGTGACCGTGCGGTATGTCCGGCGCCTGGAGGACATCGGCAACCCCGATCTCCTCATCCTCCCCGGAGCCAAGGACACCCTCTCCGATCTCCGCTGGATGCGCGGCCGGGGCCTCGATGCCGGCGTGCTCGCCGCAGCAGCTCGGGGGATTCCAGTGCTGGGGCTGTGCGGCGGCTTCCAGATCCTCGGCCGCTCGCTGTCCGACCCGGGCGGCACCGGAGGCAGCTCTGGGACCATCGCCGGGCTGTCGCTGCTCGATGTAGAGACTCGGTTTTCCCCAGACAAGCAGGTCTGCGACGTCTCTGGGACCACCCGAGGAGGCTGGCTGCTGCCGGCAGGACTGGCGGTGTCTGGCTACGAGATCCACCAGGGCCGCACCCCCGCCGGCGCTGCACCGATGCTGTCGCTGGATGCTGCGGACGGGGCGATCTGCGGGCTGGTGGCTGGCACCTACCTCCACGGCTTCCTCGACAGCGGGCCGGTCCGCAGCGCGCTCGTGGATGCACTGCGGAAGCGCAAGGCGCTGCCGCCGCTGCCCGATGATGTCGAGGATCTCGCGCAATTCCGGGATCGCCAGTACGACGCCGCGGCCGATCTGCTGGAGGAGCACCTCGACCTCTCCGGGCTGCTGCCGTGAGCCCCCTGCCCTGGCAGGACCCGCTCCTGCATGCGCTCGTCCTGGCAGCAGCCATCGCCATTGATCTGCTGCTCGGTGAGCCCCCTGCCCGGCTCCATCCGGTGGTCTGGATGGGAACACTCATCCAGCGCGGCCGGGACATGGCTCCATCGGGCCGGGCAGGCCGGCTGCTGTGGGGCCTCTTCCTGGCACTCGTTCTGCCGACAGGCTGTGCACTGCTCGCAGCCGGTCTGGTGATGATCCCGTGGGTCGGCCCCCTGCTCGCGGTGTGGCTGCTGACCTCCAGCCTCTCGATCCGGATGCTCGGAGAGGCCGGCGTACGGGTCGGAGATGCAGTCGCAGAGGGACGCATCGAGGATGCTCGGGAGGGGCTCTCCTGGCTGTGCAGTCGGAGTCCCGCAGGCCTGACCGGGGCAGAGCTTGCCGGAGCCGCGACCGAGTCGGTGGCCGAGAACGCCAGCGACAGCGCAGTCGCCCCGCTGCTGTGGTTTCTCATCGGCGGCGTGCCCGGGGCGGTGCTGTACCGCTGCATGAACACAATGGATGCGATGATCGGCTACCGCGACCGCTACTTCTGGCTCGGCAAGCCTGCCGCACGGCTCGATGATCTCCTCAACCTCATCCCAGCCCGACTCACCGCAGTTCTTATGGTGCTGCTCGCGGATCGCGATCGGGGTCGCGGGATGCGCTGCATGCTCCGGGATGCCGCCAAGACAGACAGCCCCAACGCCGGCTGGCCGATGTCGGCGATGGCTGGGCTGCTCGGGGTGCAGCTGACCAAGCGCGGGCAGTACACGCTCGGCGACGACATCCGCCCGATCTGCGGTGAAGATGTCCGGCGCTGCTGGCGAATCTCTCGTCGGGCGATGGTGGCCTCAGCGGTCCTGGTCGGCGGGGCGCTGGTCGGGCAGGGGCTGGTCGGGCAGGGGCTGTCGCGACAGGGCGACCACCTCGATGAAGGCGTTGCGGTCCTCGTCACCGATGGTGCCGTCGTTGAGGAAGCGCAGGATGACCGCTCCGGGGTGGCGCGCCTCGAACACCACCCGGTGCGCTGACCGCTCCGGGGACAGCGACCACACCCAGTCCCCCATCGGCTCCGCCCCCTCCAGGCTGATCTCCAGCTTCGACGGCACACCGCCAGCGGAGGACCCCCACGCGACCACATCGACGGCGTAGCGTCCGGGGCCATCGGAGGTCAGGTCGGGGAAGACCGCCGCGCCGGTAGAGTAGAGCGCGATCGCTGAGTCCTCGTGTACGCCGACCGGATCAAACACCACCGCCGCATGATCCGCCTCTCGGCAGCCTGGGCAGACCTGGAGGCTCTCTCCGCCGCCAGCCGTGATGCGCCTGAGGAGCACGGCGCGCTGGAGCAGGGCCGCAGTGGCGGAGGCGTGGCGCTGCGGATCTTCTCCGAGCAGCCACAGGAGGCGCCGTCCCTGGTGGTCCGATGCGATCTGATGGGCACGGTCAGCGTCGGTGATCTCGGCATCAACGGGGCGAGACAGCACCAGCGCCCAGGCCGCTGGATGGGCTGCAGCGATCACATCGTCGTCGGTCAGCGGGGGAAGCGCGGCGGCCTGGGCATCCCAGTCTGGGCGCGGCAGGCGGTTGACAGCGTGATGGCCCAGCGAGAGCACACCGATGCTCAGCAGCAGCCCAGTCAGCAGCCAGCGACGCCCCCTCGACAGCCCCGACAGCCCCTGCCCGACCAGCAGCCACAGCGCCGGCAAGCCGGCAGAGGCCTGCCGAAGATCGAGACCAAGCGCCATCCCCGCGAGGATCGGCGGCAGCAGCCAGGCCAGAAGTGCTGCGCTGTGCGGGCGCGGCTGGAGGAAGAGCCGGACGCCGAGCAGTCCGACCACTGCGAGCGCCAGCTGCTCATCCAGGGCGAACGCACTCAGCAGGGCGGTCAACACCTGGGGATGTGGGAGCGGGCCGGTCTGTGCAAGACCAAGCGCAAGCACGCAGGCGGCTCCAAGAACAAGCCACCGACGCTCCGGTCTCAGGGCCGCCTGGGGGAGCACCGCCAGCGCCCCCCACGGGCTCACCGACGCCGCGCCGAGCACTGCGAGGCTGCTCACCACACGCCAGCCCGCCAGCCAGCTCCCCCACGCTGCCGTCACCAGCAGCCCCAGCAGGGCATCTGGGCGAATGTCCAGGGCGGCGCCAAGGGTGAGCGGGGTGAGCAGCACCAGCACGGCGACCGACACCGACAGCGCCGTCGGCATCAGGAGGCGGGCCGTAAGAAAGACCACCCCGACCTGGAGGGCTGCGAGCACAGCGGACAGCAGGCGGGCAGCCCCAACCTCCAGCAGCTGCACCCAGCACCACAGCACCACATCCCACAGCGGCGCAGCGTGCACCGCCTCGCTCAGCGGCCCCGACGCTGCCGACAGCGCCAGCAGCTCCACAAGCTCCCGGCTGGGGGGCTCCACTGCACCGCGAACGACCAGCGCAGCGAGCACAAGGGCAGCGGCGAGGTTGGCGTCGGACCGTTCCAGGCGACTCATCGCGGCTCAGTGACCGTGACTGTGGTCGTGTCCGTGGTGGTGGTCATGGTGAGCATCATGGCGCACCGCGTCCTGAGAGACCCGCTCCGAGCCGGCCACCACCTCAACAATCACCACCACGAGGCCGACGTGTTCCTGCTCCGGGAGGCGGGCGGCGATGCGCTGCCGCAGGGCATGCGGATCGCGGCCCTGACGATCCACCACCGTCACGGCACAGGCGAGCTGCCCGGGGCCGACGGCCCAGAGGAGAAGATCATCGATCTCGACATCCTCGGCTGCGACCTCCGCGCGCAGGGCCGCGACGCGGTCGGCATCGGGCACCATGTCGAGGAGCTGACGGCTGGCGTCTCGGGACAGCCCCCAGGCCCAGCGGGTGATCACCAGCCCGCCGACCACACCCATCAGCGGATCGAGGATCGCCCAGCCGAATTGCCGACCGGCGACCAGCGCAAAGATGGCGAGCAGGCTGGTCAAGGCATCGGCGAGGACGTGGAGGTAGGCCGCCCGGAGGTTCTCGTCCCGGCCGCCGTGCTCATGACCGTGGCTGTGGCCGTGGCTGTGGCTGTGGCCGCCCTCGCCACCCTGGAGGATGACGGCGCAGACCAGGTTGACGAGGAGGCCGATGACTGCGACCGGGAGCGCCTGGGAGAAGTCGATGTCCAGCGGGGTCAGCATCCGGGTGCCCGACTCGACCACCATCTCCAGCGCGACGATGCCCAGCACGATGGCGCTGGCGAAGGCGGTCAGCGAGAAGACCTTGCCGGTGCCGAAATTAAACCGCGCGTCGCCGTCGCGGGAGCGGGCGTACCAGTAGCCGATCAGGGTGAGCCCCAGCGCGCCGGCGTGGGTCGCCATGTGCCAGCCGTCGGCGGTCAGCGCCATCGAGTTGGTGTACATCCCGACGACGAGCTCGACCACCATCATGACCGCAGTGATGACAACCACCAGCCGAGTTCGCTGCTCGTTGCCAGAGAAGTCAGGAGTGGGAATTGCGCGAGACATCAGTGGACCCAGCCTAACGTTGAATTCGCCGCAGAGAGTCAGCGAATGGCACCGCAACGGCGACTGCGATGGCGACGTAGAGAAATCCAGGACCGAGAATGACCATCGCGACGTACCAGTCCGCGAGGAACAACCGATAGAGCGTGACGTGGAGAATCAGCCCGGTGGCATTCGCAGCCGCCGATGCTCCGCTGAGTGCCGCCGCGAGACGAAGCCAGCGGGTGAAGGGACGCTCATCGAGCCACGCCCGGCTCCGGGTGATGCCCGTCAGCCACAGCCCGCTCTCCAGCCAGAACACGCGGCCTGTGATGAACAGCAGGTCTGTGGGACCGAAGCTTCCCAGCGCGATGCCCGACAGCAGCCACTGGGTCAGCGCGACCAGGGTGGCGGTCCCCGGTCTGGGGAGCAGGGTCAGCAGGGTCGCCAGCAGGGCATACCGGAGCATGTCATCGATGAGGCCGGTCAGCATCACCGAGAACGGACCCAGCGCCGCAGCCACGCCGACGCCGATCAGCCGTCCGGCAACGCTCACAAGGAAGCCCATCGCAGCGAACAAGGCGATGGTCATCAATTCACTGGTCCGAGCCTCTGTCAGCCAGCCTCGGCCTCGACGAAGCAGGAGGATGCCGCCGCAGAAGGAGGCGGTGATCGCAGCCAGGAGGCCGGCGCTCGCAGCAGTGCTGCCCCGAGAGACATAGAGGGGCGCGGTGTCTGTCAGCAGCGGCGCAGAGGCCCCCAGCGGGATGACCTCGACCACCCGCCGCCAGGACTGCTCGGCGGTGATCTGCGTGCCGAGCAGCGACTCGTCGACGTACACCGGCATTCCAGCGACAGCCTGCTGCCCCGGCGGTACCCGCAGCAGCACCGAGACCGCGCCGCTGCCGTCGTCGCCGTCTCGCATCCGGGGCCGGAAGGCTGGAGCCGGTGTGCCGTCGGTGTCGAGGATCCGGCTGCGCACGACCACATTGATCGCCCGTTCGCTGTGGTTGTCCAGGGCCACGCCCTGCCAGGCCCAGGGTCCGTCGCTGGCCTGTGGTCGGAAGCCGAGGCCGAAGGTCTTCAGCACACCCGACCACCAGCCCGACGGCAGGGTGATGCGTCCTGCCGGTCGGGTGGGATCCAGGATGCCGCCGGGGTCTGCTGGAAACCGAATCTCAGCGACGGAGAGCGCCTCCTGCGCGGCCGCCAGGGTGAGGTGCTCAGGCACCACCTCGGCTGCGAGCTGCGCATCCGACAGCGCTGCGGACACCGAGACCGGCCCGTCCACAGCGGCGACCACCACCAGCCGCTCGCCAGAGCGAAGGCTCCGCTGCTCTGTGAGAGCCCCGATGGTCACCACAGCCTCTCCAGACGTGCGTGCCGTCAGGGTGACCCCGACCTGGGCGGCCTGTCCGTCGATAAGAGCCAGCGAGACCGTGTCTCCGTCAGAGACCGACTGCTTCCCCTGCCCCACCGGAGCTTCGATGCTCACCACCATCGGAAGCACCGCAGCAACAGGCAGGGTCAGGTCGTGCGCATCCGCAGTGGTCTGGACGCGGACGGAGTAGTCGCCAGCCTGGCTGAGCGGGACCTGGAGCCCGAGGTTCGTCATCGGCACTGCCGGGCGCTGGCGAATCAGCGGGATGCCCGCTGGATCGACAACCTCCACCCGAACAATCTCCGCCTCCGAGGACACCGAGATGCCCTCTTCAGTCTGGACAACAGTGGGCGGAGGCGGGGCTGCACAGCCCAGCGCAAGCAAGAAGGCGATCACCGCAGCACAGTGACCTGATAGTGCCCCTTCACCGTTCCATCGGTGTCGGTGTAGGGGTGCTCAGCGACGGCGACCCGTCCGTCCGCGCTGAGGGTGTGCCGGAAGAAGACCGGCCCCTCGGTCTGGCAGAACGCCTCCAGGCGCTCCTCGCCGCTGCGGTCGGCCCCGGTCAGCGAGAAGACCAGCGCACCATACAGATCACGACGCTCGTCGGTCTTGCGATCTCCAGCACCGACGATGAGGTGTCGACCATCCTCGGCAAACGACAGCCCCTCGATGCGCTGAGGCCCAGTCCAGCTCCACTGCGCAGCGCCGTCCAGTCCGACCGCCCAGAGAGTGTTCTCGCCGGGGTGGGCAGTGGGTGGACGCAGCGAGGCAGAGGCCGCGCCGTAGGGGATGAGGGTGGTGGAGGTCGAGTAGATGAGCCGCCCCGCTGAGATGCCGCCCCAGCCAACGCTGGCATGAATGGGAACATCACCAGCCAGGATCGGCGCACCGGTGGTCAGCTCCAGTCGGGACTCCCCCGTCAGCGACAGCAGCCGCGCCCGGCCATCGCCAAAGCCCATGAACACCGCATCGTCTGCCCGAGAGACGGCGAGTCCGTTCCAGATGAAGGTGTAGGAGAACCACGGCTCCAGCGGCTCAGTCATGATCGGGAGCATGGGGGTGAGCGTGTCCAGGTCGAGCACCATCACCCCGCCCACGGGAAGGTCTGTCGGCGGTGCTCCATCGGCCGAGCGGTTGATGGTCACAGCGATGAGGCCGCCAGCCCGATCCACAGCGACGTGCTGGAAGGTGGCGTCTGCGGGCTCCTCAGGCCAGCGATCCGTCACGGTGCCGTCGGTGCCGATGCGCAAGATCTGGGAGCGGTTGGTCTTGACCCCGTCGAGATCCCAGGAGTGCAGCGCGGAGACGAGGAGGTCGCCGTCGGGCAGGACAACCTGAGTGTAGGCACCAGGCAGGGTGTAGACCCCGTAGAGGTCCTCCGCCGGCGGCGGCGCAGAGCTTCCGACGAAGTCCGCCAGCCGGAGCGTCCAGCGGGGGGTGAGGGTCGCCGGGTCCATGGCGTAGACCATCGCGTCGGGAGACTGCTCGGCGGCGTACAGGGTCTCACCGTCTGCCGACCAGTCGACCTCCTTGACCATCGTCTCGGCCAGCGACTTCCGGGCGAGGACGTCTCCCGTGAAGGCATCGAGCACCAGCAGCTCGCCCCGGTAGCTGCCCACCGCGAGCTTGGTTCCATCTGGAGAGAATGCCAGGGTGGAGTTCGGCGCGGCGCCGCCCATCGCGACCAGCCGAGAGACATCGCCGAGGTCGACGCTGAACAGCCGGGTGCACGCTGCGCGTGCCGGGGCAACGGAAGAGAGCCCGCCAACCTCGACGGTGTCGCCAGGCTTCCAGGGATGCGCGACGATCACTCCCGCAGGGGTGGTCACGCCCTCGCCGCTGGGCGCGATGACGCCACCACGAACAAAGACCAGCTCTCCAACGACCGGCGGCGGCGCGCTCTGACCAGCACAGCCAATCAAGAACATACAGCCAAACAAGCCAACTCTCGAGGACATACACACGCTCCTTTGTGGGGAGGTGGATCGTCCGGCATGGCGCCTCCCTCCTCCCCGAGGTTGGCTCCGTGTCGCTTTCCGGTCGGTCTCCTGGCTCCCGGATCGTCTGCCCCGCCGCGCCTTCCCAGATTGCTCCAGTGGCGTGTGCGGCAGGGCATCCCCGGTCACAGTGGCGGGGGCCGCGTCGGATTCTCACCGACTTCCCATGCCCTTGCGGGCACCGGTCTGCGCTGGTGGCAGTGATAACCGACCGGGCTCCCTGGCGGTGCTCGTCTCGGTCCGAAGTGCCCCAATCCCCTGAGCAGACAGGGCCACCACCACAGCGCTGCAGGCAATCTCCAGCATCGCGGCTTCTTCTCTGAAGTGATGGGTCACGAGGGCGAGCGCTGACCCGCCCGGTTTCTCAGATCTGAGGGCACAACGGCGCTACACTGACGACATGAAGCGACCCACCGTCATCCTCGAAGCCTGCGCCGACTACGACACCGAGCGGATCCACCAGCTCGTCCTCGCCGCGCTGGTCCGCCTCGACCTCCGGCCCCATGGTCGCACCCTCGTAAAGCCCAACTGCGTGATGTCCGGGGAGCAATTCCCAAACGCCTTCACCCGCCCGGAGTTTCTCTCCGGCGTCCTCCGAGCCCTCAACGATCGCGCGGTAGACGACATCGAAGAGATCGCGCTGGGGGAGCGCTGCGGCATCACGATCCCCACCCGCCATGCCTTCAAGGAGGCCGGCTACTACCCGATGCTGAAGGAGGTCGGGGTCAAGGCCTACCACTTCGACGAGACGCCGCAGGTCGAGATCCCGATGTACCATCAGACCCGCCTGCGGGACGCGATGTTCTTCCCTGAGCCAATCGCGAAGGCAGACTTCTTCGTCAATTGCCCCAAGTTCAAGGCGCACCCGTGGACCACGGTGACCTTCTCGATGAAGAATTACATCGGCATCCAAGATGACCGGCACCGGCTCATCGATCACGATCACCGACTCGACGAGAAGATCGCCGACCTCCAGTACGCCATCCAGCCGCAGTTCATCGCCATCGACGCGATCATCGCAGGGGAGGGGCGCATGCTGACCCCCCTGCCCTTCGATCTGGGCATGGTGATCATGGGGGACAACCAGGTCGCCTTTGACGCCGTCTGCTGTCACATCATCGGACTCGATCCCCGCACTGTTCCCCACATCATGCTCGCCCACCAGCGCGGCTTTGGCCCCATTGATCTCGATCAGATCGACATCGTCGGCGGGGTCACTTTGGAGGAAGCCAAGGAGAAGGCCGCCGGGTTCCAGGTCGGCCTCATCCGGGTGGAGGACTACTTCAAGGGCACCCCGATCACCGCCTACGCGGGTCCGCCACCAGACGGGCAGGTTGACTACTGCTGGGGGGGCTGTCCAGGTGCGATGGAGGAAGCCATCGAGCTGCTGCGCATCTTCGTCCCTGATGCAGACGAGCAGATGCCCAAGACCCACGTGGTGTTCGGAAACTACGACGGCCCCATCGAGGCCGCGCCCGGCGAGACGGTGGTCTTCATCGGCGACTGCGCCCAGTGGAAGGGCACCATCCACGGCGATCAGGTCAGCATCGACAGCCTCTACGAGGACCGCTCGACGAAGGATCCCCGCACCGCAAAGCACGACGACATCTTCGCCAAGATGGCCAAGGTCATGGTGAAGACGGCTGGAAAGCGCGGGGGCGTGGTGCGGGTGGCAGGCTGTCCGGTCAGCGTCGCCGAGCAGCTGCTGACCCTGGTCAGCGTCGGCAAGCTGCCCAACCCCTACTTCGATCCCAGCCAGGCCATCCCGTTCACCTCCGCCTACCTCTCCTGGCGGACCCGAAACCTGCTCAACCGCATGAAGGGCCAGCCCTACCAGAAGAGCGGCCCGACCGAGCGCGGCGCATCGCGTCCCGAGCAGAACCTGCCGCCAGAGGGCATGCCCACACCGCTGGAGACAACGTAGTCCGACACCGCGCGCCCGCCGCCGCAGCTCGTCTCCGCCACCTCCTCTGAGAAGGACTCCGCCGCATGCCTCATTTGGGGTGCGGTGGAGCGGAGCGTTGGGCTCGCCTCGCGGGCGCGCGACGAATTTGGTGCAGATGCGCAGCACCCCCTAATCTCCGGGGCCCTCCGATCCGTCTCCTTCTACGGAGGCTCAAAATGTTGCCCTATCTCACCTTGTTTACCGCGCTCGCTCAGGATCCCGAGGCCACACCGGCGTCCGAGGTCGCTCCGGCGTCCTTCGTCGATCCCACCTCGGAGGATGCCCAGGCGCCGACAGACATCTCGTCGACTCAGCTCGAGTGGCTCCGCCCCTCGCCGAAGAACCTCCCACAGAACCCCTACGGCCACGTTGACTTCACCGCCTACGCCCTGGAGTGGGGCGAGGTCCAGGTCGGTATCGCCAACATCCACGCCGGGATCCTCCCCCGGGTTCAGGTCGGCACCAGCCCCGTGCTCAACGCAATCGGGCTCTACAACGGCACCGCGAAGATCAACCTGGTGCGGCTCGGTCCGGTCGACATCGCTGCCCGGGGTGATCACTACCGCTACCCGCTGGGCGAGATGCAGGGGGACTACACCGCCGCGGGTGCAACGGTCTCGACGCGGCTCATGCCGTCCTGGTCGCTTCACCTCACCGGCCAGTACGCCACCATGGGCATGCAGGGTCTGCCGGACACCTCTGGGATCTCTCCGATCGTCTACATGTTCACCGGAACCGACATCGACACCTGGCGCGAGGAAGCCGCAGCACAGAACCTCTCGGTTCAGCTGGAGGCAGAGGCGGTCACCGCAAAGGTCGCCACCGACATTCGGTTCAACCGACGCGACAGCCTCATCATCCAGGGCCAGGCAATGGTCTGGGGCAGCGTTGCATCCAGCTCCACCGGAGACCTCGACATCCCTCCCATCCTCGGCATGGACGAGGCGCTGTCCTATGAGGCAGAGGGCATCATCCCCCTGGGAAGTTCTTACTCCGCCAGCGTGGCGTGGCAGTGGAACTGGAAGCGCTCGTACCTGCGCCTGGGAATGGGGTACTCCAGCGTCCCCGGAGCGTGGCTGATGCAGTCCACAGAGTACGCCATGCGGTTTGGGGGAAAGACCCGACGCGGAGAGGCCCAGATGCGCCGCGGCTGGCGAAACAATCGCAAGGAGCTTCGCAACGGTGCAGACAGCGCTGTGGCCGGCGGCAGCCGCTGACCAAAGACGGCAAGACTAAGGCTATGCTGGTGACATGCTGACACTGCTCCTGATGACCACGGGCCATGCCCAGGAAGAGGCTCCAGCCTCCAATGAGACCCCTTCTTCTGAGGACGAGCCCTCCTCCGATGAGGCCCCGTCCGAAGGTGAGCGCTCGGAAGACCCCGCGGGTGAACCCGACGGTGCTCCTGGTGTGACCGACACCCCACCGTCCATTGACCTGTCGGAGACGGAAGAGCTGGCAGGACTGACGGAGGAGCAGCACGAGTTCTTGGAGCCAAAGCTCGGGCGTCTGCCACCCAATCCCTACCAGCAGACGGACTTCACCGCCTACACCCTGGAGTGGGGCGAATTCAAGATCGGCGCGGCGAACCTCTCCGTCGGGGTGCTGCCCCGGGTGGAGCTTGGCACCAGCGTGATCATGAACACCATCGGCATCCCCAACGCCGACCTCAAGATCAACGCCCTGCGGCTGGGTCCCATCGACTTTGCCCTCCTCGGCTCCCACTACGCCATCCCGATGGCTGACTTCTCCGGCTCTCGCTCGCAGCTCGGTGCCGGCGCCAGCGTGATCATCGTCGACAAGTGGTCCGTCCACACCACCGCCAACTACAACGTCTTCGTGGCCAACGGGCTGCCCGACCTCCGACCCATCGGAGATGTCGCGGAGTGGCTGACGGGAAGCGAGATCAGCGACTACAGCCTCCAGGCCATCGAGGATCAGTTCGAGCTCGACATCCGCGCACGCTCGCTGACGCTGGGGATGGGGACGGACATCCGGTTCAACCGACGAGACTCCCTTGTCCTCCAGGGCTCGGCTACCCTCTACAGCTCGGTCTACACCGACAACACCAAGGAAGGGGAGCTCCCGCCGCTGTTCAACCTCGACGAGATCCTCAGCCAGGATCGCGTGGGCAGCGTTCCGCTGGCGGAGTCTTACGTTGCCTCCATCGCCTATCAAGCCGCCTGGAAGCGCTTAGAGCTGCGCATCGGAGTGGGGGCATCGGCGACGCCTGGAGCGTGGCTGCTGCAGTCGACGGAGCTCTCCTACCGGCTCGGTGGGAAGTCCCGACGCAACGAGCGGCAGGTCTACCGGGCCTGGAAGCAAAACAAGGGTGAGGTCTCCGAGTAGGACAGCCGCTGCGCGCCTCCCGCGCCCTCGACTGTCATCTCGATCCTCAAGAGCGCCTGGATGCAGCGGCAAAGCGCCGCATTCCCGCTCGCTGTCCGGGCAGATCGAGATGCTCGATCCGCCAGATTCGGCCCAGGTCATCTAGCCAGAGGCGCTGCTGAGAGCGGAAGGTGTGCTGCTGCTCGCCGAGGACGAGGTGATCCGCGCAGGCGAGCACCACCGCATCCGCCTCGACCGCATGCACGCTGCTGGTGTAGGCGATGGCATCGAACTGCTCACGGGCCTGCCGGGACTTGTCTTCGTAGAACACCAGGATGGCCTCTGGGCCATGACGGGTCTCTCCCCGCAGGACATGGGCACAGCCGCCGCTCAGGAGGATGCCGGCGCGCTCGAAGTCCTCCGCATCCAAAGCCGCAGCAAACGCAGCGATGAGCTGGTAGCGATCGTCATCGGTCAGCGGGCGCTGTGCCGCGAGGTGCCGACGCATCCGGGCAGCAATCCAGGGACGGGCTCCCGCAGGGCGGGTGGAGGCCTGCGGGAGGTGGTCGTGACAGGCCGAGATGCCCGCAGCGGGGTCTTCCTCGAGCTGGGCCATGCCGATGATCGCCATGGCGTAGACCGATCGGCTGGAGTGGGCGCTCACGGCCTTCTCCAGCTGCCGGCGGATCGTCCGGTGGCCGCGACCAGACGTCTCCGACTCCAGCGCCGCCCGAAGCGCCGGGTTCTCTCGGGTCTCTTCCCGCCAGCGGGGGTAGACGTGCTCTCCGCAGTCTCGGATCACGGCGCGCATCACGTCAGCGGCAGGCGCCGCATCGTCCGGCCAGGCACACAGCGCAGCGGCGTGAAAGGCGTGCTGGTCGATGAGCCGGGCTGCAGCCAGCATGCGAACCGCAGCGGGCATCATCCGGCACAGCTCCAAGGCCTGCTCACGGATCTCTGGGCGATCGTGTGCGGCGAGCTGCACGAGGCTGTCGAGCTGATGGGGTGTGGGTAGCCTCACGGAAGTCCCCCCGGGGCCGCGCCCAGACACACGCGCCGCTTCACCGCACGCCTCCGGGGGTGAGCGTCCAGAACCGTCCGGCGGTGTCGCGCCTGGAGCGACCCGAGACGCCGTCGCGATCCGCACCGAGGCAGACGTGAACCTCCACGCTGCCATCTGGGCTGGCGGCACTCCAGAACACCGCGCCGTCGATCATCGGAGTGAGCACCGTCCACGGCTCAACAGGACGAACCTGACGCCACTGACCGTGTGTCTCGCAGCGCGCCGGCTCCACGGCCTGGCGGTCTGGCACCGTGCGGTCTGCGATCGTCGTGATGAGCGCATGGAGGGCTCGGTTCGGGGCACAGGACACCACCACATCCGGCGGCGTGGCCCCGCTCCAGAGCCGAGAGCGTCCAGGATCACCGGCATGGGCATGGGCGGAGAGCGGCAAGAGCATGCCAGCACGGTAGCACTCCCCTACTCTGTGGGCTCCGGGAAGGGGTCCGGTGAGATCGTGAGGGTGTGATGCTCTCCTTGACGACGGACCTGCAGCATCACTGGCACACCGACCTGCTGCACCGCAGCCCAGGCGCGGGCCTGACCGGGCAGGACAAACAGAGCATCCGGTGGACCGAGGACGACATCGCCGAGCTGAAATCCAGCGGCCTGCGCTGGTCGGTCCGCGATCACCCGAACCACCACCATCGCCCCGGGCTCATCCGTGCTGTCCTCCAGTCCCAGGCCGAGCAGCGATGGAGAGAGCACCGGACTCGACAGGTCCGCTTCCAGCGACGGCCAGGCCGCGGGGAGCGGGACCGCGTCCAGACCAGGCGCTCCGAGGGGAGCCGCCTCGCAGCGTCGGAGGCTCTTGAGGACCCGACGCTGCGGGCGACGGCCCCGCTGCGTCAGGATGGCCTCCCCCGCCAGGGCCATCAGGCGTCCCTCGATCCGCATCAAGACGGCCTCGCGAACTTCCATGCGCCACCGGATATCAGCGGCCTCCTGTTGGGCAGTGGCGACCTGCGCCATCAAGGACCACGCCCCGGCATCCTCGGCATGCTGCCGGAGGAGTGTGGTGAGGGCATCGGCCTGGAGCCGGCCAGCATCCACGCCCGGTCCGCAGGCGTTGCCGGTGACCAGATCCTGGAGCCGGGCCGACCACATGCTGTCCCGCGTAGAGACCAGCGGCTCTGAGGCCTCAAGCTGTGCTCGGAGCGCGGCCACCTCCGCCATGCTCCCCGGCACCGGAAGCCCGACCCCGGCCGCCATCGCAGCGATCAGGGGATCGGACACCGCGCCATCGAGGAGGGCATCGACGTGCTCCGGCAGCCGCGCCGCGTCCTGGGCCGCGTCGAGCGAGACGATCCGGTGGAGGTAGAGGTCGGAGGTGACCTGCGGAACATCCGGAGTGCGATCGGTCACGAGCACCCGCTCGTGGGCCGCAGCCGCAGACGCGGCATCCGCGAGGGCATCGATGAACCGGAAGCCGTGCCCCATCGTCTTGCTCGCCCGGCCCTCAGGGTAGCAGCCATACGCCCGGCGATCCTTCGGTGCAGAGAAGAAGCCACAGGTGGTGCCATCCAGCGCGCCGTCCATCACCGTCTCGGCGAACGCCCCGGAGTAGCAGTGGCTCATCACCATGACCGTGGTCACCCCATCGGGGACGCCGGTCAGCCAGCCGCTCAGATCATCCGGTTCGGCCTTCTCGCCCCACAGCCAGAGCCCGGCCGCGCCGGTCTCCTTGTCTCGCCAGCCGTGATCGGTGGTGTACAGCAGCAGGGTGTCGCCGGCAGAGAGCGGCGGATCGGAGAACCACGCCGAGAGCGCCTCAGCGCTGGCGGGCTGGCGGGGGCCGTCCCAGGGGGTGTCGGTCAGGTGGGTCTTCGGAAGCCGATTGGCGAGGCAGGTTCCCTCCAGCAGCCAGCGGTCGGGATGCTCGAACGGCGCACGCACCGCCATGTCTTTCCCGTCGTCTTCGCCGTCTGAGGAGAACACCGCGGCGGCAGACACCCCGCGCGCATCGAGGACGTCAGCCATCTCCTCGAGGTGGACGAGGTGGCTCTCGTAGTTGCTCTGGGCCTTGTGGCCGCCGTTGATGAGCACGGCAACCGTGGCGCGGTCCCGCCCTGCAGCGAGGACAGGGCTCAGGAGTGCGGCAGTGATGAGGGCGCGCTTCATTCCTCTCCGTCAGCATCGCGGACCGTGCTGTGAAAGACGGTGTAGTCAACCATCAGCCGACCGTCGTCCAGTGTCGAGATCACATCCAAAAATCGGTGACCAAAGACGATGTCCTCAGGGTGGTAGAGGTGCCGGGCGTGTGTGGTCTGGGCATAGGTCGAGTCATGGCCCGTCATGGTGGTGACGATCGCGAACAGCCGCTGAGAGACATCTTCAGGGGTCATGCCGCGCAGGGGGCTGTGCGCGTCCAGGCGATGCATGACCGTCCAGGACAGCGTAAAGATCGGGGAGTTGTCTCTCACCAGCGGAAGATCGTAGAGGCGGCGCATCTTCTTGCCCTCCGCAGAGACCTCATCGACGAGCACGCTCACCCGCATGGTCGCCTCGACCAGCTCGTTGCCGCGCGCATTGCCGACCCGGAACTTGAGCATCGGCACGCCGTAGTGGCTGTTGACCACCAGGACGTTGCTGAACAGCACGTTGGAGCGGGGGCGGGAGGCTCGGGCAAAGATGAGCCCGGTGATCAGCGCGACCAGCAGCACCCCGATCATGGCCTCCACCGTGACCAGGATGTGGGCGTAGGTGTTGTCCGGTGCCATCACGCCGTAGCCGATGGAGGACATGGTCTGAACCGAGAAGGAGAACGCCTCCAGGAACGAGGTCCCGTCCAGGTTGTTCACCCCCTCATGGTCCAGCAAAAATAACGCACCAAAGATGACATTGAGGGTGACATAGCTGCCGATTGCGACCCCGAACAGCCGCCACCAGGAGCCGTCCATGAACCAGGCGTACAGGTCGCTGCGCAGCTCATTGGGCGTGCCCCGTCGGAGTGCGGTCCCGAGGGTGTCGATGCGCCTCAGAGCGGACCCCTCTTCGAGGGTGGGGCGGTTCATGGGGAAGGCTGGCCCCTCGCCCTCCACCGCCTCCGGGTCAGCCATCGGGGCCATCGTCATGTCAAACAGCACCTGAACGATGCCGCCAACAGCGACCATGGCCACGAACGCCCAGGCATCCAGCGCCGCCCCGATGAGGGCCGTCAGCAGGACGAGCGCCGCGCTGCCCAGGCGCACGTTGACACGGACCCGATCCGACAGCTCCGCCTCACGGCGCTCGGTCACCGCATCGATGACCGCCACGCTCAGCAGCGCCAGCGCCAGCGCGCCGCACAGCAGCCAGCGGTACTTGCTCGGCGCGATCGCCATGGTGTCGAGGAAGACGACCTTCTTGATCGCAACGCCCACCGCCGTGATCGCGATGGCCATCGGGAGATGAGCGTACAGCCAGAGGTAGGGAGCGAGGCTCTTGCGCTTGATCCGAGAGCCGGCGACATCGTCGAAGTAGATCCACCACAGGCTGCAGGTGATCGCGAGGCCGAGGGCAGCCATCAAGACGGTCTCGCCGCTGCTGCCCCTGTCGGCGACCTCGGTGAGCACCTTGACGAACGACTCGCCCAGCACGATGAGCGTGAGCAGTCCGTAGCGCTCGGAGAGGTGGAGGATGTCGATGGGGTGCTTGCTGGTCTGCTCGCGCGCCTTCGGCAAGAGCGGAACCATCAGATCGACCGCCATCGCCACTGCCCACAGCAGAAACGACCACGGCGAGGGCAGAAGCGCCGAGAGCAGCCACAGCGCAGCGCCGACAGAGAAGCCGCCCACGAAGACCCGCCCGGTCTCTCTGGCCTCCGGGGTGTGTCGCATCGCGCGCGCGTACATCCCGATCAGCGCGAGCCGGGCCACCCCATAGGCAATCGCGAAGTAGACATGCTCGCCCGCGAACACCCCCGGCACCGAGACCGCCACCGCTCCGATGGCAAACATCTGAATGAAGACCAACATTCGATGTAGGAAGTCATCAACGATGAAGCGGTTGTTGTAGAAGGTGAAGCCAGTCCAGGTGTACCAGATGGGCACAAACAGCCCGGCAAACTTCAGCGCACCGGAGAGCGTGACGTTGTCTGACAGCGCGGTGCCCAGCTGAATGAGGGCTGCGACGTAGATGAGGTCATAGAACAGCTCCAGCCAGATGACCTTGCGGGCCTCTCCATGCTCCGGAGTATGTAGCCTCGGCGCATGAAACCAGCGGTTCAGCATCGAAGTCCGGCAGCGATCGCAGCACCAATGGGCGCGACCCGCCCCGGGTCCGGGCTCAGGGGCACAAACGGCACGAAGTCGACCAGCATGTCCCGGCGGACCTCCATACACACCGTCTGGCCGGGGTAGCGGGCGGCGTGGTGGTAGGCGGTGGTGACCGGGTGCAGCGGGTAGGTCTTCCCCTCCCCGGCCGCGACTCCCGCCGCACGCAGCGCCGCGAGGATGCCCTCGACAGCCGCGCGGTCGGACAGATCGGCACCTTCTGGCGTCGCGGTGAGCAGATCCGCCTCGGGGCGGAGGGGCCAGGTGGCATAGACGTCCGGGACATAGACCGCCGCGAGGTTGCGCACGATGTCGCGGTCGATCTGGGTGATGCCGACCGTCTTTGGGGCATAGGTGTGCAGCATCACCGCCCGCCCGCCGCGTCCGCAGGCTTGGGCAAACGCAGCCGCAGCCTGTGTCTGATAGGCGCTG
This sequence comes from Myxococcota bacterium, assembly GCA_029251165.1. Taxonomy (GTDB): domain Bacteria; phylum Myxococcota_A; class UBA796; order UBA796; family UBA796; genus JAQXDW01. The sequence continues at coordinate 48,132 of JAQXDW010000003.1, forward strand.
TAGCGAGCCAGCAGCAGCGACCGGTCTTCGGGATGATCGACATACGGCGCGATGCCAGGGGTGACCCCGCCCTCTGCATACCGAGCCGGATCGGCATCGATGATCCGATTGCAGTCGATGAGGGTGCGCGGGATGAGGCAGCGCAGGATGGTGACCGTGGCGGTCGGATCGGCTGCGACCATCGACCGGGCGATGGCCTCGGCGCACTCTGGAGAGCCGACGTCGGTGTTGACGAAGAAGAACCGCTCCAGGTTCTCCGGCAGGTTGCTCCGCATCTGAGCAGCCAGCTCGAAGTAGTGCGCCGCCTCGGTGGCCCCGTGGGGGACCTCGATGAGCAGGCCGGGGGCATCAGGGGCAGCGCGGTCGCCGACAATGCGACGGACGGTGCAGACATGGGGGATACTGATCGGGTGGTTCACAGGAGTGAGGATACGCCATCATGGAGCCTCCGCAGCGACAGCAGCTTGCGCTCCTCCGGGACGGGCTGAAGCGAATGCTGGCGTCGGGGGTCTGGGCCGACCGGCTCTCTATGGACCATCTGGCGGATATCCGCGACCTGAGCGATCTCGCCGCGCTCCCCTTCACCGTCAAGACCGACCTCTCCCCAGCACTCTCCCGGGTGATCGTGCCGAGGCGCGCGATCGTGCGGGTCCATGCCTCGTCTGGCACCACCCACCAGCCGACGGTGGTCGCCTACACTGCCGGTGATCTCGACCTCTGGGCACGGCTGGTCGCTCGCGGGCTCGCTGCGGTCGGCGTCGGGTCGGACAGCGTGGTGCACAGCGCGCTCGGCTACGGGCTGTTCACCGGCGGACTCGGCTTCCATGCCGCGGCCGAGTCTCTGGGCGCGACGGTCGTCCCCGCCTCGACCGGCCGCAGCAGCCGACACCTCCGCCTCATCGAAGCACTGTCCGCCGATGTCTTATTTGCCACCCCCAGCTATGCACTTCATCTCGCCGAGAGCGTCTCAGCGCCCCCGCAGATCCGGCTGGGTGTGTTCGGCGCAGAGCCATGGAGTGAGGCGATGCGGACGCGGCTGGAGGCAGCCTGGGGAATGACCGCGGTGGACACCTACGGGCTCTCTGAGATGATCGGCCCCGGAGTCGCCTGGGAGTGCCTGGCCAAGGACGGGATGCACCTCAACGAGGACGCCTTCCTCCCGGAGGTTGTCGATCCCGTGACCGGTGCGGTGCTGGAGGATGGGAGAATCGGAGAGCTGGTGCTGTCGTCGATGGCCCGTGAGGCGATGCCGCTGCTGCGGTACCGGACCGGTGACCTCACCGCGCTGGAGCGGGGAGAGTGCCGCTGCGGAGAGACGCTGGTGCGGATGCGGCGGGTGGTCGGACGGGTCGATGGGATGGTTGTGGTGCGCGGGGTGAACATCTACCCGGGGCAGCTCGAGGCCGCAGTGCTGTCGGTCTCAGAGGCCCGAGGTGACTGGCAAGCGGTGGTGGAGCGACCGGAGAACCTGGACGTGCTGACGGTCACGGTCGAGGGGGCTGCGGAGATTCAGCCCGCGGTAGAAGCCGCGCTGCACGACGTGCTGGGGCTCCGGGTGACGGTCGTGGTTGTTCCGCCGGGCCGCGTGGGACACGGCGGCGGAAAGCGGCTGGGGATTCAGGACCGCCGATGACGCCCAGGAGGGTCGAGGATGCGGCTCAGGGTGTGTCGATCATCAGCGTCACCGGACCATCGTTGAGCAGCGCCACCGTCATGTCTCCGCCGAACACCCCGCGCGCGACCTCGCCGACCCCCTCCGCCGACAGCGCATCGCAGAACCGCTCGTACAGCGGCTCCGCAAGCTCAGGCCGCGCCGCCTTCACGAAGCTTGGTCGCCGCCCCTTGCGGCAGTCGCCATACAGGGTGAACTGCGAGATCACCAAGGCTCCGCCCTCCACATCCACCAGAGACCGGTTCATCTTTCCAGCATCGTCGGCAAAGATCCGCAGGTGCGCCACCTTCTTCGCCAGCCAGGCGACCTGCGTCGGTCCATCTCCTGGGGCAACCCCCAGCAGCACCGTGAGTCCGGGGCCGATCTGACCGACGATCTCCCCGTCGACCGTCACCGAGGAGTGCTTCGTTCTCTGAATCAGTGCGCGCATCGAGCGGCCTTATCCCATCGCTCCCCGACCTACAGCCACTTCCCGGCCACCGCCATCGCCGCGACACCCATCAGCACCAGGCTCACCGCTGCCATCAGGCCCCGCACGGCCCACGGTGACTCCTCGCCGGGGACGACCCGGTTGCCCATCACCATCGCCAGCACACACCCACCGACCAGCCCGCCGGTGTGGCCGAGGTTGTCGATGAAGGGAATCACCGCTCCGATCACGAGGTTGACCACCACCCACGGCGCGAGCTTTCGGCGCAGGAAGACCGACATCGGCTCTGGGAGGCGGTGCCGATACCGCCAGCCAAACACAATCGCGGCCCCCATCAAGCCGAAGATGCCGCCGCTGGCCCCCACGCTGCTTTCGTTGCCCCCAAGCCACGAGAAGCACGCTCCGCAGATCCCCGAAATTAGAAACAGCCACAGGAAGCGAGCGGGTCCATACAGCGCCTCGCACAGCCGTCCGAGCGCCCACAGCGCCAGGGCGTTGAGCAGGATGTGCAGCCCGTCGCCGTGGAGGAACACGCAGCTCACCAGCCGCCACAGCTCTCCAGCGTCGATCTTCGGCGCCCGCATCGCCCCGCAGCGGACCAGCAGGTTCGGCCCACGCTCTGCGATGATTGCCCCGATGACGCCCACCTGACCACGACTCCACATCACCGCCCCGAGGAGCAGGTGGAGCCCGGTGATCAGGGTGACCAGAGACACTGTCACCGCCGGGTGCGCGAGTCGATCGAACACCGCATCCTCGATCAGATCCAGCTCGTCTACTGGGCCTGCCAAACCACCACCTCCTCCAGCGCCGCGTCCGACCACCCCATCGGAAGCGGACCGAGGGTCTCTCCGTACAAGCCGATGCGGTCTGCCACGGCGATCACCCGCAGCCCGGTGCCCGGCACGCGGCGGCGCTCAAGCTCTCTCCAGCCTTCCGGCAGCGCACCCGGAGAGCCGTTGACCAGGGCGGCCACAACCGTCCCAGGCGCGACATCGCCGGTGTAGAAGGTCCAGCCAGCCTGCTCCATTCGCCAGCGAAAGGTCCACTCTCCGGTGAACTGTCCGACCGGGTGTGCGGCGATGACCTGTGCGGCGAGGCCATCGGCTGCCGCAGCGTAGCGGTGCTCGGAGAGGGTCAGCGCGACCGAGAGCAGGCCCCAGACTGCCGCACCAGCCACGAGCGCCTGGCGACCGATCCGACGCTGCTCCAGCGACATCACGACCAGCAGCACGATGGGTGCCGATGCTGGCAGCAGGTAGCGCGCTGCCGCGAAGTTGTGCCCGATCGCCACCCCGCCGATCACGCACAGCGCCCAGCTTCCCAGCAACACCTCGCTGCCGCCAGTCATAAAGCCCCGCCGCAGCGCGAGCAGCGAGACGGTCAGGGAGAGCCCCCCGAGCACCGCGAGCACCAGCAGCGCCCCGGACTGCTCCGGGAGGGTCACCGGATCAGCAAGGAAGAAGACGAGCCCTGCGAGGAAGACCGCAGGAAGCCCCACCAGCCGTCGCCCGGGAGGCAGCAGAACGAGCACCATCGGACCGATGAGGGCCAGCCGGGTGAGCACCCCGAGGATCCGCCCCCACACCTCACCGCGCGGGATCTCTCCGGCCCGGGTGAGCACCTCGAAGAGGTGGATGCGGCCATAGCTCGCCGCCAGCCAGCCCTCGCCGAGCACGAACACCGCCACCGCAACCAGCCACAGCGTCCCGGAGCGCCGCAGGGTGCCCCGGACCACACCGTCCAGCAGCAGCGCCGGGACCACCATCATGGCCGGGTACTTCGTCCAGACCGCAAGCCCCAGCATCAGCCCAGCCACGGCCCACTGCGCGCGCACCCAGCCGGCCACCGCAGCGGTCATCAAGGCCGCGACCATGAGGTCTGGCATAAAGCCACGCTGCAGCGACAGCACCACCACGGGAGCGGTCAGCCAGACCAACCCGGCGAGCGCAGGCCGTCGGCAGGTGTGCTGCGCGAGCACAGCAACCGAGCCTCCGAGCAGCGCAGCAAACGGAATCCCGACCAGTCGGTGGGCGATCGAGAACGGCAGCGAGAGCTTCGTGACCACCCAGGTCCACCACAGAAACAGCGGCGGATGGGCATAGACGAACGCATCGGCCTCCCGCGCTCCATTCCACGGCGGCCAGGGACGCCACCAATCATAGGGACGCAGCGGATCGAGCTGCCCGGCGATTGCCAGGTAGCTCTCTTCATCAAGCACCGGAACCGACGCAGCGCAGAGCGCAGCGACCAGCGCAGCGACCAGCGCGAGGCGGGCGGGGGTCACTCAGACCGCGACAGCGAATTCTCGGAGGACCTGGTTCAGCGAGGTCTTCCGGTCAGTGCTCTCCTTGCGGCGGCCGATGATCAGCGCACAGGGAACGCCATACTCACCTGCAGGGAACTGCTTCATCCGGATGCCGGGGATGACCACCGCGCGCGGCGGCACGAAGCCCTTGGTGATGACCTCTTCTGCGCCGGTGACGTCGATGATCTGGGTGGAAGCGGTGATGACGGTGTTCGCACCGAGCACGGCCTCTTCGCCGACTCGAACGCCCTCCACCACGATGCTTCGAGAGCCAATGAACGCGCCATCCTCGATGATGACCGGAGTCGCTCCAGGCGGCTCAAGCACGCCACCGATTCCGACACCGCCGGAGAGGTGAACACCGCGACCGATCTGTGCGCAGGAGCCGACGGTCGCCCAGGTGTCGACCATGCTCCCAGCCCCGACCCATGCGCCGATGTTGACGTATCCGGGCATGACCACACAGCCGCGCTCGATGTGGGCGCCGTAGCGAATGTGGCCCGGCGGCACGAGCCGAACGCCCTGGGCCTCCAGGTTCTTCTTCAGCGGAATCTTGTCGTAGAACTCATAGGGGCCGATCTCATGAACGGCCATCTCCGCGTGACGAAAGTAAAGGAGGATCGCCTTCTTCAGCCATCCGTTCACCATCCACTCGCCGTCCACCTTCTCAGCGACGCGCAGGGTTCCGTCGTCCAGACCCGCGAGGGCCTCCTCGACCGCGGCGCGATCGACTGCGCCCCCGTTCCAGGTTGCCTCAATCCGCTCTCTCAAGCTCATCGTCGTCTCCGCTCTTCGGGGCCGTCTAAAGTTCGGGGCCGTCTAAAGGAGGGTGCGCCACACCGCGATCGCCTCTCGGCAGACCGGCATGGAGGGCACCAGCGCCAGCCGCACATAGCCCGCTCCCGCACCGCTGACCCCGAACATCGGTCCGGGACTGACCACGATGCCAGCCGCCAGCAGCCGATCGGCCCACTCCACATCGGTCTGTCCGTCGGGCGTCTTGATCCAGAGGTAGATGGTCGAGGAGCGCCCGAGCGCCTCGATGCCGACCTCGTCGAAGAAGTCGAGGAACAGGAGCTTCTTCTCCGCGAAGATCTCTCGGCGCTTCTCGACATGAGCGTCATCGGCCCAGGCAACCGCAGCTGCGGCATTGACGAAGTCCTGTGGGACGAGACCGGGGTTGCTGCGCAGGGTGGCGAGCTGCGCGATGATCGTCGGATCGCCGCAGAGGAAGCCGGAGCGATAGCCGGTCATGCCAGAGCGCTTGGAGAGTGAATGCAGCGCAAGCACCCCCTCCACACCACACTCCAGCATGGAGTGCGGGACGTCGTCGCCCTGGTAGACGTCGGTGTAGGTCTCATCGGAGACCAGCAGGATGTCGTACTTCCGGCAGAGGTCCACGGTGCGCTGCAGGTCTGCCAGGGGCGTGACTGCGCCGGAGGGATTGTGCGGCGAGTTGCTCCACATCAGGCGCGCCCGAGAGAGCACATCGCTGGGCAGCAGCCAGGGACGGAAGATGTGGTCTTCGGTCAGGGGCACCGCGTAGGGGGTGCCGCCCGCGAACAGGGCGCCACGCTGGTAAGCGGGGTAGCCGGGGTCGGGGAAGATGACGAGATCATCGTCGGCGTCCTTGTCGATGACCAGCAGCGGGGTGTGGAACACCGCCTCCTTGGAGCCTGCGGTCGGCAAGACCTGGGTGCTGGGATCGACACCGACTCCGAAGCGCCGCTGCATGTACCCCGCGATGGCCTCACGGACGGGCGGACGACCACGCACGGAGGGATAGCCGCACCGGGGCGCGACAGCGTCAAGCAGGGCCTGACGGATGAACTCCGGGGTGGGCTCTCGGGGATCTCCGGTGCCGAAGTCAAAGATCCGAACACCAGATTCGGCAACCCGACGCTTCTTCGCCTCTAGGGCGGCGATGGGGTAGGCGCTGAGGTTTGCGAAGACGGGGTTGAGGCGGGGCATGCCATGTTCTACCGCGACCGGATACCCCGTGCCGCTACTCTCCGCGCTTCATGTCGATGATGTGCAGGTTGTGCGTGCCTTGTGGGGCTTCGCAGTCGCGTCCATATGGCTCTCCGATCGAATTTCATCGCGCGCGACGCGCAGCTGCCAGGGGTGCGAAAGCCCGCAGCGCTCTGGCACCAGCCCTCCACGCCCACATGAGGACCACCCGCACATGATGACCACCGGGCTGTCAGGAAGTAGAAAGGCGCGCGCGGTGTACCTGGATAATAGACTCCTCCCCACTTCCTCCCCACCAGACGAGTCCTGTCCATGCTGATGCTGATGCTGATGACCGGCTGCCAGATGATCGCCGACAACGCTGGCGCACCCGCCGATCCATCTGACGACACAGACTACATCTTCACCGTGCCGCCGGGCACCACTCCCCGCAGCCTCGGTCCGAAGCTCGCAGAGGCCGGGATCATCGATGATGGTGAGGCATTCACCACGTACATACGCATCACCAAGGAGGGCAGCTGCCTGAAGGCTGGCCGGTTCCAGCTGCGCCGCAGCATGTCTGCCGAGGAGATCCTCGATGAGGTCTGCGGGGTTCCCCTCGCAAACGACGAGCCGTTCACGGTGGTCGAGGGCTGGCGGATCCGGGAGATCGACGCCGCGCTCACCGCGAAGGGCTGGATCGAGGCCGGTGAGTACGCCGCGCTCGCCAGTCAGCCCGAGGCGTTCACCGCCACGTTCCCGCTGCCGGAGGGCAACCTGGAGGGCTATCTCTACCCCGAGACCTACATGGTCGATGTCGACAAGTTCACCGCAAAGGCCTTCATCCAGCGGCAGCTCGACACCCTCACCGAGCGGTACTACGCGCCCAACGAGCCTGACATCACCGCCAGCGAGCGCTCGTGGAGCGACCTGCTCGTCATGGCGAGCATGATCGAGCGCGAGGAGCCGACCCCGGCCAACCGCCCGCTCATCGCTGGGATCCTGTGGAAGCGAATCGACAACGACTGGTTCCTCGGGGTCGATGCGACCAGCCGATACACCCTCGAGGAGTGGAACGACCGCAAGGCGTTCCTCGGCAAGCTGCGGGACCCGGACGACCCATACAACACCCGCCTGCGCTACGGGCTGCCGCCGACCCCGATCGGCAACCCCGGCCAGGCCGCGCTGGAGGCGAGCCTAAAGCCCGAAGCCAGTGAGTTCTGGTTCTACCTCCACGACTCAAAGCAGGTGCTTCACCCGTCACGAAACCAGAGAGAGCACGAAGCATATCGGAAGCAGTACAACGTCTACTGAGGCTCCGAGTTCACCACACAGGCCACGACCAGCGGCGGCCTCCGTGCACCGCCCAAGCAGTGTACGGAGGCCGCACGTACGACACCCTCTGATGGTGTGGCTCAGGCTGCGGCGGCCTTCATCTTTCGGACTGCCATGACAATCAAGCCCACGGCGCCAACCAGCGCACCGCCACCCAGCAGCAGCAGCACGATGCCGAGCAGCGGCCGCGCCGTCAGCCACGCGATGGAGATGATGATCAGCGAGGCGGCAGCGGCCATGAGGAAGGTCACGAGGGACATGCCGGCACCAAACAGACCGCCGATGAGCGGGATGCGGTCGCTGACGACCCGCAGCGGTCCGATGAGCAGGTTGAGGCCACCGAAGATCATGAAGAAGCCGACCAGCCGCAGCACCCAGGTCATCACCACGTTGGCAGACTGTGCCGCAGCGAACATGTCCTCAGCCGTCGCGGTGCCAGCCTGGATCATGGAGATGCTCTTGCCCGCATCGGTCTGGTAGCTGGAGAACGAGGTCCCAGCCTGCTTGGCGACCAGGCTGATTGGTCCAGGCTGCATGGCCATGTACTGGACCCGGACATCACCGATCTGCGGGGTGGAGGGCGCCGAGGAGAGGTAGAGGTAGCCGTCCTGGATGGTGTAGCTGGAGGCGTCTGGGGTGTAGATCTCCGAGGCCGACAGATCACCGATCTGCTCAGCGGACAGGGTGAACGCACCAACGGTGACGGTCTGAGCCACGTACGAGCGGTCCTCGTAGGGCATCGAGGACGGGTTCTGGTGACCAGCGGGCTCCTCGAAGGAGGTCGAGGTGATCAGGCTGTCCTGCCAGCCCTCGACGTAGGTGTAGGTCGTCGTCTTCTTGCTGCCCTCAGTCTTGGTTTTCTTGTTCTCTTTCCACTGGTACATCTGCACGTTGCGGTTGAGCTTGATGGCGGTCAGGGAGATTCCAAAGTCCGGGTCGGAGAGCGTCTCAGTGGTCTGCGCGGTGCCCGAGGTGTGCACCAGGCTACCCTCGTTGCCGGCATCGACTGAGTCCGCAGAGACACTGACGACGAGTCCAGCGCCTTCCGCCAGGCTCTTGGCAGTCTCGACCGAATTGCATTCGTTGAAGAACAACATGCACGGAGCAATGACCAGGAACAGTCCACCGACGGCGACGTTCTTGATCGAGGAGATCAGCGCAGAGAAGATTCCAACATGTTCAGTCTTACTTACAATATCAGGCATGGGCACAACCTCACTTATGGTACTTTGGACGCCTCCGAAGATACTCGGAATTGCTTCATCAAGCTTGAATAAACAAAACACTGTAGGATCGGTGAAGGGTCGCGATAGTCGTCTAATATGAGCGACAGTTCCCTTCAGCAGGCCACAGTCTTCGCATTAGACGGCACCGCACACCCGCTGCCCTCGCTGTGGAAAGCGCAGCCAGCAGTGCTGGTCTTTCTCAGGCACTACGGCTGAATGTTCTGCCGCGAGCAGGTCGCTCGCTTCGGACAACATCACGCACGCTTCCAGGCGGCCGGAGCCAGCCTGATCGCCATCGGAAACGGCACCCCACAGATGGCGGCTGACTTTGTGGAGTCCTTCAGCGTCCCCTTCCCCGTCTTCACCGATCCGGGGCGAAGCAGCTACAAGCTGGCAGGTCTCAAGCGCAGCTTCGGGCTCGGGCTTGCCTCCATCGGGCGCGCGCGGCGGGCGATGGCTGACGGACACAGACAGGGCCGGACGCAGGGTGACCCCTGGCAGCAGGGCGGGGTGCTGATCATCGACACCAGCGGCAGCGTGCGCTGGCGCCACGTCGACACCAGCGCCGGAGACCACTGCAGCGTCACCAGCGTCCTGGATGCCCTACGCACGATGACCTGAATCCGCGCTATCCTCTGCTCTCGGGCCGGTACCCGCCCAACGAGGAGATGCTGATGCGAACACTCTGGATCCTGAGCCTGGCTGGTCTGCTGACAGGCTGCGGCGACAAAGACGACACCGCTGCTCCAGCAGAAGCCGACGCGGACACCGACGCAGACACCGACGCAGACACCGACGCAGACACCGACGCAGACACCGACGCAGACACCGACGCAGACACCG
>JAQXDW010000023.1 GCA_029251165.1 Myxococcota bacterium
TATTTTGATATTTTGATATTGGTCATTTTGACTAGCTGGCCGGCGGTGGTGGTGGCGGAGCGCGCTCCTGGCGCTCATCGACCGTGGGCCGTGGAGAGAAGAAGCTCATCTCCAGCGCATCGTCGAAGTCATCGTCGTCAGAGTCTGGTATGTCGTCCAGCGCCTCCAGGATATCGATGTCTTCGTCTGCACGGGGCAGGAAGGGGCGGCTGACCACTGAGTCGAACACGTCAGCCGGTATCGGATCGGAATGGAGCCTGAACTGCTGCTGATCGAGGGCCGCGCCGTCCTTGTGGATGCTGTTGAGATCCTCCGCCAGCAGGGTCGGGCGCGGGCGCGGGATGGACTCGTTGTCGGCGAACAACTCCAGGTCGTCACCGAAGAGGCTGTCCTCATCTTCTGACGTGTACTCCACGAACGGCGGAGTGCTCCGCAGCGTGTCGAGGGGCTTGGTGGGGTCTTCCAGGGGCTGCAAGGGGGTGCTGAGGGGAAGCTGAAGCTCAGGTTCCGCAGGCTCGCGGGCTGCTCCTGCCGTCCGGTCTGGCCCCAGTCGGATGCCCAGCTCTTGCTCGATATCCAGGTCGTCGATTCCCAGCTCCTCGATGTCGAGATCATCCAGCCTGGCATCTTCTCGCTCGGGGTCCAGCGGAGGGTCCAGGGTGATGTCGTCTGGCGGCTCGACCGGAATCGGCCTGACATGGAGCGGAGGGCGAACCTCGTCGCTGAAGTCGTCGAGCTCCTCGTTGAACACATCGTCGTGATCAATGGGATGGTTCGGGAAGGAGTCCGGGATCTTGATCGGATCTGGCAGGGCCAGCTCGGTGGCTTCATCGGAGGAGCTGTCCTCAGCGAGCAGCCCCAGATCGAAGATGTCCTCGAAGTTGCTGGCAGCCTTCGGAGCTTCTCGCTCGGGCGTACGTGGAGAATACAGCGGCGGAAGCACCGGACCGCGACTCGGGGCATCGAGGAGAGAGCGGTCCTCGATCGGGGCCGTCCGAATCAGCATCAGGGCGGTGTCGTCGTCCTGCATGCGACCCGCAGCCCGCTCTCGATTGACCAGCGCAGCGAAGGCGGTGTCGTCGGCGAGGGTGAGCAGCTCCTGCCAGGGGTCACTCCCAAGCTCAAGCTGTGCGTAGAGCCAGCGGGCGAGGGGCTCGCTTGCCATGACCAGGATGTCGCCGATGGTGCCGCTGGCAGTGAGCTGCATCGGCTGGTGGTTTAAGGCGATGGGCTCAGAGAAGAAGCAGGGCTTGCTGCGACCGAAGGCCTGAGAGTGCTCCATCGGCAGTCGCCGGATGGCCTGGCCGTCGCGGACCTGAAACAGGCAGACGTCTCCCTGGAGGAGGGTCGTCCAGCGGAAGCCGGTCTCGGTCGGTGTCAGCTCGATGAGACACAGCGCCGCAGCGCCGAGCTCGGGAAGATCGGGCTGGGTCCAGAGCTTCGTGGAGCGCTGGAAGCGATCCTGCCAGGCATCGTGTGCACCGGAGAGCCAGCGAATGACATCGCCTTTCTCACGCGGAGCCCCCACCTGGCAGGCGTGCTGGGCCAGGATCTGGGACCATGCACGGGCCTGTGGAGAAGCGGAGGTGCCATCTGCGAGGGCGTAACGGAGCGCCGCATCGTCAGCGGCACCCGTTTGGTCCACGATCTCCACGGAGCGGGCGCTCTGCTTCATGCTCCAGAGCTGGTGCCTGGGGATGAGAGGGGGCAATCAGATCCTCTGTGGGTTTCTACAGATCGAGCATACAGCGACGGAAGTGATCATATGAAGTGCTATCCCGGCGATTCATCGTCTAAAGAGACAGGACTCGGGGGAGGAAGCGCGTCGAGCTCTCGCTGGATGGTGTCGATATCCACCGACAGCTGCTGGTGTCGCCAGGCTCCAGGCTGCGCGATCAGTGACTCGACCTGTTCCTGGAGTCCGGCGATCCGTGCGTTGATTCGATGGGTTACCGCAGCATCCGGATCGGTCAGCGCGGTTGCGTCGGCCAGCAGGACCAGGTCATCGAGATCGGGTGTGCATACCAAGACGTTGCCGCCCAGCCGGATGACAAAGTTGCGTGCAAGCAGGGCCTCGATATCTGCGATGAGGCGCCCGACGATGTAGCGGACGTGCGCATCTGCCTTTCGCCGGTTCCGATCGTAGAAGGTGAACAGTGCAGTGCCGATGGCCAGGACGAGGCCGCCCAAGATCGCCGCTGGTCCGAGGGCCGCCACCAGGGCCTCAGCGAACAGAATGATCGACAGCAGCGCCCCTCCGACCAGCCACCAGACGACATCCGGCAGCTCAATGGTCTGGACCTGCGCAGCCTGCTCTCGGGCTTCATGGAGCAGCGAGAGGTCGTTCTGGATGGCTGCGATAGCAGCGTGAGGGGAGTCTTCATCCGGCGGGGAAATCGGCACCAGCAGACCCACGGTGTCCAGGCGCTGGCGCCACTCTGAGGAGTCGCTGGCTGGGGCTGTCAGGTCATCGGTGAGGTGGTGTGTCGCCATTGGAGCGATCGTATAAGTCGTTTGTCCGCGCAGCGGTCTGTCCGCTGGCACAGGTGGCATCGGCTATCCTCAAGCCAATGCGAGATCCGCTGCTCCACTTCATCCTCATCGGGATCGCGATCTTTGCCCTGCATCGTCTGCTGAGGAGCGATGTGCAGACCGTAGAGATCACCCAGACGATGGTCGCGTCCGCGCAGGCGGACTTTGTCCGGCGGACCGGCCGCACGCCTGGAGCGGCAGAGCAGGAGCAGCTCGTCGCGCAGCTCGTCGAGGAGGAGATCCTGGTGCGGGAGGGCCAGGCGCTGTCGCTGTCGGAAGGAGACGCGGTGCTTCGACGCCGCCTGATCACCCGGATGCGCCTGCTGCTCGCGAGCACAGCCCCGCCGCTGCCGACCGACGATGATCTCGCCGCCCTGCTCGCCGCTCGCCCTGAGCGCTACACCCGCCCTCCGACGGTGACCTTCCAGCATGTCTTCCTCGACTCTGCTCGTCACTCCGCCTTGAGCGATGCGGCCCGTCACGTCGTGTCAGCGCTGCAGGCTGGAGCTGCACCGGAGTCGCTGGGGGATCCGTTCCTCCATGGCCGGGCGATGACAGCGGCGGATGAAGCCGCCATCGCCGAGAAGCTGGGTGCCGACTTCGCCGCAGGGGTCATGGTGCTGCCGGCTGAGGAGTGGCGGTCGGTGCGCTCAGGGTACGGCGAGCACGTCGTCTTCGTGGAGCACCATTATCCTGCCCGGGCGGCGACTCTGGCAGAGGCTCGGACGGCACTGGCAGCGGACTGGCAGGAGACGGCTCGGAGCGAGGCCGCGGCGACGGCGCTGGCAGCGATTCGAGCGCAGTATCGGGTGGTCCTGCCGTGATCCTGTTGCTGCTGTTGTCTGCGGAGGCGCACCTGCTCGACCCGGGTGTCCTGGCAATGCGTGAGGCCACGGCGGGGCTGTTTGTTGTGCAGTGGCGCCCCCCGGCTGCAGCACCCGGGGCCGAGCAGCCCGCCATCGACTGCGTGCGCCGCGAGATGCTGTGGGACTGTGGAGTGTCGGGGCCGACCCGGATCGTGGCCCCCGACGGTGCGCTGGTCGTGATCAGCCGGCGCGATGGAGAGCAGACTGTCCACAGCCTCACCCCGGCCCGACCAGAGTGGACGGCGACGCAGCGTCCCGGTCCCGGTGCGTGGCTCCCGCTGGGGCTGCGTCATGCGCTGACCGGGGCGGACCACTTGCTGTTCGTCGCCGGGCTGGTGGTGCTGATCGCGGAGGTGCGTCCGCTGATCGCTGCGATCACCGCGTTCACGATCGCCCACTCCCTGACCCTCGCCGCTGCAGCCCTCGGGGTGCTCACCTTGCCCCAGGCCCCGGTGGAGGCCTGCATCGCCCTGTCGCTGGTGCTGCTGGCGGTTCAGCTGACCCGCCCCGCGCCGTCGGGACCGGCGTGGCGGCTCGCGGCGGGCTTTGGGCTGCTGCATGGCCTGGGCTTTGCCGGTGCGCTCGCTGGAGTTGGGCTTCCGCCGGGCGGGCAGGTTCCTGCGCTGCTGGGGTTCAACATCGGCGTGGAGCTGGCCCAGCTTGCGGTGGTGGCGGTGATGTTCCTCCCGGCGCGCTGGCTGCGTGCCCGGGGCTTGCAGCGGTCGGCGGCGTATGTGATCGGCCCCCTCGGAGTCGCCTGGATGCTCGAGCGCATCCTCAGCTTCTGAGCCGTTTGCTGATCTCGCTGACAATTGTCAGTATTGTGAGGCTCGCTGACGCATGTCAGCATGAAAGCTGCCCAAGCGGGGAGAACGATGTCATCGTCTGATTCTGAGCCCAGGACCGCCCCCGGACCACGCGGGGACTTCCTCCTGGGCAGCACGCTGGACTTCAAGGAGAGCCCGCTGGAGTTCATCTCCTATCTCCATCGGGCCTATGGGGACGTCGTCCGGTTTCGGGTCGGGCCGTCGCACTGGTACCTCGTCAGCCATCCCGAGGACATCTGGGACATGATGGTCCACCGCTCCAAGATCTTCCTCAAGCCTGCGGTCGCCCGTCGGCTCTGGGAGAAGTTCCTCGGCGATGGTCTGCTCACGGTCGAGGGGGACCGCTGGAAGCGCCTCCACAGCCTCATGCGTCCTGCCTTCCACAAGCGCCGGGTCAACGCCTACGGCACGACCATGGTCGACTACACCCACCGCATGGTCGATGGCTGGGAAGAGGGGCAGTCGGTCGACTTCAACGAGGCGATGGTCGGGCTGACCCTGGAGGTGGTCGCAAAGACCTTGTTCAACGCAGACGTCCGCGCTGGGACCGGCACCGTCGCCCAGGCAATGAACACCCTCAACGTCGAGATGCTCAACCACATCCACATGCCCATCCCGGTGCCCCGCTGGTGGCCCAGCGAGCGGAACCGCCGCAAGATGGCTGCGATCGAGGACATCGAGAAGATCGTGCGTGGTGTGATCGCCGAGCGCCGCAGCTCCGGGGAGGATCACGGCGATCTGCTGTCGATGCTGGTCAACGCCCGCACCGAGGACGGCGACGGGCTGACCGACACAGAGCTGCGGGATCAGGCGATGACCCTGTTCTTCGCCGGCCACGAGACCACCGCCCACGCGATGACCTGGACCTGGTATCTGCTCGCCCGGCACCCCGCGATCACCGAGCGACTGCGGGCCGACATCCAGGAGGTCACCGGCAGCGGCCGGCTCACGGTCGAGCACCTCAGCCAGCTTCCCTACCTCGATCAGGTCATCAAGGAGTCGATGCGGATCCTGCCGAGCGTGTGGGTGTTCATGAAGGAGCCGACGGAGGATGTGGTGATCCGGGGCTTCAAGATCCCGAAGGGCTCTCAGATTATGATCAGCCCCTTCGTCACCCAGCACGACCCTCGCTGGTTCCCGAGTCCCGAGACCTTCGATCCCGACCGGTTCTCTCCCGAGCGGGTCAAGTCGATTCCCACTGGGGCGTATGTTCCGTTCTCCGGCGGCGGCCGGGTGTGCATCGGCAAGAGCTTCGCGATGATGGAGGCCCGCCTGATCATCGGCTCGCTGGTCCAGCGTCTCCAGCCCTCGATTCCGGCGGACTACCAGCCGGTCAAGCAGGCGGTGCTCTCGATGCAGCCCCGAGATGGTCTGCCGACTACGGTGGTTCATCGGGCTCCATAGGGCGGCTCTCGGTTCATCTCTCGGCGCGGTGAGCGCTCGACTGGGATCCGCTGGAGCAGGCCGCGCGGCCCCTTGAGCCCGCGTCGAGAGCCCGCTGGAGCTCGGCGTCCTCATGGCTCCGCCGCCCGGAAGCCGCTGGGCGTGTTTCCGCTGGGCCGGTGGTAGGTTCTTCGGCATGCCGACCCTGCTGACCCTCAACGTCAAGGGCGGACGCGCCCCCCTGCTGCGTCCGCTGACGGCCTTCCTCCGCTCCCTCGACCTCGACGTGCTCTGCCTCCAGGAGTGCGACCGGTCGACGGTGCGGTGGCTCCAGGAGCGGCTGGCTGGAGACTGGCAGGCATCGTGGGCACCCGCGGCCTACTGCGGCAACGCGGTGCTCTCTCGTCACCCCCTGCGATCCGCCCGGCTGCTCTCGCTACAGGTGCCGCACAGTGAGACCCGCAGCGCAGTGGATGCGGTGATCGACCTGCCGGGTGGTCTGCTGCGGGTGTGCTGCACCCACCTCGATCACGTCGCGGAGCCGATCCGGCTGGCCCAGTGGGCGGTGCTGTCGGCGGGGACGGCGGCGGTCGGAGGGGGCTTGCTCTGTGGCGATCTCAACGCCCTGTGCCGCAGCGACTACACCGACGCGGCGTGGGAGGACATCGCTGCCGTTCGGTCTGATGGGGGCTGGGAGCCACCGCAGCATGTGCTGCTGGATGCACTCCTCGCGGGGGGATTTACCGATGCGGTCGGGGAGCCGCCGGAGCCCACCAGCCGGTTCGAGACCCGCATCGACTATGTGCTCGCCGCAGCGGACTGTCCCTGGCGCCCGGTCGAGCGCACGACCCTGCCCGTCCTCGCCCTGGGCCTCTCCGACCACAACGGCGTCCAGGTGCGGCTGGTGCGATGAGGGCCGAGCCAGGACCGGTGGCTCTCTCTTGAAGTGACGGGGCATGCTCTCTCTCCGCTGCGCGGTGATACGGCCCCGGTCATGATCGAGCGCCTCATCACCCTCCGCGGCCTTCCCTTCTGTCTCTGCGAGACGACCCCACCCTCTCCCTCCAAGCCGCCGGTCCTCGTCCTGCACGGCTGGCTGGATCAGGGGGCCTCCTGGCGTCGGGTCGCGGCCGATCTCGCCGCCGCCGGTCACCCTGTCATCGCGCCGGATCACCGGGGCCATGGACGCTCCGCCCACACCCCGGCGGGCAGCTACTACCACTTTCCCGACTACATCGCGGATGTCGATGCCCTGCTCCGCGCGCTCGACCTGCCGCCGGTGATCCTGGTGGGGCACTCGATGGGCGGCACCATCGCCACCACCGTCGCAGCCCTTCGTCCTGAGCGCGTCAGCCGGCTTGTCCTGGTCGATGGCCTCGGGCCGCCGGCCACCACCACGCAGCAGGCCGTCGAGCAGTACCGCACCCACCTGCGTCACCTGGCCTCTCTGCGCCCACCCGCAGTCCTCCCAGATGTCGCGGCCGCCGCCGCGCGCATGCGTCGGATGAATCCGCTGCTGCCTGAGGAGGAGGCGCGCGTTCTCGCCGGGCGCGTCACCCGCTCGGTGGAGGGGGGTGTGTCCTGGACCTGGGACCGGCTCCACCAGACCCGCTCACCCGTTGCCTTTGATCTGGCGCGTCACCTCGCGATGCTGCGGTGCATTGAGGCCCCGACCACCATCCTCATCGGTGCCAATGGCTGGTACCCCAGTCTTCCTGATCTCGACGACCGCATCGCAGCGATCCCACGCGTCACAGCGCGCATCGACCTGCCCACGGGGCACTCTCCTCACATGGAGGATCCCAAGCTTCTGGTCCGTCACCTGCTGACGACGCGGTAGACTTTCCCATGCTCCTCGCCCTCCTGACCGCATGCGGTGGCTGCAGCAGCGGACCCGACTCTGGCCTCTCTTCTGATCCCACCGCGCGGGAGGCATGCACCGACAAGCAGCCCCTCCGGCAGCTGCTGTGGGGAGATCTGCACGTCCACACTGCGCTGTCGTTTGATGCCTGGGTCTATGACGTGCGCCTTCAGCCCGACGACGCCTACGCCTTCGCCCGTGGAGAGACGGTGTACCTGCCGCCGCTGGACGGTCAGGGGCAGGGGACCACCGCCGTCGCGCTCTCCCGTCCGCTGGACTTCGCCGCCGTCACCGATCACGCCGAGTACTTCGGCGAGGTCTACGCCTGCGTCACCGAGGGGGTGCCCGGCTACGACAGCGACATCTGCCAGGGCTACCGCGAGTCCGACGCCGCCTCCATCCAGGCCTTCGGGGTCCGGCTGGCGGCCCAGGATCCAGAGCGGTTCGAGGGGCTGTGCAGCGATGCAGGCTGCGGAGAGCTGTCCGACAGCATCTGGAGTGATGTCCAGCGTGCCGCAGAGTCGGCCTATGATCGGACCGCAGGCTGCGAATTCACCAGCTTTGTCGGCTACGAGTGGTCCGGTGCGACCAACGTCGTGAACCTGCACCGAAACGTCCTCTTCGCCAACGCCATCGTTCCGTCTGCGCCGCTGTCCTACTTCGAGGAGGCCACCCCGGAGGGGCTGTGGTCGTGGATGTCGGCATCCTGCATCGACGCCGGCACGGGCTGTGATGTGCTCGCGATTCCCCACAACGGCAACCTCTCCAACGGCAACCTGTTCCCCGACGATCTCGATGCCGAGACCGCTGAGGTTCGGGCGAAGCTGGAGCCGCTGGTGGAGGTCTACCAGCACAAGGGCAGCTCTGAGTGCCTCACCGCGACGGCGGGTCTGCTCGGAGCGCCTGATGAGCTGTGCGCCTTCGAGGAGTACGGGCGGCAGGCTGCCACCCCCTGCGAGGACGACGGCACTGGAACGGGTGCCGGTGGGATGAGCGGACTGGGCTGTGTGTCGGCTCGAGACACCCTTCGCGGAACCCTCATCGCCGGCATGGCCGCAGAGCAGCGGACCGGGATCAATCCGTATCGACTCGGGGTCATCGCCAGCACAGACACCCACAGCGGCACCCCGGGCGCGGTCGCAGAGGACGACTACCTCGGACACCTCGGCAGCCTGGAGCTGACAGTCGAGGGGCGTCTCGCTGAGCCGGGCCTGAACCCTGCTGGCTTCCTCGACAGCCCGGGCGGCCTCACCGCGGTCTGGGCCGAGGACAACAGCCGCGCATCCATCTTCGCTGCGCTGAGACGCCGAGAGGTCTATGCCACCTCTGGTCCTCGGATCTCGCTGCGCATGTTCGCCGGTCGCGATCTTCCTGATGGCCTCTGCGATGATCCGGACATGGTGGCCGCTGCGGACGCGGCCGGAGTCCCGATGGGGAGCCTCCTCGCGGACGGCACCGGTGCCCCCTCCATCCTCGTCTCTGCGCTGGCCGATCCGGAGGGCGTGCCGCTTCAGCGCATCCAGATCGTCAAGGGCTCCATCGACGCCAGCGGAGCGCCGCTGGTCGAGGTCTTCGATGTCGCCGGCGGAGACAACGGCGCCAGCGTCGATCTCAGCGACTGCACCCCCCTGACCGCAGGCAGCGCTGCCCTGTGCGCGCAGTGGACGGATCCGACCTACAGCGCCGGTGAGCCGGCGTACTACTACGCGCGCGTGGTGGAAGATCCCACCTGCCGGTGGTCCTGGCGAGACTGCCTGACGCTGCCGGAGGCCGAGCGGCCTGACACCTGCTTCGACGAGGCCATCCCGCAGACGATCCAGGAGCGGGCGTGGGGGAGTCCGGTGTGGGCCGAGTAGAGGGCCAGCGACGGCGCCAGGCGCTTCATTGCCTGGTGCACACCGCTCACGTCACCTCGCCCGGAGAGAAGAACGAGATCCCTCTGACATTCTCATCGACCTGCATCGCTCGATGCAGCGACGGCAGCGCGCGCTGCTGACAGTTGGTCCGCTCACAGGTTCGGCAGGAGGTCCCAATGGGAATGGCTGCATCGAGATCTTCGAGGTCCATCCCATCGCCATACACCAGCTTGGGCGCATACCGGACATCACACCCCAGTCCGATCGCCTGGATCGGGTGTGGTGCAAGGAACCCCCCCCGTCCCTTGCGGAGCGTCCGTGCGATGCAGAAGTAGGTCGTGCCATCTGGCATCCGCGACATCTGCCGCCGGATCCGCTCTGGAGTCAGGAATGCCTCGTAGACATTCCACTTCGAGCATGCGCTTCCGAACCGGGCGAACCGAATCCCGGTGGCGGAGAACCGCTTGGAGATGTTCCCGGCGATGTCGACCCGGACGAAGTGGAACGGGACACCCTCTGCGCCAGGTCTGCGCAGTGAGGTCAGCCGATGGCAGACCTGCTCGAAGCTTGTCTTGAACCGATTGCCCAGCAGCTCGATGTCGTAGCGCTCTTCCTCTGCGGCCTCCAGGAACCGCTGGTAGGGCATCATCACCGCACCGGCAAAGTAGTTCGCCAGCGACACCCGGCAGAGGACCCGAGAGTCGTTGCTGGTCAGTCGGTGGTCAGAGACCACGCGGTCGAAGTACTCGCGCAGCTCGATCAGGCCGATCTGGAGCGCGAGCTGAAAGGTCTGGGAGCGTGGCGGCAGGCCCTCGGAGAGCATCAGCTCTCGGCGGTCGGTGTTGAACCGGCGGATGGCACCCTTCATCTCATTGGGCCGGGCGATCTTGACTGTGATTCCGAGGGTGCCCTCGATGTGCTTGAGCAGCTGGCTGTACAGCTGCTCTGGCTCAAGCATGGCCTCCTCCCACAGCGCCTCAGCGGCCTGCTCGACCTGGGGGAAGTGGTTCAGCTGCTCCTGGATGAGGTCGGTGACCTCCTCGGTGGGCAGCCGGGCCCGCTGGAAGCTCATCAGGTCTTGTCGATCAGAGACCTGGGCCGCCAGTGCGCTGGCAGACTCCTGTATCTGTCGGTAATTGCGATACAGCGCCAGCACGGCCTGGCTCAGCTGTGGTGAATTGCCCGCCAACTCCCTGAGATCTGCGCTGGTGAGACCGAAGTCCTCAAACACCGGATCTCCGAACGCCTCCACCAGATCTCGGGTGATGCGATCCTCTCCGCTGCTGGAGAAGCTCTGGAGATCGATCTCAAACACCCCCGCCAGCTTGATGAGCACCGTCGCGGACAGGGGGCGGCGGTTGTTCTCGATGAGGTTGAGGTAGCTGGTGGAGATGCCGAGGCGGCGAGCGAACTCGGTCTGGGTCAGACCTTCTCGCCGTCGGAGGGCGCGCACCCGTGCGCCCAGGGGGTTCTGCTTTGCCATGAACAGCACACTATCCGAGGACCATGAGCGCTGTAATTTTTACGGGGCTTATGTTCTTACAACCTTGCAAACAGCACGCCGTTGCTTTCGGTCGTCTTGGCTCTATGGCCGGCGCGGTGTGTCTTCCCGGCGCTGGCCGACAGCAGCGGGGCTTTGTGCTGACCGGCACGAGTCGTGCTGGAGCACTGCCCTCTTAGAGGGGAGCTGTGGGAGCGCGCTGAGGTGGAGTCCGGCGCGGCATCCTGGTGCCGCCTACTCGAGCACGTTTGTCTGCCGCAGCACCCAAGTGTCGCTCTCCACCTCTGGCTGGAAGATCGCCGCTCCCCATCCGTCTGCCAGCCACCAGTCCCCCACGAAGTACTCTCCGCTGCCGCCGGTGATCTGAACATGCAGGCAGGTCCACTTGTCCGACCAGGAGTTCGGGCAGGGCTCGAAGCCGATGATTGTGCTCTCAAAGACCGTGTTGGGCTGCTCGGTGGAGAAGACGTCGTTGATGAACGTCTCTGGATCCGCGACCGTGATCGGGTTGGTGTAGACCGTGCCGTCGTAGCTGCGGATCTCGATGCCGATGCCCGGCCCGGCGGCCCACTGGATCGTGTGCTCGAAGTAGAGCTGCTGCTCGGCGTCGTCGACGACGTAGAGGAGGGTGTTGACCAGGCTGCCGCCGACCTCCTCGCTGCCAGAGTCATCGACGATCATCTGTGCGCTGTCGATGCGGCTGTAGGTCCAGCTGCGGTTTCCGCTGATGCCAGCGTAGTTCCACGACTCGTTGACCGGTGGCCCTGGCGGGAAGACACTGCCGCCGGTGTCTGCGCCGTCGTCGTCGGTGGGCGCGTCGTCGTTGCCACAGCCGCAGAGCAGAGCAGCAAGCGTCATCATGATGAGCAGACGAGACATCTCACCTCCAGGCTCGTCCGCCGCAGTGTATCCGAGATATTGTCCGGGCGCTGGAGGACACATGCTCACCATCCCTGCGCCCATCGCGCCGCCGCCCCGCATCCTCATGGGACCCGGTCCCTCTGACGTCGCGCCCTCAGTGCTCACCGCGATGGCTCAGCCGACGCTGGGGCACCTCGATCCATACTTCTTGGAGATCATGGATCAGATCCGCGACATGCTGCGGGCGCTGCTGGGTACGGAGAACTCGCTGACCATGCCGATGTCTGGGACTGGATCAGCGGGCATGGAGACCTGCCTGGTCAACCTCATTGAGCCTGGCGACCGGGTGCTCATCGGGAGCAACGGAGTGTTCGGGGGTCGCATGGCTGAAGTCAGCCGCCGGGCTGGTGCGGCGGTGGTGGTGGTCGAGCGGCCATGGGGAGAGCCGCTGACGCCCGCAGACTTCGCGGAGGCGGAGGGAGACTTCAAGCTCATCGCGCTCGTCCACGCCGAGACCTCGACCGGTGCCCTGTCCGACCTCTCGGGCTTCCGAGCGCTGGCCGATGAACGCGATGCGCTGCTGGTGGTCGATGCGGTGACCTCGCTGGGTGGCGTGCCCGTTGAGATGGATCGCCACGGCATCGATGCGCTCTACTCCGGCTCTCAGAAGTGCCTGTCCTGTCCGCCGGGGCTCTCGCCGGTCAGCTTCTCTCCTCGGGCGGTCGCGGTGCTGCAGTCGCGCCTGACCCCGGTGCAGAGCTGGTACCTCGACCTCAACCTCATCGCCCGGTACTGGGGGGGCGAGCGGGCCTACCACCACACCGCACCGGTCAACCTGCTCTACGGACTCCACGAAGCCCTCCGGCTGGCGCTGGTAGAAGGGGCCGCAGCACGTCATGATCGGCATGCCCGAAACGGCACAGCGCTGGTTGCTGGGCTGGAGGCGATGGGGCTCGAGCTGCCGGTGGCGCCGGCGGCTCGGATGCCGCAGCTGACCGTGGTCTCGGTGCCGAATGGCGTCGACGAGGCTGCCGTTCGTCGACACCTGCTCGCGGCGCACCGTCTGGAGATCGGCGGTGGCTTGGGGGCTGCGAAGGGGAAGGTCTGGCGGGTCGGCTTGATGGGGGCCGCCGCTACACGCGAAAACGTCACCTGCTTTCTGTCCGCGCTCGACGAGGTGCTCCGTGCGGCGGGCTACACCCCGACGGCGGATCCGATCCGAGCCGCCGAGGCATGCTGGCGCTGAGCCTCAGCGGACCATGAAGCCGATGGTCAGGGTCGTGAAGTGCAGCCAGTTTCGAGTGAAGCCGTCGGTGCCGGGCTCAGGGTTGTCGGTCGTTCCCTCTGCACCGCCGCCGAGGTAGCGGAGGTTGAGGAACGGGTCGATGCCGTTGTTCAGGGAGAGCCCACCGCGCAGGGAGATGTCCGCGATGGCCCCCACGACGTCCGTTGTCCCGCCGTTGAGGTACTTGATCGGCGCATAGAAGCCGTCCGCCTCAAACCCCCACCACGAACCAGCGTCGCTGTCGAAGCGGCCCTTGACCTTCAAGACCGGCACCGGGCCGATATCGCGGGTGGTGGAGCGCTGGGTGCCGTCGGTCGAGACGAACTCGATGGCGGCGTTGCGGATCTGCAGCGAGGCGCCGAACCCAAGCTCCTTGTCGGGATCCGCCAGGACGTCTCGGGTGTAGGAGGCCCGGTAGAAGTCAAACCCATAGCGAAGCTCGATCGGGGTTCCGTCGGTGAAGACCACCTCATCAAAGGCCAGATCTCGCTGGGCGACCTGAGCGGTCCGGATGTTGAGGGGCTGGTAGAGAAACGTGACGGTGTTGCGCTCCTTGAGCTGCAGATCGAGGCTCCAGCGGGTCACCAGGAACAGGTTGTCCTGGCCGCCTTCTGTGATGTAGTCGAACTCTGAGCCGCCGTTCCCGGACTGGTAGATGTGGGACAGCGGCGCCAGGAAGCCGATCTCGGCGACGGGCTGGAGCTGCCAGGAGCGGTCGGTGTTGTTGAGGATGCTGTCGGCTGGGACCGGTGCAGCCAGGGCGATTGCGGAGAGCAGGAGCAGCACGTCAGGACCTCTGTATGTCAGCGGGATAAGTAGCGATATCCGTCACTATCTCGGTTTTACGCAATGACATGTCAGGGGACCATGGCATCGAGACTTTGGGCCGTTGCCTCGCATGCGGGGCCACCTCGGCATGCCCGACATGGTGCCTCAGCGTGAATTCTTTCAACTTGCCATTGACCTGATGACGGATGGGATCAATATTTTTGACCCGCGAAACCACCACTTCGCTTCAGTCTTGCTATAAAGCCACGGTTTGAAACCGTGAAACCCCGGCAAAAAGCCGGTCGCTCAGGAGAGAGCATGAGCCAGGACGACACCGCACTGCCCCCGGACGAGTACCTCTCCAATGAAGAGGTCCAGCAGCTCCGCGCCATCCTCCAGGATCGCGCCAATGCCCTGATCTCCAACAGCCAGATGACCGTCAGCACCCTGACGGATCAGGACAACGACGGCATGGAGCCCGACGCCCTCGACCTCGCTGCGTCGGAGTCGAGTCGCGACTTCTCGCTTCGCCTGGCGGGTCGTGAGCGCCACATGCTCAAGAAGATTCGGTACGCCCTGCAGCGGATGGAAGAAGGCGAGTACGGCGCCTGTGAGTCCTGCGGTGAGCCGATCACCTATCGTCGCCTCTTGGTCCGCCCGGTCGCGACCCAGTGCATTGACTGTAAGACTCAGGCGGAGCAACTCGAGCGCCGCAGCCGCGCGATCTGAGCGTGGTTAGTGTCCACAACGCCCGAGAGATCAAGAAGATGCGGCGGGCCTGCTCGCTCGCTGCTGAGACCCTTGTCATGATCTCGGAGCACATTCGCCCCGGCGTCTCCACTGAAGAACTCAACACCCTGGTCCACGACTTCACGCTGAAGAACAACGCCATCCCCGGCCCGCTGAATTACCGCGGGTTCCCCAAGAGCGTCTGCACCAGCGTCAACGCGGTCGTCTGTCACGGCATCCCTGGAGAGCAGATCCTCAAAGACGGCGACATCATCAACGTCGATGTCACCCCGATCTTCCCCCGTCGTCGCGGCTACCATGGAGACACCTCCGCCACCTTCTACGTCGGAACCCCGTCGCTCAAGGCGCGCCACGTCGTCGAGGTTGCTCGGCAGAGCTTGGAGATCGGCATCGCGGTCGTTCGCCCTGGTGCCACCCTCGGTGACATCGGTCACGCCATCCAGACCTTCGCTGAGGGCAAGGGATGCTCCGTCGTCCGGGACTACACCGGCCATGGCATCGGCCGCCGCTTCCACACCGAGCCCAGCGTGCCCCACTACGGGGTCCCGGGAACCGGCATGTCGCTCCGTCCGGGCATGACCTTCACCATCGAGCCGATGGTCAACCTCGGCGGCTTCGAGATCGATCACCTCGACGATGGCTGGACCGTGCTGACCCGGGATCGCTCCCTGTCTGCGCAGTTCGAGCACACCATCGTCGTCACCCAGACCAGCTGCGATGTGCTCACCCGGCGCAGCGCCCCGCTGAAGAACTGTGAGGACGTCCCGTGGGCAAAGCTCGGGCCGCTCACCAGCTTCATTCCGTCTCCGAAGCCTGAGTCCAAGCCCGTCACCCAGCCAGCCTCCGTCTGATCAGTCTGTCGAAGCCACCGGTGCTGCTGCAGACGCTGTGATCACGGGCTCGATGCGAATGCTTCCCACCCGGGAGGCCGCGTCGAGGTGAGTGGCTGCGGTTGTGCGCGAGGGGATGGCCTGCTTCTGTCGGCCGAGGCCGGTGCTGATGTCGGTGTCCAGCCAGATCCCGTATGGGAAGCGGGTGGTGATCAGGCCGATGTCGGTGTTGGCTGCCACAGTACCGCTGATCATCTCGGCGTAGGTGAGGTCGATTGTGCCGTACTTCACCGAGATGTCTGCGGGTGCGGTGAGGTCCCACAGCTCGACCTGACCGATGGAGAGTGCGACGGTTGTGGTGTTGCTTGGGGAGCCGGTGACCTTCCCACGGCCCAGGCTGACGCTCAGCGAGCCCTCCAGTCCGTCGACATGCAGGGTGCCCCGGTCCAGCTCGACAGAGACGTCGGTGTCGCCGCTCAGCGTGAGGGTGATCTCGGCGGTACAGGCACGACCTGCGGGCTCGCCGTCCTCCAGGATCGCCACGATCGCCTCGGCGTGGCTGCCTGAGAACGAGACCTCGCAGCCTTCCCACCAGCTGAGCGGAGTCACGGTCACCTGGCTGCTTGCTGCGCCGGGGGTGTGCTGGATGATGACATCTGCGCGTCCGCCCTGGACCGTTAGCGTCGGCATCGCCGCCGGCAGCGTTCGTGTCGTGGTGTCCTGTGCCGAGGCGGCCATGGTCAGTGCAAGCCCGATGCTCATTGTGTCTTCCCTGTGCGTCAGTTGATCATCTCGACACCAGCTGACGCACAGACCGCTACAGGGCTTTGAAGGGCCGTGCGCTTGTCACTGGTTTGGCACAGAAGCGGTCACTGGAGAGGGCTGCGGTGACCTCAGCGTGCGCAGCTCTCTGCACGGGCAACGCCGGCTTGGCAGAGGGCCGGCTTGATCGCTGCGCAGTCGGAGCCTTCCGGCAGCTGGAGCATCGCGAAGCCGCTGTCTTCCGGCAGCGGACGGATCGGCTGCGAGCGGTTCAGGAGACTCACCGAGGCGCCGAGGGTCTGCTGCTCCATGACTGGAAGCTCCAGACCGCCGTGGACCTGGCCCGATGCCAGGACCTGACCGGTGAGGGTAATCTGGGCGCGCTGTGCGATGTACATCTCCACACTCCCGAGGACCGGAATCTCCAAGATGACAGTTGCACCTGGATTGCCGTCTCCATCCCAGTCGAGAACTCCGGGGGCGTCGGCTCGGGTTGGCAGCGGGTAGGTCGGGTCGTAGCCGACATGCTCCAGCCCGATGTCGGCTCGGTAGCCGTCGGCGGTCTGGACAGGATAGCTTCGCACCGGGATCGACGAGATGAAGCGCGGAGAGAGCGCAGCGCGGGAGCTGCCTGTGCCGTCCAGCAGCTCGACGGTGCAGGTGGTGTGCTGCTGCCAGAGCTGCCCGTCCCGGTCCGTGATCTCGACGAGCAGCCAGCTCACCGACTGGCCGCGGATCTCACCGATTACCGGTGTCTTGGTCGCCGAGCTGACCCACAGCTCGGCCCCATAGTGGCCGACAGCGGGAGCGGTGCCAGCAAACGCGGTGGCGATGAGGAGGGGGGTCATCTCCGATCGGACTCCACCGCAGCTGCAGCAGCCTGTCCAGAGAGCATCGCCAGCGGCATGCCCCCGCCGGGATGCGCGGAACCTGAGGCGAGGTAGAGTCCGGGAATCTTCGCGATTCGGTTGGGAGGACGTCGGAATGCGGCCAGCATGTCGTTGGAGGCTGCCCCATAGATGCTGCCCTGGCTGCCGGGGAAGTGTGCCGCGAGCTGGGCGGGGGTGCGGCGCCAGACCATGGTGTCGGTCTCGGTCATCAGCCCGGCTGACTGGAGGCGCTGGTCTACCCGAGCCTCCAGCGCTGGCCAGGGATCCGCAGACCGTCCTCCGACCGGCTCTGGGGGAGCATTGGCCATGACGAACACCGGCTCCTCATCCGCCCAGCCTGTGCGGCCGTGGCAGGGCTCCTGCGCGCAGAGGTAGACGGTCGGATCTTCCGGTGGTCGGTCCCGATCAAAGATGTCAGCGAACTCAGCATCGTAGTCCGAGCAGAACAGCACCGTGTGCGGCACCCGCTCCGACCGCTTTGCCCGGTAGATGCCTGTCCAGCCAGACATCGAGGGCGACTGGTCGAGCCGGATTCCGTGAGGGGATCCGGGAGGAAGCAGGCGCTTCGCGAGGAGGGCAGCGTCGGCACCGACGATGACGGAGTCGGCCTCGTGGACCTCACCACCGACCACTACACCGCGGACCCGCTTCTCCACCAGTACCTTCTCCACCGGGCTGCTCAGGTGAACACGAACACCCAGCGAGCGCGCGGCATCGACCATGGCATCGACCATGGCGGTGATCCCCCCCTGTACTCCGAAGCCACCGAGGCTCAGCTCGACATGGGCAATGCAATTGAGGGTTGCCGGTGCGCGGCGGGGATCCGAGCCGTTGTAGGTTGCGTATCGGAGCAGGAGCTTTCGGAGGTGAGGGGAGGAGATGCGCTTGTTGATGGACTGCTGCATGGTTCGCAGCGGATCGACCCGGACGAGTCGGTGGACCTGCAGTCCCAGCGCGATGGTGTTCAGCCAGGTGGGCGCCGGACCATAGACGAAGTGCGGTGCGGCGGCAGACCAGATTCGCTCGGCGTAGGTGATGAACGCCATCAGCTCAGCCCGGGCATCGGAGCCCAGTGCGGCACCGATGTTGTCGGCGGTCTCTTCGAGGCTGTGGAAGACGTCGATCACAGTGTCGTCGGTGTAGCGGTAGCGAAACGCCGGGCTTGGTGCGCGCAGGGTGAGGACGTCAGAGAGCTTTCGTCCGGCCTTTGCCAGGATCTTGTCGAGCACATCGGGCATGGTCAGGACGCTGGGACCAGTGTCGACCTCCACACCGTCGATGATCACGGAGCCGGCCTTGCCGCCAGGCTTGTCATGGGCCTCGAAGAGATCGACAGACCTCCCGGCCGCAGCGAGGTTGATGGCGGCGGACAGCCCGCCGAGTCCAGCGCCGATAACAATTGCGCTCATGTCGACCTCCGATTCATGGTGAGCAGTCGGCTGCCCAGCCCGTTCTCTGATCGCCCCGCACGTGGTGCGATGAGCGGCGTGTAGTGGGTGGACTGTCCGAGGAAGAACATGTCGATCCGGCTCAGCCCGTCGCACAGCGCAGTCTCTAAGACCGAGAGTGCATCGGGGGTGTCGGCTGGAATCGGGGACCCGAAGTCGACCACTGCGGTCGGGGTTGCATGCTCACGGAATCCATACTGAATGGACACCGGCAGGATCGGGGTGTTGGACTGCTGGCTGAGTCGGACCACCCCCCGCTTGAGGGCCAGTGGACGGATCCAGGCGGGTCGCTGCTTGCCCTGTGGGAAGATCCACAGCGCCTCGCCGGGAGCGCTGAGGTGGCTGGCCGCGGCCTGCAGGCTCGCCTGAGCACGCTCAGAGCTGCTGCGATCGAGCGGAACAGCACCAAGCCAGCCAAAGAATGGAAGCCGGGCCAGGTTTGCGGCATCCATCAGTGCCCGACCGCTGCCACCGAGGGCATCGTCGATGGGGAGGAGCAGCAAGGCATCCCACCATGCGACGTGGTTGGCGGCGAGCAAGACCGGCGAGCGTGCCCGATGCTCTCGTGCGGCTTCCAGACCCCCGACGTAGACCCCATCCAGGGACGTTCGAAGCTTCCGGTTGGTGTACCGACTGGCCAATGCGCGGAACCAGGGCTTCATCGCTGACCTCGTGCGGCGTAGGTCCGACCCCGCCACTGGATGGCGCCGATGCGACTCCACCGCGCAGAGTTGACCGCGATCACAATCAGGCCGAGCACCGAGAGCGGGTGGAGAAGGACTGAGAGCGCGGTGTGGTTGTAGCGGACGGCGAGCAGCGTCCGGGTCAGCAGGTTCAGGCCAGCCCCGAGCGCGGCGGGCACAGCCCAGGCGGGATCGAGGAGGAGCGCGAGGGGCAGCGCGATGAACGGAAGGACCATGGTCAGCAGGTACAGCACGACCACGGACATCAGACCCAGCAGGCTCTCTCCGAGGCCCTCGTAGAGGTTCTTGGAGAAACCAGACCAGATCTCTGCAGCGGAGGAGTACATCCGGCAGTGTGCGATGTGGAAGCCGTCGGCGAAGCAGACCCGGATGCCGGTGCGCTTGGCCTGCCGAC
Organism: Myxococcota bacterium; assembly: GCA_029251165.1. Classification (GTDB taxonomy): domain Bacteria; phylum Myxococcota_A; class UBA796; order UBA796; family UBA796; genus JAQXDW01. Next base: position 19,519 of record JAQXDW010000023.1, read on the forward strand.
ACAGCGCCATGTCATCCACGACCTCACCACGAACCGAGGCGAAGCCACCGAGTGCCTCCAGGGCCTCCCGTCGTACAGCGAGGACCTGTCCATTGGCGGCAAGGATGCGGGGGCTGGTGGTGCGTGGGATGAGGGCGAGGGGAAGCCACGCGGTGTAGGTCAGGCACAGCAGCGGCATGAACAGCTGCTCGACGAGACTGACGGTCTGCTGACGGGGGAACGCGGTGACCAGACTGTTGTCTTCGAGCAGCCCCAGCAGCCTCGGGACACCGTCGGGTGTGAGGGTGGTGTCGGCATCGACAAACAGCAGGACGTCACCGGTGGCGTGCTGAGAGAGCTGATGGCAGGCGTGGGGCTTTCCGACCCAGCCAGCAGGCAGTCTCTGACCCTCGACGATCCGGAGGCGCGGGTGCTTACGCTGAAGCCGAGCGAGGATGTCGGGTGTGGTGTCGGTGGAGGCGTCGTCGTATACGATCACCTCGTCGATGCATCGGGGACCGGCCAGTGCAGCGGTCACGCATGCCTCAATGGTGGCCGCCTCGTTGCGGGCCGGGATGAGAATCGAGACCCGACCGCGGGCAGGCGTGTTGGTGCGTCCACGGGTCCAGGTCAGGAGGTTGAGGCCGGTGATGACTGCCGGAATGGCTGCCGGTATGGTGAGAAGAAGCAGGGGGAGGGCGCTCATTGTGGCTGCTTCACAGGGAGCTGCTTTGGGGCATCTGGGATGCCCAGAAGCCGAGAGATTCGACCGACCCTGGGGCCAGTGAACAGCGGCAGCCACATCGAGTTGCCGCCGTCGTGTCGGTGGACTGCCATCTTCACCAGCGGTCGGCTCCAGGCCCGATCGATGCGGTCGGGGAGGACGTGCTCAGCAAACCCGCGCACGAGGGAGCCATTCACCCGTGCTTCGATCTGGAAGCGTTGGTAGAACGGTCCGTTGTCGACGAGGTGGGCAAAGTGGATGACCACCGGCTCGTTGCCCGGGGGCGTGAGGGTGAGGGTGCGCGGCCAGGACGGTCCCAGCAGCGACCGCTGCCAGCCCGCCATCACAAACCGGGCGTTCTCGACCATGCTCGTCGAGCCATCAGCCGCGATGGTCAGGCACAGGCTGCGGGTCGCTTCTGTGCGATCGTTGGGGATGAGGTGGTAGCCGATCAGCTCATGGTCCGGCAGCGCGAGCCGGAACCACCACCACCGGTCGATGCCAAGCGTGTGCATCGGTCGCTGGCCGAGGTTGCGGTCGAAGTAAGCGCGGCCTTGGATGTTCCACTGCTGGTCGCCGCATGCCAGTGACGCCGTGGCCTGTGCAACGACCGCCAGCGGGGTCCACTCGTGCTCGGGATTCGCCTCTCCATCACCACCACCCTTGCGGGGGTGACCGGTGAGGGCGATCGTTCCGGTGAGGCGGTTGTCGCTCCCTGGAACGGCGCAATCCAGCGAGATGGACAGGTTGAGCTTCTCGTTGGTGGTCACCTGTGCGGTGAGGCCGCCGATCTCCCATCGGTCATCTTCCCAGCGGACTGTCGCCGGATCGGCGGTCTGCAGGAGGTAGAAGTCGGGCCGACCACCTTGGTAGATCACCACATTGACCGAGGGATTATCGGCAGGTATAGGTGGACGGCCTGCGCGCGCTTCGCTAGCTATGCCAGGAAGAAAAGGAAGGTTGTAAGACCAGATAAGAACCAGTCCGTCCCCGCGATCATCGGTGAGGTCGAGGTACCACCACAGGAACCCTCCGGCAGTGTGGAGCGGGCCGGGTGGAGACAGGTGGCGTGGGGGGGTCAGGGAGATCATGCTGGCCTCTGAGAAGTGGATTCAAGAGCGGCACTCACGGCCAATATTCTCGTCTGGTGTGCAAAGTATATACACCGTCTTGCATGTTGTGTGCAAACAGTGTACATAAAGATCGTCAACACTCCCTGAGACCAGGTCTACTCCGCATGTCTTCTCCCCAATCCCTACCCGATATTTTGATCGTCGGTGCCGGTCCAGCTGCTCGGTTTTTGGCCGCAGCCTGTATCGGTAAAGGGTTGAAAGTTGAGGGTGTAGCTGTTGAACCGGATTGTTCGTGGCTTCCTCGGTACGGGGCTTGGACCGACGAACTGACGGCTCTTCCCAGCGCGGTTGTAGAGGACATCACGGCCCACTCCTGGGCTGGTGCGACTGTGTACACCCTTGAGAAGTTGTCCCTTGATCGGGCCTACGTTGCGCTCTCCACTCCCCGACTTCAGGGGTGGTTGACTGCACAGTGCATGGGGATGCGCTGGCATCGCGGCTGTGCTGTACACGTCCAGCACGAAGACGATCACAGCACTGTCATGCTCCAGGATGGCACTGCGCTGAGCGCACGGGTCGTCGTCGATGCGACCGGCTCCGGTGTGCTCCTTGAGCGCAGCCCGGCACCATCGGCCTGGCAGACAGCCTACGGTGTCCACATCACCGTCCCCGGTGGTCACCCCTGGCCCCTCGATCGCATCGAGCTGATGGACTTTCGCGGCTCCAATCCGGTGCCCTCCTTCCTCTATGCGCAGCCCCTGGACGCTGAGCGGGTCTTCGTCGAGGAGACCACCCTCATCGCCAACCCCGCCCTGTCGATTCCGCAGCTCAAGCAGCGCCTCTTCGTTCGCCTCGAGCAGATGGGTGTTCAGCATTCTGACGCCACGGATGAAGAGCACTGTCGAATCCAGATGCTGGGTCCGGTGCCGGTCATCGGACAGCAGACGGTCGGATTCGGAGCTGCTGCTGGGATGGTCCATCCGGCGACCGGCTATCAGCTCGCCCGTCTCCCGGCGGCAGCAGCAGCTGTGGCGGATGCACTGGCTGCAGGTCTCTCTGGCGGACCGTCCGAGGCCGCCGAGGCCGCTTGGTCTGCGCTGTGGTCTCCTGCCCGGAAGCGACAGTGGGCATTGTATAGATTTGGAGCTGAGATCCTTAGGGATCTCGATGTCGAAGACACCCGCCGCTTCTTCGATGCATTCTTCCGCATCGAGACATCACTGTGGTCGGGCTTTCTCTCCGCTTCTCTCTCTCCGTTTGGACTGGCTACGGCGATGACGGCAGTGTTTTCCGCGTCTTCCCTTCCTATCCGACGACATCTTATCGCAGCCGGGGCATCTCGCTCTGGGCTCGGTCTCCTGCGAAACCTCAGCCGACCCTCTCTTTAGGAGCCCTCATGCAGAACCTCGCACGCTCTTCCTCGCAGCCACCGCCAACACTTCGTTCCAGTGCGATGCTGGACGACGTCGAGCGGATGATGCGTAGCCTTTCTGCAGGTGAGCGCATGGAGCGCACCGGCGTCATGGTCCAGGAGCATCTTGCGACGGGCGGGAAGCGAATTCGAGCTCGGCTGTCACTGTGTGCAATGGAGGCCCTCGGCGGCGCTCGCAGCAGTGCAGTTGGCTGGGCGACAGCGGTCGAGCTGCTCCACAACGCCACCCTGATTCACGATGACATCCAGGACGGCGATCGGGTCCGACGCGGTCAGCCGACCACCTGGGTCCGGCACGGCATCGCTCAGGCCATCAACGCCGGCGATCTTCTCCTGATGCTGCCCTTTCTTGCCGTCTCTCATGCCCCTGAGGACCGACGCTGGCGGCTGTGTCAGCTCCTCGCTGAGGGCGCGACCCGCGTGGTCCGTGGGCAGGTCGAAGAGCTGAGCATGCTGCCCTCGGAGAGCGTCTCCATGGAGGCATGGAAGCGAGTGGTCGAGGGGAAGACTGGCGGTCTGTTCTGCCTCCCGGTCGAGGGGGCCGCGATCCTGGCGGGACACTCTGAGGAGGAATCGGCACGGATCGCTGCGGCGTTCATGCCGCTGGGCGTGCTGTTCCAGCTTCAGGATGACGTGCTCGACCTGTACGGTGACAAGGGACGAGAGGCCCCGGGAGCGGACCTGAGAGAGGGCAAGATCAGCGCGCTGGTCGTCGCCCATCTCGAGCGCTGTCCAGAGGATCGAGCGTGGCTGCTTGAGCTGCTTCGATGCCCCCGACAAGAGACAACCTCCGCTGCTGTCGAGGATGCGATCGCCCGCTTCCGCCGCAGCGGCGCCCTCGCCGATGTCCTCGACGACATCCTCCACCAGATCCAGCTGGTCGAGTCCGCTGAGGTGCTCCAGGCCTACCCCGCGCTGCGCGGCGTCGCGCTCCAGATCACTGCCCTGGCGATGCAGCCCATCTCTCACCTCTGGCGGGTGTGATGGACAGCACAATCACCGAGAGCCGCGCTGTCCTCACGACACACTCCCGCTCGTTTCGACTCGCCGGCCGCTTCCTGACCAGCCGACAGCTCGACGAGGCTGCTGTGGTCTATGCGTTCTGTCGGATGGTCGACGATGCCGCCGACGAAGCGGACAGCGTCCAGATCGCCACCGAAGACCTCGACGCAATCGAGGCCTCGCTGCGCGGCGATGCTCCCGCAGACAGCACCATCGCTGCCTTTCGTGACATCTGCCATCGCCGGGACATCCCGATGCTGGCCGCCTTGGAGCTTATCGCCGGGGTTCGCTCTGACCTCGGCGTCGTTCGCATCGCCGATGATGCGGCCCTGACCCGGTACAGCTACCGAGTGGCAGGGACGGTCGGGGTGATGATGTGCGGCGTGCTCGGTGTGGGTGCCCGACATGCCTGGCCGGCAGCCATCGCGCTGGGCATCGGCATGCAGATCACCAACATCTGTCGCGACGTGGTCGAAGACGCGGCCCGAGGGCGGGTCTATCTCCCCCTGGATCGGCTTCAAGCCGTCGGGATCACCGATCAGAGCCTCATCAACGGCTCCTGCAGCAGCACCTCGCTCGCCTCCGTTGTCTCTGATCTGCTCGACATCGCTGACGAGAACTATGCCTTTGCAGAGTCCGGGATGAGCCACATTCCCTGGCGTGGACGGCTGGGGATTCTCATCGCCAGCCGCCTGTATCGGGCGATCGGCGTGCGGCTCCGCGCAGTCTATGGCTGCGACCCCACCCATGGCCGCACCGTCACCACCCCCTTCGAGAAGGCGCGTGCAGTCTTCAGCGGTCTCGTGCGGTTCTTCCACCCCGTTACCCTCGGCATTCGCTCCGGTCAGGCTCCAGAGCCTGCGACCGCCCCCCATGTCCCGTCGCTCCTTGAGGCGGCCTGATGGAGTACCCCATGACCTCACGCAGCACCGCGATCATCATCGGCGCCGGATTCGGCGGCCTTTCTCTCGGCATTCGGCTTCAGAGCCTCGGCTTCGACACCACCATCGTCGAGGCCCTCGACAAGGCCGGTGGCCGGGCGTACGCCAAGCACGTCAATGGCTTCACCTTTGACATGGGGCCGACAGTCATCACTGTGCCCCAGTTCATCGAGGAGCTGTTCGCGCTTCAGCGCGACGTCGATCACCTCGATGCTCCAGACTTTCCAGCGGAGATGCTCCAGCCGGGCTCTGGGCTCGCGGGGCCCGAGACCGCACGGTACGCCAACATCGTTCCGATTCTTCCGTTCTATCGGATCTACTTCGATGACGGCACCTACTTCGACTACGACGGCGACCCCGTCTCCACCCGCGAGCAGATCAAGCAGATCGCGCCGGAGGATCTGGAAGGCTACGAGCGCTTCCACACCGATGCCGAGGCCATCTTCAAGCGCGGCTTCCTGGAGCTTGGCTACACCTGCTTCCAGGACATCTCCACCATGCTCAAGGTGGTCCCAGACCTCCTCAAGCTCGACGCGGTCCGCAGCCTGTTCTCGTTCACCAGCCGGTACTTCAGCTCCGATAAGCTGCGGCAGGTGTTCAGCTTCGAGACCCTCCTCATCGGCGGAAATCCGCTGTCGGTCCCGGCAATCTACGCGATGATTCACTTCGTCGAGAAGACCTGGGGTGTCCACTACGTCATGGGCGGAACCGGTGCGCTGGTCAGCGGAATGGTCAAGAAGTTCCAGGAGCTCGGCGGAGTGATCCGGTACGACTCGCCGGTCTCTCGCATCGACTGTGAAGACGGCAGCTTCCTCAAGAAGCCGAAGGCCACAGGCGTCACCTTGGCCGATGGTGATCAGCTGTCTGCGGATCTCGTGATCAGCAACGCCGACTACGCCAACACCTACATGAAGCTCATCGACAGCAAGCACCGCCGGTGGAACCCGGACTGGCGCATCAAGTCGATGAAGTACTCCATGTCACTGCTGGTGGTCTACTTCGGCTTCAAGAAGTCCGAGGAAGCCCTCGATCTTCGGCACCACAACATCATCCTCGGCCCCCGCTATGAGGAGCTGCTGACCGACATCTTCAGCCGGAAGATCCTCGCGGAAGACTTCAGCCAGTACCTCCACATTCCGACCCTGACCGATCCCTCGCTCGCTCCAGAAGGCCACCACGCGGCCTACACCCTCATCCCGGTTCCCCACAACGGCAGCGAGATCGACTGGGATGTTGAGGGGCCCCGGCTCACCAAGACGGTGCTGACGTTCCTCGACGAAGAGGGCTACATCCCTGGTCTGATGGAGAACCTCGTCCACCAGGAGTTCATCACACCCGACTACTTCGAGAAGACCCTCGCCAGCCACCTCGGCAACGCCTTTGGCGTCGAGCCCCGGCTCACCCAGTCGGCGTTCTTCCGGCCCCACAACCGCTCGGAAGACATCACGGGGCTGTACCTCGTCGGTGCATCTTCCCAGCCAGGTGCTGGAACTCCGAGCGTGATGATGTCTGCGAAGATGACCGCCCGGGTGATCGCAGAGGACTTTGCCGAGCAGATTCAGGACTGGCGCGGCGCACAGGTCGCGGCGAAGTAGACCGCCGCTGCGGGCATCTTGCCCACCCCGTCGAGCACGAGAGCCCCCAGACCAGATGGTCTGGGGGCTTCTTTGTGCTGCTGCGACAGCTCTCGATGAGACGGGGGACTTAGTGCTGGGGAGGGCTGATCGCTCCCAAAGCGAAGCTCCACCGACGATCGGTGAAGCATCGGTCCCAAAGCGAAGCTCCACTGACGAGCGATGAAGCATCAGGAGGGCTCTCGGAGTCGAGGAGGGGGCGAGCTCCGGATGCGCCAGAAGCGGCCGATTGGACAGGGAGGTTCTTGCCTGGCTTGCTGCGGTGGATCTGCGGCCTCACGCCTGACGAGCCATCGCGACCATCTGATGACTCCAGCGGAGCCGCACGCCGATCGTCAGCGTGCCCAGGTCACCCGAGGCATGTCGACCAGACCATTCTCCGGCAGGCCTGCGCCGCCAAACACGACCTCTCCGGGACCGGATGCCAGCAGGCTTCGCGCGAACAGCAGGACCGCAGAGGAAGAGACCGGCAGGGTGACCGAGATGCACACCTTCTGTGGCCGATGCTCTTGGATCATCTCCAGCAGTGCATCGATCGGAGTGTTCGCGCCGAGGAACAGCACCCGATACCCGCTCAGTGCCATCTTCACGGACACTCCGAGCAGGGGAATGTCGTGGGGGTCGCCAGGGTAGACCGCACAGAGGACACGCGGACCGTGCTCGGGGCCATGGCCGAGGCTGAGCAGCATCGCAGTGATCTTCTCACGGCAGAAGTTGCTGATAAAGTGCTCTTGCGCCACGCTCAGACGCCCATTTGCCCACTGCTGGCCGACCTCTTCCAGGAGCGGGAAGTACAAGGCGTCCAGCTGCCGGTTGTAGGACAGGCTAATGCCACGCATGATCAGCTGTGTTGCGCGCTCGCGGTCGATCTGAAGAAGTGCTTCCAGCACCTGATCGCGAACCTCGAGGATAGAGTCTGGGGCATCCGGCTCGGGCTGATCCAGCAACGAGAGGGCCTCGCTGAGCCGATGCCCGTTGTCGAGAAGATTTTTGAGCGCCCGAAGACGGCCAAGATCAGACTCGGAGTACTCTCGATATCCATTCGCAAGCCTTGCCGGCTGCACCACGCTGTGACGCCGCTCCCAAGCCAGGAGGGTATTGCGGGGGATTCCGAGCATTGAAGCAATGGTCTTTATCTGATAGCCCATGCCTTTAATTAGCTGTGTTCAAAGTATTTGCAAGTGTGTCTGCAAACATACCTGAAAGCATAATTTCCATTCTCTGAGATAGTCTCGTGATCGTGCTCTTATTCCTCTCCTGTTTCTTAGTAAGCAACCGTCAAAATGACGCTTTGATATCGTCATTTACTACGATTCATGAACCGATATACCGCGCCTATTCGCTGAGTAGTGATCCAGACGCTCTGCATAAACTTCTCGCGGGTCGGTTTCTGGGTGAGGCACTGACTCGCGAGTACATTGAGCATTCTCTGGCATTGCAGCGACTCACAGAGCAGGAAACGAGCATCGATATCGCGACGGTTCGCTATCGCAGCGTCGAGGTTATCTCCCATTGGAAGGGTCAGGCACGGCTTGCGGCAGACTGGACGGTGGAGGGGACGATCACCCACCGGGGCCACAGCCACACTCGAACCAATCGCTACGCTGCGGTCTACACCGTTACCGAGACTGCGGACGGACTGCGAATCATAGACACTCGGCTGAAGAATCTTGAGCGGCTGTCTGGTCGCCTCTCGACAGGAGAGCGCGGCGGTCTCACTCCGCTTCAGCTGCTGGAGGAGCCATGAGCACAGTCATTGAGACCGACGGGTTGATGCTCACGCGCGGGGCGTTCTCGCTGCGCCTGCCAAGCTGGCGGGTGATGTCCGGGCAGCGGATCGCGCTGCATGGCCCGTCGGGCTGCGGGAAGTCTACCCTTCTCCAGCTGATCAGCGGCCAGCTGAGCCCGACCTCGGGACGGCTCATGGTTGACGGGCACGCACTCTCCGAGCTGCCTCTGGTTCAGCGCCGAGACTGGCGCGCGCGTCGCATCGGGTTCATCTTCCAGGACTTTCCCCTCATCGATCACCTCTCCGCGATCGACAACGTGCTGCTGCCCTATCGCATCAGCCGTGCGCTGAGGCTGACTGGGGAGGCTCGTCGGCGGGCGGGTGAGCTGCTGGATCGTCTCGGACTTGTTCGCCATCACCACACCCTCCCCGGCAGCCTCTCGCAGGGGGAGCGGCAGCGGGTGGCGATCGCTCGGGCGCTGGTGACCCAGCCGGGGCTGTTGCTGGCTGACGAGCCCACTGCGGGTCTCGATCCTGCACAGAGCATGGCGGTGCTGGAGCTGCTGTGGCATCTGTCGGAGGAGCGGGGGCTGACGCTGCTGATGGTCACGCACTCTCCGGTGCTGCTGGCACGGTTCTCCGACCGGCTCGACGTCTCGACCTGCTCGGAGGGAGCATGAGGGATGCCTTCTTTCTCGCGCTTCGCTACCTCTCCGCAGCCCCGGGGCAGACCACAGTGCTGATCACGGGGATTGCGGTCGCGCTGTTCTTGCCGCTGTTCACCATACTGGGAACGGAGAAGCTGGAGGATGCCCTGCTCCAGCGTGCGCAGGACACTCCGGTCCTCGTCGGCGCACCCGGCAACGAGTTCGACCTCACGCTCTCCGCCTTGTACTTCTCCAGCCGCCCTCGGCAGACCATTCCCTACGCCGCACGACGTGATGCCGGACGCTATGGCGTTGCGGTGCCGCTGCACGTCGCGAGCACGGTCTCTGGATCGCCGCTCGTCGCGACGGACCTGGAGTACCTCCGCCAGCGCAGTCTCACCCTTTCAGAAGGTCGAACGCCGGCCTTGCTGGGCGAGGTGGTGGCCGGTTCCGCGGTCGCAGAGGCATTCCAGATCTCGCCGGGCGACACCATCCGCTCCGACCTCACCAACCTCTACAACCTCGCCGGAGCCTACCCTGCGCTGCTCACCGTCGTCGGCCTCCTGGAGCCCTCGGGCAGCCCGGATGACTCGGCCTTCTTCGCTGATGTCAAGACCGGCTGGCTGCTGGAGGGGCGGCTGCATGGGCACGATGCGATCACAGAGGAGACGGCGCTGGATCCGGAGGCTGCCGGCAACCTCGAGGCCACTGCTGCCCTGCTGCTGTTCTCCGAGCTGACTGAGGAGAATCGGACTCAGTTTCACGTCCACGGCGATCTCGATGACCTCCCGGTCAGCGCTGTGCTTGTCTTCCCGCGCTCCATCCGGCGCCATGATCAGCTCTTGGGTGACTATGCGCTGAGGGATGACCTCCAGGCGGTTCGTCCGTCGATGGTCATCGACCGAATTCTGGGGGTTGTGCTCCAGCTGCGGTCGGGACTGTCGCTGTACATGGCGGTGGTCGGAGGCTCCACGGCGGCGTTCCTCGGACTCGTGGTCTCTCTGTCGATGCGCCTTCGCCGCTCGGAGCTCACGCTGATGCGCCGGATCGGCTGCAGTCGCTGGGCGATCCCGTCGATGATCGCGGCGGAGCTGTCGGTGGTCCTGCTGGTCGCTGTGTTGCTGGCTGTCGGGCTGACGGCTGCTGCGCTGCTGGGGCTGTCGGCGGTGCTGTTACCCTAAGGGCATGCTCGCACTCCTCCTCGCATGCGCCAGCCAGCAGCCCGCCGAGGTCTACACAGCGCCGACCATCGTCGCGACCAGCTTCCCGGCCTGGTACCTTGCGGATCGTCTCACAGATGTCGAGGTTCGCTGTATCCTTCCCCCGGGGCAAGACCCGCAGGCCTGGCAGCCCGATGGGGCGCTGATCGCAAGCCTCTCGGCGGCTGACCTCATCGTCTCCAGCGGAGCCGGCTTTGAGGCCTGGATGTCGACCGCCGCGCTGCCGGAGAGCCGGGTGGTTGATCTCTCCGCAGGGCTGGAGCTGATCCGCCTGGAGGCCACCACCCACTCCCATGGCATTGGTGGGGCTCACAGCCACGATGGCGTCGATCCGCACGCCTGGCTCGATCCGGCAAGCTACCGGGTGCAGGCTGAGGCCCTGGCGGCAGTGCTCACAGAGCGCGGCCTCACGGTCGTTGAGCTTCCCGAACTCCTGGCGCAGCTCGATGGGCTGGATGCCGCCTACGCAGAACACCTCTCCGATCCTCGACTGCCAGTGCTGCTCGCCAATCATCCGGCCTACGGCTACCTCGCCCGACGCCACGCGCTCACGATTCCCTCGCTCGATCTCGATCCGCAGGGCCTCTCTGGCGCTGCACCGACCGTGCCTGAGGGTGCCGTGCTGCTGTGGGAGGAGCCGCCCAGCGACGTCGTCGTGGCCGCGATTCCCGCACGACATGTCGTGCTTGATCCCTTGGAGCAGCCCCCTGTCGGTGGGGCCTATGACTACATCGCGCAGTCCCAGGTCAACATCACTCGGCTCGCGGAACTTCTCGCCGAAGCCGCAGACGGTGACCATAGTCCTTAGCAGGAATGATCCCTGCGGTGTCCGGGTCATGTGCTGCAAACCAACCCCACGGAGGATGCTCTGACCGGTCCACGATTCAAGGAGATCTCTCCGCTGACCTGGGAGCACCCCGCGGATGCTGTTGCCCTCAAGGCGCTGCGCTCTCTTCCAGGGCTCGATGTCCTCATCAGCCGAACCATCGGCCGGCTCAACGAAGCCAACATGAAGCACCGGATGACCCGTGGACGCAAGCCGGCCACCCGGAAGAGCCATCCTCGCTTGTTTCGCCTCTATGAAGACATCCTCGCCACCTTCGACATCACCGAGGAGTGGCCGCTGTATGTGGTTCCGATGGGTGGGGTCAATGCCGGGGCGGTGGGCATGGAGTCGCCGTTCCTCATCCTCAGCGAGGAGGCCGCGCTGCTGGCCGATGCCGATATCCGGGTGATCATTGCCCACGAGGTCGGCCACGTGCTCTCCGGTCACGTCCTGTACCGAACGATGATGCGCCTGCTGCTCAATGTCTCCTGGATGGCGCTCTCTGGAGCCGTGGGCTTTCCGCTGGTCATCGCTACGTTGATGGCGATGGTCGAGTGGGAGCGCAAGAGCGAGCTGTCGGCGGACCGGGCCAGCGCACTGGCGATGGGTGGATCTGCTGAGGTCCGCAGCGTACTGGAGCGTCTGAACACAGGTCACGATCCCATCCTCATGTCGCAGATCGAGAAGCTCAAGCTCAACCTCTCCGACGAGACCCGCCAGAAGATCACGGGAGCCCTGGAGGCTTTGGAGAAGCTGATCACCAAGCATCCGCCCATCGAGGATCGCATCGCGGCGGTCGAAGAGTGGACCGCCAGCGCGGAATTCGCGGCGATCATGGCTGGAGACTATCCTCGGAGTGGTGCTGAGAATCCATGGGGAAACACCGGCTTTTACCGGCTCAAGCATGGCGCGAAGAAGCTCTCCTCTGTCGGGATAAATCTTTCGACAAAGGCTGGGAATGGGTTGATTTGGCTGCGAAGAAGGGCCGGATTGGATACCTGATTTTGTGAACTGGTTTGCATTCATCACCCTCGGGGCAGTCATTGGCTTTTTGACCGGCCGAGAGCTCTCCGTGCGCCGTCGGACTCGGAAGCTCGAGGCGCGGCTGCATAGCGTCGAGGGGGATCATCTCCGCGCCCTGGCTGACCTCAAGGCTGCTCGAATCGATCGCGACTACTACCACCAGCGATTCGAGCAGTCCCTCCTTGATATCTCGCGGATCGAAGCCGATCGCGCAGCCTATCGTTCGGTCGCGGAGTCTCACGAGCTTTCCTGGCCTGAGGCCCCGCCGCAGCCTTCGCAGACCACCACCCCGGTCTGGCGAAATCGCCGCTACGCCCACCACCCCACCAGCAACCTCTCCGCGCTCGCGGCAGACCTCGCTCCCCACCTCGACCATGAGATATCTCTCACCCTTACGATCACTCCGCTGGGTGGCTGGGAGAGCCGGATCCGTGTGATTGGTCCCATCGAGTGGTCTGGCCCTGGTCGTCGTGTCCTCGAGGAGCTGCGCTGCATGCTCTTTGACGATGACACCCGTCTCATGGCGGTCATTGATGGAGAGAAGCGCTGGGTCGACATCGACTCTCCGCTTGTGTTTCAGGTCGATCTTGATCGGGTCGAGGTTGCACCGCCTGGCGTACACATCCACGAGGTCCAGGTGCTCCGGGTTGAGCACCAGATCGAGGAGCGAATCATCGAGCAGCCAGTGATCATTCAGGTTCCCCTGCATCGCCTCAACACGCCGACTCCAGAGGAGCGCATCGGGCTGACAAAGGAGGAGGTCATCGCCTTGTTTGATCAGCAGTTGGAGCGCAAGCTGTCAGAGTTTGGGATGCATCACGAGGAAGCGGACAAGGAGCGCACCCTGAGCATGATCGCGCGTGGCGTTCGGATCGAGCGCGACAAGACCCTCTGAGGGCGCCCCAAGGACGACTTGCGGAGGGTTTACACCTTCCAGGCGGTGATCCGATACGCTGAGTGTGTGCGCGGCTGGCTACGACATGAGGGCGACGAATATCCGGTAGATCTGGCTGATCTCGACGTCGAGGTTCGTCAGGGGTGCCTGCCTGCGTCCGCAGCGCTTCGCTACGATCCCTGGACCCGAGGTGAATTCCTCCGTCTGTGCGACATCCCCGAGCTCGCCGGTGCCTTTGACACGCCAGATGCCCGGTTCGCTGATCACCTCCGCATCCGTCGCTGGACCTGGCTGACTGCAGCGCTCACGGTGCTCATTGTCGTCGCAGCGCTGCTCCAGGTCACGCTGGCCTCTCTGGACATTCCGCAGGCATCCACTCTGCTGTCGTGGACCTTCGGGCAGTGGATGGTCGGCCTGGAGCCCACCTTGCTCGACGGACGCTGGTGGACGCCTTGGACCGCCCAGCTCACCCACGCAGACCTCCTCCACGCCGTGTTCAACGCTCCGATCATCGCCTACTGTGGCTATCGGGTGGAGCAGGCTCTGGCCCCCAGCGGGACCCTCGCGGTCGTCTGTGCAGCAGTGCTCGGCGGTGCAGTGCTGATCATCGGCTTTGACTCCATCCCGGTCATCGGCTCCTCGATCATCGCCTACGGACTGTGGGGGGCTCAGATTGCCATCGGGCTGCGCATGGGCGAGGCCATCCCGGCAGCGCTTCGCGGCCGCTACGGAATGGGCAACCTCATCTTCTTCGCGCCGCTGTACGCGGCGGGTCTCTTCAGCCCTGATGTCTCTCACCTCGGACACGCCGGCGGGCTGCTCGGCGGCGGACTGGTCGCGCTCTTCTTGTCTGCGGAGAGCATGGCACCGCTAGCGGAGCAGCAGCGATGGCGGCTGCGGGTGGTGTGCCTCTCCGGCTTGCTCGCCCTCTCTCCGGTGCTGCTGCTCGCGCTGGCGGCGAGGGTGCCCGCGCTGGCCTATGCGCCCTACCAGGAGGTCACCGTCTCCGATGCTGGAGTGAGCCTCTCCCTGCCCGTCCGCTTTGCAGAGCACCCGGTCTCGGTGGGCGGCGTGTCCGGGTGGCGAGCCAGCGTCAACGGCAGCGAGCCGATCTTCGCTGACCTCTTCCTCATGACCGATCAGTCCGCGACCTCTTCAGCCTGGCTCGCGGACTGGTGGGGGCGGCAGCTCGGCGGAACCGTCACCATCGCCGCCGCTCCTCAGCCCCTTCGAGCCGGCTGGATGGTCCACGCCTTGTCCGCTCACACCGAGGAGCATGGCGTCATTCGGATCATCGAGCACCAGCTGCAGCGCGGCCGCTGGCTGCTCCGCGCGGGGTACTACCTCCGTCCTCAGGCCTCTGCGGTCGCGGGGCGGGAGGCCCTCTACCAGCATGTCCTGACCACCATCGAGGTCCACGAGCCGCCGACCCTGCTCGCCAGCCTGGAGCGTCTGGAGCGCAACCCAACCTCACCCTCGATGCGCTACGACTATGCAAGCGAGCTGCACCGGCTCGGGCGGGTTTCAGAGGCGGACGCGGCCTACGGAGCCCTGGATTCTCGAGAAGATGGCTGGCAGTGGGAGGCCGCACGCGCGCGACTCCAGCTCTGGCTGGAGTACCCCGACGTCGCCGGTCTGGAGCAGCGAGATTGGCTGCTGGGCTACCTCGACGAGGCGCCGGGGATCGACGCAACCCTCCACCGTCGCGGGCTTCAGTGGCTGGTGGCTCGTGGGGACTGCACCACGGCGCGCCGTCAGATCCACAGCCTCTCTGGCACACCCGGGTCGATCCAGACCGCTGAGCCGGAGCTCCTCTCAGAGCTGACGGACATCCTCACTCCCTGTCTGCCTGCCCCCGAGGATGGAGTGCTGGAGGGCGGAGAGGAGCGTGCTCTCCAGCCTGAGCACCACTGAGAGCAAACGCCTCAGGCGTGGAGAGGATCGCCGTCATCCCGCGCCCCATGACGCCTCGGGCCGTCTCATGCAGGGGCTCGCAGCGGGTGTGGCTGGGAAGGAGCGACGTCACGCATGGCGTCGTGTCTTGAGCGTGTGACTGCGGTGTCGTGATTGGGACAGCGATGCTTCGTGTCAGCGTAGACCGCTCACTGCAGCTAAACTTCTCTGCTTGGGGGTCTCCCTGAGGCGCTCCTGCCGCGGCTTGCCTGACTGTGACCAAGGGGGTTGCCTGAGCGTGTTCGTCTCGGGATCTTTCTTGCGTGCGGCGGGCGCATGGTTGCCCACATCAAGCCGGTCTCCGCGCAGCGTCCCGCTGCGCCGATGGCACCCGGAGAGCGGGTTGCGCTCACGACCGGTGCTCGAGTCTCTCGGCCGCATCGAGAGATCGGACCTCGCGAGCGCGTGTGCATTGACCTTTCGAGCTGGATCACGACCGTGGACGATGGCTCGGCCGAGGTCGTGTTCGGGCGATCCTTACAGGAGCCTTACATCGCAACGGTTTGGTCTGGAGAGACGCGCTCGTTCATCCGTGTTTAAGCAGGTAGCTGGAGTCTTTCCGGCCCACACAATGGGGTTTCTTGATGCTCATTCTCTCCGCTCTGCTTGTCTCTGCTTCCACTGCGCTGGCCGATGTCCCAGCCGGCTGCGAAGACCTCGACCTCATGTTCCGAGCAAGCGCTGCTGCTGCCGTGGAAGCGGATCAGGCCCTCCAGTCTGCTCGCGACTTCGCCCAGGGTGAGGTGTGGATGTATGAGAACCTCGACAGCCTCTGGCGCGATCACGAGTTCCTGATGGAAGCGCGCGAGGCGCTGTATCGAGAGTTCCTGGTGGTCAGTCCGACCCCTGAGATGGATCTGGCGCTGCTTAAGATGGATGAGGCCGAGCAGGACATCTGGAATCAGCTCACCTGGTATGAGCAGAAGGTCGGCGCAATGGAGCGAGAGATCTACCGTGCGCAGCGTCGCTCTGACCGGGCCCATGATGCCGCCGAGCAGGCTCAGCAGCAGCTCGGTTACTGCATCGAAGAAGCACCCCCGGCCACCCCGGGCTTCAGCGTGACCCGGCCTTAGTCTGCTGAACGTCGAGCGGAGCCGGACGGCTCCATGATGGACAGCGTTTCGTCGGAGACGAGAGGCCCCTGGCTGGGCTTGCCTGGCTGCTGAGGTGGCGCCTGACCGCACACAGATCCCGATCACGTCGGCGAGCTGGGTGCGGTCACGCTGGTTGGCGTTGCCGTGCGGAGCGGGAGTTAGGGCGTCGGTGTTTGGGCCTGCTGCGGAGCGGGCTCATCCGCCGGGCGCGATGGCCAGCGTGTGCTGGATCGCACCGCTCAGATCACGGACGCTGTCAGCCCCGGCGGCCTCACCGCTGATGGCGAATTCCAAGCGGTGCCCCGGTGGCGGAAGGTCACCCACCGGCACAGCCTGAGTCGTGACCTGTTCCCGCTCGCAGTCGATGTTGGGCGCAATGTCTCATCGACACACTCCGGTCTTTAGAGGTTGGCCTCATGTCTCGGGCGAGCAGTGCTCTCAGACGCGAGGCATTCTGCGCGTGATGCCAGTCGAGACGAGCGCTGCTCAGGTCGCCCTGCTGTGAGCAGCGACACCGAGGGGCGCCGGCTCTCTGCGGCTTGCCTTGAGCCCTCCGCGCTGTCTGGATCTCCGCAGCTCAAGCGCGGTCGCTCTGCGGCGTGTCACGTTTCTCCTGGCCAACCGCCCGAGCATTGCGATCCAGGGTACATTGGGAAACTGACGGAGTACCGATGCGTAAGATTGTCCTGCTCGTGCTCAGCGGAGTCTTCTTCGGCTGCAGAGACAAACAGATCGACACTGCAGACACCGGCGAATCGACCTCCGATCCGACCCCAGATGCGCCCGACGACCTCGACGGGGACGGCTACAGCGTCGGAGATGACTGTGATGACGACGACGAGGACATCTACCCGGGAGCCTGGGAGCTGTGCGACGGGGTGGACAACAACTGCGACGGCTCCATCGATGAGGGCGCCACCCAGGCGTTCTACGCAGATGCAGACGGCGACGGCTTCGGCGACATCAAGAGCATCACCGAGGCCTGCGAGCAGCCGGAGGGAACCGTCACGCTGCCAGGAGACTGCGCAGACGACAACCCCGACAACTTCCCAGATGCAGACGAGTACTGCGACGGCCAGGACAACGACTGTGACGGCCTGACGGACGAGTCCGATGCCCTCGACGCGCTCCCCTGGTACTTCGACGAGGACGGCGACGGCTTCGGCAGTGACGTCGCCTATGCCTGCAGCCAGCCGGGAGGCTACGAGGCGCTGGGTGGCGACTGCGACGACACCGATCCCCGGTTCAATCCCGACGCCGTCGAGACGGACTGCACCGACCCCACCGACTACAACTGCGATGGGGTGACCGAGTACACCGACGACGACAGCGATGGCTGGGCGGACTGCGAGGACTGCGACGATCAAGACGCCGCACAGCATCCCGGCGCGGATGAGTACTGCAATGGCGAGGACGACAGCTGCGACGGAGCGGTCGATGAGGACACCAGCGTCGATGCCCTCGCCTGGTATGCAGACGGCGACGGTGACGGCTACGGAGACGCCACCCTGGGCAAGGATGCCTGCAGTCAGCCCAGCGGCTACGTCTCGAGCGACACCGACTGTGACGACGGCGACGACAGGCAGAACCCCGGCGCGGATGAGTACTGCAGCGGCGAGGACGATGACTGCGACGGCACGACCGACGAGGACGACGCCGTCGACGCCGGCACCTGGTACGCGGACGGAGACGGCGATGGCTACGGAGACGCCGCGACCAGCGTCACCAGCTGTGAGGAGCCCAGCGGCTACATCGGAGATGGCACAGACTGCGACGACACCGACGCTGACATCAGCCCCGCAGCTCCAGAGGTCTGCGACGGGGCCGATCAGGACTGTGACGGTGACATCGACGAGGATGCGGTGGATCCGGAGGTCTTCTACCTCGACGACGACGGCGATGGCTACGGCGACAGCGAGATCAGCACCGAGGGCTGCGAGGCCCCCAGCGGCTACATCGTCGACAGCAGCGACTGCAACGATCTCGACGCCACCGTCTACCCCGGGGCCGAGGAGATCTGCGGTGACGAGCAGGTCAACGACTGCGATGCCACGGAGGAGGAGGCTGCTTCTCTGTGTCTGGAGGCGGCCACTGATCTGAGCGTGGCGCTGTCGAAGATGATCGGCGAGTCCGCCTCAGACTACGCCGGCAGCGCGGTGTCTGGAGCGGGTGACTTTGACGGAGATGGAATCAACGACACCCTCATCGGGGCCTGGGGCGACGACGACGGCGGCTCGTCAGCCGGCGCGGCCTACATCGTCCTGGGCACGGTCTCTGCGGATCTCTCCCTCTCCGACGCCGACCTCAAGATGACCGGCGCAGACTCCAGCGACTACGCCGGGGTCGCCGTGGACTTTGTCGGCGACTTCGACGGCGATGGACGCGACGATGTGCTCGTCGGTGCCAGCGGTGAGGACTCCGGGGCCAGCAATGCCGGCGCGGCCTACCTCGTGCTCGGCGGGGTCACCGGAAGCCTGAGCCTCTCCGATGCCGCCCTCATCCTCACCGGGGAGTCCTCGGGAGACTACGCCGGTGCAGCGGTTGCTGGGGCGGGGGACACCGATGGCGACGGCCTCGACGACATCCTCGTCGGTGCCTGGAGTGACGACGACGGTGGCTCTGCATCTGGGGCGACCTACCTCTTCCTCGGTGGCTCCAGCGGCTCGATGTCGCTCTCCTCCGCTGCGCTCAAGCTGACCGGGGCCGCCTCGGGAGACTACAGCGGGTCTGCCGTCGCGGGTGCTGGAGATGTCGACGGAGACGGACTCGATGACATCCTCGTCGGAGCCTACGGCGAGGACACCGAGGGCGACAAGGCGGGCGCGGCCTATCTTGTGCTCGGCGGAGCATCCGGCACGCTCAGCCTCTCCGATGCCGAGGCCATCTTCTACGGCGACAACCTGTCTGACAGCGTCGGAGATGCCATCGCCTCAGCAGGAGACACCGACGGCGATGGCTTCGCCGATCTCCTCATCAGCGCGACCGGTGAGGACTCTGGCGGCAGCGGTGCTGGCGCGATCTACCTGGTTCGCGGTCCGGTCAGCGGTGCCCTGTCCACCACGGATGCCCACGCCACCCTCCACGGCGAGGACGCTGGTGATCAGGCCGGAGTCGCCCTCAGCGCCATTGGAGATGTCGACGGTGACGGCACCGCTGACATCCTGATCGGGGGCTGGAAGAACGACGACAGCGCCATCGATGCTGGAGCCGCCTACATCGTCAGCGGCAGCATCTCCGGCTCCGCTTCTCTCTCTGACATCGGCACGCCCATCGAGGGAGAAGCCTCCGGTGACTACGCTGGTGCAGCGGTGAGCGGGGCAGGGGACCGAGACGGCGACGGACTGAACGATCTCCTGGTCGGTGCCTATGGCGAGGATGCTGCTGGCAGCCTGGCTGGCGCCACTTACCTCATCCTCTCCACGACGTACTGATGCCTCCGCCATCTCTTGAGCAGCCCGCGCCTCCCGACACTCTCCACGTCGCCTGTGCAGTCTGTGGCGCGGACTGTCCGCAGCCGGCCTACACAGTCCGTGACCTCATCTGGGACGAGCCGACACCCTGGCAGTTTGTCCGCTGCGGTGACTGCGGGCATGGCTACCTCGATCCGCAGCCCACTCCTGCTGCACTTACTGCCCTCTATGAGGGGCTGTATACTCCCGATAAGCTCGATGTCATGGTGAAGATTGGCGAGGGCCGCTTCGACCGTCGGCTCCAGCACGATCGCGCGAAGGCGATCGCAGCGGTGGCCGAGCAGCCGGTGGGGCGCATCCTGGATGTCGGCTGCGGGGTTGGGTTCTCCCTGCAGGTGCTCGCGAGGGCGCTGCCGGAGGCTGAGGCGGTCGGGGTTGAGATGGCAGGTCCAGCTGCAGACAAGGCAGACGAGCTGCCGGAGATCACCGTGCTCAAGCAGCCGTTCATGACCCTGAAGATGGCGGCGAGCAGTGTGGACGTGCTGTGCATGAATCACCTCCTTGAGCACCTCTCAGACCCTCGTCCGCAGCTGTCCCGAGCCGCAGAGCTGGTCCGGTCCGGCGGGCTCATTGAGATCGAAGTCCCTCAGCTGGAGGGGTGGGCTCGCAGCACGTTTGGTCGCTGGTTCTGGTGTCACCTCCCACCCCAGCACCTCCAGCTCTTCCACCTCGCTGGCCTCACTCGGCTGCTCGCGGAGTCTGGTTTCTCAGAGGTCGTCACGGTCCAGCGCACGGGCTACCCGATAAACCTCACCGTCACCATGTCGCTGTTCATCAAGCACACGGCTGGATCTGGCAGTCGCTTTGCGCGCAATTGGCTGGTCCGTGGACCGATTCTGCTCGCCGGAGTCCTCGCCATGCCCCTTACGCTGCTGTTTGATGCCACCGCTGGAGCCCTGCTGAACCGGACTCAAGGTGACATCCTCAGGGTGATTGCTCGCCGAGACCGTTAGAGACTCGGTATCAGCCACGATCACAGCCATACACACGATCACCCCAGCGCGACAGAGCACCGCAGCCTCGGCGACGGTGGGCTGCGCGCGGCGGTCTTTGGTCTCTCCGATGGTCTCGTCTCCAACAGCGCGCTTGTCCTCGGAGTCGCTGCCGGGGCAGAGTCGGGCGCGGTGTTGCTGGCGGGTGTCGCGGGGATGATCGCGGGAGCGGCCTCGATGGCAGCGGGGGAGTGGATCTCAATGACCGCGCAGCGTGAGGCCCTGGAGCAAGAGCTGGCGCGGGAGCAAGACCACCTCGACCGCTACCCTGAGGACGAGCGCTCTCACATCGAAGACATCCTCGTGAAGGCTGGACTCACCGCAGATACGGCCTCCAGGGTCTCCTCCGAGCTGTCAGATAAGCCGAGAGAAAACCTTGATTTTCATGCCAGGGTTGAGCTCGGGATTGATCCGGAGGAGCTTGGCTCTCCGGTGCTGGCAGCCGGCGTATCCTTCGTCGCGTTCGCGATCGGCGCCCTGGTTCCGCTGATCCCCTGGCTGCTGCCGCTGGGCACCCCGATGCTGTTGACCGGCCTCTTCTCGGGACTCGCGCTGTTCGCAGCTGGTGCCGGTCTGTCTCGGTTTACCCCTCGCGGTGTGCTCTACAGCGGCACCCGGCAGCTCCTCGTCGGCGTGGTCGCTGCGGCGCTGACCATGACCATCGGGGGCATGGTCGGGGTATCAGTGTAGGTGATGCTCATCCTCCTGCTCGCATGCTCCCGCCACACCGCAACGCTCCCGGATGATCCTGAGCCCACGGTCGCGGACTCGGTGGCCTTCTATGCCAGCCAGCCCGAGATGCTCCGTCCGTTCCCGGCAACGGAGGTTCCCCACGGACTTGCGGACATCGAAGCCAGCACCTGCGGTGCCTGCCATGTCGAGATCTACAACGAGTGGCGGATCTCAACGCATGCCCGTGCCTGGGAGGACGATGCCCAGTTCATGGCGGAGCTGCACAAGTCCACCCAGCCCGGCAATGACGTCGGCTGGATGTGCGTCAACTGCCACACCCCGGTCACCAACCAGCTCCCCCGCCTCGTCGCGGGGCTGGAGAATGGGGAACTGAACAAGCCGATCTACGTCGACAATCCGCTCTACGATCCCGAGCTCCAGCTCGAAGCGATCACCTGCGCAGCCTGTCATGTCCGCGACGGCGTGGTGCTCGGTCCCTACGGCGACACCGCCGCACCCCACGCCACACGCAAGGATCCCAGCCTGCTCACCGCGGAGGTCTGCACCCAGTGCCATCAGGCCACGGCTCACTTTGAGGAGCTGAACCTCGCCTGCATGTTCAACACCGGGGCGGAGCTGGCTGAGAGCGACTACGCCGAGCAGGGATATCGCTGCCAGAGCTGCCACATGCCTGAGATCGAGCGGCCGCTGGTGGCCGGCATGCCGTCTCGTCCCACCCGCCGCCACTGGTTCGGCGGCTCCCTGCTCCCCAAGCATCCAGACTTCGCCGACGAGCTCGCTCCGCTCGCGGAGCACTACCCGCCGGGCATGGTCCTCTCCTGGTCGACGCTCCCTGAGGCGCTGTCTGCAGAGACCCCGACCACCGTCACCCTCCGCTACCAGAACGACAACGCGGGCCACCGACTGCCGAGCGGAGACCCCGAGCGGTACATCATCGTGCATGCGCAGGCGCTGTCCGCAGATGGCACGGTCCTGGCCGAAGTCGAAGAGCGCATCGGAAGCGTCTATCAGTGGTATCCAGAGATCAAGCTTCTCTCCGACAACCGCATGGCACCCCACGAGGCCCGAACCCTCGACCTCTCTTTTCGCCCACCAGCAGGCGCCGTGACGCTCTCTGTGCGCGCTTCGCGCTGGCGCTTGACGGAAGAGAACGTCGCCTACCACAACCTCGAAGGTGAGGTCGTGGCCGGTGCTGTGTTCTTCGAGGACACCCAGACCCTCACCGCGCGGTAGCGCCCTGGGATAGAACGGCGGCATGAAGACCGCACTGTTTTCCTTCCTCAATGTGCTCGCTGCCGGCTGGGCGGTGAATCTCGTCCGCCTCCACAACGACGCCGTCGCCAGCACCCTCGCGCCGGGGGTGCTCTGTGGCGAAGATGGTGGGTGCGGAGATGTGCTCGCCTCGACCTGGTCGACCCTCTTTGGGATCCCAGTCAGCGCGCCCGCGGCGCCGATGTACATCGTCCTTGCGATCCTCGGCCTGCTCGCCCTCTCTGGGAGGCTCTCTGCCGAGCGACTCTCTGGAGTCGCAGTGCTCTGCGGGACCGCCGGGGTTGCGTTTGGCGGCTGGCTGCTCTACCACATGCTCGCCAGCGTCGGCGCGATCTGCAGCTACTGCCTCGTGATGGACGGGCTGAACCTCGCGGTCCTGCTCTCAGGGGCAGCCCTCCATCCCGGCGGCGTTCGCGCGGCGCTCGGTGCGGGTGCTGCAGCGCTCCCCCGGCTGGTCCGAGCCGGTCCCGAGGCCGCGATGATCCCGGCAGTCCTTGTCGGTGCGCTCGCCATCCATGCCGCCATGCCGGCCCCGGAAGGACCATCAGAGGCGGACATTGCCGCTGCTGTTGAGGCGGCGACGGCTTCTGTCGCGGCCCCCGCTGCGGTGACGGGAGTCGCAGAGAAGACCGGCGAGACCCGCCGCGTGGTTCTCCCCGAGGCGGTCAAGGAGATCCCGCTGGGGGAGGGGGTCCCGGTCATCGGTCCCGAGGATGCGCCGGTGACCATCGTCCTGTTCGAGGACTTCCAGTGCCCGTTCTGTCGGACCCTTGCCGGCAACCTCCAGGCGCTCAAGTCCAGTCGTCCCGATGATGTCCGGATCGCCTGGTACAACTTCCCGATGCACACCGACTGCAACGCCGCGGCGCCCAAGGACATGCACCCACGGGCCTGTGCAGCAGCCGCGGCGTCGATCTGTGCGGAGCAGCAGGGGAAGTTCTGGGAGATGCACGACGTGCTGTTCTTCAACAGCGCGAAGCTCTCCAACCGAGAGATCCTCAGCTACGCTGCCGGCGTCGGCATGGACATGACCGCGTACAAGACCTGCCTGCGCGATCCGGCCACGGGGGAGAAGCTCCTTGCTGATGCCCGGCTCGGCGCTGAGCTTGGGGTCAAGGGGACGCCGACCTTCTTCGTCAACGGACGGCGCCTGTCTGGTGCGCAGCCGGTCGAGGTGCTCACTGCGGTGGTCGATCGCATCAAGGAGGGAGCGGAGGGAAGCGTGCGCATGGACGTCGATCTGCTCGGTGAGGTGGTCGGTGCGGTCGGCGACGTTCCGACCACCGTCACCCTGTCCGGTCCCTATGGGACGTTCTCCATCGATGCCTTCGAGGCGACCCTCGTCGACGGCGAGGCGGTGAGCCGCTCTGGTGGGGAGGTTGCGCGCGGGGTGAGCTGGTACGAGGCGAAGGCGGCCTGTGAGGCTTCTGGAAAGCGGCTGTGTACGGAGGAAGAGTGGCTGACCGCCTGTACCGGCGCGCTGCCGTTTGATGCCGACGGGGACGGCACCTACTCCGACGATCCGGTGATCGGGCGCCGGCATCCTTATGGGGCCTACCCGCAGAGCAGCTGGTGTGCATCTGCTCGAGAGAAGGATGATCCCCGCCCCCTCGTTGCTGGTGAGCATCCGCGCTGTGCAACCCCGGAGGGGGTCTACGACATGGAGGGGCTGACCAAGGAGTGGATCGGGCTCACCCCCGATCGGGCGGGGGTCAAGGGGGGCTCCTATTACTCTCGCAGCTCCGCTCGGTGCGGCTACCTCAAGGACAGCATTCCTCCCGACGAAGCCGACGCCTCCATCGGCTTCCGCTGCTGTCAGGGATCAGCACCGGTCGCAGATGGCGAGCGCCTGCCTGGTGGAAAGGTCGGCGACATCGTTCAGTCTTGGCAGCTGAAGACCCTCGACGGGCAAGACTTTGACAGCGCCCAGCTCTCCGGAAAAGCCCATGTGCTCACCTTCTGGGCGAGCTGGTGTGGTCCGTGCCGCAAGGAGCTGCCCGTCCTCGCCGATCTCTACACGCGCTACAGCGAGCAGGGCTTCTCAGTGGTCGGCATCAACATCGATCAGGAGCCGGCGAAGGCGCGTGCGTTTCTGGCTCAGAACCCGCTGCCGTTTCCCTCCGTTGGAGACGCTGACAGTGCGCTGATGAGTCGATTTGATGCTGAGAGCCTGCCGACGGCATTCTGGGTCACGGCCAGCGGAGAGATCCGCCAGAAGACCACCGGGTTCGACGAGCGAAAGGCTGCGGAGCTGGAGGAATTCGTCCAGAGCCTCCTGGAGCACTGATCCCGCTCGGTGGGAGCCGTCTCGCGCCTCAATCTGCTGGGTGTCGAGCGGGCAGCTGTTGGTGTGGTTGGTGATGCAGTGGCTCAGTGCAATGGCCACTGCCTTGAGGTGACTCATCGGAGTGCAAGCGCCTGATGGGCTTCTCGGAGGTCGCTCTCTTGGCGCTGTTGGGCTCCATGGAGTTCCGTAGGCTGACGATGTCTTCAGCATCAATGAGCGAGCAGCGGAGAGCCTGGATGCACTTGATGAGCCGCATCCGCTTGATGGCCTCAAGCGGGTCGATTCGGTAGCTGCCCAGGGTACGGAGCGGTGGAGGCTGCCGCCCTCAATGCTCATTGTATCGAAGCATCAGGACGGTCACACCCGCTGCTCTCAGCAGCATCATCGATGCACGTCTCTGCTCTCTTGTGACTCGCTCGAGCTGAACCCTCAGGCGATCTTGGCACGAGCGGGCTCTGCAGAGATGGCCTCGATGACTCGGTAGCGGTGGCGTGTGTCGAGATCGACGACCCACACCCGCTCGCCGTCTTCCTCCAAGGTGAACCGGGGGAAGTCTGGATCGGTGTCTACAACCCAGCGCGCGGCCTTCAGGTCGTAGACGTGGACGCTCCACGAGAAGTCATTGGTGAAGAAGGCGAAGGTACCCTCTACATCTACACCCAGTAAGCTGCACTCTCGGCTGCTCCAGGAGTCCATCACGGCGCCATCCACGCGACGAAGCAGCGCGGAGAGGCCGCTGTAGTCGACCACCAAGTGCGCGCTGAGGGTGGCGATGCTGGTCGCGGTGTTGCGTGCGGTCCAGCCATCCACCTGGGGAACGGGAACGGGCTGGATGCTGGGGAGGTTGGGGCGGAAGAGTGTGTTCGTCATGACATCACCATGAGTGGGTGCTGTCTGAATTGTAGCCATCAGCCCGAAATAGATCATGGTCGAATCGGTCACAATAAGACCGATTGATATGATTTGGACTAATAATGACCGTAATTGTTTCCATTTGACAGCAGATTCCCGGTTTTACTGGAATCATGTTCACTGTACAGTCGTTCAGTCATGCTGTCCAGCAGATGTGCTGTCTGCTGGTGCCGGCTCCTTCAGCTGTTGGATGGAGATTCCGGTCTCATCCGTGGTTCTCAGGATCACAACCGGTCCAGGAATTTGAGCAAGAGGCTGCCCGCCCACATCCTGAACATTGTCCACCACGATGGGCAGACCGGTGAGTCCAGCGGCACGCCGGATGGCTGCGCGGAGGTGCATGTCGGCGACGACCTGGCGTCCCCGGCTTGCAAGCCACCACGGGCGACCATCGATCAGCACGCTGACCGCTGGGTTGTCGGAGAAGGTCAGTGAGATCGGGCCGAGGTCACCGAGCGCCTGGGCCTGCCTCGCGGCGAGGAGAGAAGGGACCTCGCGAATCACCCCGAGCAGCGCATCGAGTCGCCCGCACTCTGCCTCCCACTGTGCGATGTCTGCTGTCCCTGCATCGAGCGCCTGCTGTAGATCTCGCAGATCCGCCTCTCGCTGCGCAGCAGCACCAGCCGCCCGCTGGCTGTCGGCGAGCACCTGGAGTGCGAGGTTGTGCGCTTGTCGTGCCGCGCCTCCGGCGGTGGTGACCTGCTCTAACGATGCGGTGGCTTGCTCGTGTTCGTGCTTCATCACCGCAAAGGCATCTGCACCATCCTGCCAGCCTGGGCGGTTGCAGGTCGGACAGCGGTCTGGGCTGTCGGCGTCGAAGGCTGCGAGGCGGCGCGTGAGATCGTCGCTGTGTCTCCGAGCAATTCGAAAGGTCTCCGTGGCAGCCTGGAGGGCGGCGGAGGCGGTCTGCTCAGCAGCGACCGCCTCTGCATGGGGCAGCGCACCGCCGGAGTCGGCTGCTGGAGTCGGCTGCTGGAGTCGATCACGCTGGGCTGTCAGCGCCTCCAGTCGACCGGCCGCTTCGTCTTGCTTCTTTCGAGCGATCCGACGCGCGGCGAGTGCCTCTTTTTCAGACCAGCCCGCCTCGACATTGCTCACAGTGTGTTGCTGCTGAACCATCAGCTCCTCGACCAGCGCCGGGGTGTCACCGGGAGGCAGGATTCGGATGAGGGCATCCCGGAACGGGCGCGCGTTGGTCGCGACCATCGGCTGCCATGACATCGGCACCATCACCATGCGGGCGATCTCTGGATCCTCTCCGATAAATTCCAGCTCGCGACTTAGGGCAGACTCGCTGCTCATGCTCCGCCGCTTGTCTGCGCTGATGATTGCTCGGGTCATCTTCTTCTTGCGGGTCATCCCCCGCTCCACAATCAGCCCCGACTTGAGGGTGAGCCGCACTCCGACCCGCTCCGCTCTGTCGTTGATGAGCTCAGTGCGAAAGCGCCCGCTGGTGCCGCGACCAAGCAGGGCAAACACCAGCGCCTCCAGGACGGTGCTCTTGCCGATCTCGGATGGACCGGAGATCACCGTGGTTCCGTCTGGGCTCAGCTCTGTGGCAAATCGGCGGTGTGGGCCGAGGCCGACGATCTCGATGCGGTGGATCACAACAGGCTCCTGTAGGTGAGTTCGGCTCTATAGGCTCGGCTGGCGAGGTTCAATGTCACCCGGACGGAACCTGATCCACTCGTCAAGCCCTTCTGGCTCTGGCTCTGGCTCTGGCTCTGGCTCTGGCTCTGGCTCAGCCACCGTCCTTGTCGCTCCATCCAGGATGGAGCCGATCAGCTTCATGCTCCGCGCCCTCATGGCTGCCGGATCGCTGACGACTCCTTCGCCTCACTCAAGACGGATCATGGCGAGCGGCTGGCTGCTCGGCTGCGGGGGAGCTGCTCGGACTGGATGTTCGGAATTCAGAAGGCGACTGATCTCGCGGTGCGGGGCTTGTGCTTCCTGGAGAAGCACGGACGGTAGACTCTTTGTATGCGCGCGCATCTCCTGCTTCTGCTGCTGGGCGTGATCGTCTGGGCGCGATCCATTCACGGCAGCTTCGTCAATTACGACACCCCCTGGCTGGTGATCGAAAACCCCTTGCTCTCCGGCGGGGATCCATCGATCGCTCCTGCCATCTTCACCGACCTCTCCCTCTCCACTCGGTTGCTCCTCGGCGCGGAGTACCTGCCGATACGTGACCTGAGCGTGCTGGCAGACTTCGCAGTGTTTGGCACCAGCTGGTGGGGTCACCACACCCACAACCTGCTCTGGTATCTCCTGTCGTGTGGGCTGTTGCTGTCTGTATTTCAGACGTTACTCAAAGATGATCGGAAGGCGTGGCTCGCAGCTGCGGTCTACATGGTCCATCCGCTTCACGTCGAGAGCGTCTCATGGCTGGCGAGCCGGAAGGATGTCATCTCTCTGGCGTTCTTCTTCGCCAGCATCCTGGGGTGGCTGCGTGGAGGGTGGCGCTGGGGCGTGGCATCAGTGTTCTGCCTTGGGCTGGCGTACTGGTCGAAGAACACCGCGATTACACTCCCGGCAGTTCTGGTCGTCCTCTCGCTTCTTCATGCGCGCCAGTCTCCGCTGCGCCTCCGGTGGTGGCTGCAGTGGATCCCCTACGGCCTGCTCGCGCTGCTCGGGCTTGCCTTGACCTTTCATGTCGGCGGCATGGTCTCGATGCTGTCTCCGGTTCGAGCAGACAGCGCCTGGGGGGTTCTCACCATTGAGGTTCAGGTAATTGGGCGTTACTTAAGGATGATTGTGGCTCCTTACGGGCTATCGGTGCGCTATCCTGAGCCTGAGGTGGCATCTCTGATCGCTCCGATGTTCTTGTTTGGACTCGCGGCGCTGGGTGGTCTCTTGGCAAGTGCTGCAGCACTGTGTCGAGCTCGACCGGTTGTGTCGCTGGGGATCCTGTGGTTCTTCATCACCCTCTTGCCGGTCAGTCAGATCGTACCGATCCAGAACCTGATCGCGGATCGTTACCTGCTGATTCCCTCCGCAGGCTTGATCCTCGCAGCGGTGTCCTGCCTGCCGGCATCGCTGCTTCGAAAGCCCGCTGGAGTCGCTGCTGCTGCGGGGATTCTGCTCACCCTGTCTGCTGCAACCTGGCAGCGGAGCGCGGTCTGGCACAGCTCTCAGGCGCTGTGGGCCGATCTGGTCGAGAAGAATCCCGCCGATCCCTACGGCTGGACCTCGCTGATCGGCGTGGCGGTCGAGGACGGGCGGCTGGATGATGCAGACCTACTCGTTGGGCAAGGGCTTACGGTGCTCCCAGATGAAGCGAGTCTCCTCCAGAGCCGCGGCATTGTCGCCATGAAGCGAGGGAAGCTTGCGGACGCTGAGGAGGCCTTTGTCGAAGCCCTGATCCTGGATCCTGATCTTCGTAAGTCAAGGTATAACTTAATGTTGTCGCTTGATGGCCAAGGCCGTAGTGAGGCGGCTGTAGAGGTGGGGAGGGCGCTGGTTTCTGAGCATCCGCTCTACGAGGCGGCCTGGAATGGACTCGGCGCTGTCTACATTGATCTGGGCCAGCCAGAGGCAGCACAGGCAGCCCTGGAGGAGGCGTACGCGCTCAATCCCTACAGCGTATCAACCAACACGAATCTGGGTAACGCAGCGTTTCTGCTGGGTGATTCAGTTTCGGCGGAGGGGTGGTGGCGTGCGGTGCTTCGGCTCGAGCCCGGCAATGACTATGCTCGCCGTGGTCTGAAGGCGCTCGGGGCTACCGACCTGTGAAGCCCAGCCGCATCTTCCAGACTCCGACGACGCCTTCCCAGGCAATCGCCATGCTCATCTTGGAGACCCCAGCGGTTCGATCCGGAAAGACAATCGGGACCTCTCCGATCCGAAATCCCGATCGAATCGCTCTCCAGGTTAGCTCGATCTGGAAGCAGTAACCTACGGAACGGATGTCATCGAGCGGCATCGTCTCTAAGACGGCACGCCGGAAGCACTTGAAGCCGCCGGTCAGATCTCGCTGGGGAAGACCGAGCACGGTGCGAGCGTAGCGGTTGCCGCCTCGGGACAGGATGAGCCGGTGCAGTCCCCAGCCCTCGATTCCGCCGCCTTCCATGTACCGACAGCCCAGCACCAGATCGGCGTCGGCAGCCGCCGCCAGGAAGTCTGGAAGGTAGCGGGGCTGGTGACTGAAGTCTGCGTCCATCTCGAAGATGAACTGGTAGTCGCGAGCCAGTGCCCACCGGAAGCCGTGCAGGTAGGCCCTACCCAGTCCGCGCGGACCGTCTCGGTGGACCACATAGATGCGGTCATCGTCAGCAGCCAGCTGGTCTGCAATAACACCTGTTCCGTCTGGGCTATGGTCATCGACGATGAGGATATTGGCATCTGGAACAGCGTCCAGAATTGCCGGGACGATCTGGCTGATGTTCTCTTTTTCGTTGTACGTCGGCACGATCACCAGCGCTCCGACGCCAGTTGTCGGGCTCACGGCTTCTTCACCGTGATGTCAAACCGATCGATGTAGTCGGCAAACTGGGTGTGGATCTGTTCGACGTCCAGTCCATACCGCTCGGCGCTGTAGTGATGCTTTCCGCGCTTGTCGGAGCGGCCGTTGTTCAGCCAGCGGTCCATATCTACGTCCATGCCTTCAGAGGGCTCGAGGTCGAAGTGCTTGTGGATGCGGTGGACCATCGCGACGGGATCCTGGACGAGCTCGCTGAAGGAGACGTCGAAGAACTGACCGGGTCTGCCCTTTTGGTCTCTCGCCTCCATCGCACGCCGGACACCGAGATCGAAGCGCTCGGTGATGTGGTTTCCGATGGAGAGCGGCTCGAAGCGGCCATAGAGCATGCGCTGGTTGAGCGACAGCAGGCTGCAGTAAGACGCCACGCTCGCGACGGGATCCCGATGGGTCCAGACAATGCATGCATCCGGGAAGACCTCAAGCAGCGCATCAAGGAACCACAGATGCTCTGGGCACTTCAGGACGAAGTCAACTCCAGGCTGCATGGTGCTGATGAGCTGGAGCTGCTGGCGATATTCCTGATAAGGACGGACCATGTCCGACTGCATCAGCCAGTCACCGACACCCGACAGCGAGCTCTGGAGGTCGTAGTTCATCACCGAGAAGGTGTTCGAGAACAGCGGCCAGCACTCCTCAGCGGTCTCCGCCTGGATCTCGTGGACGTACTTCATCTCGGGAGCGATGAGGTATGCGAACGAGAGCAGGCGCCTCGCGGAGCGGAGGCGCTTCTTCTGATCAATCGCAGGATCGTCTGAGACCGGGACCGGATTGACCAGCTCCCAGAACCGCAGCGCCCGGCGGCTTGTGTCGAGCGACAGCAAGTTCTGGAGCAGCGTGGTGCCGGTGCGAGGGAAGCCGAGGATAAACAGCGGTCGCTTGATCTTGATGTCGCGGATCTGCGGATGAGTCTTGAGATGCTCTGCGATGGAGAGCCGGTTCGCGGCAGCCTGGACCATGCTGAGGTAGGCGTTGGTTCGGCCGAGGGCGGAGAGCGGCGCATTCCCCATCTGCTCAACGATAACGTCGAGACCCTCACGGAAATCTTCGCCGCCCCAGTCTGTGAGCCCGGTGCGCTTCTTTGCAGAAGTAAGGATGGACTCCGCGCTGAGCTCTCCAGGGATTCCGAGCCGCCACGCTGCTCCAGCGAAGAGGTTGATGGTCTTTAAGAGCAGGTTGTATTCCTGCTTCTGGACAGTCAGCTTCTCTGACACGGAATCTCTCATCGTGTGGGCTGCTCTGGGGCCCACTGTAAGGGGGGATTGGGGTACACTGTGTATCATGTCGATCAACCTCGGCCGCTTTGAGCTTCTTGAGCGTGCAGGTCGAGGAGCGATGGGCGAAGTATGGCGGGCCCGCCACCTGGATGCGGACATCCCGGTCGCCGTAAAGCTCCTCAACCATCGCGGCGTGCGCTCTCCGCTGGCGCAAGAAGCCTTCATCAATGAGATCCGAGTGATCGCAGGCCTGAGGCACTCTGCGGTGATCTCGATCATCGATCAGGGGATTGTTCCCCCCAATGGTGAGCTTCCAGCCAG
This sequence comes from Myxococcota bacterium, assembly GCA_029251165.1. Taxonomy (GTDB): domain Bacteria; phylum Myxococcota_A; class UBA796; order UBA796; family UBA796; genus JAQXDW01. The sequence continues at coordinate 51,332 of JAQXDW010000023.1, forward strand.
TCGATATCTTGCAATGGAGTGGATCAGCGGCGGGACGCTTCGCCCTCACCTCGGTCGCTTGCCCTGGAAGCAGATCCGCTCTCTTCTGATCTCGCTGCTGGATGCCCTCGCTCATGCCCACGCGCGCGGAGTGATCCATCGAGACATCAAGCCGGGAAACGTGCTGATGCGCGCCAATGGTCAGGTGGTCCTGTCTGACTTCGGCCTCGCTCAGGCTGTGGAGCAGCGGTGGGGCGGAGATGCCGTTCTTGCTGGAACCCCGACCTACTCTGCACCCGAGCAGCTCGCCGGGCGCTGGCGAGATCAGGGTCCATGGACCGATCTCTACTCCCTGGGCTGCCTGGCCTGGGCACTGGCGACCGGGCTGCCGCCGTACGATCGCCGTCGTCCCTGGGCGTACTACTATCGCGCTCATCATCAGCTTCCGCTGCCGCCGTTTACCCCCAGTCGTTCGGTCCCGTCGGGCTTTGAGCCGTGGCTCCGCCGACTCCTGGAGAAGCATCCCCTCCAGCGATACGGTCACGCCGCTGATGCGCTGTGGGCGCTCAAGGCGATGGGACCACCAGAGGGTGAGGACGGCTTGGAGGAGTCTCTCCCGGAGGACGAGGCACCCACTGAGCTGATGACGGCCCCGACTCGTCCGATTGGATCTGCCCCGCTCCTCCTCGACATCGAAGAAGAGCCTGCGCTTCGAGCCCTTCCGCACTCCATCGCCCCGATGCCGACCGACTGGCGGGCACACGAGGGGACCGCTCGCCCGATAGAGCCCGGCCTGAGCCTCTACGTGATGCGTGACATTCCGTTATTCGGTCGCTTTGAGGAACGGGATCTCATCTGGGCTTCGCTTCGGCTGGTGCGTAAAGAGGGGGCTGGGCGCGCCATTCTCATCCGAGGACCAACTGGATGTGGAAAGAGCCGGCTCGCAGGGTGGATGGGCCAGCGTGCTGAGGAGCTGGGCGGCGCCACTCAGCTCCATGCGACCCACGCACCCGACACCAATCCGGCTGCTGGCCTGGGCAACATGCTCGCGCGCCACTTTCGGATCAACGGTCTGGAGCGCCGGCTCGCGATCGAGCGGCTGTCTTGGCATGGCGACGATGCGGTCTCGCTGACAGACTTCATCTTCTGGGCTGTCGGAGAGTCAGAGTCTCCAGGCGGGCGGTTTCAGTCTGTTCGAGAGCGTCAACGCATCATTCTCCGTGCGCTCCGCCGCATCATCGATCGCTCCAGGCGACCGCTGATCATCTGGCTGGACGATGTTCAGTGGGGGCTCGATACGATCTCCTGTGCCGCTGCACTGCTGGAGGCTCAGCCACCGATACCCGCCCTCCTGGTCATGACCGCCCAAGATGAGAGCCTCGCAGAGCGCCCGCAGGTCTCCCGAGCACTCCAGACCTTCCGCTACCGTGCTGGCTTCGAGGTCATCAAGCTTCGATCACTGCCGATGGAGATACACCGAAGCCTTGTTCAGTGGCTGCTGGGCAGAGACGGTGAGCTGGTCGATCAGGTCGCGGTGCGGACAAGCGGCAACCCGCTGTTTGCAGTTCACCTGGTCGGGGACTGGGTGCTTCGTGGTGCGCTGCTGCCCGGTCCGCGCGGCATGGAGCTGCGCTCTGACGAGTCTCCTCAGCTTCCTCCAGACCTCTCTCGGTTCTGGCAGGAGCGCATCGACCGCATCCTCGGAGAGCTTGAGGCGTCCGCTGGCTTTGCGCTGGAGATCGCAGCGATCCTTGGCGAGCAGGTTGATCAGACCGAGTGGGTCGCGGCTTGCTTGCTCCAGGACATCACGCCCCCCAGGGAGCTGCTCGACCACCTGTTCGCGTACTGCCTCGTCCGGGTAGAGTCTGGTGCCGGAGGATGGGCGTTTGTCCACGGCATGCTTCGAGAGGCTGTCCTGGAGCGGGCGGGTGAGCGGTGCGCCACTTGGCACAGCATTTGTGCCCGGATGCTTCAGGAGCGAGATCACGGCCGCGGAGGGTTTGCGGCTCGCATTGGTCATCACCTCCTCCATGCTGGAGACATACGCGGCGGCACCATGCGACTCCTCGAGGGCGCGCGCGAGCGGTATCGTAGCGGTGATCATGCACTTGCCTGGATGCTGCTCGTCGAGCGTGAGCAGGCGATGAGCGGCATCGTCAGTGACTCGGATCCGACCTGGGGGGAGGGGTGGTTGGCTCGGGCCCGAGTTTGTACAGAGCGCGGCGAGCTCGAGGGTGCAGAGCGGTGGCTGGTCCAGACCACCGCCCGTGTTCGTGAACACAGCTGGCATCGTCTGAGGCCTCAGGTTCTCTTGGAGTATGCGCAGCTGCACCACTTTCGAGGCGAGATCCGCGTCCTGGAGGACGCGCTCGACGAGGCTCTGAGCCTGGCCCGCAAGGAGGGGCAAGACTTTGTTGAAGCCTCTGTGCTTCACGGGATTGCTCAATATAGGATGTTACAGGCTGACTTCAAAGGTGCAAAGCGTGCCACGCTGAGCGCGGTTCGCATCCTCCGTCGCATCCAGGAGCCCATCGAGGAGACCCGTGGTGTCTTGATTCTCGCAGAGATTGCTCGGCGGCAGGGGTTCCTGGAGAAGGCAGGGCGACTCCTGCACTCCAACCGGATCCGAACCGTCAAGCTCGGCTCACAGGTCACGACCTGCGCCTGCGACTCTAGTCTCGGTGTGGTTGCTCGGATGAAGGGAGACATGGCAGGCGCAGAGCGACTCTTCCGGCGCAGCATCGATGGCCTCCACCAGCTCGGTCTCCCCGCTCATCGAGACAGACTAAACCTCGCCGTGGTCATGATCGAGCAGGGGCAGCAGCGTCTTGCCCGCAGCGATCTACAGCGGCTACTCAGCAGCCTGCCTCCAGAGCTTCGACCCCTGCGCTGCCTGATTCAGGTCGTCCTGCTGATCTGCCTGCCTTCAGTCTCCGCTTGGGAGGAGTGGGCACAGCATGTGTCTGCGGCTCGGATCCAGCTGCCGTTGCTCAAGCTTGTCGATCCAGATCTGGGATGGGCTTTGACCCGAGCAGGGGAGCAGGCCAGCGCAGCCGGTGCACCGGATCGCGCGCAGGTGGTCCTCAAGATGGCGCTTGAGCAGTGGTCGAGTCTTTCAAATACCGAGCAAGTACGAAATGTTAGCTTGATGATTTCCGATCTTTCTGCAGCGCGGATCGTGTCCTGAAAGTATGGTTGTCTTGTTAAGAAAGTATGATATACAGAGATTGGAAGCACCGCCCAGCCGCTTGGTTGCTCCGTCTTGCTCGACAAACGCGTCGAATTTCCATCACTTGAGGGTCCCAATTGAAGTTCTTCTATTTCAAAGACAGCTCAGGCGGAGACCCGGTCTTGATGGTTGGCAAGGACCTCAGCAGCGCGCAGCTGGAGGCACTCGAGAGTTGCTCAGAGCAGTACGCTCGCGGCGAGCTGATCACGGGAACCAAAGGGCTCATCTTCCAGGTTGAGCACGACGATCTCTCCGAGCTGGACATCGACGGCCTGCAGTACGACATCCAGAACTACTTCAGCCGCAAGGTCTCTGCGCTCAAGAGTGCTCGGGTCGTCACTCGTGCCACCTCCCATACCGGTCGCTGGGAGAACGAGCTGTCGCTGTAGCGGCCATTTGACCTGATCACAGTGTCGACTATCCGGCCTGTGTCGACTATCCGGCCTGTGTTGACTATCCGGCCTGCTGTCCGTGTTCTTCGTGCTGCCCGTGTTCTTCGTGCTGCTCGTGTTCTTCGTGCTGCCCGTGTTCTTGGTCTCCGGTCTCGACAGTGCGCCGACGGAAAACCAGCCAGCGTATTGGACGACGCAGCAGCAATCCCAGAAGCCCCAGGTCCAGCAGCAGCAGCAGCCAGCCGCCGGTCGGTGCGGGCGCTTCTGTACTCAGTGGCAGTGATGGCGGCGGGTCAAACCAGGCTCTGGCGGTGAGGCCATGGAAGAGGATTGCCTCACCCAGCAGCGGCGCCAGGATGTGCCCTCGACCCTCACCGAGATCGCTCGGGAGCCCTGCCGCCAGTGCGCTGCGGAGGATGGTGCTGTAGGCAACCTGATCACCATAGAGTCGCGCGGGAGCCAGCCCGAGTGCGGTCGCAATGGTCCCCAGACCGCCCACCACTGGCCCTGCCTCGATGTCGCTTCCGCCCTCTCCAGGCCACTCTCGAAAGCCGCCGAAGCCCAGCACGCTGTCCAGTCGCTGCGCTCGGTATCCGGTGTACAGGGCTGCTGCGCTCTCTGGTGCGAATTGCGCCAGGTAGAAGATCGTCGGGCTCAGCGCACTCCCGCGCGGGATCCCTGAGTCGGGCATCGGCTCGAGTCGGGTGCCGTCGGTGTTGATCGGGAGTGCCTCGGGGTTCGTCAGGGCGAAGGGATGCAGCCCTTCCGAGCTGAGCTCAGCCACCTCGGCCAGCCAGTCCGCGCTTGGCTCAGCGGCCAGCGTTGTCCCGTGGATGCGGTCGTACAAGCTCGCCCCGGCCAGGGTGAGGGCCTGATCTGCCGGCCACTTATAGGAGTTGGGGTAGGAGCGACTGTGGAGGTCGCCGTCGTCTGTCATTCGAGCGAGCTGGTAGCGAACGATTCGGCCATGCAGGTCGTCGTACGCTGTGGTGCCGCTGAGGTAGCGGGCGCACCCCAGGGTCAGGCTCAGGTGGCCGAGGTAGAATCCCCAGTCATCGTAATTGTCGATCTCTGTGAGGGGAGTGTCGTAGGGAGAGATGTCATCCGAGGTGGCGCGGACTGCGACTTCCTCCAAGAGGCTTCCGATCTCAGCGAGGCGTTTCTCGTCTCCGGATGCGGATGCTGCGGTTCCCATGGACATCAGGCCTGTCGCCATGTGAGACAGCGCGGCGATCTTCCAGCCCGAGACAGACACTCCTGGTGGATCGCCATATCCCTCAAACGGCGCCTCAAGGTGAGCCTTGAGGTACTGATAGCTTGCTTCTATCCTTTCATTATTCGGATCACCGGGCTCTCCCTCGCCTGGGCTGAGCGCCGACTCCAGGAGGCCCGGCAGCGCCAGCAGCAGCGGCACGACCAGCAAGACCCGGGGGAGTCCCCGAATCACCGCTTCGATGCCAAATGCCGTCCGTTGCTGCATTGGGGGGGAGTGTACTATGGAGGCAACGGAGAGCCTGATGTCCGAGCCCGCGAAGCGTCCTCAGCTTGAGCCCTCCTGGCTCGAAGCCCTCGAGCCAGAATTCCGCATGCCATATATGGTCGCGCTGCGAGCCTTCCTGCGCGAGGAGAAGAAGCGCTACCGCGTCTATCCCCCCGGAAAGGAGATGTTCCGTGCCTTCTGGCTCACCCCGCTAGACACGGTCCGTGTGGTTATCCTCGGTCAGGATCCTTACCACGGCGCCGGGCAGGCCCACGGGCTGTGCTTCTCGGTGCGGAAGGGCGTTCGGCCGCCGCCATCTCTTCAGAACATCTTCCGCGAGATCCATGCTGACCTTGGGATCGAAGCGCCCGCCCATGGCGAGCTGACCCACTGGGCGGAGCAAGGGGTCTTGATGCTGAACACCGTGCTCAGCGTCCGCCATCGGGCTGCGAATTCCCACCGCGACCGTGGCTGGGAGCGCTTCACTGATCGGGTCATTGAGGAGCTGAATGCCCGGCGGACGGGGCTTGTGTTCGTCCTGTGGGGAGCCGCCGCGGGCAAGAAGGCGCAGATGATCGATTCAAGCCGACACCTGATCCTCCGCAGCTCACACCCATCCCCCTACTCGGTGGAGCGGGGGTTCTCTGGCTGCAAGCACTTCTCGACGATCAACACCCACCTCACTGGGCTCGGGCAGGAGCCGATCGACTGGTCGCTGCCCGCGTGAGGTCTACCAGCGCGAGGATGGCAGGAGCGCATCGAGGCGGGCGACCCGAACATCGCAGGGCCAGTCCCGACCACCGAGCCGGTCGATGAGCACCGTCGCAGTCCCGGCCGCAGCACCCGCCTCCAGGTCAAACTGAAAGTCTCCGACCATCACGGTGTCGCTGGGCTCGGCACGCCAGCTGGTCAGGATCTTCTGGATTCCCTCTGGCGATGGCTTGGGGGCTGCGTTGTCCCGTCCGAGCACAAACCGGGGGTTGAAGAAGCGCGCGAGACCGGCAGCCTGGAGGGTCATCGAGGCGACCTTGCTGCTGTTTCGGGTCAGGATCCCGAGCCGGTAGTGCTGCTCATCGAGGTACGACAGCAGCCTCACGGCATCATCTGCAGCGGTTGCCTTACGGGCGAGCTTCTCTTCCCAGCGGTTGAGGCGCTTGTTGAGCTGTGCCGCCTCGTCCTCGGGGAGCTCTCGCAGGTACTCCAGGATTGGTCGATCGGGGGGAAGATCATATTTTGCCTTGAAGGCAGCAAAGTCATGGGCGGCATGCGTGAGCGTGCCATCCATGTCGAAGATCCAGTGCCGTCGTGTAAGCAGGCTCGTGTCAGCCATTCTTCTGAGCATCCTTGATCATTTTCTGCACCGCCTCTTCACTGCGGAGCGCATTGGGGAGGTGGCTCCGGGTCCAGTTCAGCAGCACATTGAGGTCTTGCTTGAGGGACGGAGTATTCTTCAGCACTATCCATAGATCATGAACATTGTACTCTACTCCGTCCTCAATGAGGACTTCCTTTTGCGTCGCGCGGGGTGCAAGTGCCTGCTCATGCCAGCTCCAGACCGTTTTAATGACCGTGCTCAGCTGGCTGCTGGTGAGGCCATGGCTCTCGACTTTCTCAGGGGCATCGCGCTGAGCATGGCGATCAGTGATGCTCGATGCTCGGCTGAATAGCTGCTGGATGTCCGCGGCGATGCTGCTGATTCGACCACGCAGCCCGAATGAGATGTCGGGCTCCGGGGACTGGCTTTGAATGAGATTCAGGTTGGTCTCCACGGCCGAGAGGCGATCGCTGAGGGTGGGGAGCGCGCTGAGGAGGGCGGCAACCTGGGCTGCATCTGGCGTGCTCTCCAGGTCTGAGCAGGTTGCTTGATGGGTGAGCAGCTCGTCGGTGATGGCGGACAGGCGCGGTGCCTTGTCTGCTCCGATCTCCAGAAGACCTGGCCACTGCTCGACCCAGCTGGCCTTGGGATGTGGAGTCGAGATGGTCTCGTGGAGCCTCAGCCAGGCCTCCGCTTTTAGCCGGGCGCGCCCCGCAGCGGTGACCCAGCTCTCCTCATTGGACAGCGGCGGCAGGTGCTCCAGGCTTGTTGCCAGCGCTAAGAGATCTGCGTCCAGCGAGCGGCTGGTGATGGTGTCTTGCTGCCTGCGTGCAGCCTGAGAGGCAACCTCAATCAGCCCGGTGAGCGTTGCGACGGCGCTGCTGTTGGTCTGACTCAGCGCACGGAGCGGAGCATCTCTCTCGCAGAGGCTGGTGATGATGGCAGCGCAGCCTTCGCGCTCGGTGCGCAGCCTCTTGAGCTCAACCCGCAGGTTGGTCAGCGCGCTCAGCGATTCCGCTCCGGTCAGCGTGCGCGCGGTGTCCTGGAGGATGCGCGTGCGGCTGTCGAGCGAGAGAATGTTGGTGACATCGGCGGCGGCTGTGGTGGATGTGAGGCGCCAGGACTGGAGCTTCTTGAGGTCAGCGGTGTCTCCGCTGTCTCCGAGCGTGGTGTTGAGGGGCGCCCACTCTGTGAGCAGCCGGCCCAGTGTCGTGACAGCGGCGGACCATCTCTCCGCGCTGCCCTCGGCATCCAGCACCGTCATCGTGGACTCGATCTTCGCAGCGAGCGCTGCCATCTCAGCCTGCTGTGTGGCGCGCGCCGCCTCCCGCCTCGCCTCGGTGTCCTCTTGCATGCGGAGGGTCTCCTCCAGCTCTCTGAGGATCTCCGGCTGCTCATTGAGGAGTGTGATGAAGCCGACAAATGGATTCGCGAAGGGGCACGCCTCTCCGTCATGGCAGAGTGACTCCACCTCGGTGAGCGTGTGCTCTGAGAGGGTCTGGATTCGGCTCTGCAGTTCGCTGGCTTGGCCAGTGCTCACGGCAGTTTGTTCGCGAATCTCTTCGGCGAGGAGGGCGATCCTGGCGCGGAGTGTCTCTTGCTGGTCAAGCCTCGGCGAGCCCTTGTGGAGGATGAGCTCCTGTGCGCGTAGGCGCGCCTCTCGGGTGGTCTGCCCCGTGCTCAGAGTGTCGTTGAGGCTCGCCCACTTCTTGAGCAGTCCCTCCAGCGCGGTCGCATTGGAGCGCCAGATGTCAACAGATGCGATCCGCGACAGCGCCTGTGTAGAGGCCTCGATCTCTCCGTAGAGGGCCTGCATGTCCGCCGTTGTCTCGCGATCTTCCGCAGCCTGCTCCGCCTGCTTCAGCAGTGCCTGGGCCTGCGCGCGGACCTGGTCGATGCGCTTCCTCAGCGCAGCGGTCTTTCCGAGCATCGCTGCGAGCGATCTGTGGAGGTGCAGTCGGCGCGCGAAGGTCTCCAGGGAAGAGCGGATGGTGGAGAGCGCGATGGTTGGCTTCTCGAGACCGCTGAGGATCTCCTGGAGCGCGGGAGCAGTCAGGGCGGTCACCTGGATCTGGCAGGCGGACTCCTGCTCGGTGATGCTCTCCTCGATGCCGATCAGCCCCGCCACGCTCTCCAGCGCATCCTCCAGCGCCCTCTTCTCTTCGTGAAGGCTGTCGGTGTCTTGGGGCAGCACGCCGTCTTGACGTCGCTCGTTGCGGTCATCCCACTCATCGATGATGTCGATGATCTTGAGCGCCTCTCTCTTCCAGACGTCGGGGGCGGCCAGCTGGGCCAGCGCGGTGAGACCCTGGAGGATCTTGTCGTGGTCAAGCTCGATGGCCTTGACGAGTTCGGCATGCTGTTCTGCGCCGCTGAGGCTCTCGCTGAGCGACGCGACCAGCGAGGAGACGTGACGGGAGGTGCTGCTGGCTGCCGCGATCATGCCGGTGACCGCAGCGGTCTCTTGGTTGCGCTTGCCCAGGAGGTGGAGCTGCTCGGTCAGTGCTCTCTCCAGCTGACGCGCGTCTCTCAGCGCGACGCCGAGCTGGAGGTGCTCCAGCGTGAGCGATGCCGCCGTCTCGGCGAGCATGCGGTACGCCGTGTAGAGGTCGGGCAGCGTCGAGACCACCTTGCGGCACGCCTCGATGTGGCTGTCGAGATCCGCAAAGCGGTCGGAGTCGCTGTCCTCCTCGCGGAGGGCATGCTGCGCCTCCCTGGTCTCCAGGTCCGCCGTGAGGTCAGCCGCGATCGTTGACCAGGCCTCGACCTCGCCGGTCTGGTTCAGCGATGCGAGGTGCGCTGTGATGCGGATGCTCAGTGCATCCTCGACGTCCGGTTCCGCTTCGGTGTGCTCGATCCGCGCCTCGTCCTGCCCGACGGGGGTGCTCTCCGTGAGGTCGCCGTCTTCGCTCTGGTCGACCAGCTCCTCGAGGTGTGTCCTGAAGCGGTCCTTCTCCTGCTCGACGGAGATGCCCTCCATCTCCAGCCACTTCAGCAGGGCCTTGTAGACCGCTGTGGCGTTCTGGAGCGCGAGCAGCTGTTCGACGGCTGCATCCAGCTGGAGCTGGAGGTCACTCGCTTGCATGAGGAGTGCTGCGGCCTGCGGTCTGGTGGTGATGTCGGTCTCATCTTCAAGTGCACGCAGGGTGCTCGGAATGCTGTTCAGTCCGGAGACGAGCGCGCTGCTGCCGTGGATGTCACCGCGCGAGGTCTGAAGACGCTGGCGCTGGGTCATGATCGCGTCGTCAGAGAGCGCGTCACTGCGATCGATCCAGGCATCGAGCAGCACCAGAAGGTCAGCGGCCTCTGTGGCCCACTGGTCGAGATCGTTGACCCCGTTGAGCGCTTCGATATTGGTCTGGATGACGAGTTGGCGTGCCTCGAGGTCCTTGCGCTGCGCTGCGGTGGCTGCGGTGGCTGCGGTAGTCTTCCCCATCTCCTGTGCGCCTTTCTCAGCGGTGGGGAGCTGCTCGAGGAGCGCTGCGCTCTCTGTGCGGAGCGTCGTGAGCTCGGCGAGGAGGAACGATAGGCCGGGCTCTGGCTGGAGCCGCGACTGCAGCGCGTCCAGCTTCTGGACTGCATCCTGGAGATCGGCCTGAAGCTCCTCGCGGTCGTCGGCATCTCGGGACGTCTTGAGGAGAGCGAGGGTGTCTCTGGCCTCCTGCAGGCGAGCGTGGTGCGCCTCCAGGTGGACCTCTCGGACGAGGATGATCCTGGCCTTGAGGGATCTGTACTCGGCCTTGGCGTTCTTTTCTTTCTTCAGTCCCTTGAGCTGGCCCATGATGGCCCTCGCCGCACTCAGCCAGGCCCCCACCTCGGTGAGACCCTCCAGGCGAGCAACCACCCGCTCGACCTCTGAGCCGGAGGCTGCGGGAGGGGACTCTGGGCGGACCATGGTCTCCGGTGGAGGAGGCGTCGTCTCGACGGGCGCGCTGGATTCGGAGGCCTGCGTCGTGGTCTCTGAGAGGGCGCTGACCGTCTTCTCTACGGTCCTCTGAAGGGCCGTGACATCAGCGATGTACTGGGTGAGGTACGCCTCGAGGCTCTGCTGATGCATGCTGGGAATGACGTGAGCTCCATCGGAATCGCTTCCGACATTCTATCAGATGCCACTCCGGCTCCCGTGGCATGCGCTGTACTGCTGAGCGGCCTGTGTGCTATTCATTCGGCATGCGCGCGATCGTAATCGGTGACCCTCAGACGACTCATCAGTACTTCCTCCGCCCACTTCGGGCAGCCGGTCTCCTCGATGATTCTGATCGCCTTCGGGCCGATGCCTGCTTGCTCTCTGTCGGTGATCACTTCGACTTCAAGTCTTCAGCAGGCTGGACCGTGACGGACATCGGCCAGGAAGGCATCGCGATCCTGGAGTGGCTGGAGAGCCACCCCCCTGAGCAAGTCGGCATCCTCATGGGGAACCACGACGCCTGCCGGGTCATGGAGCTTCACCGCATCACCGATGACGACTTCACAGCCGCGCGCCTGCTTGGGGATAAGACAGCCTTTAAGGATCGCTTCCCTGACATCCCCACCCCCAACATCGCGCAGCGGGACTTCTCCTCGTTCTCGACGGCACAGCGTGCAGCCGTCCAGAGGCTCCTGCTGAGCGGCCGGATGGTCCTGGCTGCGACAGGCCGCACCGCCAGCGGTCGGTCGGTCCTGGTGACCCATGCCGGGGTGACGAAGCGGGAGCTGGCGCTGCTCGGGATCCCCGATGAGCGAAGCCCGGAGATCATCGCTACAGCACTCAATGCATTCCTCCAGTCGCGTCTGGAGCGGGTCCGAGAAGACTGGCTTGCTGGTCGCCCCGCTCCCCTCGATCTGTCTCCGGTCCACCTCTCGGGTGTCTCTGGGAGGGAAGGCGGCGGGCTGCTCTATCACCGCCCCCAGGCTCACCTGGAGGGCTGGTCAGCGGAGCATGCCCGGCGCTTTCATCCCTCCTGGCTCCCGGCTGGTCTGCTCCAGGTCTGCGGGCACACCCAGCACAAGAAGATGCCAGAGCTGCTCGATGCGGTGCCGGAGGTTCCCGAGGGGGCGCTCCGCAGCCTCTGGTTCGATGGTGAGATCCGCTACGCCGCTGGCCTCGTCGAGCGCGAAGACGGGCTGTGGATGGTGGACTCTGGGCTGAACCTGTCCGACAACCCATCGCTGCTGGAGCTCGCGGCCCTGGACCTGTAGCGCGCAGCCTCAGTGCTTCTTGTCGTCGTCTGCCTCGGCCGCGCGCAGGCTGCTCTCCAGGACCATGAACCACGCGGCATCCGTGCTCTCGCGGTGGAAGTAGAGGATGACCTCTTGCTCCCGGATCTTCTCTCGGATCAGCTCCTTGACCTTCAGGCGGGTCTTGATCCGCGCGCGCAGCGTGCTGGAGTCGACCTCTGCAAACACGACCTCGTACTCCATGATGTCGAGCATCTCAGGCTTGACCGCGAAGATGCGCTCGATCAGGTATGGAATGTCGACCGTGTCGCGGGTCTCTGGAGAGTGGTAGCTGGCGGCGGCGCCAAAGTCCTTGAACTGAATGTCCTCCCAGAACGACAGGGCGGTCTTTCGGAGCAGCGCCTCCGGTCCGCCGATGGGAAGCCCCAGCGTTGGCCAGGCGCCGCCGGACAGGTGTGCCCCTGCGACGTACCCGCCACAGAGCAGAAACAGGAACAGCGTGAGGAACAACCACTTCTTCATCACGGCTCATTGTAGTACGAGGATGGAGCTTAGCCATCGGAGGAGTGATGCAGGAGACCTGCAACCTGAGCGCGCAGCAGCTCACCACGCTGCCTCAGATACCGGTGCCGGGCCCGCGCTGGCTGCTGGCTTTTGCCAACCAGCTCATGGACCTCCCGGAGTGGCTGGGGACGCTGACGGGCATGGAAGGGCTCGTGGTTTCGGACAACGCGCTCACCAGACTCCCAGAGTCGATTCGGGCATGCTCTGCGCTTGAGACCATCCAGATCAGCCGCAACCAGCTCACCACACTGCCGCCGCTGCCGCCGCTGCGCCACCTCGATCTCTCTGCAAATCCCCTCGCTGGATTTCCCGGGGCGATCTGCGCGCTGTCGCGCCTGGAGCACCTCGACCTGAGTCGCTGCGGACTGACTCACCTGCCGCCCGAGATCGGTCGTCTCTCCAGCCTCCGCACCCTCATCCTCGATCACAATCCCCTGATCGCGCTGCCGCGTGAATTGGCGCAGCTTGAGCACCTGGAGCACCTCAGCCTCGCTGAGGCTGACGTGAGCAACATCCCGGCGCTGCCTCCTCAGCTGCGCTGGCTCCATCTCGCAGGCTGTCCGCTTGTTCATGTCCCGGCGGCGCTCTCCGGGCTGAAGACGCTGGAGCATCTCGATCTCTCGCGGTGTCAGCTGGTTGCTGCGGACGGGCTGCCGGACTGCACGTCGATCAGCCTCTTCGGCAATGCCCTGAGCCGAATCCCGGCCGAGGTGTGGGGGCTGCCCTCGCTGGAGACGCTCAGCGTGCGCGGCAACCGCATCCGGTCGCTCCCCGTGGTGACATCGGGAATCCGCGAGCTGGAGGCCAGCGGGAACCGTCTGCACCGAATCAGCCTGCCGCCGATGCCCGCTCTCGTCCGGCTCGACCTCAGCAACAATCCGCTCGATCTTCCGCCCCGTGGACTCCACCGGCTGGCTGCGCTGCGCGTCCTCGACCTGAGCAACACCGGGCTGCGGTGGCTCCCGGCGCGCGTGGGTGCGCTGACCGGGCTGGAGCACCTCGATCTCTACGGCGATCCCATCCGGCAGCTTCCTCCAGAGCTGTCGAAGCTGACACGACTCAAGGTCTTCCACATCAGCACGGCTCCCGTCGCCTGGCTGGGCCCAATGCTCTCTCACTTCGGCGCGCTGGAGACACTGAGTGTCGGCGGGATTCGGATGCTTGGTCCGCCCGAGAGGCTGCAATCGCTGACCCCTTCGGCGATTCAGCAGCGCATCGTGGAGGCGGGCGAGGCGTAGGTGTGCGAACATCCATGCCATGAGCACTACACAGTGGGCCGGACCGGTGGCCTGGGCAGCAGCGCTGTGGGCTGGATTCGTTGTCTTCCAGCCTCCGACGATTCCGGAGACGCCTTCTCCGGGGAGCTTCTCTGCAGACAACGCACGCCCGATCCTGGCGCGCGTTGCTGCGGCACCGCACCCCACCGGCAGCGCAGAGAATGCTGCCGTTCGTGACTTCCTCGTCGAGGCCCTCCGCGAGCATGCGCTGGAGCCTGAGGTCGTCAGCGAGAGCGTGATCGTTCCCTGGGGGAGCCAGCGCGCGCGGGGGGCGCGGGTGGAGAACATCATCGCCCGTGTTCCGGGGCGGGACAGCACCGGGACGGTCCTCCTCGCCGCGCACTATGACTCGGTGCCGACCGGACCCGGGGCTGGAGACGACGCGGTCGCTGTGGCAGCGATGGTCGAGGTCGCTCGGCTGCTCGCTGAGCAGCCGGTGCGCAACGACATCCTGCTGCTGCTCACCGATGCTGAGGAGCTCGGGCTGCTCGGCGCGCGCGCGTTCGTCCAGGATGAAGATCTGCTCTCTGAGATCGCGGTGGTCGCCAATTTTGAGGCCCGGGGCGGCGGCGGCCCGTCGCTGCTGTTTGAGACCAGCGACGACAACGCCTGGCTCATCGATGCCTTCTCCACCGCGCCAAATCCTGCTGGAAATTCGATGGCCTATGAGGTCTATCGGCGCATGCCCAATGACACGGACTTCTCGGTCTTCCGTCGAGCGGGGCTCGATGGACTGAACTTTGGCTTCATTGATCGCTTTCCCCAATATCACGCGGCGATCGACACGCTGGAGCAGCTAGACGAGCGCAGCCTACAGCACCACGGGGAGGGCATGCTCACGCTCGCACGCGCCCTCGGTGACCACGACTTCACGCAGGAGAAGCAAATGGGTAACGCCGTCTTCTTCAGTCTTCCTGGAGTGATGATCCGCTACTCGTCAGGGCTTGCGCTGCCGCTGGCGCTGCTGGGGGGACTGCTTGCTGTGGGGCGCCTGCGCAAGAGCGCTGCCGCTGGTGCAGTCTTCTCGCTGATCTCTGTGGGCCTCGCTGGAGCGGTCGGCCTGGGGATCGTCGCGGCGCTTCAGGCCTACCATCCCGGCATGGCTGGCATCCGCCACCCGACGATGTACGACGACATCCCGTGGCGGATCGCGATCGCTGCGGCCTCGCTCCTCGGCGCAGTGGGCTTCCGAGCCGCGACGATGCGGTGGAGCGATGTCGAGGGCATGTGGGCTGGCGGTCGCTTGATCTGGGCGGTCTTAGCGGTTGCCTGTGCGGTCGAGGCCCCTGGCGCGAGCTACCTGCTGACGTGGCCGCTCATCGCCGCCTCGGCTGTTCCGAAGCGCTGGGCCGGACCTGCAGGTGCTGTGGCGGTGTACTTCTGTGCACCCACTGCAGACCAGCTCTTCATCGCCCTCGGGCTCCACGGTGCCCCGGTCGCAGGAGCGATCGTTGGGCTGATGGGGCTGCTGCTGGTCAGCGAGCGGCCCCGCTTCCTGGCCGCTGGGGCTGGTGCGGTCTTCTTGATGTCCGCTGTCCTGGGCTCCATGCCGTCTGCGCCGAGTGTCGAGGAGCCCACTCACGAGAGCCTCGCCTACCTACAGCAAGACGGAGAGGCGGTCTGGCTCGCGAGCGAGGTGGCTCCCTGGAGCGCCGAGTACCTCTCCAGTGCCCGAGAGATGCCGGGCAGGGATCGACGAAACATCATGCTTCGGGGAGGCTTCTTCGAGGCGGATGCGGAGAGCCTGTCGCTCACGCGGCCCATCCTGCGAACCCGCTCGACCATCGCTGCAGCGGATCGCCACTGGGTCCGGGGCACGATCTACGGCAAGCGCGATGGCTGTGCCCTGACGGTTCGCATCGACGACACCTCCCGAGTCGTCTCCTTCAAGATCGATGGCGTGGTGGTTGAGACTGCTAACGGCCTCACGCTCAGCTACTTCGCCTCGCTCCGCAAGGGCGTCGAGCTGGACATCGAGATTCTCGGCACAGAGCCGCTGTCGGTCTTCGTCTCCGAGCAGACCTTCTCGCTGCCCGAGAGCGTACAGCGCAGCGAGACCTCAATCCCGGTCCCGTGGGGGTTTGGAGTGACTGATTCATCAATCGTAACGACGGAGATGAAGCTGTAGGCTCTCAGACAAACTCTCGCCGGGGCAGCAGCGCAGCAGCAGCGGCGGCGGCGAGCAGGATCATCATGCCGAACAGGACCACACCAGACAGGGCAACGCTTCCCCAGGCGGTCTCTACGCTGGCAAGCTCAACGAAGGCCTCGTAGCACCACCGCGCCGGCATCAGCTTCTCGATCATCGACACCGCATTGCTGAAGCTCTCGGCAGGTATTGCGAATTCCGAGAACAGAATCTGCGGAAGGATGAGCAGCGGCACCGCACCCACCGCGCGCTCTTGGCTGCTGGAGATGGCAGAGACGAGCAGCCCAAGCCCTGTGCCGCACAGGCTCGCACCCCACAGCGCGATGAGCTGGAGGAGCAGCGGTCCACGAAGTGCGATCGACCACTCCACGGCCACCAGCAGCGCGATGACCTGGATCAGCCCCAGCCCGGCGAGCACGGCATACCGAGACACCACGTAGGCCGGAAGTGACAGCCCGAGCAGGCGCTCACGCTCGACGATGGCCCGCTCCTTGACGATCTCTCGGCAAGCGTTGATGCAGCCAAACCACACCGCCGACAGGGAGAGCACGAAGTAGAGCGAGGGCGTGTCGGTCTCGACAGAGCCCCAGACAAGCGCGCAGAGCCACCCGATGAATGGTGCCTGAGCCACGAGGAGCACCAGGGTGGGCAGGTCGCCGAGCATGCAGGCACGGTAGCGGTCGATCAGCACCCGAGTCTGGAGCGCGAAGGGGGGAGTAGTCATGGCTTCTTCCGGGCATACTCAGCCTTCAGGGCCTCCAGCTGAGCCTTCAGATCTGGCGCGGTCGCTGGCGGCTGTGGTGTAGACGTGTCTGCGAGCCTCTCTGGAGCCGCACCGCGAACCGGAGGAGGGGGGCGTCCTGCGAAGGTGCGGCACTCCTGGCTGCCCATCCAGCGTCGTGCCCAGACAGGCGGTGCGTGGCGGGGGAGCTGATCGAAGATGCCCGCAAACCGATCGACCTCAAACCACCGCAGCGCATCTGCTGGCCTCCCGAGCCAGGCCAGTCTCCCTCGGACCAGCACCGCGAGCACATCGCATCGGCTGAGGCTCTGCATGGCGTGGGTCGCGACCATCACCACCCGCCCGCCACCCGCGACGTCTGCAAACAGCCCCATCATCTTTGCCTCCAGGCCCGGATCGAGGCCGGAGGTGGGCTCATCGAGGATCAGCAGGTCGGGCTGGCTGAGCAGCTCCAGCGCCACAGAGACCCGCTTGCGCTGACCGCCGGACAGCGAACGGATCCGAACATCGAGCCGCTCTCCCAGCCCGACCTGCTCACAGACCGCATCGATTCGGGCCCCCTGACCTGCGGGATCGACGGTGTGCAGCCGCAGCCTGGCCGAAAAGGTGAGGGCCTGGCGCACGGTGAGGCTGTGGTGCAGGGCATCGTCCTGCGGGACATAGCCGACCGGTCCTGCACTGCTGATCGGACCACCGCTGACAGTCACGGTGCCCTCGCTTGGGCTGCGAAGTCCGAGCAGGACCTTGATCAGGGTGCTCTTGCCGGCACCCGATGGTCCGATCAGGGCACACAGCTCCCCGGGATGGAGCCGCAGCGAGATCTCCTGGAGGATGGTGGTGCTCCCGATCTGCACCCCCAGGCCGCGGGCCTCTAACACACCCACTCACTCCTCTCCGGTGGAGAATGGCCGCAGCGTCAGTCGAGTCTGGTGACCCGGAGCGGCGGTGTTGTTGGCATCAAGTCCCCGATAATAGTGGCGCTGCCACGCGGCGCCCTGGTGTATGCCAGGCTGCATGGTGTGTCCCTCTCGCTGGATGTCGAGGCTCGCCTGGAACGCGGCGCGGCGCTGGGTTCCCTGCCGGTGTGCAGCGGCGACGCGGGGAGCTTCGACCATCGGCACGATCCGAGGATGAACGGACTCCACCAGTCCACGGGGAACCGGACAGAGGAAGCAGAACGGCTCACCTTTCTGAAAGACGACCTCGACACCTGGCCGGGTGAGCTTCCAGTTCATCGTGAAGCTGTGCTCTTCGAGCCAGTCGGTCTCCACGATCCCAGACAGCGCCTGCGCTCCATCCTTGATGTGATTCGGGGGACCCATCACCCACAGGTTCAGTCCAGGCTCGGTCTTGAACAGACAGGGAACCTGGAAGGTGACGATGCCAGAGCCAAAAGCACTGAGGACCGTCGGTCCAGCGCCGGAGGGGCCAACCGGAGTGAGGGTGAGGTCAGACTGGAGGGGGCCGCCGCTCCAGGAGACGATGATGGTCTGAGCACAGCGAATCTCCCAGCCATGCTGGTTGGCGTGGCTCAGCGGGAGGCAGCGGTAGGCATGCTGCCCTGGCGTCGCGTCCATCCAGTCTCGGCGGGATGAGGCGGGCTGGATGTCGAGCGTGTGTCCATCCTTGAGGTAGCAGATCAGCTCCATGGCTCTCCCCGATGGAGCGCACCGACGGCACGGATCTGCGCGAGCTTCTCCTCCAGCGGCTGCCAGGAGTCGGCCAGATCGATCGCTGACCACAAGGCCTCGACCTCTGAGATGAGCATCGAGCAGGGGTGACGTCCCTGAAAGTGAGGGTGGCGGATGCGGCCGGGGTGCGCAGCCGTCCAGCCAGCCAGCGCGGTGCGAACGGGCTGGAACCGGTCCTCTTCATAGAGCACTGCCGCAGGAGATTGTTGGGCGCGATCCATGCTGATCAGGCCACCGTACCAGTCAAAGAAGAACTGATCGTAGCCCAGCTCGTGTCCATCCAGGAAGGACAAGCATGCACTCACCAGCGCCCGATCGGCCTCCGCTCCAGCGGAAGACAGCCCAAGCCGCTCGATGAAGCGCCGGGTGAGGTGGCTGCGATAGTGCTCCTCGAAGTTGCTCAGCACCCTCCCCAGTGCCAGGGAGTCTTCCAGCAGCGCAAGGCTTCGCGCGAGCTGCTCCAGTGCCCAGAGCACCGCTGCTGGTTGGCGTCCGAAGGCATACAGGCCGCTGCCGTCGAAGTAGGCCGCGGTGAATTTCTGATCGAGCGATGGGAGAAAGCGCCAGGGACCATAGTCGAAGCTCTCACCGGTGATGTTGATGTTGTCGGTGTTCAGGACACCGTGGACAAACCCTGAGACGGTCCAGGCGGCTGCGGTGTCTGCGCATGCATCTGTGACTGCGCTGAGGAATGCAACGGGTCCGTCTGCTGCTGGATAGAAGTGCTCGATGCAGTACTCCATGAGCTTCTTCATTCGTTCATGGTCGTTATACCACTGGTATCGCTGGAATGTCCCGATGCGAATGTGGCTGTGGTTCATGCGTACCATCACCCCGGCGCGGGTGGGTGAGGGCTCGTCATTTCGCTGCAGCGACTCTCCGGTCTCGATGAGGCTGAGGATCTTGCAGGTGCTCACACCGCGGGCCTCAAGCAGCTCGCTCGCGAGGATCTCACGGACTCCTCCCTTGAGGGTGAGCCGCCCGTCTCCACCACGAGAATAGGGTGTCGGTCCGCTGCCCTTGGTTCCCAGATCGAGCAGCCGCCCACGGTCATCGCGGACCTGCGCAAACAAGAACCCCCGACCATCCCCGAGGTGAGGATTGTAGGTGGTGAATTGATGGCCGTGGTATCGAAGCGCGAGCGGGGAGGGGAGGTTGTCTGGCAGGGCCTCAAAGCGGCCAAAGTGTTCGATCCACTGCGCCTCGCTCAGCCCATCCAGGCCCACGCGCGCAGCCCATGGACTTCGAAATCGAAGGGTGTGGGACGGAAACGTTGCCGGTACGACGACATCAGCGAACCCGTGGCCGAGCTCGAGGTAGCGGGGATCGGGTCGGTAAGTGCTGGACATACGCCTCAGCTACCCGCGTCTTTTTCCTTCGCAATGAACTGGTAGCCCACCCCGTGGAGTGTTTCGATGAAGCGGGGCTGATGGGCATCGTCCCGGAGCTTCTTGCGAAGCGTACGGACGTGGGTGTCGACGGTGCGGTTGGAGGTGTGCAGCGCGCTACCCCAGACCTGCTCAAGGAGGCTCTCGCGAGAGAGGATGCGCCCGCGGTTCTCGATGAAGCAGCGGAGCAGATCCCGCTCTCGGCTGCGGAGGCGCTCGATGTGGTTGGGGTGACGGATGGTGTACCGCTCCAGATCGATCTCCAGATCACCGAAGTTGTAGAGCCGGTGGCTCAGACCTGCCCGTCGGAGGTTGGCATCGATGCGCGCCTTCAGCTCCAGCAGCGAGAACGGCTTGGTGATGTAGTCGTCACCGCCAGCCGCAAACCCCTGGAGGGTGTCCTGCTCAGCGAGCTTGGCGGTGAGGAACAAGACCGGTCGGTCAAAGCCTCGGTCACGGATGGCCCGACAGGCCTCGAAGCCGTCCATGCCAAGCGGACCCCCCGGACCTTCGTGGAGCATGACATCCATGACGGCAATATCGGGGCGATGAGAGAGCGCGATCTCGACCGCTTCTTCCCCTGAGCGGGTGGAAAAGACGGTGTACCCCTGACGCTGAAAGAAGCGGGTGAGGGTGGAGAGCAGCTCGGTGTTGTCTTCAACGAGAAGAATTTGGGGTGTATTTTGTGTCACTGGATGGCGAGTATAGACCTTCAACCCTGATGAGAAGAAGCGGAGTGTCAGGGTTTTGTCTGATTTATCCGCAAGAGGGGCAGCAGGGGTGGTCTTCGAGCCTCCGCAGCGCACGAATCTTGTGTTCGTCCACGGGAGACGATCGCACCTTCCTTCGGGCCCGTCGTTCGCGTCGGTGCTGCTCGCGCGGCGGAGCGCCACAGCATCTGATGTGGCTCCGAGTCTCTCCAGCTGACGGCCAAGTCCCTTCAGGGCAGTGTGCTTTTGGAGCCGCGCTCAGATTGCAGCGTGCGGTCGCGGTGCACGACGCCTCGAAGCGGTTCTGTGATCGGAGGCTCTTCCTGTGCGGTGCTTCGTACGGGGTGGGTGACGATGAGCACACGGGTGAACCATTGATATGCTGGCCTCAGCGGTACACGCCCGCAGTGTGTAGACCGGCATCCTGGTCACGCAGCTGGAGGCCTCCGCAGCGCCCGTGCGCCCTTCTTTGGTCGCTCAGCAGTGTTCGTCTGGTGATGTCAGCTTATCTAAGCCCCCTCAACAGCCGGTGATCTGTTCAGACCATCTGGACAGATGCACCAGCAGTGAACCTGCTGCAGATCAGGAGTCTCTTTCATGATCGGAATCCTCCTCCCTGCGCTGCTCGCCGGGCTGGTTGCCACTGCCGCGACGGTCGCTGTCGAGCGCTGGGGGGGCCGGATCGGCGGCCTGCTGAGCACCTTACCGACCACCATCGTGCCTGCTGCCGTTGGCATCTCTGCCCAGAGCGTCTCCGTCGAGGCTTTTCAGGCTGCGATGGCCGCATGCTCAGCGGGCATGCTGGTCGACGTCCTGTTTCTCTACTTCTGGCGGATCGTTCCCCCGCGTCTCCCAACGATCGGGCTTTGGGGACGGCTCGTGTTGATGCTGGTGGTCTCGCTGTCGGGCTGGCTGGTGATTGCTGCTGGGATCATCCTCTTTCTCCAGCACCTCGGCGCACGCGGTGCACCGCTTCTTCTCATCGGAGCTGGTCTGGTGGTGCTCACGGTTGGCCTCGGGATCGTGGCCTGCATGCGCAATCCGCCCAGCCCTGCCGGCCATCGCAAGGTCGGACTCGCCACGCTCCTTGCACGCGGCGTGCTCGCGGGCGCAGCGATCGCGGGTGCCGTCTGGCTCGCCAGCGTTGGGGGTGCGGTTGCGGCAGGGATCGCCTCGGTGTTTCCTGCGATCTTCTTGACCACCATGGTGTCGCTCTGGATCTCACAGGGAGAGTCGGTGCAGGCGGGTGCGGTCGGTCCGATGATGCTTGGCGCCTCCAGCGTCTCAACCTTCGCGCTGATCGCAGCGCTGACCATCCCTGCACTCGGAGCGGCCTTGGGGAGCCTGCTCGCCTGGGGGCTGTCGGTGTGTCTGGTCACGGTGCCAGCATGGCGGTGGCTGGAGCGTCGCGCCTAAAGAACGCCGGCCAGCTCTGGACAGACGACGAACGGATTGTCCCATCCCTGCGCCGCTGCGATGCCCTGGCTGCGTGTCCGCTCGGCGGCATCGGGTGGATCCGCAAGGTGCCACCTCTGGAAGAGCGCGACCTGTCCGGCGGTTCGCTGTGCTGCGAGGTCGGCCTTGTCTGGGTATCGGACGGAGAAGTAGAGCATCGCGCGGGCGACGTCTCCCTTCTTCTCATCGCGAGGCTCGAAGACCTCTGTGCCGTCTGCATCCGTGCCGATCTGTGAGCCACCAGAAGACCAGGTCATGCCCTCTACTTCACCAAACGGCAGCGAGCCCCGGCGGTTGTTGACGCTGGCGTCCGAGGGGTAGAGGTGGTGGAGGTCACACTCTCTGGGGACCTCTCCGGCGCCGGCGCTCCGAGGCCAGACATGCTCAGTGTTGACGACATCCCAGTCTGGAAGCTTGTCCTCGACAGTGAATGTCGCTCCAGTGTAGAGCCCCTCGACAGTGCCTTCCTGGTTGTCCAGGGTGAGGAACATCAGCTCTCGCGCGACAGAGTAGTCCTTGCAGGCATCCTCGGTGTATAGGAGCGCGAGCCCGGAGATCAGGGCGGCCTCGTCGTCTGCCGCCGCGGCCTCCCAGTAGCCCACGCTCTCGCAGAGGATGCAGTCGAGGGCTCCGTCGCCGTCGTGATCTGCTTCTCCCACCCCGTCGCAGTCATCGTCGATGCCGTTGCACTGCTCGACGGCACCTGGATGAACCGCTGCGTCTTGATCGTTGCAGTCCTCGCTCGCTCGATAGCCATCGCTGTCCGCATCCAGCGGCTCGCCGGTGTCTACTGCGGTGTCTTCGGGCGCTGCGGTGTCCGTCGCGGTGTCTTCAGGCTCGGCGGTGTCCGCGCGGGGAGTGGTGTCTGTCGGTGACGGAAGGCTCTCGCCTCCATCGGTACAGGAGAGCACAATGAGGAGGATCACAGCACAGACTCCATCAGAGAGCGAAACCGCTGCCAAGCATCCTGGGCTAACGTTATTGGTGCATCACCGAGACCGTCTTCCCAGAGTCCCTCGGGACGTGTCCCGCCGAGTCCTTCCCAGGTCAGCCCGCCGAGGACTGCAAGCAGTCCATAGGCCAGCACCGTGACGAGCTTGCTCGGTACCCACAGAGACAGCGCCGTACCGAAGGATTTTTTCAGGCGCCGACCTTCGAAGTCGACCGCCCAGATCTCGTCGAGCACCAGGTGGGTGAAGTATCCGGCCGCTGCGCTGACACCGATCGCAGTCTGCAGCGGGATGTCGTCGACCCGTCGGCCCGACCACAAGAACCCCAGGCAGCCGAAGATGAGTGCGGCAGGAATGCTGTGGAAGATGCCGCGGTGCTCGGTCAGTCGCTTGAGGGCAAGGCAGAGCGGACCGCGCACGATGGAGGCGATGATGAGCCAGGCGATCGCGCCTTCCATCAAGGAGTCGTGAAGGAACGGAAACCGCCAGAGTGCCACCGTGGGCACGACGATGGTTGCGTAGGTGAACATGATCGTCACGGGCCGTGAATTGTCACTGTCGAGATCTGGCGCGAGCCCGCCCCAGGTGCCGACCAGCGCGACGAACGGCATCTCCACAGCGTTGACCATGCCCAGTCCACCGCTGACCAGTGCAGCAGCGGCACCGATGAGCACTCCGCCGTTGAGGTGAGTCTGATAATTGGCCATCAGCGTCGGCTTTTTCGAGGGGTACGACCCCGAAGGCTCTTCCCGGCCCGCATCCTGCGGGTGATCCGGCGAATTCGCGTTCGCCTGGCCAGAATCCAGGCGCTCTCAAGCTCCTGGAAGGTCGCCGGGGAGGACTCGGAGAGCATCATCATTCGGCTCGCGCGGGTGGCGCGCTCGAGCGCAGAGCCGGGCTCAATCTCGATCTGCTCATCGAGGAGGTTGACGAGGCGGGCCGCGAGCTGCGGCCGTCTTCCCTCGATTGCCGCTGTCACGGCTGCGATCAGCCCCTCCGTTTCATCGGAGCTGCGCCAGTGCGCGAGGTATGCATCTTCTGCCTGTCGGTTTCGTTCTGGAAGCATCACCGCCACTGTAGCGTGCTGCCGGAGCCTGCATCTACACCTGCTTTTTTCGGACCGACCAGATGAAGCCGTCGTACCAGAAGTGAAGGATGGCGACAGTCGTGATTACGGCGACGCCGAAGTGATCGGTTCCCTCGACCCACTCCGCCCAGAGCCCGAAGCCCACCGCGAGCACCAGACAGAGCGCACCGACAAGCCCGCGACCCCAGCGGTGCTGCAGCAGCCCTGCTCTCGTCGTGAGGTTCTTTCGCTCCGTCCACCACACCAGCGCGAAGTACTGGATCGCATGGAAGGTGTTCATGATGAAGAACGCCTCCCCAAAAGAGTTGAACCCCCAGGTGAGGATCGAGCACAGTCCCGTCGAGGCGTACAGGGCGACCTTCTGAGCTGAGATGCTGTAGCCCTCCTGTGCCAATCGCCAGTATCGGTAGACATAGAAGCAGAGGAACGGGATCCCGAACAGCAGCACCGCCCAGGTCAGGTAGTGGGCGTAGTACATCGTGTAGTAGGGGATCTCGGTGAGGAACATCTCTGCGTCGAGCTGCTCGTACTCCTCGAAGTCGCTGATGTGGTCCCACAAGGTCAGCCCGCCGAGGATCGGTCCGGCGTAGAGCAGCTGGTTGAGGGTGAGATCAAGAACCCGCCCGACCTTCGCGTCGTTCCCCCCTCTGCTGTCATAGATGCGCCCGAGTCCGAAGGTCTGCATCCCGGAGTGGTAGACATCCCACCATGTCGCCAGGACGCTCATCGTGACCAGCAGCCAGAGAGAGCTCATCATTCCTGCGAACAACAGGACCGGCACCAGGGTGAACCGCAGCGGGTAGGTCATGAAGACGTTCTTGTTCAGGTGACTCCGCAAGAAGACGAGCACCAGGTGGGAAAAGATGAGGGTTCCCAAGAAGATGTTGGTGACTGAGTTGCTGTGACCAAGGATGGTGACAGAGCGGTCCGCGAGATCGGTCCCGGAGATCCCGAAGCCGACCAGAAGAGCCAACAGTGGCGAGAAGATGAAGAAGACCAGATCCACGACCGGATGAATGATGAAGCCATTCCGGTACTTGGACGGTGATGAAGGGGCTGTCTGTGCCATGGTTTGCCCTGGGGTATGCGCCAGTAGGGAGCCACATTGCGATCCTCCAGCTAGCACATCCCCCTCGTACTTGCCTTGTCTGCTTGTAGAAGCTGTGCCAGCGCTCTCGCCAGGCTTGGTCGCCGGAGCTCTACAGTCTGAAGCCTCAGAGGCTCTGCTGCTTTGCTGGGCATCGTCACCAATGAGATCTTCCGCACAGTTGACGGACGGACGGTGGTGCGGTTGATGAACATCATCGCTCAACGGAGCAGTGAGAACGGCACATGGACAGGTAAAATCCTATTTTTGCTTGTAAATTGAAGCTTCTCGGAGCCGCTGAGGGCGCAGAAAGATCAGAAAAAGATTTGCCGGCCTACAGGGGTTGCAGTAAATACTGTGGGCTGCGGGGGAACAACCCTCACAGCAACGAGAGTCATCCAGCATGCGTCACGAGATGCACGCGCTCAAGATACTCTTTGAAAGCCCTGAGCAATACGCAGACAACAACTGGACAAGTTCCGAAGTGTAGATGCCAACCAGCACCTACGCAGAAAGCAACTTGATAAGACTTGAAAAAGTTCTTGACTCCATTCAGTGTCTTCAATAAAAGCCGCGGGCTGAAATCGGAAAAGCAATGCTCTATGCATCGCACTCCAGTCCGATCTTTGAAAAACAGGTAACAGTTTCCGTTCGATTCCATAGAGATTCGACGGCGCACGGGACGCAGCGAGGGCAACCTCAACGCAGAACGGAGCGCGGTCACAAATAGATTAAACTGGAGAGTTTGATCCTGGCTCAGAGCGAACGCTAGCGGCGGGCTTAAGACATGCAAGTCGAGCGCCCCTTCGGGGGAGCGGCGAAC
>JAQXDW010000055.1 GCA_029251165.1 Myxococcota bacterium
CTCTGCTTGCGCTCCTGGGCCTTCTTCTGACGCCTCACCCCGTCAGGCACGATGAGGGGTCGCCATCTGGACGCTGAAGCAAAAACGCCATGGTAATGCACCATATTCTTCATCGGGGCTGGAACAATAGCTGCCAGGCGCTCGACAAAGACCTCGGGCTCAAAGAGCAATGCATAGGTGCCATCGAACCAGGGTCGCTTCAGCTTCAGAATGATCTGCCCATCTTCTCGCAGACTCAAACGCTCCTTGGCGAGTGGAGGACGGGCGATATAGCGGCACAATTTCTCCAGCCGACTCCATTGCCGTCGACCGATACGCACACCGGCGTGCAGATTGAATCCCTCAGAGACCGCGCATCGACGCGGTAATTTTCGAGGAGGCGGCGGACCGAACATCCAGGTCTGCCCCACACGTTGCACTCGCTGTCCGGAGCGTTCTCCCAACAGGACGCGTCCCTGTGCACTGGCACGCTGAAAAGGATGCTCCTCATCGGGCACCTCCAGGCTCTCCTCCATCAGTCCACGGCGCACCAGAAGACGCCTCACCTGGGTCGCTATCTTCTCCACCACTTGCTGGACATCGGCGGTGCTTGGCGCGGGCAGTGAGACAAACCGAGGCGCATCCAGACGATCGTCCCAGCGAAACACACCATCGGGTAAGATGGCGTGAAAATGCAGGTTCAAGTTTAACGAACCGCCAAAATTCTGAGCCACCGTGAGTGAACCGCACTGCGGATCGGGGATGCCATACTGCCTGGCCCGCCGACACTGGAAGCGGAAGACCGCACCCAGGAAGATTCCCAGGACCGCTTTGCGAAGATCATGATCCCAAGCCAACCGCAGGCGAAGAGGGAATGGCAACGAGAGCACCCACTGGCGCACCGGAACACGCGGCAAGATCCGATCAACCCACCACGCTGCGCGCTGGCTCATCCGACGACCACCGCACGACGGGCACACGCCACGGCGTTTGCAGGAAAACCCCACCACACGGTCCAGGCTGCAACCCGCACATCGAATACGCCGAAAACCGTAGGCAGGATTCCCGCAGGTGACTGCAGACCTCAATGTCTGTTCCACATGAGCGGCAAGGGGATGACCAGCCTGCTCCGCCTTCTCCAGCACGCTCTCCAGGTGCTCTTGAAGAACACTCCGGATGAGGTCATGACCCGACAAGCCAAGGGCGGTGGACACCATCCAGAGCTGAAAAGCAAAACCTGTGCACAACCTGGATTTCGGTAATCCATTGAAATTACGGAAGGGGGGGATTCAAATGACGGTTGACACTGACGGATGTCAGTCAGGTGTCAACGACCATCGAGTCTTGATGCCACACTCCTAAAGACATGCCACAACCGGTCCTTTTTGACTCACCAGCGCCAGGTCAGCGGAGCAACGGGGCAAGGCCGTGGATGGTGAGTCAGAAACCTGAGGCGAAATGCTCGGGGTTGTACATCAGCACCGCGCAACCGGCATGGGAGTACTTGATGACGGTGCCAAAACGCTGACGCCCACACTGCTGTCCTGATGGATGCTCTACCTCAACACCGGCAGGCCCAGGCTTGGGTGACGCGCCTGACGATCCGATCGCCTCTCGTGGAGGTGTGGGATGGAGGAACGAACGTGGTGGATCTACCAGTGCCGGGAGCCGGACTGCGGCACGGTCATCTACATCGGGGCTCGGGAAGGACAGGTGCCCGAGCCCAGACGGGTCTGCCAGGACTGTGATGGGGTCTCCGAGCTACAGAATCCGGAAACATTACTCCGCAAGAAGGTCCGCTACGAGGGGTAAATGAAGCCGGAAGCCTGCTCAGGAGGCGGCCTCCCACCTCACCTTTTCGATGTGGCTGAGACTGGAGGTCTGACCTGTCCGGCGCTGGCAGGGGGTGAGTTTGCCAGCCCGGCGGGCCCCGCTCGGCGGTCGCCCCGGCACCTGAGCCACCACCCGCAGTCCCTTGTCGGCCACCG
>JAQXDW010000015.1 GCA_029251165.1 Myxococcota bacterium
GACGCAGACACCGACGCAGACACCGACGCAGACACCGACGCAGACACCGACGCAGACACCGACGCAGACACCGACGCAGACCCGATGTGCACGGCCGCACAAGAGATCATCGACGCCGCTGATGCCCTGACCGCATCGTTAGACAAGAAGCAGCTCCAGACGATCTCTTTCACCATGGACGACCAGGAACGCTTCACCTGGTCCAACCTCCCTCCGATCTCCACTCCTCGGGAGGGTCTGCCCTACGCCGACATGACTGCCGATCAGCGCGCGCTGGCTGAGGCACTCCTGTCGGCATCGCTGAGCGCTGGCGGGCTGGAAGAGGCCGAGGGAATCATCACCATCGAGGAAGATCTTGAGGCCGGCGGCGACAACCTCGCGCAGGGTGACCTCTACTACTTTGGCATCTTCGATACCCCCTCGATAACTGAGCCCTGGGCCTGGCAGCTCGACGGCCACCACCTCGCGATGAGCTTCACCGCCATCGGCTGCCTCTACACCATGACCCCCACCCTCTACGGGGTCTCTCCCAAGTCCACCAACGATGGCTACGTGCCCTTGTCTGACGAGGTCGCGCTGGCGGAAGACCTCGCTCGAGCACTCACCACCGAGCAGCTCGCAGGCGCCTTCCTTGATACCCCGCCGGTGCTCATCGCAGGTGCCAACTACCAGGGCGGGCTGGAGCCTACCGGACTGCTGCTCTCCGAGCTGACCAACGAGCAGATCGCCCTACTCGATGCACTCATCGAGGCCTACATCTACGACCAGGAGGGTGTGTTCGCCGACTGGAAGATGGCGGAGGTCCGCGCAGAATATGACGAGACCTACCTCGGCTGGCTCGGAACGCTGACCGGCACTGACGCCATCTACTACCGAATTCATGGCCCGGGCATCCTCATCGAGTTCGACCACATGGACCAGAGCCGAGAGCACATCCACGCCGTCTACCGTGACCCCCGCAACGACTACGGCGCCGATCTGCTCGCAGAGCACTACCAGGAATTCCACTGAGGCTTGGAGCAGCGAATTTTCTCGATACACAGGACTCATGCGACTCCTGATTCCCGCTCTCCTCACCGGCTGCGTCGCGCCAGGCTCTACCGGTACTGATCCAATCAAGGAGGGCTTCGCCATCGGCGAGGCCCCGCCCGACTTCACCCTCTCCGATGTGACCGGCGCTCCGGTCTCGCTGTCGGACTACGACGGACAGCGCGTCATCGTGGTCGGAACAGCCTCCTGGTGAAACACCTGCGTGTCCCTGGTCCAGGGACTCCATGACGAGTGGTACCTCACCGACGCCCCCGATGACGTTGAGCTGATCGCAGTGCTCATCGAGGATGCGGAGGGCGAGCTGCCCGACACTGCAGACATCGACGACTTCATCGCCTTCACCGACGTCACCTTCCCGGTGCTCGGCGACACCGAGGGGTCCTGGATCCAAGACTGGGGCGCCGGAGACAGCGGCGTCGGACGCCACACCTACACCATCGTCGCCTCAGACGGCACCGTCGGCTGGCGCAAGGACGACGGCAGCAGCGGCTCGGTCGCAGAGATCACCGGCGGACTGGACATCGTGGATTAGTCGACCGGCCCCCTTGAGGCCACGACCAGCACCCCGATCCCGAGCACCCCGCCGAGGTGTGGTGCCGCAGTCACCAGCGGGTGGCCAGCGAGCAGGACAAGGATCACATCAGCGAGCGGCAGCAGGAAGAGGATCGGCAGCAGCCGGCGCTGCGCATCGCGGTGGCGGTACAGGGAGAGCAGGGCGAGCCCGAGGATGAGATCGCGCATCCCGGTGGCCTGCACCCAGGTCGGCTCCGCAGTCGGCACCCCGTAGGTCTGTGAAGACCACTCCGGCGCGACCAGCGCGCCAAGCCCCAGCCCGAGCAGGCCAGCGGCGAGGGCAAGGGTGCCGAGGGTGGTGATGCGGCTGCGGAGTGTCGGAGGGGAGTGATTCACAGAGATGTACATACCGGTATTCCGGCGACAGCCCAGCGACGGCTGCCAGCGGAACCCTGCGGCGCCCCTGTCTCCAGGAGTGCCTCGGCGCAGCTGCGACAGCTCCCAGCCACAGCTCAGACTCCCGCTCAAGCCGTGCGCCTCACCCCGGAACCAACACGCAGTCCCGTGGTGGGAGCACCTCAGGGCACACCGTAACAGACAACACACCGCGCGTTACGAAGCGCCGCTGCACCATCGCACGGGGAGCCGTGTGAGGCCAACGCCGCGCGGCTGCACGCAAGCCACCGCTAAAGCCCGCCGCCCAGGACCGCGCCCGCCCCGCCCAGCACCGTGAGGATGCAGGACTGAGGAGCGTGTCGCGGAGCCTTCCAGCGCGCAGCGGCAGACCAGGACGGTACGAGCATAAAACCCACAATAAAAAGGTTAAAGGTAATCATCCAAAACATTACCCACAGTTATACGTCCAAGAACCCGCGCAAGATCACACTGAGCATGCCCCCCAGAAGCAGGGGCAGGGTTAGCCAGACCGGCGCTGCCATCCGATGCATCCGGCAGCCGATTTGTTTGCTCAGGCTCGGTGACAGAGCTGAGCGCCGGCAGCACAGCGCCTCGCGCATACAGCCCACCCCCATAAATAGTGAAGATAGTAAGTATAATATCGCTTAAAATTGACTTGATCACGACAATGTCATGCATCCACAGGCTCCGCGATCTACCACGTTCAGTCTTCTCCGCGATGCCCCCAGAAAGCGCACGACCTCATTTAAGGTCAATCCAGTAAAAAAGTATACAACCCGTCAATTAAACGACCTGTACACCCTCTACAGTGCTGGAACACCCCAGGCCTCAGGCTACGGTCAGCCCTCAGCACAACAAAATACCGTTACCGGGCACACCATCCCCAACCATAAAACGAAAAAATACCAACTCAAACCATACTTACCGCATCAATCTCATATGGAATCACGCACATCATCGGCACGCTGTACGTCCCGTCAGTGGTCTCGCTCCAGCCGAGACCACAACTACCCCTTAAGTGCTCTTTAATGTGCCGTTTTGGGTGGTGATTTGTGCATTTATGGAATGGTCAACCGACGTAAACAGGGCCACATTGAGTGCCGGAGGAACACCGAAATGAACCACACCAGCGCCCTGCTCTTTGCTCTTGCCCTCACCGCTGGCTGCGATGAAGTCAGCTCAGAACCTGCTGATGGATACCGGACTGCAGCACCCGATCTCAGCACCCTGATCGATGACGGGGGGTGCAGCGACATCATCCTCACCCGCTACGCTCCCGACGGCGGACTGTCGCTGGTGTTCTCGATGCACGACAGCCTCGCCGCAGACACCGTGGCATCGGAAACCCCGCAGTCCGACACCATCGACCTCTCGATGCACGGCAGCCTCGTGCTGCGGTCAGGGCACGATGTCTCCTGGCTGGAGTGTACCGACACCTTCGACGAGCAAGAGCTCATCGAGGCCGAGTGGACCGCACGCTCTGGCACCGTCACGCTGACCACCACGCTCCAGGAGCGCAGCGACATGCCGGTGCTGGGCACCATCACCATCACCGATGCCATCCTCACCGCAGACAATGCTGAGGACGTCGAGATCGCATCGATGACCTGGAGCGCCGGTGTGGGCTGGGTCGCTGGAGGATAGCGCCTCGGCGCTGTCGCATCAGGACGAGAGCATGGATGGTAGTTCCTGTGACGATGAACGTTACAGGCTAACTTTACCAGCCCCACTCATGAGTCGAAGGCGGACTCAGTAGATGCCGTGAAGCACTTCAAAGTCTGAGCACTCGGTGATCGTCTGCTCCCCGCTCACGGTGCCTGCTCCGGTGTGGGCCTCAAAGCCCTCGTAGATCAAGGTGCCAGAGAAGCCAGCCATGTCCATCGCCATGGCGTAGTCCTCGCCCTCTGGCGTGATCGTGAGGTCGTAGCTGTCGGGGTAGCCCTGCCAGTAGTCGTCCGACCAGTAGTAGTCCTCGTCGCCAGTGTCTCGCTCCTCGAACACAAACGCGCCGTCGCCGAGGGTGCAGGTGATCGAGAAGCCCGCGAGGGCGACCGGATCATCCGTCGCGGAGAAGCCGTCGCTCCAGCCAGGCAGCGACATGAAGATGTTGCAGTGGTCGCTGCGAAACAGCCCAGAGGGATCGTCGGTGTTGTCGCCGGGGGTGAGGTGGGTCACCATCTCCGCGCAGCCGACATCAGGGGCGCTGGAGAGGTAGGCGATGAGGTGGCCGTCCTGAGCGAGCCCGTAGGCACTCTGGATCGCTACAGTCCCCTCTCCGCCGAGGCCTGAGAGGCCGATGGGTCCAGACAGCCCCCCCTCTTCAACGTCCGAGGCACAGGCGAGCAGGAGGAACAGCATGGGGACTCCACGATCAGGGGGAGATGCGGAAGTCGAACACGCCTTCGGCATCGGTGAGGGTCGAGCCGTAGAATATCCCGTCCTCGTCATAGACCTCGACGATTGAGATCCCGCTGCCCGCTCCGGGCCTCCTCACTGCACCGCTGAGGCGGACGCCGTCGCTGAGGCTCCAGGTGTCCTCAGCAGCACCACCGGGACTGAGCAGCTCCCGGCGGGTCACCGCAGCCTCTCCCTGGACAGGCGTGAGCCAGACATCGAGGGGAACGTCGGGCACAGAGACGGTGAGGAGACCATCGGCATCACTGTAGGCGGTGTAGGTGGCGTGGTCGAACCCCTGCTCGGTGAAGGTCGCCAAGACATTTGCCGCCGGGAGTCCATCGCTGTCGAGGAGCATCCGCTCGATGGTGATCTGCTCTGAGAGGGTGAGGGTGCCGAGGTTGACTCCGCTGCTGTCGATGGTCAGGGCCTGCTCCAGCGGAGCGGTGAGGTCTGCGGCATCTGCCGACGGGATGATCTCCATGATCCACTCACCGGGCAGGGCGTAGATCAGGAAGCCTCCGCTCTGGTCGGTCTCGGTCTCGACCATCATGGTGCCCTGGGCCTGGTCGAGGGCGGTGGCGGTCAGCCGGACGACGGCGTTGCTCATGGTCTGCCCGCCGGATGTTCGCGGCACCCCACGGACCAGCACCGGCTCGATGATGCCGACGTCGACTGCTGCCCATGCGCCGTCGTCCTTGTCGAGGGTGACGAGCTGCTGGATGGTGGGCAGGGTGGCTCCGGTGAGCGGCTCGACCTGAACCAGGTACTCGCCCGGCTCGGCTCGCAACATGTAGAGGCCGGCGGCATCGGTCTGGGTGGCGAAGCCCTCGACCCCGGTCACAGCATCGATGAGGCGAACGCTGACGCTGAGGGGCGCGCCGTCGCTGGTGATCGTGCCGTAGACTGGCGCGCCGTAGTCGAGGCTGAGCTCTCCGAGGTCTGTGTTTCCCTGGATCTCGACCCCGTCCTCCACATGCATCGGCAGCGCCATCACCTCGGGCAGCACAGAGAGCAGATAGTCGCCTCCAGAAGGAAGACGAAGCGCGAAGGAGCCATCCGCCTCGGTCTGGACAACCGAAGAGACAATGGTTCCGGGATCCCGGAGGGCCACCGTGCTGAGGACCGGGACGTTCTCCACGCCCGGCACCGTGATGCTGTACGGGTTGGCTGCGAAGCCTACTACGGAGCCAGAGATCGTGACCGTGGGCCGCATCGCAAGGTCGAGGTTCTGCCAGTCGGACTGCTCATCCAGCCACACCGACTGCGCGAGGAGATCGTCACCCGCCTCGACCGACGGGAGGACATCGACCCGAAGGCGGACACTGGCAAAGTCCGCCTTCGTCAGCGCCACGTCGCTGCCAGTGTCCCAGCGCTCATCCAGCTCAGTGGCGCTGATGGAGCAGCCCCATGACATCGCCATGAGCATGCCGGCAGCGATGGCGCGGAGTGCAGCGGTGGTGGTGGATGCTGACACGATGACTCCCGGTATGAGTCGGCGGTTCCTGCTCATAGGCTTAGCAAGAACTGTGACAGGTTTTGCTGTGCTTCTCATTTCTGTGCGCCCGCACCCATGGCTCACCTCCGCCCCACCAGCCATGGTACCGGTGAAAATTCACCGAATAACAACCGTTATTATTTACTTATTTTAAAATTAAATCCTGAATTGTTGAACGAATCCTGAGGGTGCTACAGCTGCGAGGTGTGGTCAGGTGCTGGCTGGAGATGACGCCCACCAGTCCTGCGCGTGTCTGGCCCTGAGCGGAGTGAAGGGCCGTGCTCAAGACCAGGACATTGGTGTCCTGCTCTTGGTCGGGGTGGGCGCTGTGGCGACCCGCACACATCGCCCCCGTCACGCGGTCGGCACCGCTCCCTGGCCCATGGAGACCGCCTGCAATGCGTGGTGACTGCGGCGGCTCACTGGGGTCCCAGCCAGAGCTGAGCCGACACCGCTCCAGCAAGGGTGAGGTACACCCCACCGCCGCCTGGCCACAGGGTCAGCTCACCGGGACGACCCGCCAGGGTCGCAGTGACCACGATTCCGTCACCATAGGGCCACCACACTGCGGCATCATCGCGCGCCTCCCGCAGCATGATCTCGGCGCCTCCGCCCTCGGCGAGCCAGAGCCTCAAGGAGACGGGGCCGGGCTCGATGGCGAACAGCTCGCCGGAGAATTCCACGCGATCCGGGGTCAGCATCGACAGCACGCCCGAGCCAACCTCCAGCCAGCCTCCCTCCAGCATCGCCTGAAGCTGGAGCCGAGTCCCTGCGGGAGCAGCAGTGAAGATGTCAGCAAGATCGTGCACAGCAGAGACGCTACCATGACTGCGCACACTCTCGGATCTCAGCGCTGCGGGTGTCTTCGTGTGTGCCACCCCGGGCAGACCGCCACGCTCCACCACCGAATTCTGGCAGGCTGGAGCCCTCCAGCCACAAGGCCCACGGGAGAACACACCTGCCGCCTCCGCCCCCGAGCCCCCATCGGTCTCCAGCCCAGACCAAGCGCGAGCCCTCCAGACAACGGCCGCTGCTCCTGTTCGGCGTCACCGCGTGCCTGCTGGTGCTGATCGGGACGGCCGGCCCGCCGACGGGGGACTTCGCCAACTACTGGACAGCCTCGGCCTTGTGGCTGGAGGGCGATCCCCTCACGCAGCTCTACGACTACCGCTGGTTTACTGCGCAGGCTTCGCGGCTGGGGTTCGGCGATCGGCTGGTGGGCTTTGCGGTGCTGACGCCCCCCTCCGCGCTGCTGGCAGTGCCGCTGGTGGCGCTGACTCCAGCAGCGGCGGGCACGGTGTGGTGGCTCGGACAGGGCGCGCTGGTCGTGGTGCTCGCGGGGCTCATCGCTCGGGGGCGGCAGTGGCCGCTGTGGGCGGGCATGGCCGCCGTGCTGCTGGCGTGGCCGGTGCTGCGCTCGCACCTCATCCAGGGGCAGTTCCATCTCCCGGTGGCGGCGTGTCTGGCCGGCATGCTCTGGTCATGGCGGGCGCGTCGAGGGGGGCTGGCCGGACTGCTGCTGGGGCTGGCCGTGGGGCTGAAGGTTCACACCTGGCCGCTGCTGCTCGTCGCGGTGCTGGCACGGCGCTGGCGGACGGTGGGTGCTGCGCTGGGCACCCTGATGCTCGGCGGCACGGTGAGCGTGTTGCTGCTGGGCTGGCCGCTCCATGCCCTGTGGCTGTCCGAGATCGCGCCGGCTGCCGCACGGGGCTGGTTCGTCCATCCCTGGCACCTCGCCTTCCAGAGCCTCAGCGCCGGACTCCGGCACGCGCTCCTGCCCCACCCAGGCCTCAACCCAGCCCCCCTCGCCGACAGCCCCGACGCCGTCGCCATGATCCTGGCCGGGGCTCAGCCGCTTGTCGTCGGACTCACCGCTGCCTCGGCGCTGTCGTGGTCCACGCTGACCCGTCCCCAGCGCGACCGCGTCCTCGCCGCCGCCGCCTGCGCGGCGCTGGTGTCGGGGCCGATCCTGTCGCACTATCACCTCATCCTGCTGCTGCCGGCGGTCTCCTGGGCTGCTGGGGCGCTGCTGGCAGAAGGTCGCCGCCGACACGCTGCTGCGGTGGTGGTGGTCGCGATCCTCACAGCGTGGTGGCCGGCGCCGCTGTCCGCTCCCGATGTACCGCTGCTGCTGTGGTCGCTGCTTGCCCTGCCCCGGCTGTGGCTGGCGCTGCTGCTGTGGGGGCTGATCGTGCCCTGGCGGCTGGATCGGCGGACCTGGCAGGGGCGGGGGCTCGCAGTGCTCGGGTCTGCGGCGCTGATGCTGACCGCCGATGGCCGCGCGTCCGATCCCGACGGCGCCACCCCCAGAGATGATCCCGACTTCCCGCTCGTCGCCGCAGAGCTGATCGGCACTGCTGACGGCAGCCTGTGGTTCAGCGGCCTGCCCACCGAACGACAGGGGCACCCCGGACAGGGCTGGGTGGGCTACCGACTGGCTCCCGGAGAGACCGTGCCCGAGATCGTCGCCTGGAGTGAGACCGCTCACGCCTGGGCACCCACCGTCAGCGGCACAGACACCGTCACGTGGCAGCACGGCGCGGCGGCCCCCGTCGCTCCCCTCCGTACCGGCCCCGGCGGCGGCACGCTGACCACCATCACGCGAGGCGGACAGCGCGACCTCGCCTGGATCCACCCCTCTGGTGAGGTCATCCCGCTCACCGCCAGCACCGCACACGACACCGCTCCCGTCTGGGATCCCTCCCGACGGCGGATCTGGTTCCTCAGCGATCGCGGTGTGGGCGTGCGCGCCCTCCGCCTGTGGTCGATCTCTGATGACCTCGGCTCCCCCTGACGCCAGAGCACGCGACGCTCGACGGTCCGGTCACCGTGCCTCCGCTGGGCATTGGGCACGCTCCAGTCCGACCCGCCCGACCCGCTCCAGCTCGGCGTCTCGGGTTCCCCGACCCAGCGCGGCAAGCACGACGCTGCAGTACAGCGCGCGGAGTCGGGCACGGTCGCGGGTTGCGCTGTTCGTCGGTCCATACGCCTCAAAAAAGCACGCCCGATCCGAGCCGGTAAACATCGTGTATGCAATCGCCAGATCGACCGCGACATCCCCAGCGTGCAGGTCTCCCCAGTCGATCACCCCGCACAGTCGCTGTGAGGAATCGAGCAGGAGGTGTCGGGCGTACAGGTCGCCGTGAATCCAGCAGGGCGTGCCCGACCACGGCGGGGTGTCTCGCAGCCCCGCTGCGAAGCTCAAGACGTCCGCTCCAACAGACCGGGCCTCGATCGCAGCGAGCACCCGGGTCGGATCACTTCGACAGTCCTCCTCTCTCGGCAGGTTGGTGGGCACCGGGAGGGCATGGAGTGCGGCAAGGAAGCCACCGGCATCTTCCGCCAGCCGGCGACGGGCAGCAGCAGACAGCGACACCCCGCATGCGGTCTCTCCCGGCAACCGCTCATGCCCCATGAACGGCCAGGGGAAGTCCGGGGTCGCCCGCCCAACAAGCAGCGGCTGCGGTGTCGGGACCGGGAGCTGATCGGACAGCCTCGGAAGCCACAGGATCTCCCGGGCCAGCAGCTCCGCCGTTTCTGCCCTGCGCGGAAACCGGAACACCCACGGACCGACCGACCACGCGCTGTTGTCCCACCCCTGCCCCAGCCGATGCACCGACAGCGCCGACAGCGCCGGGTGCTGTTCGATGATCCACGCCCGGACCTGAGCGGCATCCAGTGGACACGGTCCCTCCCATGGCGGCGCAGCCTGCGGACGCATCACGGCCCAACCAGGATGAGCTTCCCAGTCTCGGGATCCCGATACACCGTGCCGACACTCTCAAACCCGCTGCCGTCATCTCCCATGGACTCCGGAAGTTGCGGAAGCTCTCGGCCCTGCTCGATCGTGTCGATCGTGGGCGCGAGGGCCTGGGAGAGCTGCGGGTTGCTGGCGATGAGGGCCGCGATGAGTCCGCAGGCAAACACCAGCATCACGTCGACGAGGTTGCCCATCACGC
Source organism: Myxococcota bacterium (assembly GCA_029251165.1). Lineage (GTDB taxonomy): Bacteria > Myxococcota_A > UBA796 > UBA796 > UBA796 > JAQXDW01. The sequence continues at coordinate 9,832 of JAQXDW010000015.1, forward strand.
TCAGCGGATCGGCGTCTCCCTCAAACCGGCCGCCCCACCGATCAGCCACGGACCACCTCCATGGTGTCCAGCAGGCGGTCGTACCAGCGGCGGCGCAGCCGGCTGAGCACGAACCCGATGACCCCGACCAGCAGGCCGAGCACGGTGGTGTCGAAGGCCACGGTTACGGCGTCCGCCAGCAGCGCGACGTTGCCCTGCCCCAGCGCCGCGAGCCCAGGCCCGAGGGGGATGAGGGTGCCCATCAGTCCGAGCATCGGACCCACCCGGGCCAGCAGGTCTGCGCGCTCGATCCGCCGACGGGCCAGCTGGGTGACCCGCTCGGGATCGGCCTCCGCAAGCCGCGCCAGTCCCAGCAGGCGCTCCCCGATGGCTGCGCCGGCATCCAGCACGCTGAGCGCCGTCACCAGCAGCAGGGCGAAGATGGTCGGCGCCGCCAGGGCATCAACCAGGGTGCGCATCAGCTCCGCAAGCATCACGACACCCTCCGGCTGCCCATCCACACCCCGCCCAGCAGCAGCACGCCAAGCAGGCCCGCGACCGCCCACAGCTCAGGCCGAGAGGCGGACTCCTCAGACTCCTCGACGCTGACCTCGGTGATGGTGGTCGGATCCGCTGCTGCGGCAGCGACCTGCACCTGGGCGGCGGCGAGGACGGAAGAGAGCGCCTCGGTCTGCTCCGGTCCGATCCGCTCCTTGACGAAGTCCATCACCGGATGGTCGGGGCGGGTGTGTCCAGAGCCAGGCAGTCCATGTTCTGTGACCAGCGCGGCGAATTCTTCGGACAGCTCGGCGAGGGTCTGCTCGTCTGGCTCCCAGTAGCCCTTCTGCGCAGCGACCAGCATGATCGCGAGCATGTTGGTCTTGACGTGAACGTTGCGGCCTTCCTCAAGGAACTCATCGAGTCCGATGTCGTGGCCGTCGTCGATGTAGACCCGCTTGACCTCGTCCCACACCCAGGGCTGCACGATGTCGGGGTTGGTGACCTGCCAGCCCCACAGGTTCTCCATGAACTCACTGCCCATGGTGCGCGCTCCAGCGTAGCCATGGTTCATCAGCCCCTCCAGCCAGACCGGGTTCAGCTCCCGCCCCCGCAGCTCCGAGAGCAGGGCGACCTCCAGGGGGCGCACCCGGGCATTCTCGGGGTTGGCGTGGTCGACGATCCGGGCCGCTGGCGCCTGTCCTCGGGCGCTCTCGACAGCGAGGCTCAGCCCGCCGAGGTAGTCGAAGCCGTCGTTGTTGTCGATGAGTCCATAGAGGTTGCTGGCCCGACCGAGGTAGGTGTTCTCGGTGGCAGCAAGGGTCTTGGTAAACAGACTGTGTACCGGATCTCCCGAGAAGCCATCGCCGTAGGCATGTCCCATCCGGCGGGTGTAGGCCGCAGCCAGCTCGCTGCGGTCGCTCCAGGCCCCAGAGCGCTCGGCGAGTCGGTTGATCCCGGCACCGTAGCCTCCCGGGGCGTTGCCGAACACCCGGTACGTCGCGAGCCGACCCGCCATGCTGGCCTCCACACCCGCATCGAGCTGGGCCTGTGCCTCCACGACCCAGTGGGCCGCGACCTGGTTGACCGCCAGCAGCTCATCACCAGGGGTCGTCTCCTCAACGACCGGAACCAGCGCCGCACTCAGCGCGCCAGACAACAACGGATACTCCGCCTCAATGGTCTGCTGTGAACCCGCAAGGGCATGCAGGACCGCCCGGTCCAGCCAGACCAGCATGTTGGGGTAGAGGTCACGAAACAGACCGGAGGTCACGAAGGTGACGTCTCGTCGAGCGGCCCCCTCCAGCAGCGGCATCCGCTGGATTCCCTTGACCACGCCGCGGCTGTTCCACACCGGCTCGACCCCGAGCATCGAGAGCCCAAACGCGATCATCGCGCCCTCGTCCCGCACCGTGTCGCTGGCCCACAGCACGACCGCCTCGCGGCCATCAGCAGTGGTCGTGCCGGTGCTCAGGGCCTCCGCAGACAGCTCACTGCCGAGGGTCCAGGCCAGCCGGGAGGGCACCAGCTCTCCACCCAGTGCGTGGAAGTTGCGCCCGGTGGGCAGCGCCTCAGGGGTTCGGATCGGGTCGTTGCCCTCTCCTGGTGAGATGAAGCGCCCCTCCAGCGCCGCCAGCAGGGCGACGCGCTCCGCACCGGGCGAAGAGATCAGTCGACTGCGGACGCCAGCATCGACCTCCCCCATGCTCTCCACCATCCGCTCCACCGCCGCCTCGTCCCAGTCGGTGCCGAAGACATGCAGCCCGTGCGGCATGAAGTCCTCCTGGAGGTGGGTGAGGTAGTGGCCGACCTCGTGGACGAGCATCTCGTCATCGACCTGCGCATACGAGATGCCGCGAACCTCCAGCTCCTCGGCCATGCTCTCCTCCAGCTCCGCCTGAAGATCGAGCCGGGCGATGGTCACCCGGATCTCATCGATGGCCCGCTGCTGGGTGGTCGAGTCGCCGCCGTGCTCGGCAGCCTCGTAGCTCTCGACGAGCTGACGGAGGGTGAGGAGGTCGTCATAGAGCGGGGTGGCCGACAGGGAGGGCGTGAGGTGGTCGACGATGGTGGCCATGCCGCGGCGCTTGGCCTGGATCCCCTCCCCGACCCCATCGACAATGTAGATGTAGGCGTTGGGGAGGTCCCCCAGAAGGAGCCGGGGGTAGTCCGTGCTCAGCAGACCGGCGCGCTTGCCCGGCAAGAACTCCAGGGTGGAGTGTCGGCCGACGTGGATGACCACATCCGCCTCCCATACATCGCGAATATGGTGATACCAGGCGATGTATTGGTGGTGCGGAGGGAAGGCCAGGTTGGCGTGCAGCAGCTCCTCGTTCAGCTCCCACCCCCGCGGCGGCTGCGGCCCCATGAACACATTGCCAAGCACCAGCCCGGGCAGCACGATCTGATCGCCGTGGGTCATCACGATCCCCGGAGCCTCCCCCCAGCCGCGAAGCCCCTCGATTCCGGTCCGCTGAAGCGCTGAGGTCAGCTCATCGATCTCCCCCCACACGCGCGTGTCTCCAGACAGCGCCGCCTCATAGGACACCTCGAGCTGATCGAGCAGGTCGGAGGCCCGCTGGCGGTGCGGCGTCTGCACGCCCTCGACGAGGTGGTGGACATCTCCCAGGGTCTGGGAGATTTCCTGGCGGGCGAGCTCGATCTCTCCGGCTGCTGAGGCCTCCTGAGCCGCCACCGAGAGGCGGGCCAGCGGGCCGGAGGTGACCTCCTGCTGCACTGCCAACGGGAGGGTGGCGAAGTGGCGCGCGTAGTCCGCTCGCGAGAGGGTCTGCGCAGCATCCGCCATCTCTGCGACCGCGCCGGCATCTTCAGGCAGGTTGACCGCACGGGCCTGCATCTGCTCCAGCAAGGACTCGCTGTCTGCCGGCGGGCTGCCGACGTCGTAGCCAGCCTCCCCCAGCATGCCGAGCAGCGAGATGAGAGAGGCGGGCACATCGAGGTTGTCCGCGCCGATGTTGTGTCGCCCTGGAGGGTGGTTGTAGTAGACGATGGCGACCCGCTTGTCGGCGTTGTCGGTCACCTGGAGGTGTGCCCAGCGGGCGAGCCGATCGACCAGGGCATCCACCTCGTCTGGAATCGGCTCCAGGATCGCCAGCCGGACTCCCGTGCGGGAGTCGATGGTGGCGGGAGACAGCGCGCCGATCACTGCCGGCTGCCCCTGTCCCTGAAGCTCCGGCATCGCCACACGGCTGTACAGGCCCTCCCAGGGGATTCCAGACTCCGAGAGCCGCCACTGCGTCGTGGTCATGTCGACCATCCGAATGCCCTTGATGACCGGCACATCGAGAGCCTCCAGGGCCGCCGTCGCAGCGACCCGTCCGCCGCCCCCGCCGATGACGAAGTCCTGGATCGAGACGATGCTGGAGAGCTGCTGAGCGGGAATGGACTCCAGCGCCGTGACGCTGGCTTCTCCCCACCGAGCGAGCAGGCTGACGCAGGACAGCGCGCGCTGACGCGCCGCGTCACAGATGGCCCCATGCAGTGCCGCGTCTCCGGCGCGATCTCCGCTGTCGTAGTCCAACACCACCACCGCCTGACGCCCCTCCGGGAGCACCGGCGCGTCGACGATCTCGCCGTCTTGCATCCACCGAACCACCGGACGGGGAGCCGGAGGTGAGACGGTGATCCCGTCGTCATGGCGCGCCAGCATCCAGCCCATCAGCCCGGCGAAGTTGTTGCTGCCCCGGGCCTGCCAGTAGGCCCGGGCCTGAAGCCAGGGGGCCTGACGTGGGTGAGCAATGCTCAGCTCCTGCCGGAGCTGCTCAGGATCCCCGCTGGCAGAGAACGAGCCCGTCAGGGCGGTGAATGAATCAGCATCCAGCCCGCTGAACACCGGCGCACCGTCGAGCTGGGCGAGGGTCGTGAGGCGGGGGTCCCCGTGGAGCGCGAGCAGGGTGGTGTCGCGGGCCGGGAAGCCCTGGACCAGCCGCTCCAGCCGTGGAACCTCCTCGCCGAACACGCCGCCCAGCAGCACCGCGTCGGCCGCGGCCCAGGCGGCTCGGATCTCCTCGTCCGTCATCTCCGCCAGCTGATCGGTGGTCCGGAGGAGGACGGTGTGATCGGGGTTGTCGTCGAGGAAGCGATGCGCGCCGGCAGTCAGCTCCGCAGCAGAGCGGCTGGAGACCACCGCAAGCAGGGTCGCGGCGTCCGCACACAGGGCGGTCAGGAGCATCATCATCGCATCACCATCACGCGGTACTCGCCGACCACGGCGCTGTCTTCATCCAGGTAGGGATACTCCGCCATCGCGACTCGCCCGTCAGCGGACATCGCCGCCGCATAGAAGGTTGGTCCCTGCGTGGGACAGAACGCCTCCAGCCTCTCGACGCCGCTGCGGCGGCCCTCGGGATCGCTGAGGTCAAAGATCAGCGCACCGTAGAGATCGCGGCGGGCATCGGTCTGCCGATCCCCGGCGGCCACCACGAGGTGCGCGCCATCATCAGAGCGGGTCATGCCGTCGAGGATCTGGGGACCGCTCCACAGCCAGCGGGGCGCTCCATCCAGCCCCAGCGACCACAGGGTGTTCTCGCCGGGATGGAGGCTGGGCGGCCGATGGGCCTGGGTCTGGGCGCCGTAGGGAATGAGGGTGTTGGAGGTGGAGAACACCACGCCGTCCCCGTGGAAGAAGCCCCAGCCGACGCTGGCGTGGATCGGAACCTCTCCCGCCAGGATCGGTGCGCCGGTGGCTTCCTCCAGCGCGAGCGCACCGTCGGAGCCGTAGAGCTGAATCCGCCCATCGGTCAGCCCGAGGAAGACGCCAGATGCCGAGACATCCAGGCCCTCCCAGACGCTGGCGCGGGTGAAGTATGGGCCCAGCGGATCGGGAACCACCGACTGAATCAGGGAGAGGTCCGACAGCGACAGCACCGCCACCCCGCCCACGGGCAGGTCCGCCGGATCCGGTCCAGCGGCGCTGCGGACCACGGAGAGGGCCACCTGACCGCTCTCCACATCTACCCGTGGATGTCGCAGCCGGGCATCGGCCACCGTCTCAGGCCACTGCGCCACGATCTGCCCGTCGGGAGAGAGCCGAAGGAGCTGCGAGCGGTTCACCGTCTCCCCGTCGACCTTCCAGTTGTGGTGGGCGGCGATGATCAGGTCGCCGTCGGGCAGAACCTCCAGCCCATAGGCCGCCGGGAGGCGGTAGACGCCGTAGAGGTCCTCGGCATCCGGGGCCGCCGAGGACTCGACGATGTCGGCCAGTCGAAGGCTCCAGCGAGCAGTCAGATCAGCCGGATCCATGGCATGGACGAAGGCGTCGGGAGACTGCTCTGCGGCGTAGAGGGTTGTCCCATCTGGCGACCACGCGACCGACTTGACCATCGTCTCAGCAAGCGCACGCCGGGCCAGGACGTCACCGGTCCAGCCGTCCAGCAGCAGCACCTCGCCCCGATAGCTTCCGACCGCGAGCAGCGCCCCATCTGGAGAGAACGCCAGGGTGGTGTTCGGGGCCGCGCCCCCCATCGCGACCAGCCGGGAGACGTCACCCAGCGGGACCGCGTACATCGCGATGCACTCCGCCTGTGCGGGTGCCGTTCCGCTCCAGGAGCCGACCGAGACCGTCTCGCCTGGTGACCAGCTCCGGCTCAGCAGCCGCCGTCCATCTGGAAGCGCGGTTCCGGCCTCGCCACCCGGCAGGACGACACCGTCGCGCACGAACAGCAGCTCCCCCTCAGCAGATGAGGGAGCAACAGATGACGGCTCTGACAGCACACAGGAGGCCAGAGAGAGTGTGACAGGGAACATGGAATGATCTCCTCCCTCAACGAAGAGAGAGGCAGACACACCACGGCACGTCGACCCCACCCCTTCTCCCCGAGGGACGGTGTTTCGTGTCTCACAGGCCGGTCTCCTGGCTTCCGAGTCATCAGGTGATGGCACCTTCCCGGAGCATTCTCCAGTGGTGTATTGCCATCACCCTCCACGGATACAGTGGCGGGGGCCGCGTCGGACTTTAACCGACTTCCCAGTTTCACCCTGATGTCTCAGGGCACCTGTGCGAACAATAGTGAAGACAAAGAGCACGGGCAGTGCTGCCGCTGGGCACCTGTTAGCGCACCACACAGCATCGAACAAGACCACACCGCTCGCGGAGCAGACCGGAGACACTCAGAGACGCGCCGCATCCATTGCTTGAAGCAGGCGCTCTCCGGCATCCGGCGTGCGGGGAGAAATTCGGATGTGCTGCGGCAGGCCCAGCGAGGTGCAGTCCCGGACCAGCACGCCGTGTGCGAGCAGGGCTGCGCGTGCTGCGGCTGCATCGCTGACCAGCACCAGGAAGAACGGCGCAGCCCCCTGCTGCACCGTGAAGCCCCGCGCCGTGATGGCCTCGATCAGCCGCTCACGCTCCGCCCACATGGCATCGATTGCAGCCTCAAAGAGCGCCGCGCAGCCCAGCACTGCCAGCGCCGACCGCTGCGCGAGGTGGTTGACCCCCCACGGGGTGAGGACCACAGCGATCGTCTCAAGCACCTCCGGCGCGGCCACGGCGTAGCCAATCCGCAGCCCAGCGAGACCTCGGTCCTTCGTCAGCGAGCGCAGCACGAGTCGGTTCGGCCCCCACCCCGGAGCCGGCGTCGGGCGCAGGAAGCCGGCATAGGCCTCGTCGAGGATCACGAAGACCTCGCGCGCGATCCGGTCGATGTCGTCGGCAGACCAGTGCAGCCCCGTCGGGTTGTTGGGGTTGCAGAGAAACAGCAGCCGGGGACGGTGCGCTGCGACGGCAGCCAGGACGGCCTCGACATCCTCTGCGATGACCTCGACCGCCTGCGCGCCGGTCAGCGCAACCGCGAGGCGGTACTCCCCAAAGGTCGGGCCGACGATGAGCGCGGTGTGTTCTGGGGCCAGGCAGCAGCGCGCCGCAGCATGAATGAGGGCCACAGAGCCGTTGGCGCACAGGATGTGATCCGCCGGCAGCCCGTGCAGCGCACCGATGGCCTGACGCAGCATCGTGCAGGACGGATCAGGGTAGGCCGTCAGGGGCTCCGCCGCGAGGGCGGCACGAACCGCCGCAGGAGACGGCACCGGCAGGGTGGTCGCGCTGAAGTCATCGAGGACCGACGGATCCAGCCCATCCGCGATGAGCTGCATGGCCCCGCCGTGCGGAACCGCCGCCAGCCCCTGGAGGTGGGGCAGTCCAGGGAACGAGGGGGGCAGGGTGTCTTCGATGGGAACCTCCGCCGCATGTCTATCCAGACCGCGTGCGCTGTCTACCAGTCCATGAGAGCAAGAATCGACCCGCAGCGAGTGCCCCACACCACGCCGCCGCCCGCTCAGCGCACCCGAGCGCGCCAGAACGGCGACACCCCGCTCTCCCGGTGCACCGTCTCCCCCATCATCGGAGAGAGGAGCTGCACATCGCTGGGGCCAGCCAGCTCGATGAGGCGGCGGATCGGCTGATCCCAGGCGTGGGTCGAGAGGCTGAAGGTGCCCCAGTGAATCGGCATCATCGTGCGGCCACGGACCAGCTGGTGGGTCCTCAGCGCGTTGTCGGGACCGAGGTGGATGCTCGCCCAGTGAGGATTCCAGGCTCCCGACTCCACCAGGGTCAGGTCAAAGCCTCCGAATCGCTCGCCGATCTCAGCAAAGCTGTCCTCAAGCGGTCCAGTGTCTCCCGAGAACCAGACCGAGCTCTTCGGACCTTGAATCGCCCAGGAAGACCAGAACGTCTGGGTCGCGGTGCCCGGTCCCCGCCCTGCGAAGTGGCGAGAGGGAGTCGCGGTCACGCTCACCTCCCCCACCTCTGCCGCCTCCCACCAGTCCAGCTCGGTGATGTTGCCCGCAGGCACTCCCCAGGACTCCAGGTGTGCTCCGACCCCAAGCGAGGTGATGAACCGGGTGTTGCGCCCGATGAGCTTGGCGATCGTCGGATAGTCGAGGTGGTCGTAGTGATCGTGGGAGAGGATGACCGCGTCGAGCGGCGGGAGGCGCTCGACAGGAACCGGGGCAGCGTGAAACCGCTTGGGCCCCATCCAGGACACCGGAGCGGCACGAGGACCAAAGACCGGATCCGTCAGGATGAGGTGACCATCCACCTCAATGAGCACCGAGCTGTGCCCCAGCCAGGTCACCCGCAGGGCCTCCCCCTGTCCGGGAAGCAGGCTGCCGGTCGGCGGGGTCTGGATCGGAAACGCCGCTCGGGGTGTCCGCTCTTCCCGCCCCGCGACATACATCCAGGCCAGCCCGCCGGGATCGGAGATCGCCTGCGTCGTGGTGATCGGGTTGTGGAAGCGGGTGCCGTCAAAGTGGGGAGAGGACTGGATGCGCTCCAGGCGAGCACCCGTCACCTGGCCACCCAGCGCCGGCATGCCCATCTTCGCCCCGCAGGAGCGAAGCCCGGTGGCGTGTGCCAGGGCGTCAGGCATCTCGGGAGTATCAGTCGACATCGTGTGCTCCGGGGTGGTCACCGGAGCGTACGCCGCAGGATCGGCAGCGGCATTCGCAGATCACGCCAGCCCTGCCTCGGGTGGCGTGATCAGACCTCGCAGCCATCCGATTCGCAAGCCGCTCCTGCCGAGATGACCGGTGCAGGGGCCTCCGCCTGACACTGCATCAGCACCCGCTGGAAGACCTCGACCGGCTGGGCACCGGAGAGCGCAACCTTCTGGTTGAACACAAAGAAGGGCACGCCCTGGATGCCGAGCTGCTGGGCCTGCTGCTCATCGGCACGCACAGCAGCGGTGTAGGCGTCGCTGTCGAGCATCGCTCGGACTGCCGAGGCGGAGAGCCCGACCTCCGCCAGCAGCGCGGCGAGGACCTCGGGCGCGCTGAGGTCTGCGCCCTCGGTGAAGTAGGCTGCCAGGAGGCGCTCCTTGGCTGCATCCTGGCAGCCATGCTCCGCTGCGAGGTGCAGGGTTCGGTGGGCATCGAAGGTGTTGACCCGGATGCTCTCGGTGAGCCGGAGCGCCAGCCCTGAGGCCGTGCCCATCGACACGACCCGCTCAACCATCGCCTCGACCTGCGCCCGACTCTGGCGGTACTTCGCCATCAGCACCGCCACAATGTCGGTCTCTGCGCTGGGATCGCGGGGGGTTGGATCCAGCTCGAAGCTGTGCCAGACCACCTCAGCCTCTGCCCCGGTGGCCGCCAGCGCAGCCTCCAGATGGCGCTTGCCGATGTAGCAGAAGGGACAGGCAATGTCCGACCAGATGTCGATGCGCATGGGCACTCCCGAAGCAGACCCGCAGAGAAGAGCCCCTGCGGTACCTCTTCTACCCACCGACTCCAGGAAGGAAAGGCGCGTCTCGCTCTGCCCCGACGCCGACAGCAGCAGCGGCGGGTGCTGCACTCAGCGCTGGGCGGCGATCGCGGGAAGGGTGTGGTCGCCCAGCTGGACGATCTCATTGTTCACCAGGGCAATGTTGGCGCTGTCCATGACCCGGTTGGAGTCGAGCCCAAGCTCGCTGAGATCCCAGGTGGTCCCGTCGAGGACATCGAGGACCGACAGGCTATTGGGGTTGTCCATCCAGATCACGCGCTCACTCAGCCACCGAGCATGGCTGAGGTCAACCTCGCCGCTGGCCTCAAAGTCCGAGAACGGCCCCGCGACAGAGAGCACCTGGTCGTGGATGCCGACGGTGTAGAGCTGATCTTGCGGGCCGCGAATCAAGACCGCGTTCCCCAGCCCATCCCACTGCCCTGAGGTCTGTGGCCCCTCGCCAAAGGGCACCTCTTGTCCATTCCAGCGCACGGTGGTCTCACCAACCTCGATGCGTTGTCGGTAGAAGATTATGGAGGAGTGGACAACGCTGCAGTGGCTGGTGCGGGTGGAGACACGCAGGCTGGCCCTTACATCCTCGCTGACCTGCGGCTTGCGGGAGGGGCTGAGCTGCTCGCTCTCGGGTAACGCCCGGGAGACGACGAGCTCTTCAGCCATGTGAATCCAGCCTGAGTTCCAGTCATCCGGAACGGGGCAGGGACGCGTCATGGCGGCATCATGCTCCGTGGTGGTGATGCGAACGGTGCCCTCCATGTCGCGGAGCCGGCTGCGCTGGTTGGAGACGACCGAGAGGGGCTGATGGCCGGCGCCATCCTGCCATGCCCAGACCGCAGTGTGCTTGGCAGTCTGAACGATGATGCTCTCTTCGAGGCTCGAGATCGGTCCAGTCACCCGCAGCTGCTGATCATGGAGCTCGATGCTGTAGAGGTGCTGCTGTGGTCCGTGGACCAGGACCGCGTTCCGACTGGCATCCCACTCCTGCTGGGCCGGCAGGCTGTCTGCAAAGTCAACCGTCTGGTTCCTCCAGCGCACCCCGCTCGACTCCAGCTCGACCAGCTCATCTCCAAGGTAGAGCTGGTTAGACGTCAGACCACACGCTCCGCTGTCCAGGTCAAGGATGTACTGCTGGCCGATGTTGCCAAGGCTCAAGAGCACTCCGCGTCCGTCGCTGCGCCACTGCGAGTCCGAGACGGAGTTGGAGTTGAGGACCTGGTCACAGGAGAGAGACTGACCGCTGCTCATCAGGGTTGGGGTGACCTCAGAGGTCTGAGGATACGTCGTCGCGAAGAAGCCCGCAGACCGCTGATCATCGACATGACTGGTGAACCCAAGGACGCTGCCGCGCTCTCCGAGATACGCCTCGTAGTGCCAGCCTGGGAGGCGGCGAAAGCCATCTTCCGCCGAGTGTGTCCAGTAGCGCACATTGAGCGAATTACTCAACGAGTTGTGCTTGGACCGATACAGCGTCATCGAGCCATCGGAGGTGATCGAGGTGGACACGTAGTTTGAGGGCAGGATGCCGCGCGACCACACCAGCTCAATGCCAATGGAGGCGGCGGTCAGGCCCACCAGCACGAGCGCAGGAATCAAGAAGCGTCTGCGGCTGCGGCTCACTGCGCTGCCCCACACACCAGCGGTCCGCTCCCACCGATAGGAGAGGGCCAGGGCAGCTGCGGTGAAGCCAACCGTACGGACCGCGAAGCCCACTGACAGGCTCCAGTCATGCATCCAGATGCTCGAGGAGAACAGCCCGGCCCCGATGACCACCAGTCCTGCCAGCGGGCCCACGATGAGGGAGAGCCCGGAGAGACGAGTCCGAGCAGCAGCAACGGAGGCGTACAGGGCGGGGTAGATGAAGAATATCGGGGGCTCAAACTCGCTCGGATTTTTGCCGTACTGGGAGAGGATCTCGAGCTGCACCTGGAGCTCGAGGTGCAGGGCGACGATGGCGCCGCCGACCAGGACAAGGTGCACAGCCTGGCGACCGAGCTGCCGGGCCCAGGCCGGGCCGCCCAGACCGCGCCAGAACGCGTCCGACTCTGCGCGCCCTCCAGCGGCAGCCAGGATGCAGACCAGCGGGGCAACCGTCATGAAGAGGAAGTACAGCCACGATGACGCGTCGACGGCATTGTTAAACAGCCGGCCGAGGGGCAGGAGTCCGGGCAGCAAGGCGAACACCAGCCAGCGACTGGACACCTCCCGCCAGACCGACAGCCCCGCGGTCGCCGTGGCAGTCATCGTCGCGGGACCGGGTCGGCCCATGGCGGCATGCGCGCTGCTGGTGGCTGCGGCCAGGGGGGCGGCAAGCTGCGCCGCGAGATCAGGCCGAGGCGTCGAAGTCTCGGCGAGTCGAAGCTTGGGGGGCGTCTGCATCATGGGCTCACCAGGGCTGCGATCAGTTCATCAAGGCGAAGGGGAGAGGGCTGGAAGCGAACCCCGGCTGTGGCCAGCAGGGCGCGGACCTGACCGTCGGGATCGTCGAGGATGAGGTCGTCGGTCTCCCCACGGGTTCGGCGCTGGAGGATGCACCCATCGATCGCGGAGAGCGCAGCGCCGCCGCCGACGGTTCGGATCGCGACGAACCGCCCCCGCCAGGCCTCCATCGCGCCCCAGCCTGTGACCCGTCCGCCGTTGAGGAGGAGCAGGTCAGTGCACAGGCGCTCGACGACCTCGGCATCCTGAGCCGCGAGGAGGATGGTGGCGCCTTCGGCGCGCCGGGAGATCCAGCGCTCAGCGTGTGCCCGAGCGACCGGATCGAGTCCGAGGAAGGGATCATCGAGCAGGTAGCAGGAGGCATCGCGGCCGAGGGTGAGGATCAGGCCAAGCCGCAGCCGCTGCCCCTGAGAGAGCCCACGGACCGGGACGCGCGGCGGGAGGCCCATCTGCTTGATGAGCGCGCCGCCGATCTCCGGGTTCCAGCCGGGGAGGAATCGGGCGATGCCCAGCCAGCGGCGCACCGAGATGTTGGCATCTCCTCGAAAGCCCTCGGGAAGGTAGACCGCGTTCGCGGTGCCGGTGATGCTCCCGGCATCGGGCCGGAGGACCCCGGCGGCGGCAGCGAGGAGGGTGCTCTTGCCGGCGCCGTTGATCCCGATGATGCCCACGCAGGCACCAGGCTGAATGACCGCAGAGATGTCGGTGAGCACACCGACAGAGACACCGCGGAGGACGACGGAGGACGGTGCAGGAGTGGGCGCAGGTGCGGAGCGGAAGCGCTCTCGAAGCTGAGCGATCATGCAAGCTCCCGGTCGCGCTGAACGCCCTCAGTGATGAGCGCCTCATCGAGGAGGTTCATCGCGGTCTCTGCGGGTAGACCCAGCTCCCCGGTCCGCTGTGCCATGCGCCGCGCCTCCTCTCGGAGGAGATCGACAGGACCGGGAATCACAGAGAGAACCACCCGATGGCGACCGCCACGCTGGCGCTCGATCAGGCCCTCGTCTTCGAGGAGCTGAAAGCCACGGCGGACGGTGTGGTAGTTGACGCGGAGGTCTGCCGCCAGCTCGCGGAGAGAAGGCAGCTCCTCCCCCGGAGAGAGCTGACCGCTGGCCACGCTCACCCGGAGCGCATCCGCGAGCTGGCGGTAGAGGGGAACACCGTTGGTGGGATCAAGTGTCATGCAGTGATCTATATCAATAGATCACTACAACAGACGATCAGTTATTTTCTCCCTCACCGTACGTCTCACCCATTGTTCACTTCAGTCCTTGTGAACACCGATTATTTTTTTTCACATTAAGACCGGACGAGATGACCTGCCGCCGCTCTGGACGGCGTGGCCCCCTGTGATAGGCCCGCACCATGGGAGAAACCATGGTCAAGGCACTGTCCATCTTGTTCAGCATCATGATGCTGGGCGGAGCCCTCGGACACATCGTGGCGCCGGAGTTCTACGCCGGGCTCATCCCAGAGCCCATCCCTGAGGCACTCGCCAACGGCTTCGCTGTTCTCATCGAGGGCACCATCGGCATCGGACTGCTCATCCCGCGACATCGCGCACGGGCCGGGCTGGCGTTTGCCGTGCTGATGATCGGCTTCATGCCGCTGCACATCTGGGATGCACTCAAGGCGGCACCGATGGTCGGCAGCCACACCGCAGCAGCCATCCGGCTCGTTGTCCAGGTGCTGCTCATCGCTGGTGGTGTGGCGATCTTTCGCGCTCGCCAGCAAGACACCCCATGACGATTCCGCAGATCACTCCCCTGGAGCTCGCCGCCCGGCTCGCTGCTGAGCCTGAGCTGGTGGTGCTCGACGTCCGACCAGCGGACGAGGTGGCTCGCGCGGCGCTGCCTGGCGCGGTGAACATCCCGGCCGGTGCGCTCGCCTCCCGGCTCATCGAGCTGGATCCAGACGTCCCCGTTGTGGTGATCTGTCACTTCGGGATGCGCAGCATGGCCGCCGCGGCGTTCCTGCTGGACCGAGACTTCGACGACGTCGCCAGCCTGACCGGCGGCATCGACCTCTACGCCCGGGACGTGGACACTACCCTCCCCCGATACTGAGCCGCTGAGAGGCTCAGCCGCCAGCACCCGCCATCCGGATCGCCTCGCGGATGTGGGTGTCGACGTGTCCGTCGCGGAGGTACTTCTCCTCGACTCGCATCTTGGCTTCCCAGGAGTCGATGCCCCAGAACGTCGACAGGGAGACGGCATCCTCGTAGGTGACGCCGATCTCGCTGTAGTGACAGCGGATGTCGCGGTTCTCCATGTCAGCCAGCGCCCGGGTGCGGGCCTCGCCCAGCTTGGTCTCCAGCAGCGCAGACTCACTGCGGAGGAGGAGCTGCCCGATGGCGGACTTGCTCTCGAAGGTGTCCTTTCCCCAGACCTTGGAGAGCACCTTGGCGTCGCAGTAGCCGTACTTGCTGCTGACGTACACGGCGAACGGATCGGCGGGGGACTCTGGACTGACCGCTGGCGCGGGCGGAATGTCCGCCGCCGCTGGACGACTGGTCAGGGTGAAGCCGATGAGGACGAGCGCGGTGAGGAAGCTGGAGATTCGCATCCCTTGCCTGTATCCAGTCTGCCGATGCGGATCAGCGACGATCTGAATCGGCCATGCCTCAGGACACCGCTCACTCCAGCGTCAGCGACTTCGACTCCACCGTGTCTGCGGCGACATCCTCTGGCGTAAACCAGCAGGGACGGAGCTGACCCTCGCTGTAGAGCTGCGTCTGATCGGCGAAGTGCGGAGAGCTGGCGTCGTCGGACTGGCTGTAGGTCATGATCGCCTCGCAGGTCGGGCTGTCTCCGCCCATGTCCACGGTCATGACGAAGGAATTGCCGTAGTTGATCTGGTAGCCCTCCTCCGTGAGGTCGCTGGTCTCGTTGATGGTCGCTGCGCGCGGCTCGGTCTCCAGGCGGGTGGCGTTGCCGCCGCTGTAGGTCGCGATCGCGACGACACCCTCGTAGTCCTGGCCACCGAGGATGGGGATGTCGAGGTCGCCCTTGCGCGTGAACTGGATGTCTCCGAGGGCCACGTCCGGAGAGAAGCCGGCAGCGTCGAGGTTCACGACCGCCTGGGCCATCGCCTCCAGCACCGGGCTGTCCGGACTCAGGTCCCGGGGGGTGTCCACCGGGTCCGCCGCATCGAAGCCGGTCGAGAAGAGGATGCCTCCGTCACCGAGGAGGTCGTCGAAGCTGAACAGTCCTGAGCCGATCAGCTCGCGCCAGACCGCCACGCCGGCCTGATCTGGACGCGCGGTGCCGTCCCAGCCAGCCAGAGCCTCACAGGCCACCGAGATGTCGACGGGCGCTTCATCCAGCTCGACGGTCTCCACCCCCTCACAGGTGCTGACGACGTCCGCGAGGAGGTCGTCCGCGAGGATGCCGCGCCCGCCGAGGGCTGCTGCCTGAAGCTCCGCCAGAGAGAAGCGACCGTCCTCGCCGCCGGCGCCGGCCTCGGAGAGGTACCGAGCGTTCATTCGGGTGCGCGGGGTGCGTGGGGTGCGCTCGTCGCCGTACAGCAGCGGGTAGCCCTCCAGCGGCTCCTCGGGGTTGCTCAGCCAGTGGTTGTCGTTGGCGTTGAACACAAAGTCGGTGCGCTCCAGGCGAGGCATCTGCTCCCACGGCACGACGTCTGGACGCCAGGCCTGCGCATCGGGATCAGACTCCCAGACGAACATCGGGTCGCTGCCGTCGATGACCGTCGCGCCGTTGTCGTCGAACAAGGCGGCGAGAGGCTGCTCGACGAGCCAGTCGGGGTAGCGGGCCTCGGCCGCAGCGCTCCAGCGCGGCACGGTCGAGCTGTCGGTGTAGAACGCAGTGCCTTCGGTGTCGGTCGCGATGGTGTGGACCCAGGGGATGCCGCCGCTGTCGCGATGGGCCGCCTTGAACTCATCCATGCTCTGCGCACGGCTCATCAGGAACCACGTCTTGAGCATCGCGAGGTTGTTGGCGTTGGCATCGACCAGCGACAGCGCGTACAGCTCATTCCAGCCCAGCACAGGGGCGTTCATCACCGGACCCCAGCGCGAGCTGTACAGCGTCCGGGTGACCTCCTCCAGCGCACCGTCCGGCTGCTGCGCCTGCACCGAGACGGTGCGGGTGGTCATGTCCTCGTAGGTGCCGTCGTAGAGGTAGCGGGTGGGGCTGCCTTCCTCCAGCTGCAGGAGCGCGCCGTTGAAGCGCGGGGCATTGGAGACGGTGTGGGTCCAGGCGATGTCAGCGTTGAAGCCGAGGTTGATGATCGCGACGCCCATCAGCGAGGCACCGTAGACGTCCAGCTCGCCGGGAATGGTGAGGTGGGACTCGTGCCACTTGCGCTCCCCCTCAGCGGGGAAGTGAGTGTTGGACAGCAGCATCCCGCCGCCGCTCTCCGAGCGCTCCGAGCCGATCGCCCAGCCGTTGCTGCCGAGCTCCTTGTCGACCAGCGGCTTCAGGACGTCGATCCCTGGGACGGGAGGCTGCGCGCCGCGACTGTCCGCGTCGACCGCTGGCGGCGCGCCGCCACCGATCTCCGAGACGAACACTGCCCCCGAGCCATACAGCCCCAGCGCGAGGTAGTACGACAGCAGGTCGATGTGATCGATGGGCTTGACCCACTCCTCCCCTGCGCAGCGTGCATCGGGAGCACCTTCTTCGAGGAAGCGACTGTAGCCAGCGGCGTAGCCGATGAGCGTCTCCTGGATCTCAGCGTCCAGCTCAAACCAGCCGATCTCCGCCTGCGCCCGGACGTCCAGTGCCAGCCAGCCAAAGTCCATGTCGAGCCATTCCTCGCCGAAGTAGCGGCTGCGCTCGCTGCGGACCATCACGATCTGATCCGCCAGCACGCAGGCGTGGTCGCGCGCGAAGGCGTAGCCCATGCCGTAGCCGAGGCTGCCGTAGTCCTCACCAGTGATGTGCGGGATGCCGTAGGACGTCCACTGGACATCGGCGCTGTAGGGGCCGACAGTCACGGTGTAGGGGTCCTGCTCTGTCGTCGGCTCGGAGGTATCCTTCCCTCCACGACAGGCAATGAGGGCGAGCAGCAGAACAGCACGAGACATTCCAACCTCCAGGGCAGCCCCATCCCTCTAGCCTCTCCACATCAATGCGCAGGGTTTTCACCAGCAACCCTGACCAGCCCCGCTCCAGCCGGTGAAGCCGAGGTACCCACGCGGTGGAGACCGGGGCGCACATCAGCGCCCCGGCAGACCAGCCTTGCGCACCAGGCCCGACGCTGCGACAGCATCCCCTGTGGCAGCGTCCCAGACGCAATCGGCCACCGCCAGCACACACCAAAATCCTCATCATGAACCAGGTCGAGGCTCTCTTGGCCCAGACTGATCGCAACTTATCTTCCAGAAGTCTAAAACAATAAAAGCCGTACTTTAAAGTACTATTTTGGGATAAATTAACAAGACCTGTTCACATATATCTACTCAGTATCTTTGCAGAATCGATTTTGAGCAATAGCAAGAGGGTGGGCCGCCAACAAGGAGTTCCACCATGACCAACTCAAGCGCAAACCTTCAGAGCTTCCTCTACAAGCCAATGATCGGGATCGTCTCCTACTTCGGAAGCGCTGGCTTCTTCCTGTTCGGCCAGTCCATCTGGTTCTGAGTATGAATACCGCTCGACGCTGCGGTGACAGGTGGTGGGTGGGGTGCTCGGATCTATTCACTCCTTCCTTCCCGTTGGGGAAATTCCATCCGGTTGCTCACCCGACCGCCTCTCACCACAGCGTGGCGCACGTCCCCAGACCCAAGGACCAGCGGACACTACAGTCCCGCTGAGCGTATCCATCATGTGTTCAAGATCTGTCCAGGTTACATGCCGAGCAGATCGATGCCCTTGAGTACCGCTCCGGAACATGCCGGCTGAGGCTCTACTGGGCAGCCCCACAGGAGCACCGACGCATGGCCCTCGAATCCCTCGCCCCCGGACCGTTCCGTATCGGCCAGGTGACCGAGCACACTGGACTGTCTGCCAGCACGATCCGAACCTGGGAGCGACGCTACCGTGTCGTCGATCCCCGCCGAACCGAGAAAGGCACCCGCCTGTACTCGCAGCAAGAAGTCCGCCGCCTCTGGCTGATGAAGCGGCTGACGGATGCCGGCGTGGCCATCGGCGTGCTTGCAGAGCTGGACAATGATGCGCTCCAGCAGCGCCTCAGCCCTCCCCGCACAGGCGGCCCCGTGCAGCATCAGGTGGTCCTGATCCATCGGTCCCTCGGCGGACCACACCCCGATGACCCTGTCGAGGTCGTCGCCTCGAGTCCCTCCCTCACGGGCGTCGCGTCGGGCACGTCAGCCTCGGTGGTGGTTGTGGAGCTGGAGCTGCTCGGGCTCGATCCGGTCAGCGCGCTGATCGCCCTTCGAGGTCGCCTCCAGCAGGCCCGTCCCCTGGTCCTCGCCGCGTTCGTCCCGCGCAGCACGCGTGCCGCTCTGGAGGCCGCCGGGGCGGTGATCATGCGCGCGCCAGCACAGCGCGCAGATGTCCTGAGACAATGCAAGCGCATTGCATCTCCCCAGCGTCAGGAACACACCGAGCCGGTGCTGGATCGCGCCACCTTGCAGTACCTGCTCGATGTCCGCCCCAACAATCCCTGCGAGTGTCCCACCCACCTGGCGAGCCTCGCCTTGTCCATTCAGGCATTTGAGGACTACAGCCGACAGTGCATCCAGCTCGGCAACGCCGACACAGTCCTTCACACTGAGATGGCGGAGGAGTCCGCTGTTCTTCGGGTGCGGGTCGAGGCACTGCTCCGCCGAGTCTGCGCACACGACGGGATCACCCTTCCGCTCGCTGAGGGGGCGATTCCCTTCAGCGAGGAGCACTGAGGGGGGCTGCTTCCCTCACCTTGCGTACTGGTAGTACTCGACACCGACGTCTTGGAAGTCAGGCTCGCGAATGGTGCCGATGCGCTCGATGAAGAATCGCTCTGATGGCGGCTGCGGCAGGCCTACAGCACCGCGATCATGCAGCATCTCGTACTGAGACTGGCCGAGCATCACCGGATCACCCAGCGCGCCCTCGAGGCTGATCCGAGACGCAGCCTCCTGCCAGCCGGGCTGAACCGTGTTCAGCACTGGCTCTGCGGCATCTCCGGAGCCGTAGCCCATCGTCAGCAGCTCAGCGTCATCCAGGTCAGCCCCCTTGTCCAGCGCGTCGACCAATCCCGCCGCGATCCAAGCGGGCAGGCTGGCTGTGTACAGGTTGCCCAGGTCCATCATGCGGTCCGCTCCCAGGCTCATCGCGCCCTCGATCCGCGCTTTAAACAAGGGGGTACGGCGATATGCGAGAATCAGCGCCATGCTGGCCGGATACACGTTGCGGCTGTTTCGGCCCTGGCCGGTGAAGTTGAACAGATCTGGTGACGAGCGCATCTCAGAGGGCACAGCCGAGCCAGCTCTGCGATCCCATCGGCATCACGGGACAGTCCCCACAGATACAGTGCAGACAGCGCGTTCGACGGCATCCGGCGGTAGGGACCTCCCTTGATCCGGTCATAGACCGCGCGGTGTGTTTGTCCGAGCCGATCCATCAGGTCATCGGCCGCATGCACGCCGGCGTCGATGTAGCAGCTGGTGGAGTACTGTCCGGAGAACACCGGAAAGTCATGGATCCAAGGGGTTCCGCTGGCGAAGCTGGAGACAGAGAAGCGACGCACCGGCTTTCGGAAGTCTGCACCACGGTATGCGCTGGAGGAGCCTGACTGCCGCAGAACGACCGCGTACAGTGCAGGATCTTCCTCCAGGAGGATGGCCACCGCACCCTGGGTGGGCTCTCCGGAGCTGTCGCGCTCATACTCCGCGTGATCGGCAGCAACCACAATGGACTGGCGACCGGCACCATCGAGGGCCAGCCAGCGCAGCCTTCTGGGCACAGACCCCGCCGAGGCAAGCATGCTTGGCCTCGGGGACCTCACAGTTTCGCGACAGCGGGGGGAGACCGCGCTCGACCAAGACCTGATCCAGCATGCCGCGGATGATGATTGCTCCAGCTGAGTTGTCGGTGCTCGACTCGCCTCCCAGCGCAAGAAAGCCCACCTGACGGGGATTGATGTCGTACTGGAGAATCAGCCGCAGGGCTGCAGTGGCAGCCATCGTGTATACGCTCTCCGTCTCTTCAGGGATACGAAAGCTGCGGCCAACGACCGCCTTCATCTTACCGGGACTGTTTCCCGTCCAGGAACATCAGGAATCCAGAGAGGCACAGGGCCGAGGCACATACAGCGCCATACCGCTCACACCGATCTTCTTTCCCATCACGAACTCCCCAGAAGTAAAGCGTGCTCTTACGAGCCCAAGCGGAGACAAGTGAGAGTCATCACGGTCAACTGTTGGTACAAGCCACTGGTTAAACTTCACCACTCGACGACTGACTTATCATCACACTCAGAGAACGATCTGAGCACTGCTCGCAAGCATGGACCCCGCTCACTGTAGCCGCTGGCAGGAGCCTGCAGCCGCTGGCAGGAGCCTGCTAAGTGGACAGCAGCGGAGCTATAGACTGCTCAGTCGAATGCGATGTAGTCGACCTCTATCTTGAACTCTCCGTCTACAAACTGCTCCGACATGAGCTCCATATGCAGGAGCTCCTCCGCATCTTCTGAGTCCATCGTCTCCCCGGTAGACTCTGGATATCCAGAGTACAGCTCATAGACCTCAAAGGCCTCGAAGGGGATCTCGATGATGTTCCACTCGTTGTCGGGTACGACGATGTTGTACTTGTACTGATCATCAAACCAGAGCGGGCTGTCTGCGAGAATCATCGAGAACGGTAAGCCCTCGCTCTTGATCCGGATCAGCACGCGCTGATACATCGACAGGTCCATCTCGTCTTGGGGGCTTCGGATCGAGGCAAAGCCTCCGTTGCTATCCGTAGAGACGTTGCCCTCGAACACCATGGTCTCGTCTTCAAACGAGAGTGCTCCGTTGGAGACACCTCCCATGACCGTGTCGTTTACAGCGTACCAGTCTGCTTCTCCATCGACCCCAAAGTCGAACACCAGCGCATCGTCACTGTAAGAGAGATCGTCGGTGATAACCGTCGATGTCTGGTCCTCGACCCCGGATGAATCCTCCGCGTCACAGGCCATAATCAACGCCACAACAAGACAGACTGGTTTACACTGCACGATGCACCCTCCGACTATGTATTAGTGGCATTTTCTGAATTGAGAAGAAAAACCCTGACTGCCGGGTCTGATCGCCAGCGAAAAGCTCGGCACCATCCTGGAGAGACCACGGATCGCCGGTGACAAGAGGCACCGATGGATCCGCTGCGCACTCACCGGGTTGTGCCTTCCGGTTGCTTGAGCCGACCACCCGGCGGAACCCCCAGCTTTCCACCGAGGGTGTGGTCAACCGAGTCCTGAGAGATGCCACCAGGGAAGTCAACACCCAGACCGAGCTTCTCCTCGACCCGCGCCTGCATTCCTTGCAGGACCGCTGCGTGCTGCTGAAATTCTCGCAGCTCTTCAAAGGTCAGGCTCCGGGATTCCGTGTCGGGCACTGCACCGCTCTCTGGAGAGACGCCTGCCTCAGTGAGTCCCTGATCGAGCTGATCGCGGATCATTGTCGAGGACTCGCTGTCGATGCGACGGCGAACCATCCGCTTGAGCGGTCCTCGCCCGCCGCCCATGGCACGCCCCGCCATCTTGGCCTGTAGCGGCTTTCCCGAGTCGAGCAGGTGCTTCTGGATCTCTTGGCTCAGGCCAGCGTGGTCCTGCTTGAGCGCATCGATCACCGCATCGAGATCTCCATGGTTAAAGGTACCATTGCTCCCCCCGAGCTTGTCGCTGGAGAGCATCGCGCGGATCGCCTGAAGAGACACAATCTCTTCCTCAGTGGGTGGGACCGTGAAGCGATCCTTCAGCCCACCGAAGAGCTGGCTCAGTCCGCCCAGGGCCGAGCCGCTGGAGTTAGAGCCAGAGTCGCGAGAGCCAGAGTCGCTGGAGCCCGCAGCTTGGAGCTGCTCCTGGCGGCGGGTGTTGTCGGTCTGCGGCGACAGGCCTGCCGACTGCCGGGGGCGCCCCTCCTGCTCCTGCTCTTGCCTTCTCTTTCGCATCCAGCCTGGCATGATCTGCTCCCGAGTGTCCTGCTTGTCTCTATGAGCAAGTATCATTCCAGCCACCAGTCCCATCAAACTTCGAGAGACTGCCCACTGTGAATCCCACATGGGACACCGATGCCCCGACACTCAGTACACACCGCGATGCGATCCAACAGCGCTGAGCCGCTGCTTGATACCGGCCGCTCGCTACCGGGAGGAGCCCAGCAGCTTGCGGGGGCTGAGCAGGTGGCCGAGAGGACCAGAGCGTAGGCCCCCCACCCTGGCTCCTGGGCAGTGCTCCTTAGAAGTCTTCGGTCAGATTGTCGAAGTAGAAGGTTCCGCTGCCACCGTCCGCACCGCTGGTTCCAAAGTCAGGGAAGATCGAAGCCTTGTTGTACGTGTAGGTGTAGTTGACCGCGGCGGTACCCTCAGCCTCAGAGATGAAGTCGAAGGTCACGGTCTCCCAGGTCTCGCCAGCGCTCACGATGCCATAGGTCTCGACAGACTTGGTGGGATCGGAGGCATCTTCAACCTTGAGGAGAATCGGTGTCTCAGCCCGCGGCGACCAGACCTTGAGGGTAAAGCGAGTCTGCCCCTCAGCGATGTTCAGCGTGTCGATGCTGAAGTCCGAGGCCTCGGTGTACATGGTGGTGCCGCCCCAGGTCTCGGCAGAGCTGGACTTGCTGATGCGGAGCACCGTGTTGCCGCTGTCGGTCGGATCCGTCTCGACCGCGCAGTCCTCACCGCCGCCGAAGCCTTCGCAGCCGTAGCTGACGGCGCTGTCCTCGAAGCTGATGAGGACATCCGTGTCCGCGTCCGTGTCGGCGTCCGTGTCTGCGTCCGTGTCCGTGTCCGTGTCCGTGTCTGCGTCCGTGTCCGCGTCCGTGTCGGCGTCCGCGTCCGTGTCGGCGTCCGCCTCCTCAGTGGAGCCAGAGTCGTCCTTGTCCCCACAGGCAATGGTGAGCAGAGGCAGTGTGAGCATGAGAAGGGAAAGGCGCATGGTCTCCTCCTAGGAGGCGCGGTTGAGCGGGGAAGAGACTCTCCCCCGATGGGTGAAGAGCTCCGGCTGCCGCAGCGCGGACTGGAGCATCAGGGTGGCATCGCACAGGGCAATCGATTCATCTCCCAGTGTGCTCAAGAGCACCTGGGGTCCATCGAGGGACGCAGAGATGCTGCGGGCTTGCAGCACCTCTCGAAAAGGGGCGAGGAGGATCTCGCCGGCCCGGGTCAGGCTGCCACCGAGCACGACAGTGCCCGGATTGATGAGGGTGAGCAGCCCAGCGAGCAATTGCGTTGGCACATCCACGGTGCTGTCAGGGTCGTCCTGGACAGACCAGAGTCGACTCAGGACGCAGAGAATCTTACCCCGGAGGCTGAAACGGACTGCCGCGATGTGGCTCGTGCCGAGCTCAACCCCGAGCAGGTGAACGCACTGCTCATTCACCTCAAAGACGATGGGGAGCCGACCACCGCCGCTGTGAGTGGGGCGGAGAGCGGCCTCCACCTGGGACGCCACCAGACGCCCCACGATGGTCGACACCGTGCTTCGAGAGAGGCCTGTTCTGCGGGACCGCTCAGCCCAAGACATGCCGGCTCCCCAGCAGATGAGGTGGAGGAGCCTGGCTCGTGTTGTGCGTGCGCATTGCGTCCGCAGCTCTCCGTGGCCGGTGCCTTACACTTTGTTTACTGACCGAACGAACACCCATAGCAATACCCTTACGATACTTCTTCAGAGTGTCAACGACTCATCACTGTGCCACGTCGGACGCCGTCTTCCAGGGAGGCCCTGGGCCAGGCTCGTGCGGTTTCGGGCGGAGGTCGAGGCCACGCACCTGCCGTATTCAGAGAGACGTGCTCCGCTCTGGTTGCTGTCGACCACAAGCCACCCGACTCCACAGCATCACCACACGGCCAGCGCCACCACCACGCCCACCTCTGCAGGCTGACTACGGCGTGATCACATCGTATACCACGAGCTCTTCCCGGCTCATCCAGTGGATGTCATTGGCTGAGGCAGCCTCCAGGGTGAACCAGTAGAAGTCCTCGGTGACGCTCATCTCCGACAAGTAGTCGAGGTAGGACTGGTGCTCGGGATCATCACGCGGCAGCTCCTCGCCGTCCGGTCCGCCGAGCTGACTCCAGGAGTGCACGCCGACCATCCCGCCCTCTTCGATGGTGCGCTCCACACCGGCGAGGAAGAAGTCGACCCCTCCCGACGCGATCTCCCCGTCGGCGGCGAGGTGAGTGCTCAGCCCGTGCTCCCGCACCAGCCGCCCTGCGGCCAGGCAGGCCTCATCGTCAACAGAGCCGGGCACCACCTCCAGCTCGATGACCGCCAGCCCTGGGTTGTCCGCCAGCAGCGCCGCGAACTGCTCTGGTGTGCCGGTGTTGATCGTCCCGTTCATGTATGCCCGGTCGCCCTCGACATCAAAGGAGACCCGGTAGCACCCTGTGGTCAGCAACAGCAAGAGTCCGGCTGGTCTCATCATGTCTTCCCCCGCGTTCTCCTCATCTTGACACCACAGCCCGTATCTTCCGACCACGAGGCCGCGTGAAGATTGGGTGTCAGGGCGGCATCCCGTTGTTCAGTGCTGGGACCGCTCGACACACCAGCGGCGCTCAGGACTCGGACGGCGGGTCGATCTTCTTCAAGCGCGTGCGGCGGTCATAGTCTCCGAGCACAGCAGCTGTGAACCCAAAGTCAGTGATCGCCAGGAGGACGAGCGGCTCGGAGGTGGTGTTCTGGGTCTGATGGAAGATCCAGCGTGGAATAAAGACGGTATCCCCTAAGGAAACCGAGATCTGCTTCTTACCGATGTGAACCACGCCCTCCCCCCTGAGCACATGAAACAGTGCCTCATGGGCATGCTGATGGCGCTCGTTGCGCGCATGGGGAGCCACGTGAACGGTGCGGGTGTCGAGCACCTGGCCTCCATCGAAGTGCATGCGCGTGACGTCGAAGTCGATGCTCAGCCTGGGGTTCTGGTTGCTGTAGAGACCCTCTCCTGGCTCATCGCGGCGGTATCGGTGGCGCGCATCCGGCGGCGGCACGATGGGCTGTCTTGACCTCGCTGCATCGATCAGAGCACAGACCGGCTGGGGCCGCAGCTGCGTGTACAAGGCCTCGAAGAACGCCGCGCGAGCACCCAGCGCATCATCGACCGCCCGCACAGCGACCTCGCGCCAGTCGGGGCGTGATCGACTGGCCAGGAGCATCTCCAAGAGCGTCTCAGCATGTGCGTCATCGCACTGGATGTGGAGCTGAAAGAAGCCCAGCGATTCAACCGCAAAGCCGGCCTTCAGCATCCCCTTGACCAGGATCTGGTACATCCGCGATACGATCCCTTCGGTTCCCAGTGAGAGGAATGCACAGCTGTAGGTGTGGTCCGGGCTGGAGGCCCCCCGAAGGTAGTGCTCAACAAAAGCTGAGGTGTACTCCGCTGGAGCCACCGCGATCGGATCCGCGATCCCCAGAGACTCCGACATGAAGAGGCGGTACAGCTCTGCATGACGCTGCGCAGGATCGGTACCACCGCCTTCCTCCCAGAGGTTCTCTGAGAGCCGGGCGCGGAGTAGATCATCTGCACAGGAGAACATGACGCCAGCGAGATACCGCGTAAAGTTCTTGGTGTAGTGCGAGTACTGCCCAAACAAGACGCGAAAGTCTTCCATGGCAAGCTCACCACGCTCACAGGCCTGGAAGACTGGGTTGTCCCAGAAGAAATGGGACTCTACGTATTGCTGGAGGTGTGCGAGGTCGTCAGCGATGCTTTGCATTGGAGCGCCCCATGAGAAGTCCATTACCCTTTGTTGAGATGTGTCCAGACAACCATCTAGCCTCCGTCTGAATCGGATGCATACCTTTTTGAACTTAGTCGAAGCCCCCTCGACGAGGCATCGGACGTATGAACAGGCAAATACCAACGGTAAACCACATCAATTTTGCCATTACCCCACCCACTCTACTAAACATATCGAGAGACTGGTCGTTGCCACACATAAGGCGATCTCACTCTCTGAAGAAAACCCTCAGGTACACCCCTGTGCACAGGTATTCAGTGGTTCAGTCCATCGATACAGCACACTGTCAGAAAAGACACACCGCTGCACAGCGATGCAACCAGATTCGTCGGCTGGCGATCCACGTCGGCAGCCGGTACTGCGCCCGATTTCCCAGCGCTCCAGGTCCACCGGCACAGCCAGCAGCCTCGCAAGAAGGCGTCTGGCTCGAACACCCCTCAGACCACCGATGATCGCTCATCACAGGTCAGCGGACTGTCCTGGTTGCTGATGCCCCTGACAGCTCACGAAGCAGGGCAGCGCGGTGTCCGCCTGTTCTGAAGGTTGTCTGTGGACACCGACAGACCATCGCAGCAATCCCTCACCACCCACGACTCCCTCACCACCCATGACAAGAATGACAAGAAGCTCATCTGAGCGCATACCCGAGACTCCGCGCACAGCAGCCCCTCACCGCACAGCCGTAAGCATCGGCTTGAGTGGAGAGCACCGAGAGGCCGAATACGGACGCGCAAGAGGGATGCTTGAGACAACAGAGCCGTGCGCGCCACCGCTCACCCAGCGTACGCGAGAGGCACTTGATCGACTCAGCGCGCCGCGCCTGCACTTGAGGCTCCTCGGCAGCAACACACTCTCCCGCTGCACGCCCAGCATGGGTGACTGGGCACCACAAGGCGGGCGCGGTTAACCCCATCTCTACCCAGAGGTTTCATCATGACTGTGCTCGCTCTTCTGCTCATCGGCTGCGATAGCAACACACCCGAGGCTCCCGCGGCTCCCGAAGCTCCCGAGGCTTCCCAGGCTCTCGAGGCTCCGATCGCTGCCGCACCGCCTGAGGCACACGGCGATCATGGCAGCCACAGCGCTCCGGTGGATCAGGCCGACCTCGCGGTACCGAGCGATGCCGCCGTCTTCTTTGTCTCTCCAGCGGACGGTGCGGCGCTGGCGTCCCCGGTCAAGGTCGAGATGGGTGTCAAGGGAATGACGGTGCAGCCCGCCGGTGTGCCCAGCGCTGGGACCGGCCACCACCACATCATCGTCGATGGCGGCGGACTGGATGCAGGAGCAACCGTCCCAGCGGATGAGACCCACATCCACTACGGCAAGGGACAGACCGAGACCGAGCTGACCCTGTCGCCCGGACAGCACACCCTCACTCTGCAGTTCGCGAACGGTCTTCACCAGTCCTACGGTCCGCAGCTGTCCACCACCATCACCGTGACGGTCCAGGAATAGTCACCCGGAGGGCCTCTCAGGCGGGCAGCGTGCGCGGCTGACAGCGCGCGCAGATGTAGATCCGGCGGCTGGAGATCGACTCCTTGGCGATGCTGCCCTTGCAGCGGTGGCAGCGGCTCCCGGCACGCGCAAACACATAGTGGCGGTGCCGACGTCGAGACCACTGCTTCGCCTTCAGGCGGGCCACCAGCGCGGCATCGGCGGTGATCCCGCCGGTCTTGTAGGCGCGCACCGTGAGGCTGCGCGCGACCTGTGCCAGCCGAAGGCGCTCCGCGTCAGACAGGCTGCCGAGCTTGCGGCGCGGGTGCAGTCCGGCGACAAACAGGATCTCGCTGCGCAGGTAATTTCCGGGACCGCAGAGGAACCGCTGATCCAGAAAGAGCCCGCCCAGGGCGCGCCCCTGAAAGGCCGCCTCTGACAGCCGCGCCAGGACCGCGGCATCATCGACCGCAGCTGAAAGCAGGTCGGGCCCCAGCTTCTCAATCGGCGGAAAGAGTGCGACGTCCTCGGTCAGCATGACGTGGATCTCTGAGGCCGAGTACAGCGAGGCCGTTCCGCGGCGGTTCGTGATCTGCAGGCGCAGATCGCGGGTCGTCTTTGGCGGACGGGCACCGCGCTTGTGGGTGTACCAGCGCCCATAGAGCTGATTGTGGGAGTAGACGGTGATGCCCGCTGCGGAGTGGATCAGCATGGCCTTTCCACGAGACTCAACCCCGACAATGGCGTGTCCTTCGAGGAGGGAGCGCCAGCACTGCAGGCGCTCAAATTTGAGGTAGACCTCCTCGGCCACCTCTCCGCTCAGGATGGTGGCGATGCGGTCGGCGGCGCGGCGGATCTCGGGTCCCTCAGGCATACCTGCGGGCTAACGATCTCCACGGCGAGTGCCAGTCATGCCGCAGCAGCGCGCAGCGGCAGACCGCACAGAGCAGCTGCAGCCGGCGTGCATCAGCGCGGTGAAATGAGCTGAAATTGGGGTCCCCTCGGGGCTGCCATAGCTTGTCGATGTGAAGCAACGGCTTGAGCAATCCGCTCACTCGCAGACCTGCGCTCACCCTTCTGCACAGCACACAAACACCCCCTCAAGAGAGGCTGAGTCATGCGTAGTCAACCGTACGATGTCGGTGTACTCCTGATGATGGGAGCCTTCGTTGGCTGCGGCAATCCCCAGAAGGATACGGCACCCACAGGAGGCCAAGACTCGGACTCGACATCTCCCGACGGGGGCGACACCAGCGACAGCACGGGCGGAGACGACACCGACTCCCCAGAAGAAGAGGCTGAGCCCAGCGGGTCCACCATCGGTGACCTGCAGCCGATCGATCATGCATTCGCCAGCAACGTCATGGCGGAGAACCTTGCCGCCCACATCGACGAGGCGCTGAGCGCCTCACCCGAGTCATTGACCTGCTCTCTGAGAACAAGGGCGAGCGCGAGCGCGAGGTGGCAGCAGAAGAAGACGGTATTGAGCTCGACGACGCTGAGGATCAGCACGATCTGTTCGGTGGACTCATCGGCTTGACCTGCGCGCAGTAGCCCCCACAGGGCCGCTCCTGGAGATCTCGCAGCGACCTCGACTGAGCGGATCGCTATATTTGTCTCTGGCTCATCCTGGAGTTGACACCATGTCCACTGCTCATCCCACCCTGGCTGATGGTCGCTACAACATCCAGCGCCTGATCGGAAGTGGAGGAATGGCAGCGGTCTTCCTCGTCGAGGACACCGTCCTTCAGATCGACCGTGCCATCAAGGTGCTCAATCCAGCCCTGGTGGTCCGCCCACAGAGCCGGACACGCTTCATGACCGAGGCCATCGCCATGGCGCGGCTGGACCATCCCTCCATCGTCCGCGTGTTCGATCACGGTCAGGAAGGGCTGACCAGCTACATCGTCATGGAGTACCTCGCACATGGCTCGCTTCAGCGCTACCGGCACAGCATGGGCTGCTTGCCGAGAGAGGTGGCGCTGTCGCTGTGCGTCGACGTCGCCGAGGCCCTCGCACACGCCCACAGCAGCGGCATCATTCACCGCGACGTCAAGCCCGACAACATCCTGCTGAGCCCAGCGGGTGCCCGGCTGACCGACTTCGGGCTGGCGCGCTTGTCGGAGGGAGTGGTCAACCACACCCGCACCCGAGCCATGCTGGGCACCCCCTCTTTCATGCCGCCGGAGCAGCGCCTCAACGCCAAGATGGCCGGTCCACAGAGCGACCTCTACGCGCTCACTGCGACCTTGTTCTGTCTTCTGGTCGATGCAGACCCCATCGACCTCTACGACAACGCCGTGCAGTCGACATGCCTCGAAACACTCGATCCGGACCTGGCTGCGCTCATCCGTCGCGGCTGCCATGCCGATCTCGACCAGCGGTTCGCGTCTGCTGAGGCGCTCATCGAGGCCCTGGAGATGCTCAGAGATGTGCCGTACGGTCGTCGCTCTTTGCCCGATCTCACTGGCTACACCCCCAACGCCAGCACGGTTGACATGGACGAGCTGCACCACGTCTGGGCCTCGTACACCGGACGCTCCAGTGAGCCCGATGCCCGGCTACACTCAGTGGATGCGATGAGTCGGACCCTCTCGCTCTTGCCCATCGAGCAGCCGTCCGAGCCGCCGAGCCCCAGCCCGGAGTCACCGGAGCCGCCCGCAGCAGCCGCGCCGGAGCCGTCCCGCCTGCGCTGGGGCATCCTCTCCATCACGCTGCTCGCGGTGCTGCTGTGGCTTGTCAGCGGACGGCCCTCCCCGCCATTCTTCAGCGACGCCGACTCCCTGGCGCAGACAGCGGAAGACGCCTCGCCCATCCAGAGAAGCATCGAGGCGCTGCTGGCGGGGGACCCCGGACCGCTCCTCCAGAGCCGACTGGAGCTGCCCGCAGACAGCGCCGCAGCACCAGCGGTATACAGCCTGTATACCGCGCAACGAATCCTGCTTGATTCCCCACCATACGGAGTGTCCAGCTCGCCAGAGGCCCACCGACTGGACCTCGGAGTGCCGCTGGAGGCCGCGCTGCTGCTCGCTGAGCAGAGCTGGGATCCCGACTCCCCGCCCGATCCCGAGGACTGGAGAGACATCCGCGGCGACGATCCCATGATCGAGGTGCTGTTTCTGCTCAGCATGCAGCTCAGCCCCGATCAAAACCGTCAGAGACGCGCCCTCCAGGGTGCCCGAGCACGCTTTCCTGAGCATGCCATCTTCGCCTACCTGGAGCTCTCTCAGCGCCGCACCGCTGACGGATACGCTGCGGATGATGAGGGGCTCATGGTGGACCTGAGCAGTGCGCTGGGCACCTTTTCCGAGGCGCCGCTGCTGATGCTGGAGCGTGGCCGAGCGCTCTTCGCGCAAGGGGAGCTGGGCGCGGCCACAGAGCTGCTGAGCCTGGCCCTGAAGCGGACCCCTGAACTCGTCCAGGCCCACAGCATCCTCGCAGACATCTACGCCACTCAGGATCAGGAGGCGATGAGAATCGAGCAGCTGCTCATGAGCACCAGCGACGCGCTCGCGCCAGCAGAGCAGCAGCGCATGCTCTCCGAGCACGGCCTCACCATGGCCAGCATCGGCCAGCTGACCGAAGCTCAGAAGCTGTGGCAGTTCTGCCACACCCTCATCGACGCCACGATGAACGGTGCCGAGCGGCTTGACTGCACGATGCAGGCCCTGTCCGCCATGGTGAGGCTGGGAGAGACGCAGACATCGTTCTTTGAAGAGCAGCGCGACCAGGCCATGGCGCACCTCGCGCGCGCTCCCGCTGGCAGCCACTACCACCGCCGCGCAGCATGCACCCTCGTCTTCAGCGAAGGCATGGCAGCGCTGCAGGCCGGACAGACCGTGCTCGCGCAGCAGCACCTCGCGCAGCTCCAGCTTCTGGAGCACGACGACTTCCGCCTCAACCCACAGCACCTCAGCATGCAGCTGATGGCAGAGATGGTTCTGGCCGGCCAGGCCGACGATCCCGAGGCGCTCCAGGCAGCCCGAGCGCGCCTCGACGCGCTCACCACGCCCCGCTGTGCGCTGGTCCTGCTGAGCGCTCGAGTTGCCGATGCGCAGGGTGATTCAGGGGCGGTCGATGCACAGCTGCAGCGCATTGTCGAGCGACAGTGCCGACAAGACCGCAGCCCGCTGCTCACCAGGACCAGCGCACAGCTCTGGCAAGCCGAGCGCGCTCACGCGGCAGGGCGACGTGACGACGCGGTTCAGGCCTTCCACGCAGCGAGTGAAGCCTGGAAGGGCGCAGATGAGTCACTTGAGCTCAAGCAGCGGATGCTGCAATTCGCCGACGTGCTGGATGTACATGAGTAGCGCGCGCCGGCGAGTTCCCACTGCTCCGAGCGAAGGGACGGTACACTGCCCCCATCATGGCTGAGCTTGTCCGAGACCGCGACAGTGCATCCTTCCTGCTGGGAGAGGTGACCCTCATCGGACGGGATGCATCCTGCGATCTCATCCTCACGGATCCACGCATCAGCCAGATCCACGCCCGAGTGCTTCGACAGGGGCCGACCTGGACGCTCGAAGATCTCGCCAGCCGCAACGGCACCACCCTCAACGGCTCGCCCGTTCAGACGCACCGCTCGCAGTCGCTGTCGATCGGCGACACCCTGGTGTTTGCCTCAGAGAAAGAGCGCTGGCGGGTCGTCGATCTGACGCCACCGCAGCTCCTGGTCCGGGCCAGGGACGGGACGACCCTCACCGGCAGAGACTACGTGAGCCTGCCTGAGCCAGCATCTCCCGATGCGACCATCTACCGACTGCCCACCGGTCGCTGGGTGCTGGAGCGTCCCGACGGCACCCACGCGCTTCAGGATCGTGAGATCGTAGTGGTGCGCGGGCGGACCTGGCGGGTCTCGATTCCTGGCACCACCCAGGGCACCCTGGAGGAGCAGGAGCGACCGCTGAGCATCGTCGACCTCTCCATTGCCTTCACCGTCAGCAGCGACGAGGAGCATGTCGAGCTGACCTTGCACGGCATGCGACAGCCCGTTGCCCTCAAGCCACGGGCCCACAACTACCTGCTGCTCACCCTGGCTCGGGCGCGGCTGGCGGATCAGGCACGTCCAGACCTCTCCAGTGCTGAGCATGGCTGGCTCTATCAGGACGATCTCTGCCGCATGCTCGCCATGGACAGCAACGCCATCTACCTCCAGATCCACCGCGCCCGCCGCCAGCTGGAGAAGGCTGGGATTGTCCAATCCGCAGACATCGTCGAGCGCCGCGCGAGCTCCCGGCAGCTCCGCCTGGGAGTCGCGGCGGTGACGGTACAGCGCAGCTAACCATGGCTTCCGTGCTGGCCTGTGCACACCCGCAGTGAGCCGCTCCCGATGCACTTCAGGGGAGACCGCTTGCAGGAGCGGCCCCAGGATGAGCACACAGAAGACTCCGCGCGCGAACGCAGCCGTCTCACAGCGCTGCGGCTTCATGACAGAAGCCCGGGCCTCAGGACAGAGCAGCCTCTACACTCGGTGAGCGATGGACTCATGATCGGATGCAGCCTTGAGACAGCAGCCGCACACAGTCGCCGTGAGCCGGCAACTACACCTGCTGAAGCTGAAGGGCTGCGGTTGGGAATGGAAGCCTGAGGGTCCAGGTTGTTCCCTGCTTGGCTTCCGTCTCAAGCGCGATGGTGCCCTCGAAGCGCTCGCGAACGATCTGGTGGACAATGTGCATGCCCAGTCCTGATCCGCCCTCGCTGCGGCGGGTGGTGAAGAAGGGCTCAAACACCCGAGCCACCACTTCTGGGGGCATACCGCACCCGTTGTCTCGAAGTGTGATGCACAGGACATCCTCCCCAACACAGCACTCGAGCTTAAGCACGGGCGGATCGCTCTGACTCCGCTCGTCTGGAAACGCGTGCGTCAGGGCATTGACGACCAGGTTGGTGAGCACCTGCTCCAGCTCACCCGCCGCCAGGACCGCAGCGCCATCCTGCACGATCGTCGTCTCCAGGCGCACGCCTTTGTGTCGCATCAGCGGCGAGAGGCTGAGCATGACCTGCTCGAGCCAGGTGCTCATGGTCACCGAGCGGCTGTCGCTCTGCGCACGATCCACCGCGACCTGCTTGAAGGCCTGGATGAGCTGAGATGCCTTTCCGAGGTTGACGATCATCAGCTCCAGCGCCTCCGAGCCATCCACCATGGTCTCCGTCAGACGGAGGGGAGTCACCGGACCATCCTGAATCTCTTCTTGAAGTCTCTGAAACGTGTCGTGACAGAACGTCCCGGCGGTGAAGGCAACCCCGAGAGGGGTATTGACTTCATGGGCGACGCCAGCAACCAGGCTGCCCAGCGCAGCCATCCGCTCTTGTCGGATCAGCTCGGTCTGGGTCTGCTGGATGGTCTCAAGGTTGGCCTCGAGCTTCAGCGTGTGTGTCTCCAGCTGAGCCCGAGCCTCAAGCAGACGCGAGGCCATCTGGTTCATCTCATCGGCAACAGTGGAGAACTCATCAGAGCCGGCAATGTCAAGCCGACGCTGAAGGTCGCCGCGCGCGAAGGCTGCAGCGCCCTCTTTCAGCACCGTAATCCCGGCGCTCAGGCGCCCCAGTACGCCGAAGATGAGCAGTCCACAGATGGTGGATGCCACGATGATCCCGCCCCAGAGGGCGTAGCTACCATTCTTAGAGGTGCGAATATAGTACTGCTGAGCCTCGTGGATTCGGAGACGTTGCTGCTTCTGCACAGTGGGCAGCTCTGTATTTAGGAGAGACTGTGCCTGCTGCTGAGACTGCACCTGATGCTGAATGGCGCTGACATAGTCGTGCTCCAGGTCATACACCAGAGCCGACCAGACCGTAAGCAACTCCGACACCATCGCGTTGAACTCGGAGAAGTATTCTTCACTGAGCGCCGGCGCCGAGCTCTTTATCTCACAATCAGACAAGCTTTGGTTCAAGCTCTTTTTTAGCTCAAGCTGAAGCACCAAGTCTGGAGACAGGTTCGCGCTCAGCAGCGCCATCTGGCGGTTGATGTCGTGTACGCAGCCCTCCAGCTCGTAGAGGGCGGTGTTGGAGTCAAGCTCGATAGAGAACTGATTCAGGCTGAGCATTCGGTACTGGTTGACCAGTCCATTGAGGAACAGCACAAACAAGAAGGTGAATACCGTTGCAACTGTGACCAGTCGAAGACGACTATGAAGAGTCAATGGCTGAGCCTACAGGTCAGTATTGTAACGTGTGCGGCCTGGCGTGTTGGTCACGTTAAGGACCTGAACACCGCTCGTTGGTCGACCATCCACAAGGCTGATGGCCCCAGGCAGTGCCGCTACGAGCGCCATCGCAGTCTCGATATCAGGGACGATGTGGGGTGCGCTCAGGGCACGCCCTCGAAAGACCATGCCGACCCAATACTGGGTGTAGTGCATCTCGGACATCTCAGTCACATCTTCGAGCCAGACCTGCCGAGCGGTGCTGTCTGGACGTCCGTTAATGACCAGCTGGATCTGCTCTCCGCCAGACCAGTAGCGATTCTTGCCCAGGAGGATGGCGCGAAGCTCATCAAAATCAATGACATCCAGGTCAACCTCCGGGTGCACGATCACATACACTGAGGACGACTCTGAGTAGAGCGCTGGTACCCCATCAGCAACGGCTGATGATGGATAAGACAAGAAGAGCACCGACACAACGACGGCATAGAAGATGACCAGTGTACGGATCAGCGTTGAGACTACCATGCTGCACTCAACTGAACGTTCGCGTCCATCGCCGACTCTGGTTGCTCTATGAAGTTCCAGTTGGTGTCGAATTTGAGAGAGATCGAGCGGTTCAGATCAATCCGAATTCCGCCGAGCAGACCTGTAAAGTCCGAAGAGTTCTGTAGGTTTGGATCGCTTTGATGGACCTTTACATACTCGAACCTCGAGTATGGCTTCAGACGCTCTCCCAATGACTGCAAACGCCACGCGAACTGCGCGTAGCCCGCAAACGAGTTGTGGGTCTCGTAGTCGTCTCCTCCATGGTGGGCATTGCTACCCATTTCATGAGAGACGAAGACCCCTTCTACGATCAGCTCAGGACGATCGGAGGTGTACGCTATGTGCGATGCGAGGACGCGAGTAGTGTTCGTTTCATGATCGAGCATACCGAGCTCGAGGAGGCCACTCACGCCGATGCGCAAGTAGGGAAAGGCGGGAGGCTCCAAGGCAAGCAGTGCGTTCAGGGTCGCTGCTGACGGGTCCTCAGACATGTCAGCACTCTCCATCGTGTCCATCTCCATCGTGCTTGATTCTTCATGCGAGTGATGGTCATCACCTCCACCTGAGAGGGCGACATTATATCGAATCCCAAGTGGCCGTAGTGCAGGAAGATTGCCAGAGATGAAGACGCCGATGGCATGGTTGGGAATGAAGGAATTCTCATAGTCCAGCATCCGCGGCCGTCTGGCCGTAGTCTGTAGCCAGAGCCCGTGGTGAGCAGTGGTATTCCACCATGTAAGCGGAAGGTGATATCGCCCTGCCGAGATCCTTAAGGCGTCGTTCTTTTCCCAGTGAAAGATGAGCCGCTGGACCGCTGCCATGGGCTCTGGGGTGCTGTCGAGAGTGACCTCAGTGAGTGCAGAGAAGCCGCGTGTCAGGTTTGCAATTGTGTGAAAAACAAGCTGTCCAGTCTGAACTTCGTTGGTCGTGAAGTTGTCGGAGAGCAGAAGCCCGATGTCGGAAAACATCGAGACCTGGAGCTGTGGTTTCGTGAAGGTCTGACTCGTATACGCGGTCAGATCGATCTCAGGGGGCGCTGCAGAGGCTGTATCCAGCAGCAGTGACTCCTGAAGCTCAGCAGCGGCCTCAGCTGGCTCGGAATCCTGGGGCTCGGAATCCTGGAGCTCGGAATCCGTGTTTTCCTGTGTCCAGGCTCGGGATGACAGACCAAGAGCAGTGGCCATGAACAGTATGTGTCGCATTTGTATACAAAGCTTCATCCGCTTATCAATCCCTGTGCTGCAGGAGGATGTTCCGGATTGAGGTTGCTACCAACTGCCGCCAGGATTTCTCTCGCAGAGAACGGCTTGTGTATGACCTCACAGAAAGCCCCAAGGCGTCCATGATGCTCTGGTGCAATGTAGCCACTGCAGAGAATGGCAGGCATGTCAGGCTGTAGCTCTCGGAAGATCCGAAGCGCCAGATCTCCGGTTGTGTGCTCAAGGACAAAGTCCAGTATGGCGAGGTCGATTCGGGTGTCGAAGTACTTCAGTGCTTCCTCGACACTGTGCGCAGGGAGGGGGTGGTAGCCTGCCCTCTTGAGAAGTCGGCACAGCAAGCGACAGACGGCGTGGGTATCGTCAACAACCAGGATTCGTCGGGGGGCTGTTGAGACGGGTTTCTCAGAGTGCTCGTCACGCACCGACTGTCGCTGGGTGATGAGCGGTATCGCAACCTCAAAACTGGACCCGACGTTGAGCGACGACGTCACAAAGATGGCCCCGCTCAGGCAATTCACAATCTGCTTTACCGTCGCAAGCCCCAGCCCTCGGCCTGCGGGATGGGTTGTATAAAAAGGCTGAAACAATCGCTTCAGGGTCTCCTCAGTCATCCCGGATCCGTGGTCCTGAAACGAGAGCACTGCGAAGACTCCAGGCTGGGCGAGCTCGCCCACACTGGCCTGCGCGAGTTCCTTTGTGCCCAAGGTGGCCTTGAAGATACTGATTCGGATGGTGGAGTGATCCGGGCTGACCCGGAGGGCATTGGAGAAGAAGTTCGCGATGAGCTGCTGGATCTGGCTCTCTGCAATCTCCGCCCAGAGCTGCTGTCTGGAGTCCGTGACAAACTCAATTTGGATGTGCTGCTTCCGTGCTTGAGCCGACCAGATCCGAATCGTGCGCTGAATGGCCGAGCTCAGCTCAATGGGCTTGCGAACCGCTTGTCCGCCAGCACCGTAGAGCATCAGCTGCTGAACGAGGGTCGCTGCTGCCTGCCCTGCCTCGACAATCTCACCGACGCACTGGTTCATGTCCTGGAGCGTGCTCTGACTCTCAGCATACTGAGCCGAGCCCATGATGACCGTGAGGAGGTTGTTCAGGTCATGTGCCACGCCGCTTGTGAGCATGCCGATCTGCTCTAAGTGCTGGCTGCGCATCAGGTCACGCTCGTTGCGGATCCGTGCCTCTGTCATCTCGATGCGCTTGGTGATGTCCGTCAGGGTCAGGAGGTGCCCGCTTATCCCGCCTTGCTGTACTGGAGTGGTGTGAACCTCTAACCACTTAAGGGTGCCCTCAGCCTCAAGCTTAAGGTTGATCTTCTGAGGCAAGGTGGTGAGCGAGATGTGCAGCTGGAGAGTTTCGGAGATGTTCTCCACGGTGCAGCTGAGCAGGTCTGAGGCAATGGGATTTGCATGGAGCACCTGACCGCCCTCGACCAGAACTGTTCCCGCTGTCAGGCTCTCCGATACGGCCTGAAACAGGGTCTGCTGCTTCAGAACCTGGTGGAGCTCGTCTCGCTCCGCGAGCAGCTTCTGGCTGGTCTCTTGATTCGTCTTTGAGAGCGCCTCGATGTCTCGATAAGAGCGGATTAACCCAGTCAGAAGAGCGTGAATACGCCGAGAGCTTAGATCTTGCTTGGTCCAGTAGTCGTTAATGTCGAGCGACTCGAGGACAGACTTCTCTGGTGCCATTCCGGGCTGGCCAGTGCGGATCACAATCCGAGTGTTGCTGAGATGCGACTGAGCGCGGATCCACTTGACCAACTCGAGTCCAGAGTCATCCTGCTCCATCACCACATCGGTGATCACCACAGCGATGTCATGCGCTTTGGAGAGGACATCTCGCGCATGCGCGGCGGACAGACAGTGCTGTAGCATCAGCGGACACTCAAGCACCTTAAAACGTCGCAGGACCAACCTTGTCACCTGGAAGACATCCGGCTCATCATCAACAATAACGACGTTCCATGTCAGCCTATCAGATGTGATTTGCTTAGTATGATCCACGATGTCTTCTTTTAAGCTGTCTTGTATGAATACGTTGAGATGTGTGTGAGCCCGATTCGAGACCTCCAAGAAGAGGTACCGATAGAATTATGATGCGCTGCTGACGCTACATCCAATTGAACCGCTTGTCCATGCCTCAATATATCGACTCCCAACAGTCTACTTCGTATGATGGCAATCATGAATTTGCTGGTAGCCAGACACTTCGGACCATAACTGTGCCCGTGAGACTTTACGATAATTGACTTACTGGACAAGCGGGTCTTCGAGCATTTCACCGCCGAGTCTCACCCCTCAGATAAGCTCACGTTGGGCCTTGTCCATATTTAGACAACTCAAGTATGTCCTTGCCAATGGAGATCGTGCCGGTGCCGCACATACGGTCAAGATCGACAAGATGTGGTCACCTCTTACAAGAGATACTGCAAGTGGGTAACTCGAATACCATTCTTTAATATTGCAAGTGAGTAACTAAAGCGATGCAGTCGCGACTGCTGGCAAGCGCGGATGTCAAGCGACTTGGAGTCCGCGAACCTTGATCATCGCGAATGGACCGTGTAGACACTACGGCTCGCCTACCCGGCTCAGACGCCAACCGTCGCGATCAGGCTTGCTGGCGGAGGGCCTGCTCCAGGCGCTCCAGCAGCGACTCCAGCTCGACGTCCTCACCGCGATACCGTGCACGGCGATACCCCTCGATAAACGCTGATGCAGCATCACCAGCATGCGGGCTTTCTTCACGAAGCCGAGTCAGCAGCTCGGCGTCGCTCTCGGCCGCGTTGGGCACGATCTTCTGCGTCGCCAGCAGCGCGAGGTAGCGCCGATACAGCGGCAAGAGGGCTGGATCCGTCATCGCCACGCTGCTGCGTCGGCGGACACGATGGCGGCCACGCAGGCGCTTGCGAATCGAGACCACAGCGCCGAGCCCCATCAACGCCAGCACCGGCGGTGACAGCAGCAGCTCCAGAAGAACCTCGTCGGGATGGCTGCGCAGGCGGACGGCGAGGCGGCTCAAGAAGTCCCGGACCGCTCGAAGCACGCCGGGCTGAGTGATGTCGAGCACTGCCTCTCGAGACGGCGTGGGGTCAAAGGCTGCCCAGCGCTCCGCCTCCGGCAGCCACACCTCCACCCAGGCGTGGGCATCGCGCTTTCGGATGGTGGTGCGGCCCGTCAAGGGGTTGCGCTCGACAGCCACGAAGCCAGCGATCATGCGTGCATCCACAGACAGGGAGCGCAGCATCGCGGCCATCGCAGAGGCAAAGTAGACGCAGTAGGCCGACCGCTGCTCAGAGACCAGCACCACCAGCGGATGGGCATCGCCGCGCAGATCGGAGGTCAGGGAGTAGGTGTGCTGCGTCTGCAGGTGAGCCTCGATGGCGTCCGCTTTCTCCACAGCGGTCTGTGCATCGCCGACGATCTCCTCCGCCAGCGGCCGCAGCGCAGCCGCGAGGTCGTCGGGCAGCTCACGCAGCGCGAGTCCTGGCGCACCCTCCTTGGGCAAGAAGTCTGGCGTGCGCCGGGTCAGCACGATCTGATCACCACGGAGCGCCGCCCCCTGGACCAGCCAGCCTGCCGAGAACTCCGGAGAGACACCGTCCCGAGTGATGGTGCCTGCCGGTGCCGGCAGGCTCTCGCGCAGCCCGGTGAACACCGTGAGGGTCAGCGACTGCGTGCTGGCGCTCACATCTGGAGCCGCGATAGACCTCTGGAGCTCCTCGGAGGCCTGCCACACCTCACCGTCAAAGACATCCATCACCTGCCCACGGAAGTAGGCCGGCGCGAGGCCGTCGAGCTCAACGATCACCTGATCACTGAGCGAGACCGAGGAATACGACGCCAGCGGCACCCTGGACTGCATCCCCAGGCCCGAGACGAACCCGCTGGAGTCCAGCATCGCCTCCAGCAGCGGCAGCAGCACCCCCTCGCTGGCATCCAGCGCCCAGGAGAGCCCCGCTGTTCCCAGACCAACCGTCGCCACGTAGATCCCAAAGACCACCACCCGAGTGCCCTCCAGCGCGCGGGCGTGCGAGAGCAGGAAGAGGCACAGCAGCAGCACTCCCAGGGTCACCACTCCGGGTATCAGGAACAGCCCCTGCTCTCCGAGGGCGAAGACCTTCCCTGGCACCGCCACTCCGGCTAACGTGAACAGCTCACTCGGAAAGGTCGAGGTTGCCGCCAGCGCCACCAGCAGCAGGGCCGCAGCCCAGGAAGCGGTGAGGCGGTCAGCCAGACTCCAGGCACAGGCCAGCACCAGCAGCATCCCGCTGAGCGATGAGAACACCAGCGGCGGCAGCGGGCCAGTGTAGAAGGTGAACCCGTACAGGGATTCGACAGTCCTTGCTGCGGCTCCCAGCCCCCCCAGCAGCAGCGCTGCGTAGCGGTGAATGGTCGGCCGCCAGCCCCACAGCTTCAGCCCTGCGATCACAACGACGACCGGACCGATCAGCCACAGCCAGCCTGTCCAGAACCCATGCAGCAGCAGCAGCAGCAGCACGGGGATCGTGCGGGCGAGCGACAGGCCAGCGGCCAGCAGGCGTGCTCGGGTCATGGATCGGGGAAGAGGTGACGGCTGTCCCAGGCTGGGAAGCGATACTCAGACCGGGGGTCTTCCTCAAACCATCGCTGCAGCTGCGGGAGGTTGACCTTGGTGATCTCTCGGGGGCTGCGATCCTTGCCGCGAAAGAACCGCTCCCAGTGGCAGAAGATCACCGTGGCAGGCTGAAGGAAGTCAATGATGGAGTCTCGACCTCGGGCCTCGATGTTGGCGCAGTCCATCGCCAGCAAGGCAACATCCACAGGTCGCTCGGCGAGGATCTCCGCCGGGAAGAACCCGTCGGGGTAGCCACGGCTGGAGGTCTCGACGTAGACGCGGTGCACGATCTCCGTGCCGTCGAGGAAGTCCACCAGGAACGCGAAGGTCTCCCCTTCCTGATAGTGCGCTGCGCGCGTCGGCTCGGTGGCCCGATCCTCGGTCAGCCGATCGGTCCAGAGGTGGATGAAGGCGTAGTTGTTGGGGTGACCCGAGGCGATCGGCAGCACCCGGATCCGGCCGCCAGCGGACACCTGCCACTGCCCTGCGCGCTCGGGGGTGGCGGCGGTCTCGTTGACCGGATGGAAGGTCAGCGGGAGCGCCAGCGGAGCGAGCGTGTGCGCCAGGGTCCGGCTGCCGAGCACATCGGCGCCCGGCTGTAGAGCGGGAGCGATGTAGGGCAGATCGAGCATGTGATCGTAGTGGCTGTGGCCGACCAGCACCGCCTGCACGGCCCCGAGCTGGTCGAGGTAGGGATCAACCTGGGCCGGATCGGAGGCGATCTCACCGAAGGTCACATCGGCAAACGACAGGTGCGAGAAGAACGGATCGGTCAGCACCGCCTGACCACGCCACTCCAGCAGGAAGCAGCCCACCGAGAAGTAGGTGATCACCAGCCCGTCTCCAGCGCCCGCTCCGGTGGAGAACGGAAACCGCCGCAGCCGACCGCCGCAGCCGGTCAGCAGCGCCGCGCCGCTCAAGAGGAGATCGCGCCGCCTCATGGCACCGGACAGATGACGTCGATGGCGGTGGTGTAGCCAGCACGGATGGGAACCGGGATGCTGCCATCTTCCGCCATCTGCCAGGAGAACGAGTGCTCGACACAGGGGCCTGCGGGCGCGGTCAGGACGAGGTCGTAGGTGCCCTCGGGGAGGTTGATCGCTCCGCCCTGCCCCAGCGCACCAGTGGCGGTGGCTCCGTCATCGGCCAGGCCGAGTCCGTTGGCATAGAACAGCAGCGCATCCGTCGACAGGCGTGCCGAGACCCCCTCGACCGGGGGGGTGTCCTCCCCGTCGATGTTCAGCCCCTCCCAGGCAATGAACAGCAGGTGCCCCCGGTCGTCCTGCAGGCTCGCCCCGAGCCGCTCGGCGTTGCTCTCCATGACCCAGGGCGGCACCGCGGTCTTGTACCAGTCGTACCAGTCCATCGAGGTGTGCTGGGGGTAGAGCACCGGTACATACTCTTCGTGGCTGGCGGTGAACAAGACATTGGACTCCAGCGGCAGGCCGGGGATCTGCCAGCCGCCGTCGGCATCGGAGGTCACACAGTCGATGCCGTCGAGCTCTATCGGGCAGGTGCGCACCCCCGCGACCCGCCCTCCGAGCAGGGTGCGGTAGACCCCAGAGAAGCACGCGGTCTCGGTGTCGTTCTCACAGTCCGGTGGGAGCGGATCAGCACAGGCCAAGAGCATCAGCAGCATCATTCCTCGTATCACAAGACCACCACCTCACCCGGCATCAGCCCATCCACATCGACCCCTGGCTGAACGCAGACCACCCGAATGGCGATGCCGAGGGAGCGCATCTGAGCGACAAGGCCCCGGCGAGTATCGTCCCAGTCGGTCATCACAAAGATGACCGCAGAGAGCCTCCGCGCCGCCGGAAGGATGGCTGCAGAGAGCGCCGCAGGGTTGAGCGTGCGGCCAGGCTCCAGGCACGCCAGCAGCTCGAGGATGTTCTCAAAGTGGGCGATGGACCGCCCCGCCTGGAAGTGGTGGACCGCGTCACCGGCCGCGAAGATGTCGATGATGTATTCCTGACGTGCCAAGGCATCGGCGATGGCTGCTGCAACTGAGAGTCCGCGCTCGAAATACACCTCATCTGCCCGCCGCTCGGCCTCGACATCGAGCACCAGGGCCAGCCGGGAGAAGTGCTCCTGCTGATACTCCCGCACCACCATCCGGCCCGTTCGGGCGTACGCTGACCAGTTCACGTCGCGAGGTCGATCACCCTGACGCCACTCGCGCAGCCCCGCCAGCTCCATCGACTCCCCCACCCGACTGGCGACCGGGAGCCCGCCGGGCTGGTGAGCCAAGCCCATCGGCACCTCAAAGGAGACGAGGCGCTCAAAGGCTGGGTAGACCAGAATCCGCTCGGCAGCGCGATCCCGACGGCCGAGCTTGATTAGACCGGAGGGAAAGCTGCTGGCGGCCTGGAGTCCCGAGAGGGTGTACGCGCCGCGCTGCTGACAGTCGAGGGTCAGGCGAACACAAGCCGACTCGCCAGGCTGCAGAGACGCGATCGACGAGGGCTTGCCGACCGGACGGAGGGCTGCCGGCAGACCGCGCTCGCTGAGGTGGATGTCCCGCAGCTGCCGGCTGGAGGTGTTGGTCACGGTGACCTCATAGCTCCACTGAGCCCCGGCGCTGGGCGGCGGTGGCAGTCGGCGCCTCACCGACACGCGGGGCCGAAACAGCGCCCCCAGAAGGACCGCACCGATGAGCATCGAGGCCAGGGCGCCGATGACACCATTCAGGGCCACGGAGAGGGAGCCCAGCCGCAGCACACCGCTGGCCACCAGCCCCCAGAGCACCGCACGACCCGCAGGTGTGAGGCTGCCCCGGTACCCATCGTCCAGTCTTCGAATGAATCGATGTTCCAGCGGCGGCATCCAGAACGACCAGCGACGACGAGCCATGGTGAAGAAGATACTCCTGTTCGTCGGCATTATCCCACCCTATGGAAATTTAGGGCCACAGCAGTCGCCGATATAAACCGTGGCACAACTCTTTTAAAGTCTTTCGATCAGGTACTATACTGAAGCCGTCTCACACTCCAAAGTGTGGAGTCGTCGTGGTGTTCGCCTCAGATACAATTCCGTCCCTACAAGTGTGGCGTGCCATGCAGTCACGGCTGCATGTCGTCGCGCTGGTTCCGCCGCAGCACGCCGCGCACATCCTCCGGGCTGGTGAGAACAATCGATACCGCATCGAGCACGCCCAGAGCGAGGCCAGCCTGCGTGCGCTCCAGGTGCCTCCTGACGTCCTGCTCTGCCCCACATCTCTGGGAGAAGACTGTCTCCTGAGGCTCTACAAGCACTTTCAGCCACACAAGACCGCCTTCCTGCTCGCGGGCAGCCTCCGGTTTGCCTCTCGTGAGCTCAGCGACATCGTCGATGGCTTGATCGCCTGGCCCGTCCAATTCCTGGAGCTGACGGACATCCTCGATCGGATGCAGGCCTCAGCAACCAAGCGCTCGCTGAAGATCCAGC
Organism: Myxococcota bacterium; assembly: GCA_029251165.1. GTDB lineage: Bacteria > Myxococcota_A > UBA796 > UBA796 > UBA796 > JAQXDW01. The sequence continues at coordinate 54,194 of JAQXDW010000015.1, forward strand.
CGCTCAACGCCAAGCGGCTGGCCCTCTTGTGGGCGCGCAGTGAGACGGGTCGCCTGATCTACACAGGAGGCCCTGGCGCCACAAGTGGAGAGATTGCGATGCTCAAGGGCGGCATCGCCCCGGCCAGCTGGCGGCAACTCTACCCCCTGCTGCACAGCGGCACGCTTCGGTTCAAGCGGGCACCGCACGTCACGAGCGGATCGTATGATCGCGCCTGGATGGGGCAGCTGCTGCTGAACGCGGTCTGGGAGAGAGGACACAGCGCGTTTGCCCTTCGCTGCGTCGATGGGGTGCTCGCGCCCTTGTCATTTCGACTCGACCTTCCGCTCAGCAAGCAGACCCAGCGGCTGCTCCAGGCAGCAGACGGCTCCACCACCGTGGAGGCTCTCCTCCACAGCTTGCACATCCCCCAGTCGGCTGTCGGTGAGGATCTGTTCACGCTGAATGGGCTGGCCCTGCTTCAGTGGCAGCGGCTTCCCACCCAGCTTCAGAAGCGTGACAAGACCAGCCGGCGGCGCATCGCCAGCACCAAGCGCCGCATCGATACCAAGGCAGCAGGAACCGCTTCCCATACGCCACGCCTAGAGCGACCCGATACGGTTCGGATGTGGCTGCAGAAGGCCCAGCGCGACCTCTCCCACGCCAGCCCAGAGAGCATCCTGGGGATCTCTGCCGAGGCCTCTGATGAGATGCTCAGGACCGCAGAGCACCGGCTTCTGGATCGCTACGATGGGATCCTCCGCGCGAGCAACGTGCCCGCAGACGTCGAGGAGATGGCCACGGCGCTGCGAGCGCTGACCACGACAGCCGCAGCCCGAATCCGCCAGCGCGGCACATACACGCTCAGCAGCAGCACAGAGACCAGCTACCGCTCCGGTCAGCAAATGACCCGCGAGGAGGACCTGCTGGCGCGGGGAAATCGGCTGCTCGAGGCACAGGACTGGGCCCAGGCCGATCACCTGCTCTCAGAGGCGGTTCGCATCTCTCCGGAGCACCCGGGTGTGCTCACAGCCCTGGCATGGGCGCGCTACAACAACGCCGGCCTGAACAAGCCCGATCGAGAGGGTGCCGCACGAGATCTACTCCGAAAGGCCATCGACCTCGACAACAGCTATGCGGAGGCCCACTACCGAATCGCCCGCCTGCACAGCGACTCCGGCAACACCATCGCCGCCCATGCCGCAGCCCGACGCGCCGCACGGCTGGAGCCCGACGAAGCTCGCTATGAGAAGCTCCTCAGCCGGCTGTGACCCGACGCTGCCCACAACCTGGGCGCCGCTACCGTGGGATCGCAGTCTGTCCGACCACATCCGCGATGATGCTGCGCTTGTCGACGCCGGCGTACTTTGCACGGGCATCGAGCACGAGACGGTGGGCGAGGGCCGGCTCAGCGAGGACCTTGAGGTCGTCGGGGATGACAAAGTCTCGGCCCGCCATCAGCGCGCGTGCGCGGGCCAGCCGAGCGAGCTGAAGCGCACCCCGCATCGACACCCCGAGCCGCACGCTGGCGTGGTCACGGGTTCCGCGCACCAGCCGCAGCAGGTACTCCCCCACCGACGCCTCGATGCGCACCGCGATCACCGCTTCTTGCAGGGCGATGACCGCGGCGTGGGTGGCCACCGGCTCCAGATCGGCCAGCGGATGTCGCCCGCGCAAGGCCATCAGGATGCTCAGCTCCTGGGACTCCGGCGGGTAGCCGAGGGTGAGCTGGACGCTGAACCGATCCAGGGAGGCCTCGGGCAGCGGATAGGTGCCGTGGAATTCGACCGGGTTCTGGGTGGCGATGCAGACAAACGGCGACGGCAGCGGGCGGGTCTCTCCGTCGAGCGAGACCTGGTGCTCAGCCATCGCCTCGAGCAGCGCAGACTGGGTGCGCGGCGAGGCACGGTTGATCTCGTCGGCGATCAGCACGTTGGTGAACACCGGGCCAGGGCGGAAGCGAAAGGTGAGGTCCTTGGGGTGAAAGATGCTGGTGCCGACGATGTCGGTGGGCAGCAGGTCAGGCGTGAACTGGATGCGCTTGAAGTCGCAGCCCATGGACACCGCCAGCGCCCGCGCAAGGGTGGTCTTGCCGGTGCCGGGGATGTCCTCCAGCAGCACATGACCACGCGCAGCACAGCAGCACAGCAGCAGCTCGAGCACCTCGCGCTTGCCCTGAATGACCGTCTCCAGGTTGTCCACCAGCCGCAGCATCAGCGCGCGGGCCGTCTTCGCATCGCTCATCTCAAGCGCTCCCCAGCTACAAGTGCCAGCACACACAGCAGCGCTCGCATCCCAGCCTCCAGACCAACGATACCGTAGGCGAGCATGTTCTCACCCCTCGATGCTGCTGGGAAGTGGTGAGCGGCACTGCCCGACCTGCTGTGAGGAGCGACAAAAACGCGCGGCCTCCACGCTCCTCTCCTCGTGTAGCCCAGCGGACCAGAATTTATTATGAGCGCTCGATATTCACGAAACCAAGAACCACTTGGAGATTAGAAATGAGAGTTCGTTACGGGCTGGTCTTTGCAATCACATCTCTCACAGCATCGGCATGCGATACAAAATCCGGTAGTGGCTCCGCTCCTGGGTCAGTCGACACTGCAGAAGAAGCGGATGCAGACACCGACGCAGACACCGACGCAGACACCGATGCAGACACCGACGCAGACACCGACGCAGACACCGACGCAGACACCGACGCAGACACCGACGCAGACACCGACGCAGACATGCAGCTGACCATCACCGCCATCACCCTGACGTCGGTGCAGGATGTGATCAACGACACCACCTGGTTCGAGGGGAACTCAGACGTCTACCTCCAGCTGCAGCAGTCTGTCTCGGATCCCGCCTGTGCCGACATCAACGACAACACCTGGGTCTACACCGACGCGGCCCTTCCGCTCACCTTTACCCAGGGTGTTCTCCCGGTGACGATCGAGGACTGCGCCCTCGACACCAGCCTCACCATCGCGGCCTGGGATGATGACAGCGTCCTCGACGACTACATGGACGAGCTCTCCTGGGTGCCCTCAAGCGAGAGCAGCGACAAGCCGAGCAGCGTCACCGTGACCAGCGGCAACATGAGCGTGACGCTTGACCTGGAGTGGGGCTCGTTCGAGGTCGAAGAGCCCGAGGACACCACCAACCTGTACACCTCTTACGAGGGAACGGAGTGGCTGGCAGCCAACAATGGCGCCTCGTCCGCAGGAGAGCTGAACTGTGAGATCGAGTGGGCGCTCTCCGGGAAGCCTGTCGCGACCATCAGCGGCTCCTGTGAGAACTGCGAATTCCTGTTCAACGTCACCTACACCCTCGACAAGAGCAGCAGCTACGACGATGGCACCTGCAAGGGCTTTCTGAGCGACTCCTACGGCACCTACGGCTACAGCTCCGGCTTCGGAAGCTATGGTGCTTCCTGGATCTACAGCTACGACAGCAACTACTATTGGTGGGGATACGGCGACCTTGATGGCTCGGAGTTTGTGTACCAGTATGGATACACCGACTACCCCTACAACAGCCTGTACTACACCTACTACCAGTCTGGACTGGTCACCGTTCAGTAGCGCTGCGGAGCCAGGATGCCGTGAGCGATGGGCAGCCTCAGCGCTTCACCATCCGAGAGTGCTGGTGTAGAACATCTCTATGCTCCTGATCTTCCTTGCCTGTACCGGACCAGACACCGCAGACCCGCTCCCTGAGCGAGAGAGCGACGCAGACACCGACGCAGACACCGACGCAGACACCGACGCAGACACCGACGCAGAGCCCATCTCGCTCACCCTCAGCTACGATCGCGCGGTGACTGCTGGCAATCCGCTCAAGGGGTTCCTCACCTCCTATGCCTGGGGAGCGCCGAGCACGGACTTTCCCCACAGCCTGGAGTTTGCCTACATCCCGCTGTCTGCGCTGATGGATGGCCCGACCTCGTTTACCTTTGAGTCCGGCTTAGAGCCCCTCCTCAGCGCGGCCGAGGCCCGCGGCAACCAGGTCATCTTCCGGCCCTACATCGACTATCCAAACCAGCCCTCCGGGCTGCCCGACTTCCTCGCCGACTCAGTCGAGACCACCCCCTACACCGAGTTCGGCGGCGGCCTCTCGCCAGACTACAGCGATCCGGAGCTACAGTCAGCGATCCTTGCATTCATCGATGCCCTGGGCACCCAGGTCGACAGCGACCCCCGGATGGCCGCGATCCAGGTCGGGCTGCTCGGCTTCTGGGGGGAGTGGCACACCTGGCCCTACGACGAGCTGTTCGCCAGCACAGCCTTCCAGGAAGCGGTCCTGGCGGCGTACGACGTGGCGTTTGACACCACCCTCATCCAGGTTCGCTATCCAGTCGCTGGCAGCACTGACCTGGACATTGGCTTCCACGACGACTCGTTTGCCTACTCCACCCTCGGCGAGGTCGACTGGTTCTTCCTCCCGCTCCTGGAGAGCGCCGGAGCCGATGCGCGCTGGGAGTCGGTGCTCATCGGCGGCGAGCTGCGTCCAGAGCTTCAGACAGAGGTGTTTGAGCCCACCTACGCAGTCGAGACCTATGCTCAGGACTTCCTGGAGTGCGTGGCCGCCACCCATGCCTCGTACATGCTCAACTACACCGCGTTTGGCACCGGCTATGAGTCCGACGCCGAGCGCGAAGCAGCCGAAGCTGGCGCGCTGGCGATGGGGTATGAATTCTCGGTTTCGACCGTCGATGTTGCTGACGGAGTGGCCACAGTTCAGCTCGCCAACACCGGCGTCGCGCCGTTCTACTACCCGCTGCATCTTCAGCTGGATGTGGGCGATGAGGAGCCGCTGAGCGCACCGCTGTCGCTGCTGCCGGCGGCATCGACGACCGTGACCTTTGAGGTCGCGGGCTTCGCACCCCCGACTCCCGAAGCGCCGTGGTTCCTCTCGCTGGCTTCAGAGATGGTGCTGGAGGGACGGCCGATCCGACTGGCCAATGCCATCGACGATGCTGCTCCGGTGCGGGTGCGCTGAGTCTTCCTCGCGGCGCTCATGAAGACGACGGGAGCGCCTTGGTGCGACGGAGCCGCTTGAGGTGGCGGCCAAAGGCGAACATCACCCAGAGGTGTGCAGGGGCCTGGGTGAGGTTGTAGACAAACCATGGGAGACGAGGAACGAAGTCGTGGATTGCGGCCAGGACGGCCTCTCCGCCGAGCACCACGCGAAACTCAAGTCGCCCGCGGCCGGGGTCGTCCTGCGCCAGCAGGCCCCCCTGGATGTAGAGCACCGTTCGGTCAGGAGTGGAGCGCTCTGGCGCATAGCGAAGCACCAGCAGGGGAGACCTCAAGCCGCGCAGGCAGAAGGTACAGCGCTCGCCCTCGACCGACACGGTGACCAGCGGCCACAGCCCCCGGGGCAGCCACTCCATGTACTCGCGGGTGACGCGGGTGGCGTCCCATCCCGGCGGCAGCGGAAGCCGCTGCACCGAGCGCACCGTGTTGCCGACAAACGGCGCAGCCAGCCGGGGGGGGGCCGCGCAGGGCGGCTCAGAGACGGCCTGAGACAGCGCCGCATCGATGGGCTGCCCGGGAAGCGCCAGCCGCTCCTGGAGCCGGCGATCACCGACCACCATGGTGTGCCGAAGGCTCTCCACCAGCGGGGTCACCAGCGCCCGGGAGGAGCCCGTGACCAGGGTGACCCACCATGCCGACAGCGGCGGCGCCAGCACCGGCACCGGGATCAGCAGCCGCTTCCGCCCCAGCACCGTCGCAGTCCGCGAGATGAGCGAGCGGTAGCTGCAGCGCTCCGGTCCGCCGACATCATAGGTCTGCCCTTCTCCCTCGGGGTCCGACAGGCTGGCGATGAGCACATCGAGCAGGGTGTCGAGGTCGATGGGCTGGGTGAAGCTCTCGGTCCACTCCGGGCAGATCATCACCGGCAGGCGCTCCACCAGGTTGCGGAGGATGCGAAACGAGGACCCGCCGGGGCCGATCACCAGTCCAGCGCGGAGGGTGGTCACGGGGGTGCCATGAGCCGCCAGCGCCCGCTCGACCTCCAGACGACTGCGGAGGTGCTCTGAGAGCTGCTCTCCCTCCGGCATCAGTCCGCCGAGGTAGAGGATCTGCTTTGTCCCCTTCGCCGCCCGGGCGACGTTGTCGGCCAGGATGAGGTCCATGTCCGCGAACCGCCCCTGAGACAAGCGGGCAGAAGGCTGCATAGAGTGCACGAGGTAGATGACACGCTCCGCACCTTCCATGGCGCGCTCGCAGTCCAGCAGCGAGAACAGGTCGGCCTTCACCCAGCGCACCCCGTCGGTTGACTGACGCGGAGAGCGCGACAGCGCAACAACGTCGAACCGCTCGGCGAGCCGGCTGACGAGCACCCGACCCACAAAACCCGACGCACCAGCCACCACAACACGAGGTCTCATTGGGAGTGTCGTAGCCTCATTCGCTGCCCTGTCCACTTCAGATCGCACCAACCCAGCGATGCGGCCCAGGCCCCGCTGATTACCCAAGATACGGTCTGTGATCCAGTCCATTTATGACCGCGTCCTGCGCCCGTAGAGCCCATAAGAGTTCCCCAGACAGGAGGACATCATGATCGTCAACAGCGAGGCATACATCGACTGGGTAGAGACTGCGGTCGAGCAGCTGACCGAGCAGCTCTGTGATGCCAACCCCGCGCTGGCCTGGAAGGGCGTCCTGTACGCGCTGTATGACGCCTACGACGACATCCTCATTCGCGGCATGCCGCTGCGGTTTGAGGAGGTCATCCAGCGCGGCATTCGTGGTGGAGCGGATGATCAGGAGATCGCCGACATCTGCAGGGAGTACTGGTTCAGTCCCCTCGATCTCCAGCGGATGCGCGAGGCCATACGCCAGTATTCCGACCTCACCTCACCATCGATGGCCCAGAGCATCCACGCGCTGGCACAGCACGACGCCGCCTGCCAGCTCCAGGCCCTGGAGCTGCACCGCTCCCTGGCGCTGCCGCAAGCCGGCGACCGGTGGCTGCAGGAGATGTTTCCGAGCGGGCACAGGGCAGAGAGCCTGGCTGCGCTCGAGAAGCAACTGCACAACTCCCCTCCGCACACAGACGTCCCGTTCTGAGTCATGTCCTCCGCGCACGTACAGCGCACACCAGTGAGCACGACATGGATGACATGCTCTCACTGCCGGAGCCGGGCTCTCTCACTACCGGAGCACGGTTGAAGGCGAGAGATGGTCCTGGCGCGATACTTGCTTTGCCTGAGGACACCATGAAGGAGATCATCATGTCGCGTCTTGTCCTGGGCCTCGCGCTCTCTGCCCTCACTGGAGGCTGTATCGCACTCAGCTGCCAAGAAGTCGGCTGCAATGGCACCTACGCGTTGTCCTTTGAGGCCGATGAGTGGGAGGAAGGAGCGTACGCACTCACGGTCTTCCTGGATGGCATGGAGAGCGTCGACTGCGTCATCACCCTGCCGCTGGAGAGCGCATCGTCCTGTGACGGCGTCTCCGCAGTGGAGCTGGCAGACGGCATCCTGAGCGTGATGGTCTACACGCCGATGAACGAGGATCTCGTCGAGGCCGACATCGCTCTCTCCATGGACGGAACGGTGCTGCTGGAAGAAGTGGTTGAGCCTGCCTGGGGAGAGCCCTACTGGCCCAACGGCCAGGCCTGTGATCGTGGCTATGGCTGCCTCTCGGCCTCCGACGCCTTCTCGCTCTGAGCAACACACGGCACGACCGGCTCGGTCCGTCGCGGAGCGCACAGGGACCGTGTCGCATCAGAGACCGTGTCGCATCAGGGACCGTGTCGCATCAGGGGCCTCGCGCACCCCATCCCAGAGGGGCTCCAGATCAATTCCAGTTAGCCCCTCACCGTGAAGGAACAACTCATCTCGCTGGCTCGGAGCGGACGCGCTGGAATCGCTCAGGCGCAGGAGCTCTCGCTCGCGCTGACCGGCTCGCCGCTCCTGGACCTCAGCGGAGCAGCGCTGCAGGGGGCCAACCTTCGCGGATCCGATCTGTCCGGCTTCTGCCTGGCAGGCGCCAACCTCTCTGGGGCCAACCTCACCCGGGTCCAGCTCAAGAGAGCCGATCTCAGCGGAGCGAACCTCAGCGGAGTGACCCAGAGCTTCCACGCCAACTTTCAGGGGGCCATCCTCCGCGACGCCCGGCTCCAGGGCGCCCACTTGAAGCGGACCGTCTTCCAGGGTGCAGACCTCACCGGCGCACACCTCCAGGGCGCGCGGCTTCACGGGGCTCTTCTCCAGGACACGCTGCTCATCGATGCGAACCTCCAGGGCGCACACCTCCAGGGCGCACGGCTCCAGGGCGCACGGCTCCAGGGCGCCAGCCTGCGGACGACGCTGTACAACGAAGCGACCCACTGGCCGGTGGACTTTGACCACCTCCGCTCAGGCGCCATCGGACCGGGAGCACAGCTCCAGGGCGCAGACCTCCAGGGTGCGGACATCCGAAGCATCTCGCTGCGCGGCATGTGCTTTCAGGGTGCACTGCTCCAGGGTGCAGCGCTCTGCGTCATGATCCTGGAGTGCAATTTCCAGAGAGCGAACCTCATCAACGCCAAGATGAAGGGGTGCCGGATCCTCACGACGGATCTCCAAGGCGCGGACCTCCAGGGCGCGGACCTCTGCGGCGTCTTCTTTCACCGCTCCAGCCTCTGTGGTGCAGACCTCCGTGGCGCAGACCTCTCCGGAGCCGTCTTTGAAGACACCGATCTGAGCCGCGCGGATCTCCGAGGCGCAGACCTCTCGGGAGCCGGGCTCCGCAGTGCCGATCTCCGTGGTGCAGACCTCCGACTGGCGCGCACGAGCTCAGAGACGGTGTGGCCCGAGGGCGTGGTTCCGATCCAGGATGCGCACGGCCTCCTCAGCATCACCGCTCCGTGAGCCATGCGACAGCGGGCGGAGCCGCGCTAAAAGAGAAGCCACGGTACCCCGCTGACAGCGGCACGCAGACGACATCGTCACCGCATCAGAACCAGAACACATCCTCTGACACACCTGTGGGCGTCACCATCAGCGCACAGCTTACGCTCTCCTCAGCGCCAGCACCGCCTCTGCTGCGCTCACGGCACCCTCCACGCCATACACCCTCGCTGTCGACACCACGGGCGCAGACCGTCATCCGAACCTCACCAAGCTCGAGCAGCAGATGGACACCGCCCACCGCATCTACAGGCTGACCACAGCTACAGGCTGACCACCGGCAGCCTCGTCGGCGGTGCTGTCGCTACCGGTGTCGGCTTGACCGCCGGCATCTTCGGACTCATCCCCGCTTTAGGCAACGGGAACAACATCATGGCGATCGTTGGCTTCACCACGGCAGCGGTCGGTGGCAGCATGGTGGTGGGGTCAGTGCCGATGTTCACGGTGGCCAGCTGAACGGGTGCTGCGCCGCTTCAGCAGCACGGGCTCGACGTGTCGCGATACCCTGGATGGCTCATGATCGATGGCCTGTCTGTCGCGATCATCGGGACTGCTGCCGACACCTCCTCGGTGCAGAGCCTCGGGGGCGTGGCGCTCTTGGCTGGCAGCGCTGCGCTGCGCAGGTCACCATGGCCCGACGTGCGTTCAATGCATACAACGTCAAGCAGTCACGAGTCTCCCCCCAGGTCAGCATGATGCCGCACTGGAGCGCTGGCGTCGGCACGAGCCGCGTCGCTACGGATCGTTCTGTAGACTCCAGGCGTCACACAGCACCCCCGGCGGCCTCGAAGGGGCACATCGCGCGCCGCCATGCCGAGTCCCCCGAGGCTGTGAGAGCGGCGGCTGCGGACCGGCTGAGGTGCACCATCGGCGCGGTCACCTGCCGCCTCCAGCCTCATGAGCACCCCGCCAATCTCCGGCGGTAGGCAGAGTTGAGCCTCGACCGATGCGCTGGTAACCTGACACCTTCGGAGATTGACAATGAACCAGCCCCGTACCGTTCTCGGTCTGATTCTGGCCACCGTACCGCTGCGCATTGAGGCCGCAGAGACCGAGATCGTGGCCCCAGCGTCCACCGCGACCATCCTGATTGATGGCGAGCTGGCGGGAGAGACCCCGCTGCGGCTCGATGCGCTGTCCGCGGGCTCCCATGAGCTGTCCCTCAAGTCCACTCGCTTTGGACCGGTCATCTTCACCCAGACCATTGAGATCCCCGAAGAAGGGGCGGTGACCATCACCGTCTCCATGGACGCCCGCACACTGGATGTGGCCACGGCAGACGCACTGAAGCCCGAGGTGGCGGAGCCTGCAACCGAGGAGACCGCAGCAGCCCCCAGTGATGATGCACAGGCAGCCGCTTCCGCCCCCTCGACGGAAGCAGCGGAGGGCTTGGGTGGGCTGTACATCTCTGCAGACCAGGCGGGCGCGCGGATCTTTCTGGACAGCGAAGACACCGGCAAGGTCACGCCCAGCCTGCTGGAAGGGATCGCTGCGGGAGCGCATGTGGTCCGCGTTCAGACCGACTGTGCCCGCGCGGAGCAGAGCATCGCGCTGAGAAAAGAGCTCATCGAGCGCATGGAGATGGTGCTGGAGGGGGGCACCGGAGACCTCCAGATCACCGCCGAGCCCGAAGGTGCCCGCGTCTTCCTCAACGGCGAGGAGGTGGGCCAGGCCCCGCTTCTGCTGGAGGACGTGGCCTGCCAGGAGCACGCGGTGGTCCTCCGAGCGCCCGACCACCTGGAGTCACGCCACACCCTCCTCACCCCAGCCTTTGAGATCACGACCCTGGAGACCACGATGGCTGAGGAGCAGTACGGCACCCTGGTCGTCGCCATCACTCCCCTCGATGCCGCGGTCTTCATCGACAGCATCGAGGCGGGCAGCGGACCGATGACCCTGGAGGGCGTCGGCGCCGGCACCCACGCCATCTCTGCCCGCCTGGATGGATACGAGTCCCACGCGGCAGACATCGCGGTGGCACCCGATGCCGTCACCCGTGTCGACATCGCCCTGGAGCCAGCGTCTAGTGGAGGCAACGGTCCGCTCCCGCGCATCCTGCTGAACACTGCGGTCACCGGGGCAGGCGGCTACCTCGCGGTGGATGCGCTGCGCAGCTACGCAACCGCCAGCGACAACTTCGAGACATACCTCAGCGAGCCAGACGACGACGTCGCCGCGGCGTACTACACGAGCGATGTGCAGTCCTACCGCAGCCGGGCGGTGCTCGAGGGGATCGGCTCGGCAGTGCTGCTGGGCTCCAGCGCGGTCTTGTGGATGCGCACCGACTTCGCAGTCTCGGCAACGCCCCGTCAGCTCACGCTCCACCACCGCTGGTAGCCGTCCCCCTTCCAGAGCGTCAAACCATGCGTCCCTCAGTCTTTCTCACCCTTCTCCTCGCAGGCTGCCTGTACAAAGATCAGCGCAGGCCATCGTCTGAGGACACCGCTGCGCGTTCTGACGACACCGCTGCGCGCTCTGACGACACCGCCGACACCGGCACGGATGCCGACGGCGACGGATACCGTGCAGGAGACGACTGCGATGACACCGACGCAGCCGTCCACCCAGGAGCTTCAGACAGCTCGGTGGATGGCATAGACCAGGACTGCGACGGACTCGACGGCCCGGATGCCGACGGCGATGGCTACGTCGATGCCGATGCTGGCGGAGATGACTGCGACGACAGCAACGCAGCCATTCATCCAGATGCAGACGACCTGTCTGTCGACGGACAGGACCAGAACTGCGACGGCTTTGATGGCGCCGACACCGACGGAGATGGCTACACCGCTGTCGCGGCCGGCGGCGAGGACTGCGATGACACCAGGGCAGACACCTACCCGGGGGCCCCAGAAGAGGGACTCCTGACCAACGACAAGAACTGCGACGGCAGCGTCCGTGAGTCCCTTGCAGATGCCGACTACCGCCTCGTCGGGGAGGGCAGCAACGACCTCGCCGGCTACGCCGTCTCCAGCGCCGGCGACGTGGACGGCGACGGGCGCGACGACATCCTCATCGGAGCCTATGGAAGCGACGACGGCGGCACCGGAGCGGGCAAGGCATACGTGATCCTGGGCAGCAGCCTCGGCGCCTCAGGCACCATCGACCTCTCGACGGCAGACTACAGCTTCATCGGCAGCAGCGACTACGACAGCGCCGGCCAGAGCGTGTCCAGCGCCGGTGATGTAGACGGTGATGGGCGCGATGACATCCTCATCGGGGCGCGCTTGAGCGGCGACTACGAGGGGGCGGCATACGTGATCCTGGGCAGCAGCCTCGGCACCTCCAGCATGGTCACCCTGTCGGATGCAGACTACACCTTCACCGGTGAGAACAGCGGAGATCAGGCCGGCTCCAGCGTCTCGGGTGCAGGCGATGTAGACGGCGACGGACGCGACGACATCCTCATCGGAGCGAGCGGAAATGATGACGGCGGGAACGACGCCGGAAAGTCATACCTGATCCTGGGCAGCAGCCTCTCCACGAGCAGCACACTGAGCCTCTCAGCAGCAGACTACAGCTTCATCGGAGAAGACAGCGGTGACCGTGCGGAGAGGGCCTCAAGCGCCGGCGATGTGGATGGCGATGGACGCGATGACATTCTCATCGGAGCAGGCCCCGGCGGCGACTCTGGCCTGGCCTACCTCGTCCTGGGCAGCAGCCTGTCCACGAGCAGCACCGTCGCGCTTTCGGATGCTGACTACACCTTCACCGGTGAGAACAGCAGTGAAAATGCCGGCCACAGCGTATCCAGCGCTGGAGATGTCGACGGAGATGGGCGCGCAGACATCCTCATCGGAGCCTTCCTCAACGGCGATGCTGGCGCCGGAGCCGGCAAGGCGTACCTGATCCTGGGCAGCAGCCTGGAGGCCGGCGGCACCCGCGAGCTTGCTGACTCAGACCACGTCTTCCTCGGTGAGAACACAACAGACTACGCAGGCTATCACCTCTCGGAGGCGGGAGATGTCGACGGCGATGGGCGCGATGACATCCTCATCGGAGCCCACCTCAGCGACGACGGTGGCAGCAGCGCCGGCAAGGCATACCTCCTCCGGAGCCACCTGTAGCTCCAGCACCGAAGTCCGCACGCCGGACGCGCCTTCACCATCGCGATGTGCACCGGGCTCAGACAGAAGCCACCGCCAGCATCGGGGGCCTGCTCCGGCATATGCAAGCGCGACCCGGTCGGCACGGTCCATGAGGCAGGCACCTGCCACGACGGACGGCGCTACGGCACGGAGGGTGCCTCAGCGGTCGCCTGGAGCAGGTCGAGCGCGCGGGTCAGCAGCTTGCTGACAATGCGCACATCCATCGACTTGCGCGCCGCAGTGCGGGTGCTGCTGGCGATCAGGGCTCTGCTGGTGCTGATGTGTGCGGGTGTCGGCGCAGCGTGGAGTCTGGCCAGGCAGCGGCTCAGCTCCAGCAGCACCAGCCCCGTCTCTTCTCCCTGCTCAATAAAGCGCTGGTGCGCTTCCGAGAAGGCATGCTCCGAGGACTCATGGCGATCATTCAGGGCGCGCACCAGTCCGCGGAAGACCAGCAGCCAGGCCACGCTGCGGTTGGTGCTGCTGATGCTGTGGAGACCAATGGCGCGGTCGATGTGATCCGCAGCCTCCAGCAGTCGACCCGAGACAATGAAGGCCAGCGCAAGGTTGGCGGTAAACAATCCCTCGAGGCGATTCTCTCCCAGCCGGCGGCCATCGGCGATGGTGCGCTCCAGGGCTTCCGTGGCATCGTCTATACGACCGGTCTCGATCCACAGCGCGGCGAGGTTGCAGCGCGTGGAGGCCTCAGAGCGAAAGTCTCCCAGATCTTCCTGGACCGCCAGGGCCTCGATGAGGGTGCGCTCGGCGCGCTTGAGGTTTCCGGTCTGCAGGTAGATGCTCCCCAGCGCAGAGCTGGCGAAGGCTTCCGCCATTCGCGCCCCGCGACCTCGGGCCAGGGCCTGTGCGCGCAGGTACAGCTCCTCTGCCTGGGTATGGTTGAGCTGGAAGATGTTCCAGGATCCGAGGTTGAACACCGTGATGAAGTGGTCCCATGACCACGTCTCCGCAGGAATGAGGGCGAGCGCTTCCATTAGCCGCGCGCCAGCCTCAGGCATCCGCCCGAGCGTCATCAGGTTGACGCCGTAGACCATCAGCAGTCGCGCCTTCAGCTCAGGCGTGAGGTCGCCCATGTTGATCGCACTCTCAACATGAGAGAGGGCCTCATCCAGGCGATTCGTCAGCCGCAGGCAGTCGGCGAGCTGACCGAGCGCCTCTGCCTGCTGAGCAGGGGAAGCGTGCTGTAGGCGGGCGGTGACGTCCTGCCACAGGGCAAGTCGATCCTCGATCGGCCCGTGAACCGAGAGAACACCACTGATCACCATGGCGAGGCGGAGCATCTTCGCCGGCTCATCGGAGCCCATGCGACGCAGCGCCGCGCGATGGTCCGGCATCGTATAGACGAGCTCACGCAGTGACTCGCGGTCCGCTGCGCTGTGCCTGCGGCCGAGCAGCTGCTGCCCGTGCCGATCCATCCAGTCGATGTGGGGGGCGTAGTCTGCTGTCGTGGTCAGAGGACGCACAAAGTCTCGAATGCTCTCCAGCATGCTGTAGTGGCTGCCGGCATGGTCAAGCAGCGAGTGCTCGCGCAGACTCGACAGGGTGTTTAGCGCGTCGAAGGGGTCTGCGGAGCCCAGCACAGCAGCAGCGGCCTCAAGCCGAAAGGGAGCTTCAAAAGTAGAGAGGCGCAGCAGGCCCGCCTGCTCCTCCGCGCCGAGCAAGTCCCAGGACCACTGTATCGTCGACTGGAGCGCGACCTCGCCGCTGCGCAGTAGCTGAAAGCGAGCGTAGAGGTGCTCCAGCATCTGACCAGGACTCATGATGCTCGCCCGTGCTGCGGCCAGCTCGATGGCAAGCGGGAGGCCATCGAGTCGCTCAACGAGCATCTCCAGCGCCGGATCGTCCACAGTCGAGCCCGCCGCGCGCGCACGCAGGCTGAAGAGCTTTCGAGCCGCGCTCTCTGTGAGCGGAGGAACCCGGAGGACGTGCTCGCCGGGATGAGAGAGTCGATGACGAGAGGTGGTGAGAAGCTGCAGAGAGGCAACCTCAGCCACGAGCGTTGTACACAGCGCGGTAGCGGGTGTGAGGACCTGCTCGAGGTTGTCGAGGATCAGGAGCGTGGGGACATGAGCGAGCTGATGGAGCACGCGCTGGTACAGCGCTGCGATGTTGTCATGGGCCTGACCGGGAAGATCGAGGACCGAGGCCAGCGTTCTGAGGAGATCGGGTGTGCTCCGAGCCGCGCGCATGTCGCAGAACACCGCGCGGACATCTTGTGCCTGTGCCTGAATGGTTCGGGCCAGGGCCGTCTTTCCGACCCCTCCGGGGCCGACCAGCGTGACCGATGTCTCGGACTGAAGCAGGTCCACCGCCTCCTGCAGAAGCGCACCTCGACCGATAAGCATGCTCTGTTGAGATTTCTCCAGCCCCTGATGGTCATACTCCAGGCGATAGCCTGAGCCGTAGGCAGACAAGAGGTGATCGGGCTCCTTGGCATTTTGCTCTATCTTTTGCCGAAGCCGACGCACCGTGTTGTCCACCGCTCTGGAGACAACGCCAGGGTGATAGCCCCACACAGACTGGAGCAGGTCCTCACGACTCACGACCTGCATGCGTCGCTCGGTCAAGAATGTCAGCAGGCGCGTCTCCAGCGACGTGAGACGCACGACTGCACCATCCCGCACGACCTCGCGCCGGGTCAGATCGATGGTGCATACCGTGAGGCGGAGTCGTGCGGATACCCCATCGCTGACCGTACTGTTTGTGGCACTCAACATCAGCGCAGTCTCCAGAGTCTGACAGACCTGAGCCCATATCACTGCTCCTGACTGCCAAGCCTCCACATCCTAGGATTTGATTCTTCTCGGCAAGAACGACATCCATCCGCGTCCCGACGCCTTTACGGAGTCCGCGCCAGAGGTGTGCTTCGCACTGGTCGGACTGAGGTCGCTCCAGGCGCTATGGCTTGGTGATCGATACCGTCGTGCTGGTCGAGACCAGCTCACCACGGCTGTCCGTCACGATGGCGGTGAGGGTGTGGCTGCCGACGCTCAAGGTGGAGTAGCCGCGCGCGGCCCCGTCTTTCTCGCCATACACCGTAATGAGGTGACCATCGAGACTCGACGACCAGCTCACCTCAAGCGCAGTCGGATCGTCCTCTTTGTCGCTCACCGACGCCTTGAGGTAGATCTGATCATCGCTCTCAAAGCTGCTCCCGTCGCTGGGCGTACTGATCGATATCTGAGGGGGGAAATTGAATCCCAGAACCTCAATTGAGATGGAGTCCTCGTGGCTGTCGTCGCCGTCGGAGACCGACAGGGTGATGGTGTGGGTTCCCGCAGAGAGGGTCGTCGTCCCCTCAAGTCGGCCCTCGCTGTCGGGATAGTCATCGACCGTCAGGGTACCGTCGATGCTGGAATTCCAGCGCACGCTCAGGTCACCCCAGCCGGAGCTGGAGTCGGAGCTATAGAGCATCCCCTGGAAGCTGATCTGCTCATCATCTTCATGGGTGCTTCCGTCTACCGGAGAGAGCAGCGCAACGGTGAGCGCCTCCCCGGAGGCCTCTACTGTACCGTCAGGCCCGATACTGACGGTGATGCTGTCAAATGCCTGCTGGTCGTAGTCCTCGGCATACAGCCACAGCTCATGCGTTCCCTCCGAGAGGGTACCTGTGGCAAAGATCACCCCGTCCTCGTCTGGTGCACCATCGGTATCCAGCAGACCATCCAGGGTGCTCTCCCACCATACGCTGACCTCGTCGCTGCCGCCTTGTACCAGCCCAACCAAGTTCACTTCTCTACCGAGAGTGTCTTCATCGAGAGGGTGCAGGACACGAACAGAGAAGTCATCGGAAGCGCTTGGAGGAGCATCATCACAGCCAGCAAGGACGATAAGAAGAAGAGATGACATGGTATTTACCTGCGTTTGACCTATGTATGTTTTTACTAGCCTACCGCATCTCATCGCTCAAACGGTAGCTCAAAGACTCGCCCCCCTCCGACGGCAGGGCTCAGGCCCCTCAGAGCCCAAGGCGGATCGGTCTCGACACTAAGATGCAATCGCACAGCTCACTCAGCTGGGGAGACTCGCCCCTCGGGAGGGAAAGACTGGGCTTCATGATCCCCATCCTCCCGACTTCTTCAGCGCGGTCGATGCGCCCCACACAGAGATCGATTCAGGTCGCGAATCGTTGCGACAATCTACCCATCATCCAGACGGGGTCACCCCTCTTCAGAGAGGCAGCGGCAAGAGCCACACGGCGGCGCGCCGCTGTCGCCTCGAGCCCCCTCAGTGATGGCTCATACCAGCCCCACTCCGGAGCATTTGAGGTGAGCCGTGTGGCGTGGTCGGCCTCTTTCGCTACACGTGACGACGGGCTGGTGATCAATGAGTGCCCAAAGTCCTCCTGCAGAGGTCAGCATCGCGATCCTCAAGTGTACCGACAGCACGGCTGTTTCCATGATGTCTACAGACATCATGGGCTACATCGGCGTCACCTCAGCAGGTCCACGGCATGCCGGCGCGGCGAATTGGCCGAACGCACACACGGAAGGATTCAATTTAAGAACAAGAAACAGCCTTCGAGGTTCATGACGAAGCCTACTCCTGACTCAGCAAGCACAACCATACTGGATCGCAGTTTTCTCAAGTATGGTCAGATGTCTGTGAACGATTCGGAATCAGGTCCAGCAAGAACAAGGAAGGACAATGAAGAGCTTGATGACACTCCTCGCCTTGCTCACCACCACAGCCTGCAGCGACAAGAGCTTGCCCTCCACAGAAGAAGCGGACACCGACGCAGACACCGACGCAGACACCGACGCAGACACCGACGCAGACACCGACGCAGACACCGACGCAGACACCGCTCATGATGTGGTCATCGTCGGGGCAGGCAGCGCGGGGTTGTACGCTGCCAAGACCCTGATCAGCGATGGGTATGATGTGTTGCTCATCGAGGCTACGGACCGAATCGGAGGCCGGGTCAAGAGCCAGATGCTGGGCGACATGCAGGTCGAGCTGGGTGCTGAAGAGCACTACACGGCCGCCGGGAACAACCCCGTCTGGCCAGCAATACGCGCAGAGTATGGCAGCGACATCTATGTGAGGGGCTACCAAGGGATCGAAGCCTACTCAATGGACGAGGGCACCAACACTTGCTGGTATACCAGCACAGCACTCAACCCCTGCAGCGCCGATGCAGATGTGACCGCCGTCGATGACCTCTGGTACTGGTACTGGCAGCCCAACCTGCACGACGATCCGAGCACCAACCTGGCGGAAGATGTCCTCAGCGAGTACGGCGTCGATGCTGGACACCGTGCCTACCACCTTTATGATGCTGGATTTGCTGGCGCGGTATACGCCACCAGTCTCGACAAACTTGGTGGCCAGAGCGTCGCCTTAGAGAGCACCCAGTGGGACCTATCAGAAGAGATTCGGGTGCTGAGCGACAAAGACCTTGGCTACTCAGAGGCCCTGGAGACGGTGTGGTGGAATGACGTCCTCGCCAACAGCGCGCTGCTCCTGAGCAGCCCGGTCGTCCGGATTGACACCAGCGGAGACGACGTCGTCGTGACCGACGAGCGCGGGAGCCAGCATGCAGCACGCCAGGTGATCGTGACGGTCTCTGTCGGCGTCCTTCAGTCCGAGATGATCGAGTTTATTCCTGAGCTGCCGGAGTCTACCGTTGATGCGTATGAGGGGATCGGCTTCGACATGGGGCTGAAGGTCCCGATGCGGTTCAGCGCTCCCTGGTGGGAGACGGAGGGAGAGCCCTTGTCCTGGCTGGTGACCGAGGGTCTCGCGGGCGCCTGCTGGGTTCCCAGTGACTACAAAGACGGAACCTCGTCATACATCCTCCTCTGCTACCCCATGGGAGACAACGCCGCTGAGCTGAGCGAGCTCGCAGCCGATGCCGGCGGAGGCGTCGCGGGTGAAGAGGCGATCATTGACGCCATCCTCGATGGTCTGGACACAACCTTTCCCCAGGCACCCGGTCAAGCCTCTGAGAACTATATCGAGGGGATCGTACAGAACTGGGGTACCGAGACCTATACGCTGGGGGCGTACTCATTCTCCAAGGTCGGAACGTACCGGTCGTATGCGGACAGCGCGCGGCGAGATCTTCAGGCTCCGGTCGCCGACAGCCGCATCTTCTTCGCCGGCGAAGGAACCCACATCACCCACCCCTCAACAGTCGTCGGCGCGCTCCATGAAGGGGAGCGGGCAGCCAACGCCGTCGATGATGTCAACGGCACCCCCAACGATCCGCCCGAGCTGCCCACCGGACGTTAGCGCAGGGGCCACCTCAGCCTCGCAGCGACACCCGTGCTCACCCAGCCATGTGCTCACCCAGCTGTGTGCTCACCCAGCTGAGGGGACAGCACGCGCCGTCTCGGGAGGCCCTCCGATCAGCCTCACTCGTCGGGGGACAGCGCTGCGGTGACCTCGATGATGGCCTCAGGGCTGTTGTTCTGCGCGGGCAATTCAACGGTCCAGAAGAGCAGCATCGCGCCGTCCTCGATGCTTCCCTCCAGCGCCACAGCGTCCTCTGCCACAGCATCCATCACCACGCTGCCGTCGATCTCATCGTCCGCTGCGTTGGCGTCAACCACCATGCCGATCTCCTGACCCTTTCCGGGACCGGCAACGATCACACAGTCTCCGCTTCCCTCCACCACGCCGTCCGCAGAGACCTCGACAGAGAGCATGCCCTCGCAGAAGTCATCATCGAGGTCAGTGTTGATTCCGATCGCCCTCCCGCTCCAGCTCCCCGAGACATCGGTATCGGTGTCGGTGTCGGTGTCGGTGTCGGTGTCGGTGTCGGTGTCGGTGTCGGTGTCGGTGTCGGCATCTGCTTCGCTGCTCAGCGCAGTGTCATCTGACTTGATGATGGTGGAATTGCAGCCCAGCAATAGAAAAAGCAGCGTTCGTATCCTCACTGCAGCACCCCTTCTCGGGGTGAAACATAACATGAACCTAGAGAATAAATCATAATCATCTTGTTTGTAATACTTGAACAACACTTTATCTAATTGTATCCTAATCCAGGAAACACACGACCCATCTCCAAAGGTGAGCCATGTCAGACGTCACCTGGAGGGGATTACTGTTCTTCATGGTTGTGGGGTGCACGCGATCTACAACAGTGACGGACACGAGCGACACGAGCGACACGAGCGACACGAGCGACACGAGCGACACGAACGACACGAACGATACCGACACTTCCTCTCGTGCCTGCACGCTGGACCTCATCGAGCCTGATGCCCGTGGTCTGCCGGGCTTCACCCTGACCTGGAGCCAAGACGGTGCCGAGATGGAGGCGCCCGCCTCAGTGGTCTCTGAGACCCAGTTCTACGGCTCTCCGGCTGGGGTGACCCTCACCGCAACCTATGACGTCGATCAGATCACCACCGGACAGACCATCGCCCAGACCATCCCCACCATCCCCGTCGAGCGAACCGACGCACTCAACGTGCAGGAATACTTTCGGGAATCCGGAGCACTCACCGCGACGGTGCGCGTGACCGCACGCTGGGTGGATGACCTGGAGTGCCAAGGTGAGCTGGTGGTTCCCTTCCGACAGTGGGGACACATCGACGAGACACAGGACGGCAGCCTCGCTGACATCGTCCAGCCCGACGATCTCTTTCTGACCGATCAGCTGACCCTGCAGTCTCTCAGCGACGACAACGCTGCGATGATGGCGGACATGGCTACGGCCTACACGTTCTTCAGCTCTGAGGGAGAGTCCGACAACTACACCCTCGTCATGCTCCCGCTGACCGGCACGCCGCTGCAATTCACACGCATCGGTCCTGATGTGCTGGAGGCCTGGGACGACGAGAACCAGCTCCCAGCACCGACCAAGCTCAACTGCAGCGTCTGGCACCACGGACAGGAGCTGATCCTCACCCAGAGCTACCCCAACCTGGGGCAGGCCGCGGGCATCACCTTCGATGAAGATGAGAACGTCGCCAGCTTCCTCCTGACCCAAGAAGAGAGCACCGACTCGCTGCCGTGGCTGCACCACAATTGCCTCATCGATCCTGCGACTCGCTCTAGAGAGTCCGAAGTCGTCGACATCTACACTCTGGACTGGACCGAGCAGTCCGGGAAGAGTGTGTGGTCTTCAGAGCTCGTCCGGTTCGGCTTCGACATCGGCACTGGTCACATCACCAGCGACGTCACCCCAGTCTACGACATCGACGCGATCACCACCGCCGACTTCAAGTACGGAAATGGACTCTCGCTGAGTCCTGCGGGCTCCGACGGCATCCAGTGGATGGGCATCTCCTATGCCAACGAGAACCAATCGCCCATCGAGAAGGAGCGCGCCTTCTTCCTCACGATGCCCAAGACAGAAGCGGGCCTCTCTCCGCGATTTCTGCTGGTCAACGACGAGCACTTCGATGAGGGCTCCCTGGCGCCAGGCTGGGACACAGCCAACCCCGAGCTTGAGGTCGTGCGGCTCCCCGCAGATCCGCTCAACGGCAGCTACACCATCAACTTTCCCCACAACATCGAGATGTTTCAGGTCGAGTCAGGTGTTCGCATCGAGGATGCAGACTGGGATCTGTACCGCGTGATCATCGCCTCACTGGGCATCTCCAACACCGAGGACAGCGGCGCGACGAAGGATGAGCTCAGCACCAACGTCTACATGTTCGATCTCTACGCTCCCACGGGGAGCAACAGCCAGGCAAGCCACGCCAAGTTCTTCTGCGGCTTCCGCCTGTCCAGCCAGACTGAGTCTCACTTTGACTTCCTGCTGCCCGTCGCCACCGACGACAGCGTCGAGCCCTTTCAGTGGGTCGGTGCCTACACCTCCAATCCCAGCGGCTCGCTGTTCTGGCTCGATCTCTGGGAGCTCAACCAGGCCGATCCCATACAGCGTCGCTGCAAGATGATCGGCTCTCAGAGTCATGGCTCCTCAGCAGACGAGGCGAACTGGGCGAGTCCCATCTGGGCCTCAGAGCTTGATCCCACCCAGCTCTACTCCACCCAGGTGCTCGATGTGCAGATCGACTACACCGCCTCCACCCTGGAGCCCGCGATGTAGCTCGGACAGCTGCGGTGAGCTGGAATGAGCACAGCGGACAAGGCCATCGGCGACCTTCAGGCGACGCTGCGGTGATTCTGTGCGGTGATGATCGCGCTGCGCCGGCGCTGCGCTTCTTATCTGGGTGATGCCATCCCACGCTCGATACCGTCAGCGTGCACCCCACGCGGTCACGCCTCGACAGGAGCAGCAGCCCCCTCCAGGCAGTCATCGCGCTACACGTCGAGCGCGCCCACCTCCCGGGGGGAAAAGACACCGGTCGCGAGGTCACAGTCGAGCGTCACGTGGGCCATGAACGGCCGCTCGCGTCGCTCCACGTACACCTCCATCACACCGGGATGCTCGGTCTTCGACGCGTAGTAGTCCTCGCGGTAGAGCATGAGCAGCGTGCTGGCGTGGCGGCGCGCCAGGCGGTCGATCAGATCGTGCGGTGTGGGCCGATGGTCGCAGCGCTCATCGACCGCGCGGCTCAGGCGAGCGGTCGTGACGATCGCGCAGTCAAGCTCAGCGGCGAGGTCTGCGAGCAGCAGCCACGGATTGTCACTGCAGAGCTCCTCTGGCTCATCGATGACCACCAGCTCCAGCGCACCGACGCTGGCCCGCAGCCCCTGCAGGCGCGCTCGAAGCTCCTCGTGGTCGAGGGCGCGTGTGCACTCCAGGTACAGCGGGCTTCGCTCCAGGACAGCCTCCGCCTCTTTGACCCGCTCGCGCTGAGCATCGCTCAGTATTTCGGTATGAATCCGTCCAAGCGCGACACCAGAGATCCTGGCGAGCAGCCGACAGACAACGCTGTGCGGTGGCATGACCGGAGACACCACCGCCACCGGGCGGCCCCGCTCGACCGCGGAGCGGTGTGCCAGATGAAGGGCGAGGGCCGTCTTGCCCATCGCTGGCCGACCGGCGATCACCGTCAGGGTGCGCGGGACGAGCGCAAGCATCCGCTGCTCCTGCGGGGAGCACTCCCGTGAGGTTCCTTGAGCACGCTGCCGGATCAGCGCGGACCCTGCGAGCCAGCCAGAAGGAGTCAGAGAATTCATCGTTGCCTCGCGCGCCGTGACGTCTTGCTGCATGCAGACCAGCGGCGTGTCACTCCGCTGCCGCTGGAGGCCGGTGCTCTTCGGCCATCATGGCACAAGACGATGCACCAGCTCCGGCCGCAGCCCGCGACCCACAACGCGGGCGACGGGCTGCCCTCGCGCAGGCGCCAGGCTCCAGAAAGCCGCTCCAATGCTCCCCTTGCCGGAGACCAATCCGGATCGATCGGTGGCCGGCTGTGGCTGCAAGCCTCGCCTTCACGGATGCCTCTCTTTACCGCACCGACGCTCATCGGTGGGTGATGGCGAGCTCAGGGAGCGCAGCCTGGAGGGCGCGGATGTCCGCAGCGGTCACCTTGGCCTTGGTGAGCTTCAGGGCGGTGAGTCCGGTCAGCCCATGCAGCGGCGAGAGATCGCTCACCGGACTGCTGATGTGCAGCCGCTGGAGGCGAGTCAGCGCGCTGAGGGAGCTCAGGTCCTTGATGTACCCATCGAAGATCTTCAGCTCGGTCAGTCCCGTCAAGCCCTCCAGCGCCTCGATGTCTCTGAGGATCTGGAACCCTGAGAGGTGCAGCCGGGTCAGCTGGGTCAGCCCCTCCAGGCCCCTCAGCGAGCGGACGTTCATGTTGCCTGAGCCACCACCGAGCACAAGCTCGGTGAGCTGGGGAAGCTCCTGCAGCGGCTTGAAGGTTCGGGTGGCCCTGCAGCCATAGAGCGTCAGGCGTCTGAGGTTGCTCAGCGCGCCCAGGGCCTTGAGGTCCGGGGTCTTGTAGTGGGACAGCTCCAGCGCGGTGAGCGAAGCGAGGGCAAGCAGGGGCTGAATGTCGCGCAGCTTCTTGCAGGCGTGGAGCTTGAGGCTCGTGAGGGCGGGAAGTTCGGTGAGGACACTGATGTCGGTCAGAGACTCCAGCTCACGAAGCTCCACGGCGGTGAGGGCCGAGAGCTGCCGAAGCACCCCGATGTCTCTCAGGAATCTCGCGTCCGAGATCGACAGCCGAGTGAGCTGGGGCAGCCCCGCAAGCTCGTCGAGCTTCGAGAACCCCTCCAGGCTCAGCGACGTGAGCCTGGGCTCCTCCTTGAGCCGCTCCCAAGTGCTGCTGCCCGGTGAGACCCTCACCGCCAGGTGCGGCTGGCGCGCGTCCGCAGAGATGAATTCGCTCAGCGGCCCCCCCAGGGCATGCCTTCCGAGCTCGTGAACCGCCGCGGTCACGTTCAGCTCCGTGACCCCCTCCAGGAGGCCGGCATGCAGGGCAACAAACCGGGCAACGTTGAGCTGATGGGATGGCTGAACCCAGCCCTTGATCATCCCACCGATCGTGAGGTCGCTGGTGAGCCCCTCGGCGAAGTCCGCCCACAGCTGGGGATCATCGATGGCGCGGAGCAGCACGAGCCCTTGCTGGACGCTGGCTGGATCCTCGGAGCCCAGGAGCTGCTTGAGCGACTCCCGCGTCTTCTGCGCTCCCTCCGCCGCGCTCCCACGCGACACCAGCAACCGGGAGACCGACCACAGGGTCTCGATCAGCGTCTGGGCCGCTTGCAGCGACGCGGGGATGGGCGGCGTGGGATCCGTCAGGTCGATGCCGTAGGCTTCTTCGATCTCAGCGACGCTCAGGTCGATGTCTGCCATCATCCCGTTCCCCCACGTGGTGAGGCGATGATAGCGGATCTCCGACCCCGCGCGCTCCGGCTGAAGCACGCCTCCAATGGCGTGCCCTGAGCAGCAACGCTCAGTCGGTAATCCAGACGCTCATCTCCTCAGCCTGATCACCGATGAGCGCGACATAGCCCATGACGATCGTCTTCATGTCCGGGATCACAGCCTGTGTGCTGGTGAGCACTGGAAACGCCAGCACCGCAGCGCGCAGCTCGCGGAGGACCTGGAGGGCTTCCGCGATGTCTGTGGGCACCAGGGTGTCCGCTGCGCGCGCAGCCTCGCAGTGGTGGATGTTGTCGACGACCTGGGAGAACAGGCGGTTGATGTCTGGGCTCTGCGCGGTCGCGAGCCCGCCGTCGGCCCGCGCGGTCTCCACCGTGACCATCCATGCTCGCGGTGAGAGCTCGGGAGGCGGCAGCTTCGATGCCCAGCCTCGCTCTGGGATGTAGCGCCGCTTGACCGTCATGTCGTCGCTGTAGAGATTCTCCAGGTAGTCCTTGACGCTGCTGACCTTTGCATCCTCCTGGGCGAGCGTCTCCCGGCTCAGTCCGATCCGATTCATCGCCGCGATGGCGACCACATCCTTGGTCTCAATCGCCCCAAAGGCAATCGAGTACTTGGCCAGGGTGGGGTTGAGCTTGCGGGCCATGAGGTTGGCCTTGCGGTTCTGGGGGTTGTCCAGAGCGCGCTTGGTGATCGTCCAGGCCTTCTCCAGCTTGGCGCGCTGGATGAATTTATAGACCAACTCCTCCAGAGTCTGCACCATCGAGAGCCCCTTGTCGACGACCGCTCCCACTACCTGGACCGGTGTTCCAGTGCCCGCAGCAGCCGTGACCTGTGCAGCCACCCGGAGCAGGAGCAGGGCCGCCTCGATGCTCTTCTGGGTGAACTGCTCTTTCTGGTTCTGGACAAAGTTCTGAATGCTCGTCAGGTACGGACTGACCGCCGTCAGTGCCTCACGGCGCGACTCGAGCCACTTCCGCCACGAGATGGCGCGGTTGATCGCCGCAGCCAGGGTCGTCGTGAACGAGATGACCGTTCCGGCAATCGCCATCGGAGCCACAAATTCTTTGGCCACAGCGATGCCGGCCTGCCCGATCGTTGTTGCAGCAGAGAGCACCACAGCATCTCGCTTGAGCCCTGCGATCAGCTTGGAGATGGTCTTGATCTCGCCCTTCTCTAAGGTCTCGCGCTGTCCAAGCAGCTCAAGAGACTCCTCGAACTCCTTCTGCTCAGCCCGCAGCGCGTCTTCTGCGTTGCGCTTCTCGGCCGCCTCCAGCTCCTTGGCCGCAGCCTCTGCCGCGATCACCTTGTCATCAGACGCATACTCTTTGGCGAGGGCCTCCAGACCTGCGACGATCTTCTCGGTGCTGCCCTCGGTGTCGTCGATCTTGTCTTGAAAGTGCTGACCAAAGCCCACCCGAGCAGCCTGCCCCGCCATCGCAACCATCATGGCTCGCACCTTGCCCCACTGATGGGCCTTCACCGCTGCGACGAGCCCTTCCTGCTGGGCCTTGATGGCGACCTTCAGCGCCGCAGTGGTGGCCAGGCTCGCAAGGGCCAGCTTCTCGCCGACCTCGTCGTCTCTGCCCACGGCAGCAAAGTCAAAGCCACCGCTGACCAGCTTCACAAGCTCCGCCCCGGCCGCCTCAGGCGTGCGGTCCCGGACCGCAGTGACCAGCGTGTCCAGGCTCGCCGCAGCAGACATGGAGCACGTGACGTACTTGCCGATCTCCTTGCTCCCCGTGTACTGGGTGACCACAGAGCCCGTGCTCTTCGCCATCGATGAGAGCACCCCGTTGAACCCCTTGTGGTACTTGCCATCCGCAATGTTGGCCCCCAGGTCAATGGCGGTGGTCAGCGAGGCCTCGGTGAGCGAGACAACGCCCGCGAGCACCTTCTCCTTGTCCTCGTCGATGTTGCCGAGGAGCTTGTCGATGCCAATCGCGCTGGTCGTGAGGCTGCTGATGGCCTTGATGGTGTCCTTGGTCAGGGAGAGGTTCTCATCACGCAGCGCCGTCTCGGCGACCGTCTCCAGCTCCTGGATGTAGGCATCGTTGGTGTGCGTGATCATCTGCTGTACGCGCGAGAAGGTGTCCTCGACAAACGTCTCCGGCAAGACCAGCTCTCGGACCAGGGGGGTGTACAGCTCATCCATCAAGATGGCTGCCGCGCTGCCCTCTCCCCCATCAAGGGAGCCAAACAGGGGGCGACTGTCGTCTCGCACAATGGAGCCGCCCTTGAGCTGCGACCAGAGAAACGGGATGGCCAGGACTCGCTGCTCGAGGAGCGTGAGCGTGATCTTGGCCTGGGACATTCGCTCTGCACGCTGTGAGTCGACCAGCTTCTCCATGTCGACCTTGTCGATGTCCTCCCACCAGTCAAACGCCTCCGTCTGATCGGCATCGATCATCGCCATCGTCTTGCCGCTGGTCAGCTCGATGTCGCCCTCAAAGGCTCGAACGATCTCGGCCTTGGTGACCGCGATGTCTCGACGCAGCTGGGCGAGGTGCATCGTCTTGGCCGCGCGGGCTTCAATTTCCTCGGAAGCCAGTGCAATCTTGAGCTTTTCTTCGTTGGTGAGTCCACCCATTCCGACACGTCCGCCGGTAAAACTGGCGACCCAGATGCGCTCTTCTTTGGATACAGGCATTGTTGTTCTCAGTCTTGGCTACAGGTGGTGGTTCAGCTTCCGGTGCACAGCAGGATCGTCCGCTCGACATCGAGCAAGAACTTGCCCACCTCGAAGTGACCCGTGAAGCCTGGTGCGGAAGAAAAGGGGCTCTTGGCCAGGGCACGAACCCGGGGATCGCCCAGCAGCAAGCGCAGGTCACGGACAGTGGCCAGCCCCGCCTCGCGTGCGGTCTTCTTGGCAGCCGCGTCGTCGGTGTCCAGCGCCGCGACGACGGCATCAAAGGCATCGCTCTGCAGTATGGTCTTGACCGAATCGGCCGCCGCGCGGACCGCCGCGGCCTCTGATGCTGCGCCCTCCGCCCTCAGCGCGAGGACGATGCCCTGGCTGGTGGCATCGACACCCTGTGCGTAGCCCTGGACCACCCCCCGCCACTGGCGCGGAATCTTCTGCAGGTCTGCCAGGACGGCGGCGTCCTGCCCCTCGGGGAACTTCAGGAAGAACTCCATTCGGCTGCGGGTCAGCGAGAGCTGGTAGCGCGCCATCTGGTGGTCACCCTTGGTGGCAAACTCATCGGCCATCTTGCGGAGCTCCTTGATCTCACGGACCTTGGAGTCATCGCGAATGAGTGCACCGAAGCGAGCGAGGAAGCTCTTATTCGCGCTGAGAGCCTCGGTAAACGGCACATAGAACTCCCGATTAAATGCCGCCAGCGCGGCCTCCCACTCGGCCAGCTCCTGGCGCTCTGCTGAGGCAGAGGCATCTTGCCGCCGAACCATCTGCGCCAGGGCGGGACCATCACGGGCGGCCCCGATCTGCTCTGTGACTTCATCGAGGCTCTGCTGGGCATTGGACTGTGCATGCGCCATGGCTGCCATGCCCTCCGCAGCCGTGAGCGTCTTCTCAAGCGTGGTCACCAGGGACGCAAACCCGGAGATGGGCTCGCGAGCTGACCTCAGCAGCCCTCGAAGCTGACGGGACCGCTCGTCCAGTGTCGCCTTCATCCTGGTCGCTTCGGCGGCCCGGGTCTTCAGCGCCTCAGCCTCGGCCCGGAGCTTCCCGAATTTTCGCTGACTCAGCGCCAAGAGCTCGCTCCCCAGCGCAGCCTTGAGTGCGCTGAGCTGGCCGATGACGGTCTTGCGATCCGCCTCGAAGAAGTCGGTGACGCCCTGGTCTCCCTGAATGTCATCGATGACCGCTTCGATGGCGTGCTTGACCCTTGAGTGCGAGGTCTTGGTCTGCTCACCGGTCTCGGCATCGGTGACCGTGATGTCCTTGAGGCCCTTGCGGGCGTCCTCGACATCGGCTCGGAAGACCTGGAGGTCCTGGACCGTCTGCGCCATCAGGCCCGGATACGCTGACGCCGCGACGGTCTGAAGCACGCCGAGCTCTGAGCGAAGGACCTCGACATAGCGGGTGTATTCCTCCTTTCCGTTGAGCCCCGTCATCGCCCGCATCGCACCCCAGAACCCAGACTGGTGGGCGTTGACTTCACCGGAGAAGTCTTCGAGAGACTTCACAGCCCGGCGCACCTCATTGGTGAGGTCGATGCGAAGCTGACTGGCGCTGGCGGTGGCCTGGTCCAGGGTCTCCTGGAGTGCTGCCAGCTCCTTGTCTCGATGGACCGTGAGCTTGGCGCGTATCGCTGCCGCGCTCTCTTCCACTGCGGCGGCATCGAGGAGCCCGTCGTGGAGGCGTCGCAGCCCGCCGAGGCTGTCCTTCCCGAGCTTCTGGAGCTGGTCGAGGAGATCGTGCGTCGACGTGCGCTGTGCGTCCACCTCAGCACGCGCCGCGACGGCGTCAGCCTGCGCAACGCGCTGCTGAAGCGGCGCACCGGAGGAGGCCTTCACGATGGCCGCCGCCAGGGTCTTGAGACCGTCAATGGCGCGCGTGGCCCGCCCTTGGTCCAGCGCCGTCAGCGCCGACGCCCCTTCGGCCTTGAGGTCGACAAAGGACTTCTGGAAGGGCGCCTCTACACCCGCGATGACTGGCGCGGCGTGGTCCTGAAGCCCCCCACGCAGCCCCGTGAGGGCAGCCTCGACGACGCCCTGTGCTTTAGGAAGCGCCTCGCGGAGGGCAGAGATCCCGAGGTGTGCCGCGTTGTTCGCCCGAACCTCCTCGGTGAGCGCCTCGAGCGCATCCATGGCATCGGAGTAGCTCATTGAGCGCTGGGCTACGGCAGTCGTGGTGCTGAGCAGCTTGAGGTTCAGCGCGGTGGGATCGCTGGGATACTCCAGCGCCACGGCACGCTGGTCGTCGATCTTCTGCTGGAGTGTGGCGGGAGAAAATGCCTCCCATGCGGTCTTTGCTGGGGTCAGCGCTGTGATCTGCTGAGAGACCTCGGCGAGCAGCGTGTCGGCGGCGCTCAATGCATCGGTAAACTGGTGCGCCTCGACCTGTGCCCGGATGGCCTGGAGCCGGTGAAACAGCGGGGTGACGTCCTGGGGAAGCGCGACGTCCATCAGCGCCTCCAGGCGAGCCCCGACGGTCTCAGCCTTGGCGGCCGCAGCGGTGTAGTCGGTGACGTGGGTCTGGATGTCAGCAGCCAGCTTCTGCTCCACGCTCCTCAGGCTGAGCTCTGCGGCCTGCAGCATGGCATCCCGCCTGATCGTGTTCTCTTCCGTCGTCGCCTGGAGCAGCCGAACGCGGACGATCTGCTCCAGGCTGTCCAGGAGCTCTGCGGTGATGCTTGGTGGGAGCCGCTGCTCAGCATTGACCACCTGAAGCACGCTCTCGTACTTCGCGTACAAGACCCTCGTGACGTCGCTGGACTGGGCCACCTTCAGCACCGCGCTCAGCGCATCCTTCGACGCGGTGTGCTGCTCTCGACACAGCACAATGGCGGCATCGATCTCAGCCTGTGTGGTCGCTGCGGTCTGAAGCACGCTCCGACCGGTCGGCTGCACAAGGCGCCCCCCAAGCGTGGTGAAGATCGCGGTGTCGAGCAGCACCAGAGCGCGCTCATGAGCCGACTTGGCGGCCGCCAGCGGTGTGACGACGCTGGCGATGGTGTGCTGCTCGTCTACGCTGTGAAGAGAGGTCTCGAATTTCGTGATGTCTGCGATCAGGACACGCAGCTCCGACTCCGCCCGCAGCTTCTGCTTGATGGCCATCAGGCGCTGCTGCTCAAGGGCCTCTTCTACCGCTCGCTGCGCGGTGTAGGCGCGGCGTCCTTCAGCGACAATCTGGCTGCCGATGCTGACGAAGTCCTTGAGGATCCGGATGCCTTCGGCGTAGTCCGGCCCGCTCCGTCCAGTCATGACCGCCTGCTGAGCCCGGAGCAGGCCGGCGCGGAGACGGCGGCAGTTGTCATGGCTGGCGCCGTACAGCGCGCTGAGGATGTCGAACTGCGACTCGACCTCGGCACGCAGGTGGTCATAGGCCTTCGCATCCCCGCTCTTCTCGCTGGTCTCGGAGCGCTCCGCCATCAAGGTCAGCGACATCTCCAGGATGTGGCCGATCTCACGCGACACCGGCTGTCCGACCTCAGGGAACGGCTCGGGACCGACGGCGGCCAGCAGGACAAGCTCTTGCTGTGCCTGCCGAAGCGCCTCGGCATTCCCCTGCGGATCGTTCATGAGCACCTCGATCCTGTCGAGCTGATCGACGAGCTGCTCGGCATGCTCGTCCTCAGCATCCGCCTTAGAGAGGAAGCTGGAGAGCCGCTTGTTGAGCTCCCCCAGCACCTCCTGCTCGGCGATGAGCTCCTGGACCTCCGCATCGAAGGCTTGCTGCTCCTCCTCAGTGCTGGTCTTATCGGCCACTAACTTGGCTTCTTTGTCGATGACGTCATCGGGCGCTGCAGCGGTCTGCGCCTTGTCTCGCACCAAGACGGTCTTGAGGATCCGAAGTCCCTCCATCTCCGAGAGGCTCTTCTTGAAGCCATCCTTGAGCTGCTTCTTCGAGGCATTCCCCGAGTGAAGAATGAAGACCACCTTGCCGCGCTCAAAGATCACGACTCCGCGCGCAAACTTGGCCCCTCGAATCTCCTTGCGAATCCCCTTGCCGGCCGTCAAGGCTTTCTGACCCTTCTTGTCGCGACTGACCAGGGTCACAATCAGCCCCGCCTCCGTTCCTCCGCTGTTCCCTGCGTAGTAGAAGTTGCCCTGGAGGCTCCCGCCACCCGCACGGATCTTCCGAAGCGCAGGACTGATCTGACCTGCTGCACTCTCAATCGCTTCGCCCATGCTCGACCTCTTCGGAAGAATATTCGCAGAGCGCAGAGTATAGAGGCTACGAGTGATTCACTGCCATCGCAGTTCTATATAGACCAAAAATGCTCATCATTCCGGACACCCTGTCGCGACAATGTCCAGAGCATTGAGGTGCTGACGCAAGGTGCAGTCGCGTCTTCCGAGCCCGCGGTGTCCGACCCCGCTGTCGTGACTTGCAGCCAGAGACGCAGCGCGTCCCCCAGAAGGAGCCGGTCTGCCAGCCCACCCCACTGTGATGCCTCATGTGCTGCAGAGCGCGCAGGGCACCGCGCCGTGTGCTGACCCGTCGTGGCGCTCAGGACTCCAGCAGCACCCGCCCGCGCCTTCATGGATGGGCACTTGTGGTCTGAAGCTCAGGATGATGGCGACCGCGATGGCTGCTGCCCCTTCACTTGGCTCGGGTGGGGGTGCTCGATGCCCTTGGAGCAGAGGTCAGACTGTACTCAGCAGCCACGCCTAAGTGGTCACAATACGTAACGATAATGACACGATGGAGCACCGACGGCGTGCGGTCGCGGAGGCCCGTCGCCATCGACTACGCTTCGCTGAGCACATCGAAGCACTCAGAATCAGACAGACTGCTCGGGAAGCACAAGACCGCTGACCGCGGACCGCGCTGCTCCAGCAGGCAAGTCGGCTCTGGTGGCATCTGCAGGCTGGACTCCACAGCGCAGAATGCAGCAAGGCGCACCATCCGCTGCTCCCCATGGGGGGCAGCGTCTTGCATGGAAGATTTCAAAGGAATGAAGTAAACTAAATCGAGCGACTCTCAGTTCGAGTCCGTGTCTTAATCCTATCATCTCGGCGAGACGTCTCAGCGGTGGCGAGCAAGGACACGATTCTCCTCAACAGCGACTTCAGCGTGCCGACGGGACCGGGTTCCGAGGCAGCGCCGGCGCCGGCACCGGTGAGATTCCAGGCGGGCGCGCTGGTGGGCGGACTCCGCATCATGCGGCCCCTGGGGCGGGGCGGCATGGGAGCCGTCTGGGTTGCCCGAGACGAGACGCTCGGTCGCCGCGTTGCCCTGAAGGTGCTGCATGCCTCGACTGCACACCTCGGCGACATGCTCCTGCGAGAGGCCCAGACGACCGCACACTTCAGCCACCCACACATCGTCCAGATCTACGCAACGGGCGTTCACCAGGGGGCAGTGTGGCTCTCTCTGGAGCTCATCGACGGAGGCTCGCTTCGTCAGCGACTGCGCGGCGGTCCCCTCGCAGCACTGGAGGGAGCACGCCTGCTTCGAGGCGTTGCAGATGCCCTGTCACATGCCCACCAGATCGGTGTGGTCCATCAAGACCTCAAGCCAGAGAATGTGCTGATTGGCACCGACGGCCGCGCGCGGGTGGCGGACTTCGGGCTGGCACGTCGCATCGAGGTGTCGGGGGACAGCCACGATGAAGAGCACCTGGAGTCGCTCGGGATTCCGAGCTCTCGGATCGCTCCGATCTGTGGAACACCACCGTACATGGCACCCGAGCAGTTTCGTGGAGCCTCCCCCTCACCAGCGGCCGATGTCTGGGCGTTCGGCGTCTTGATGTGGGAGGTCCTGCGCAATGATCGCCCCTTTGACTCCGGCTCGGACGTGATGGGCACAATCGCGCAGCGGGTCTTGGAGCTGTCGGAGGCTCCATGCCCCCAGGACCTCCCTCCAGAGCTCGCGTCTCTGGTGCAGCGCTGCCTGTCGCCAGACCCAACGACGCGACCGAGCGCACACGAGCTGTACCGCACGCTAGAGCACTTCGTGCGTCCCACCCAGGCAAACCAGGATGGGCCGCCATTCCGAGGGCTGACGCGCTTTACAGAGTCCGGATCGCGGGGATTTTACGGTCGCGAGGCGGAGGTGTGCTTGCTGGTCGAGCAGATCCGAATCCAGCCGGTCCTCCCCCTCGTGGGCCCCTCAGGGACCGGTAAGAGCTCTCTGGTGCTGGGCGGGCTGGTGCCGAGGCTGCGAGAGCAGGGGACCATCTGGCTGATCGAAGCGCGGCCCGGACACGACCCGTTCGGCATGCTCACCAGCGCGCTCCGACAGAACCCCTCACACACCGCTCAGGCCATGAGCCTGCCCACCGGCGAGCGCAGGAGTGCGACCACGTCGGAGAGCCTTCGCGTGTCGGCTGCCGCGCTCCGCGCAGATCCCTTCCTGCTGGGGCGACTGCTGCGCACCCGAGCCGCGCAGCTGGGACGGACGGCGGTGCTCTTTGTCGATCAGCTCGAAGAACTCCTGGCGAGCTCGGATCACGAGACCCGGCTCGCCTACCTGCGCAGCATCGTGCTCGCGGCGGACGATCCAATCGATCCGGTTCGGGTCATCTTGACACTGCGGGATGACTTTCTCGGTCGGCTGGCGCTCGACGCGGACATCCAGCGCGGGCTCTCTCGAGTCTGCGTGGTCCAGCCGCCGGGCCCCGCGAGCCTGAGACACATTCTCGAAGCACCGGTGCAAGCGCGCGGGTTCCGATGGGAAGACGACGCAATGGTGGATCGCCTGGTCGCCGCGACGGATGGACTGGTGGCGTCTCTTCCGCTGCTGCAGGTTGCCGGGGCCCTGCTCTGGGAGCGCAGAGACCCCCACAGGCGCGTGATTCCACGGTCTGCGCTCGATGAGATCGGCGGCCTGCACGGCGCAATTGCGAGCCACGCAGACGTCGCGCTCGCAGGAATCTCCAAGGAAGAGCAGGCCACTCAGCGGCGGCTCTTGCTCCGCCTCGTGACCCCCGATGAGACCCGTGCGGTGCTGCCCCTGTCGCAGCTGCGAGAGCTGGTGGGGCCAGGTGTAGAGGAGGCGCTCGAGCGCCTGGTGACGCACCGGCTGGTCAACCTCCGCCGTGCCGAGGGCGGAGACACCGATGTCGAGCTGGTGCACGAGGCCTTGATCACCCACTGGCATCGGCTCCGGCGGTGGCTTGACGAGGGCCGGACCGACCACCGTCTCGCGGTCGATGTGGAGGAGGCCGCGCAGCACTGGAGCCGCCAGTCTCAGAGCACAGACGCGTGCTTGACGGGCACCCGGCTCCAAGAAGCCCTCTCGGCACGCACCCTGCACAGCCTGGAGTGGTCCCCGCTGGCTGACCGCTTCCTCGAAGCCAGCGCAGCGCACGCCCGAGACCGACAGCGCCTCCGCCGGCTCGCTGCCGGTGGCGTGGCCGCGCTGCTCACACTCCTTGTGGTCGTGCTGGCGGGTGCGCTGTGGCAACGAGAAGAGCGCCTGCATGCACAAGAAGCACTCGTCACAAGCGAGCGGGTTCGTGTGCAGACCGCCCAGCGAGAGCGAGACAGCGCGACCGCAGCCCTGCTCTCGATGCGGTCGAGCGAAGACAGCGCGGAGCGACGGAACGCAGCCGCGCTGGCACGCGCAGCCGCCGGACTGACCCTGGCCCGGGAGGTCGGGGAGCCCGAGCTTGAGGCACGCCTGTGGGAGCAGGTGCTCTCTTCACTCAGCCGCGCCCTCCCGATGCAGCACATCCCCCCCACGACGCCCGGAGACCGGATCGCCTACACCGCGCTGCCAAGGACGGGCGTCCACGCCGCGATTGCCGAGCAGGAATCTGGCACGATCCAGATCGTCGACGTGCAGACCGGCGAGACCATCGCGACTCATTCTCGGTGTGCGCCGACAAAGCAAGGGGGGGCCTGGTCGTCCGACGGCACACGGCTGGCCCATCAATGCCTGGACTCCTTTGGTGTGCAGGTAATGGACGCCTCGGGTGCGCTGCTTCAAGAGCTTCCCTGCGGCCCTGCTGGGGCACGACCGGGCGACTGGCGCGGCATGGTTGCCTGGATGGACGGACAGCTCTTTGTGGGGGCCGTCGATGGGATCTGCGTCTTCGAGGGCACGCCGCTGCAGCAGACCCGCTTCCTTGAGCTTGAGGGAGAGGTGGTCCGCTTGAGCGTGAGCGATCGGTGGGTTGCTGCCGGGCTCGGCAACGCCGCCGAAAGCGACATCGCGAGCCGCGTCTGGGACCGGATCACCGGAGAGGTCCACCTGGAGCTGACCGGAGATGCCGCCTTCCTCGCGCAGCACCTCGTCACCGACGACTTTCTCGTGCGTCGGTTTCGCGGTGCGCCTGATCACCTTGAGGTGTGGTCGCTGGACGGACAGCCGCGACAGGTGCTCGACCTGATGAGCGCTCAGGGTCAGTCTGGCGGCGTGACCTTCGACGCCGCCTCCGAGCACCTCATCGCTCCCTTGAGCGGACAGCTCCGCCGATGGGACACCGCCACCTGGGAAGAAGACACTGACTTTGCGCTGGAGGCCAAGTTCCGTAAGGACACCCTCGTCTCACCCGATGGTCGGTTTCTGGTGGCGCTCGCCAAGAGCGGGCGCGTTCAGGTGAGCGACGCGACCAGCGGTGCGATCGTGTTCGATGACACCTCGCTGCAGTCCAAGCCTCACGCGGTTGTCTTTCTCGACTCGGACCGGCTCCTGGTCTTCACGAGCACTCAGGGCGCAGTACTCTGGGACCTCTCACCGCTTCCTCAGACCATCATCCCTCGGCCAGCGCGCGTCCTCGATGAGCGCATCGTCGGCACGCGCTACTGGTGGCTCACGGAGGGCGGGGCGGTGCAGACCGGGACCGCCGCTGGAGAGGCTCCCCGCGTGCTTGGAGCGGTGGCAGACGACAACGCGGCGCGCTTCGTGATGGCCGCAGACTCCTGGGCCATCATCGCGTCGGACGGCATGTGGAGCGCCTGGCATCCCGACGCGACCGAGCCGGAGTGGTCGCGACCGGCCCTGCCTGGGCTCGTGGGAGCGGCGAGCTCACCCGATGAAGCCTTCGTCGCGGTCCGGACCCGCGCGGGCATGCTCATCGTGCTGGATCGGTCCGGTGAAGAGGTCCTCCGGAAGCGCTTCGTCTCGCCGGGAGACCTCGTGGTCGATGGTCAGAGCTACGGCAAGATGGACCCCGCCTTCACGACGGCAATCTGGGCACCGGACAGCTCCTTTGTCCTCGGTGAGCAGCTCAATTCAGGCGAGCGCTGGCAGTGTCACCGCGCGGACTGGAGCTGTCGGCAGTGGCCCCACATCATCCGGCAGAGCACGATGGTCTTCTCACCCGATGGACAGCGGCTCTATGATCGGGCCATTGAGCACACGACCGCGACCGAGACATACCGCTTCCGCCGTCTGGAGCCAGAGACCGGAGCCGTGCTGTGGACCTGGCAGGATGAGCGCCTGAAGACCCACGTCTCCTCCATTGCAGCAGGAACAGATCGGATGATGTTCGCGTCGACAGCAGGGCAGGTGTTTGCCCTGACCTCAGACGGTGAATTCGATCACGTCGCGGCCTTTCACTCAGACAACCGCTCCCTGCTGTCCCTCTCGCTCCTGCCCGACGAGCGCCGCGTGATCGTCGCAGAGAGCCTCCCCCGAGAGACGATGTGGATCTGGGATGCGGATCAGCAGCGCCTCGCCGCGAAGTGGGAGGGGGTCGAGGGCGGAGAGTGGCAGTACGTCGTGGCCAGCCCGCACCCGCAGCCCTGGGCAATGCTCGGTGACCGCGCGCTCGTTCCCCTGGCCGTTCCGCCCGTGCGTGACATGGACGAGACGGTGCAGGGCGTCCTCGCCCAGTCCAACCTGCGGATCTGCCGAGAGAGCCTGGCCACAGTCGCGGTGGTGCCCTTCCCCGACGCCACCAGCCCCTGGGCACCGCCGGCGCTCTGTGACGAGCCACTGGCAGGGAGCGACGCATCGGGCTCCAGCACACCCCGCTGACGCAGCACTCCCATGCCGACAGGAGCACCAGACTCCCATGCCGACAGGGGCACCAGACTCCCATGCCGACAGGAGCACCAGGGAGCGCGTCGATGCCAGCGCCACGCTCACGGGTGGCTACACGGCCAGCAGCGCGAGGCCGCTCACTCTGGCGGCTGGACAGGAACCACACGCACGCTGATGCCCGCCGCAGCGATCCGACCTGAGACCGCGTCGTAGTCAATGGCGCTGCCGTAGAAGAATCGGCCGAGCGATGTGTGGCCGCTCGGCTCGAGCCCGTCGTCCGAAAACCGGACACTCCACAGCAGCCCTTCCTTGGTGGTCACCGCAGCAAGCGGCACACCATCCTGCTCATACGTGACCACATCAAAGGCAAAGATCCGCTTCTGTTGACGGTCACGGAGGAGGTTGACCGCGTCGGTGTCGCCGATGTGGGCCGCTTGCAGCGCAAACAACCACAGGTTCCGGTCCCGCTTGTCCGTCGCACAATTGACCACGAGCAGGCTGTCACCGTGCACGGCCAGATCATTGATCCCCAGACGCGCCGCTGGGTTGAACAGCCGCTGGGTCAGGACCGCGCCGTCTTCCAGCCGGACCTGGTGCAGCCCGCCGTCCTCACCACCGGCAATGATGATGCCGTCTCTCCAGGCTGCCAGCCCGCGAATGTGGCGAAGCGGCTCGTCAGCATGCGCGTAGTCAATGGACTCTGCCATGCGGAGATCCACGGTATGCCGCAGCGTCAGTTCCGCATCCTCGCCCACCGACCAGATCAGGAGGTGCCCGCTCTCGTGACCGGTGATCAAGTGGTCCTGGCCCTGGTCCGAGACAAACAGACCGCTGACGGCAAAGCCGACATCTGCGGCATAGTGAACCGGAGTCGGTGTAAACGCCGCTCCCTCCGGTGCCCGCCAGACCAGCAGGGCGTCCTCACCCGCTGAGCTGACGAAAGCGCGCGGGCTGTGTGTCACCAGCATGCGCACCCCCTCGCCGTCCGGAAGGACCATCGCATCAGCCAGCCTCGCAGCACCGCCCTCCCCAGCGGGAGCCTCCAGCAGGCTGATCGTTCCATCCCAGCGTCCGACCAGAAAGCGCTCGCTGTCCAGCCAGCGCACCTGCTGTGCCATGGAGTAGGTCACCGCCGGCTCGCCAAACGGGCGGCTCACAGGGCTGTGCGTTCTCGACGCCAGACAGCCCGAGAGCACCATCGTCAGCACCCAGAGCCACAGCCGTCGAGTCGAGCGGGCAGACGTCATCGGGAGAGAGCTTAGTCTTCACACACACAACACGCAAAGTCGATGCCATGGGGATAGCCGCACTCATGAGCGCCAGCCGACGAGCCTTCCTACAGTCCGCCGCTGCCACAGCTGCGCTGACGGCCTGTAGGAGACACACGCAGGCAGGGAGGGTACCGACCGTTGTTCCCATCGCCCTGCTTCATCTCGCACCGCAGGCGGGTGCTGTGGCCGAGAACCGCAGCGCGCTGCTGCGTGCCATTCAGACCGCGGCCGCTGCTGGCGCACGCTGGATCCTCACGCCCGAGCTGTGCATCAGCGGGTATGCCTTCGCGGATCTGATCGGGACCGACTGGATCCAGCCGCAGCCAGACGGCTGGGTCGCCACGCTCCAGGCCTCCGCGCGTGAGCACGCGGTGACCCTGTTTGTCGGTCTGCCCGAGCGCGACGCCATCACAGACCGACTCCACAACACGCTGCTGGCCATTGGCCCCAGCGGGAAGATCCTGGGCCGGCACCGCAAGATCCGCACCATCACGGTCGGCTCAGAGGCGTGGTCCAGCCCCGGCGACGAGGCCGTTCCCGTAGCCACACCCCTGCTCGGTCCCGTCGGACTGCTGATCTGTGCCGATGCCTGCGACAGCACGCTGGCCACCGCGCTCAAGGCACAGGGCGCACGCCTGCTGGTCTCGGCAGCCAACTGGGCACCGGGCCAGTATGGTCCTGCTGGTGAGTGGGAGGAATGCTCCGCCAAGAGCGCGCTGCCGATGATTGTCTGCAACCGCACCGGTGTAGGCCGAACCCTGGACTTCAGCGCATCAGAGAGTGTTGTGGTGTGTCGGGGCGAGCGCGTCTTGACCCTGTCCTCCGCCACCCCGGCGGCGTTCCTGCTGCAATGGGACCGCCTGGCGGAAGCGCCCGTGTCACACACAAGGATCGATCTGTGAAGATGCTGACCACGCTGCT
The DNA here is from genome assembly GCA_029251165.1 of Myxococcota bacterium. Taxonomy (GTDB): domain Bacteria; phylum Myxococcota_A; class UBA796; order UBA796; family UBA796; genus JAQXDW01. Next base: position 93,624 of record JAQXDW010000015.1, read on the forward strand.
CCTGCTCGCCTCGCTGACGGCTCAAGCGGCCACCCCGGTGAGCGTGCCGGAAGACTTCGCCCTCTCCGCGGAGGTGGTCAACGGCGAGCGGTGGGGATGGTGGGAGAAGAGCCTGATCGTGACGCTGCCCGAGCCGATCCGGGTCCTGTCGAGCAACGAGGGCTTTGTGCAGGCCCTCGCCGTCGTGAACCATGCTGCACACCCCCTGCTGTGGGTCAAGGCGTTCGAGGAGCTGGGGTCTGAAGCGAGCTCGGGTGGTGATGTGTACCTCTCCGAGGTCGAGGAACGCCTCTCCACGGCGCGCGCGGTCACCCAAGCCCAGCTGGCGCTGACCGCCACCGCTGCAGACATGGACAACCTCGCCGTGGCCACCGAGCGCTCCGGACCGTTTGTGGTGACGGCCCTGGTGACCGCTGGCGCGCGCAGCAATGCCCACCGAGCCGGAACCGACATGGGCACCAACATCGAGGCCGCTGGAACCGTCAACGTCATCCTGCTCCTCAACGCTCAGCTCACCGATGGGGCGCAGACCAACGCCGTGATCATGGCAACGGAGGCCAAGACCGCCGCGTTTCAGGACCTCAGCGTTCCCAGCAGCTACACCCCCAGTGTCCTGGCCACTGGTACCGGCACCGACACCGTCATCGTGGTGCCATCCAGCACCGGTCCTGAGGTCACGTACGCTGGCGGACATGCGGTGATCGGGGGCCTGATTGCCCGCGCCACCCATCGCGCAGTGAAGCAGGCGCTGATCAAGCAGAACGGCTTCTCGGAGTAGCCAGTCCGCAGCCCAGACCGCTGTGCTGACGGCGAGCCCCTGAGGTCGCACCGCCCGGTCAACCGCATGCGGTGATGGGTCCGAGAGCGATCTCATGAGTGCCGCGCAGGACCATCAGATATACTGCCTTGTACAAGGAGGATTCAGCTTTGTCGTACACCACAACCACCGACCGCATCTTGTCCATTCGCTGGAGCGGTCGCGGCAAGGTCGCGCGTCGGCGGAGTGCATGGGGCGGTCAGATCAACGCCTGGGGCACCCAGCGCCTGAGCACCGACACCTACATCATCCCCAAGCGCATCACGATCGAGGAGATCGCCGATGCCCTGGAGTCGGTCCTGCTCCCCAGCGACGCAGCAGTCCTGGCCTACCCCTACGGCAGCACCGCGTCTGGAGCCTCCGCCATGCGCCTCCGCTTGTTCGGCAGCGATGCGCAGACCGATCTTGGAGAGTCGTAGGCATCCGCGCGCAGCGGTGCTCACCCGGGCGCAGCCAGCAGCACCTGGAATGCCAGCCGTGCCTGCTCGCGGATCCGCTCTGGAGGCTCACCGGCTCCCATCTGCATCAGGACTGTGGTGAGCTGGGTGTCGATGTAGTGTGCCGCCAGCTCCGTCGAGAGGGATGGATTCACCGCTCCCTGCGCGAGGGCCCGTCGATACCAGTCCCCGAAGACGCCACGGCGATGCTGCTCCATTCGCGCGACACGTGCGGTCGTCTCCGCGCCGAGGCGTGAGCGCGCGAGCCGCAGCTCGGTAAACAGGCACCCCGCAGGAGCGTCGGTCACAGCGGTCGATCCCACAATGAGCCGCTCGACAAGCACAGCAAAAGGCACCGGCAGGGCGAGCGCATCCAGCACCGGCTGAATGATGGACTGGCTGTAGTGCTCAAGCGCAGCCGCCATGAGCCCGTCCTCACCGCCAAATTCGCGGTAGAGCGCCGGCTTGGAGATCTGAGCACGGCGACACACCTCGTTCAGCGAAAGGCTGTAGAAGCCCTCACGCCAGTAGTTGTCCACGACGCGCACGAGGGCACCCTGACGATCGAAGGTCTTTGGACGGCCCGGACGCCGTCTGTGGTTGTCATCGCTCATGCGTCACCCCGATCGCTCCCCAACCCAGCAGTCGCTCGGAGAGCGACTCCGCCATCGCCCGTGAGCAGACCCATTATTTATAAGCCTGCCACATTTACAACTGATCGGTACAAAACATCTTGACGTCATGACGAGACCAGAGATATCGATTTTGTACTGATTAGTAAAATAAATCGAGACCTCATCGGACTGGCGCAGCATCGCTCCACGCTGGTGGACACCTCGTCTTGGAGAAACAATGGTCGCAGGACACTTCGCCACCGCCCTGGTTGCTCAACAGCACGCCCCCCGAGGCACGCTCGCCTTCTACCTGGTGATCTCGCAGCTTCCCGATGCCCTCTGGCATCTCTTCCACTTTCTCGGCTTAGAGCCGACCCTGCCTGAGAATCCGATGCTGGCGAGCCTGGACAACATGCAGGCCGAGATGACCTACAGCCACGATCTCCTCCCGTCGCTGATCTGGATTGCGCTCGCCGTCCTTGCGGGTCGCGGCTTCTTTGGCCACTGGCGGCCTGGGTGGATGGCCGGTGCCCTCGTCGTGACACACATGCTCTGCGATGCCATCAGCGGCCACACGCACTACGTCTCTGGACCCGACAGCGCGGCGATCGGACTCGGTCTCTATGCAACGGCTCCGTACCTTGCGCTGGCCATCGAGGGTGTGTTCACGATCGGCGTGATGGCCTGGGTCTTCCGCACGGACGCCAAGGAGGGCGTGCGTCGCAGTCGTGCCACGCTGACGGTGTGGGCCGCTGTGTTTGTCGGGAGCATCATCATGATGGCACCGTCTGCCGAGCTCTCGCTGGTCGAGATGACCGGGATGGCACCCATCGCGGCGCTGTCCGGCACCCTCGTCCCAGGCCTGATCGGCATGTACCTGATGATGTTCATCGCCCTGCTCTGGGCAGACGCACAGCCGACCGTCTGATGCGGTGGCGGGTCCGCTCAGGCTCAGCGAGGGATCTCAGCGGTCGTGCCCTGCCCGGCCTCCTCCGCAGACTCCTGCCCCCCGCCCCGTGGAGCGCAGGCCCTGCCCCCGTCAGCACAGCCCCAGAAACAGCCACCCTGCAATCAATGCCACCCCTCCCAGCGGGGTGACCGGTCCCAGCCAGCGGGGGCCGCCGAGTGCGAGTCCATACAGGCTGCCCGAGAACAAGACGATGCCCACCGTGAATGACACAGAGGCCAAGGTCGTCATGTTCACGATGCTGCCCGGCAGCTGGATCGAGAAGGCCACGAGCATCAGGGCCAGGGCATGAATCAGGTGGTAGCGAACCGCCGTATCCCAGGTGCCCACTCGACCGCTGGCTTCCAGCCGAGACCTGAGCGCATGCGCCCCGAAGGCACCCGCCGCCACCCCCAGGGCCCCCATGCTCGCTGCCACCATCTGAATCAGCTCGCTCTTGTCCATGACACACCTCCACAGCAACCATCGAGTCGGTTCACAGAGCATGAGCCCCCGGTAGCCTATCGAGGCTCCTGGTCGCGCACATGTAAAGAGCAACGACCGTGGCCAGAAAATTCGTCACGCCTTTCCAGCATGTTGTGGACTGAGGGGCTCGACGAGCAGAGCCCGCTGCATGGACTGACCCACCACACACCCTGAGCGGCAAGAGGTCCAGCAGGCGCGCTGCCGGTACGCTTCAGTGCCGTGACAGACACGCGCATCGCAAGACAAAAACTGTGGATCCATGCCACGGGCGTGCATCTGTGGTGCCTTCGCCTCCAGGGCCCACCACCCTTAACGTTTACTTATTGCTATTGCGATTACATTGCATTTAGTTAGGGTGCGTCATGTCTATAGGAGCAGTCGGCTCTCGCTCCCGGGCGCTCTTTTTTGGTCTCGTCTTTCAGAAGGGGGGCCATCGCAGATGGCACCCAAAAACCTATTGACTGCTTAAAAGTACAAATAAGAGAACATCAAATGCAACAGACACCGCAGCCGAGCTCCAGCCAACCTCGCCTCCCCGTCACGGTCCTGTCGGGCTTTCTCGGAGCCGGGAAGACCACCCTCCTCAACCAGGTGCTCAACAATCGAGAGGGCCGGCGAGTCGCGGTGATCGTCAACGACATGAGCGAGGTCAACATCGACGCAGCGCTCATCGAGCGTGGCGGCGCTGAGCTCAGCAGAACCGATGAGACGCTGGTCGAGATGTCGAATGGATGCATCTGCTGCACCCTGCGCGATGACCTGCTCGTCGAGGTCTCTCGGCTCGCACGGGAGGGACGCTTTGACTACCTGCTGATCGAGTCCACTGGCATCTCAGAGCCCATCCCAGTGGCTCAGACCTTCACCTTCGAGGACGAGAACGGGACGAGTCTTAGTCAGATCTCTCGCCTCGACACGATGGTCACGGTCGTAGACGCAGCGAGCTTCTTGCGGGACTACAACGCAGCCGAAGCGCTCAAGGAGCGCGGCGAGTCGCTGGGCGAAGAAGACCACCGAACGGTCACGGATCTGCTCATCGACCAAGTCGAATTTGCAAATGTCATCGTGCTCAACAAGCGCGATCTCGTGAGCAATGACCAGGCACTTGAGGTCCAGGCCATCCTCAAAGCCCTCAACCCTGGCGCCAGCATCCACATCGCGACGCTCGGCCAAGTTCCGCTTGAGAGTGTTCTCGACACGGGGCTGTTCGACTACGACAAGGCTGCACGGTCCGCCGGATGGATTCGAGAGTTGCAAGGCGAGCACACGCCTGAGACTGAAGAATACGGAATCTCGAGCTTCACCTATCAGACCTCGCAGCCTTTCGACGCTGAGAAGCTGTGGTCCTTCCTCCACGACGGCGACAACTGGAGCGGCGTGCTCCGCTCCAAGGGCTTCTTCTGGATCGCAGCAGACCACCAGACCGCCTACGAGTGGGCGCAAGCTGGTGGAATCAGCAACCTGAACCCTGCCGGGACGTGGTGGGCAGCCATGCCTCGCGAGCACTGGGACGGGCAGCGCCCCGACCAGAAACCCAACTGGCACCCGCGCTTCGGCGACCGCGCCCAGCAGATCGTCTTCATCGGACAGAATATCGACGAGGACGAGATCCGAGCAAACCTCGATGCATGCCTGCTCGACGAAGACCTGGCCAACGCGGACCACGAGACCTGGGCAGCACTGCCGAACCCCTTTCCCGAATTTGAATCACCAGACGAGGAATAGGGACCCGCAGGAGGCTTGCTTCACAGCGGAACGCTGCTCGGAGCAGCAGGGAAATCTGATGGTGCAGTCGACGTGCAGATACCAGTCCTCACAGAGCGGGGATGGTCCGTCTCAAGTCTACCGAGACGCGTCGATGCACCTGATCGGACTTCATCTTGCCGAAGCGCAGGACCAGCGTGAGCCTCCCATGTGGCGGCATCCGATGGCGGCCCCTCAGTGCCTTACTTCAAGACCAGCACCGGTCGACTGCCGATCAGCCCCGCGAGGGCGTGCGATCGAGGGCGGAGCGAGGCCCCGACGTCGAACCACGGGAGGAGGACTCCGTTGTTGGCATGCAGGTGCGCAACCAGCGTGGTGAAGCCATCGTAATTCTGGCTCCGCGCCCCCTTGATGCCCAGGAGGCGCAGGGTGTGCAGGGAGCCCAGCGGCTCGAGGCTCTGGAGCGTGTGACAGCCATTGAGGTCGAGCGTCTCCAGGGGCGACTCTGGCGACAGTCCACGGAGAGCTCGAAGCTGCTGGCACCCGCTGAGATCGAGGTACTTCAGCGTGGTCATCGGTGCCAGCTCCGCGAGAGTGCTGATCGCGCCGCACTGAGTGACCGTGAGCCGGGTCAAGGTCTGCGCGCCGACCTCCAGCCCTGCCAAGCTGCTCAGCGCCGAGCAGCTGCGGATCACCACCTCCTCCAGCGGAGCGCCCAGCGCCCCCAGCGCGGAGAGGCTCTCCAGCTGCTCACAGTGCTCAATGATCAGCGTCTTGAGGGCCGGCAGCGCGGTCAACCCCACCAGACTCTTGAGGGCGTGGGCGTTGCGAATGGTGAGGTGGGTGAGGTTGGGGAAATTCGCTGCGCACCCCAGATCGGGAATGCCAGCCCTGACGTGCTCCTCGCCGGGCTTGGAGGCACCGAGCACCAGGCGGGCGATCTCGCCCTGTAGGCCCACCCCGACGGCGCTCTCCGGTGGCGCAGAGGCCACAAGACACTGCAGGGCATGGTCCAGCCATGGCTGCGCGGGTCCGGTACCTGAGAAGGTCTTGTTGGGGAGCAAGTGCTGCGGCTCTTCACCCATCCCGCTGACCCGAACACCGTCGAGCAGGGCATCAAAGAGCGCGCCGTCCGCAGTGCCTTGGGCCAGGGCGACGCCCTGCTGGATGGTCTTGTAGTCCCGCGAGTGCAGGAGCGTACGGACCGCGCGCAGCGCCTTCGTGGTGGTCGAGCTGCGGGTCGTCTTGGCCTTGCTCTTGGTCTTGGGGCGATGGCGCAGCACCTCAACCGAGATCTTGGCCGGGGTGTCGAGTCGAACCCGCTTGGGACGCGGGCGCAGCGCGGAGCATCCAGAGAGCGACAGGGAGGACAGCTGTTTGAGATCCACGAGGGGCTGCAGCGAGGTCAGGCTCCTGCAGTTGCTCAGATCCAGTGTCTTGAGCGTGGAGAACGCCGCCAGCGCATCGAGATTCTTGAGGGACGATGCACCGCTCAGGTTGATCCGCTCCGCTCCCGAGATGGGCTCGAGTCCCTTCAGGGTGGTGAGTCCCTTCAGGCTGGAGAGATCCAAGACGCCGACGTCTTTGTTGTCGTTGTAGGTGCTGGTGCTGGCGGATGCGTTGCAGGCTTCCCGATCACTGAGGGTCCGGGCAAAGCCCGTCAGACCCGAGAGGCCTTCGAGGTTGGTCAGGCTGCTGCAGCCCGTCATCCGCAGCTTCTGCAGCGCACTGTGCCCCTGGAGGGCAGCCACGCTCGTCAGCGCAGTGCACCCATCGAGGCGCAGCCAGGTCAGCGCATGGAGTCCGCGCAGCGGCGCGATGCTCTTGAGGGCGCCGCACGTGCTCAGACTCAGCGCCTTGAGCTTCGTGAACCGAGCCAGCACCGCGACATCCTTGAGCTTGCGGCAGCCCGCCAGGTTCATCCAGGTGATGCCGAGTGAGCCGGTCTGCTCCAGTCCATCGAGGCTCCTCAGGGCAGCACACTCGCTGAGGTCCTGGAGCACCAGGTGTGGGTTTCCCGCCAGCGCAGCGATCGACCGCAGCGCCTTGCACTGCACAAGCGTGACCGTCTTCAGCTGGCGGAGACCAGCCAGCCCCTCGATGGACTTCAGCGCAGCGCAGCGGTTGAGGTTGAGCGTGTGCAGCGCGGTGAGCGTGGAGAGGTCGGGCAGCGTGGAGAGGGACTCGCAGTAGCGGAGGTCGAGCACCTCGAGCTTGGTCAGCACCTCGACCCCAGGCAGCGCCGTGAGGCCGCGGCAGGAGGTGATGCTCAGGCTGCGAAGCGCGGTCAGGTCCTCCAGGCCAGACAGCTCCAGCTGCTGCATAGAGCCGAGGTAGAGGGACTGTAGGGTCTTGGTCAGCTGGGTGAGTCTTGGCGGAGTGCTCATGTAGTTGAGCGTCAGCGACTTCAGCTTGAGCGCAGCATGCCCCTGGGGAAGGCTGGCACCACGAACCTCCAGCGTCTCCAGCTGGGTCAGGCTCCCCAGTCCGGTCACCGTCTCGGCGTTCTCCAGCGTGAGCGAGCGCAGGTTGGGGAAGCGGGCCAGGGGCGCGAGATCGACAGGGACCTGGAAGTGGTCATGGCCTGAGCGTCCCTTGCCGCTGATCGTCAGGCGATCAATCTGCGTGCGCAGGCTGGCCCCGAGGCTGCCGGGAGGGGCAAAGGCGATCAGCCCACGCAGGGCGTGATCGTGCCAGCGCTGACCGGGCCGGTCGCTGAAGGCCTTGTTGGGGTTGAGCTTTCCGTGGCTGTAGGTCACGCCCTTCAGCAGCGCATCAAACGACGCCACGTCGCTGCACTCCTGGGCCGCCTTCAGGCCGTGGTTGACGCGCACCATGTTGCGGGTCTTTAGAGCGCTAACGGGCAGCTTGTTGGCAGGGGGCATGTGAGTCCTTGGTGCTGAGGATCCATACTACTGTGATGCAAACCGCGCGTGTCTCCTACGCTCTGAGGAGCGTCACCTCAGCTCCCATCCGTGAGCTGGTGCAGCCTGAAGCCCCACGCGTGGCGTCCAGCACCCGTGCTCACGCGTCGGGGTCTTGGGTGGACCGCGCCGAGCTGACCGGCGGCGGCGGCCGCAGACAGGACGCATCGCCCACGACGTGCAGCCCGGCTGGGTGGAGCATCCGGCTCAGCGCCCGGAGCGCGACAGGGAAGTGGCACCCGAGTCCTCACATGCGAGCGCGGCAGCGGCGCGCTGCGGGCACCTCAGCAGCGCGACATGTTCACAGCCGTCGGAGCAGCGTCCAGTGCGACACTGATGTCCGTAAGCGCTGCAAGCCAGAAGACCAACTCATCTTCAAACGCCGACAATCAACTTGGATCGGTTCTTGCTCAATGTCAAAGCAGCACCCCAACCCGGACCTGAAATGCGCATTTGGCTCGCTCCCTTCTTCCTGATGACCGTGGCCTGCCATGGCTACGAGATCTCCCGCAGCCACGTGCTCCCACCACTCCAAGAAGACAGCGGCGAGAATGAGGATTTCAACCCCTGGACCGACACCTCTGAGGACACCGTCTCGACCTTCTCAGTGGACGTGGACAGCGCCTCGTACTCCATGGCGCGGCGCGCGATCAACGACAGGACACTGCCGGAGCCCAGCACCGTTCGGGTCGAGGAATTCGTCAACTACTTCCACTACGACGACCCCCGTCCCGAGGACGGGCTGCCCTTTGCCGTGTCCCTGGAGGCCGCACCCTCAGCCTTTGGCCGCGACGTCGCGCCCTCAGCCTTTGGCCGCGACGAGAACATCCACCTCATGCGCATCGGCATCCAGGCTGAGGAGATCCCAGAGGAAGAGCGCGATCCGGTCAACCTGGTCTTCTTGATCGATGTCTCCGGCTCGATGCACTACAACCTCGATCTGGTGGTCTACGCCATGAAGCACCTCGTCGACAAGCTCACCCCGGACGACACCCTGGGCATCGTCGTCTATGCCGACAGCGAGGGCGTGGTGCTCGATCCCACAGCTGTAGAGAACAAGTCTGTCATCCTCGACGCCCTCGACGCGCTGGAGGCCGGCGGCAGCACCAACGGCGAGGCCGGCATCCAGCGGGCCTACGAGCTGGCCGAGGGCGCCTTCCGCGATGACGGCGTCAACCGGGTGGTGCTGTGCACCGACGGCGACTTCAACGTCGGCCTGACCGGGAACAAGCTGATCAAGATGATCGAGGAATACCGCGATCGGGACATCTACCTGACCGCTCTGGGCTTTGGCGCCGGCAACTATGACGACGGGACCATGGAGCAGCTCGCCGATCGCGGCAACGGCAACTACGCCTACATCGACACGCCCAACGAGGCCCTGCGAGTGCTGGGCGAAAATCTGGTCAGCACCCTCCAGGTGGTGGCCAAGGACGTCAAGATTCAGGTCGAGTTCGACGCCAGCACCGTCGAGCGCTGGCGACTGATCGGCTACGAGAACCGCATCCTCGCCGACGAAGACTTCGCCGATGACAAGGTTGATGCCGGTGACATCGGAGCCGGGCACACCGTCACGGCCCTCTACGAGCTGGATCTGACCGACACCCCCGAGGCCGCCGATCTCGCGGAGGTGCGGATCCGCTACAAGGAGCCCACCAGCGACGAGAGCAGCGAGCACATCTGGTCGCTGCACGGTGATGAGCGCGTGCAGAGCTTCGAGGCCGCCAGCGACTCCTTTCGCTTCTCAGCGGCCGTCACCGAGTTCGCCGAGATCCTCCGCGAGAGCCCCTACAGCGAGGGCGCCCGCTTTGACGACATCATCGAGATCCTCAGCGAGGCTGCACCAGAGTCCGAGCGCGACATCATCCAGCTGGAGCTGATCGAGCTGGTGGATGCAGCGAGCACACTCTACTGAGCGGACGACCTCAGGGCCGCGTCGCCGCACGCGGTCCTGGAGGCCACTCGAGCTTGAAGGCCTGCCCGCCTTGGATCGAAACCGGGGTGAGGAGCTCGACCGACGCAGTCATCTTCGTCGAGGGTCTCGACAATCTGGCCCTCAAGGTGGTCGATGCCATGTCCTGGTGAGCAGAGAGTGCCAGGGACCGTCCGCTTAGACGACCCCTGGAGCGGAGCTGGATTGGCGCAGATCACCGCTCCGGCTCTCTGTGATCAGGAGCAATGAACGCCACATGTCCGCGGCATGAGCCTCATCGAAGCTTGTGGCCTAAGCGCTGATCACCCAGGCTGAGCCCTCGTATTGGTCACTGACACTCCAGATTCATACGCTGGATTGCTGTAGGATTGGTGCTCGATAGAGGACTTACTCCATGCTGAATCGTGTTCAGAAGAAGCAACTCTCTGCCATCCGCAAGCTCCTCAAGAGTCAGGAGCGCATCGCTCTAAAGCAGGCCATCCACCTGCTGGTTGCCGCAGACGATCCGGCGCTCTGGTCGGTCATGACCAGCGGCCTGTGGGTCGACCGCTATGGCGCGGTGCAGGTCAACGCCGGCGAGGTCACCAAGCGGGTCCGCGCAGAGCACCACAGCTGGGTGGCGCTGCAGCTCGCCATCCATGGTGGTCTGCTCCAGGGGGTGCTGAAGCTGATGCTGACCCCCACTCCAGACCTCCTGGCTGAGCTCAGCACGATCGCCTCTGTCGAGACCCTCGATCTCTGCGCCAGCCAGCATGAAGACCTCAGCTGGATCCCATCGCTGCCCCACGTCAAGCACCTGAAGCTGCGGGACAGCATGAGCCTGGTGTCCCTCAAGGGGCTCTCTCAGATGCCCGCGCTGGAGTCTCTGAGCATCAGCGATGGCCGGCGACTGCGCGATCTTCATGGCCTCGCCCACCTCGCGCACCTGGAGAGCCTGGGGCTGAGCTCGGCCGACATGCTCCAGGACCTCTCGCCCCTGGCAGGGGTCCCGACGCTTCGGGCCCTGAGCCTGTCCTCCCAGAGCCTCAAGAACGACACCATGGAGGTCCTCTCCCAGCTCAAGGCGCTGCAGTTCTTGTCCCTGACGGGGTGCCGCGGGCTGGACTACGCCACGCTGGATGTGCTGACGCGGCTGCCGGCGCTGGAGGAGCTGCATGTCTTCCACAGCACCCTGAGCACCCTGGCTTTCCTTCGCGGTGCCGTCGGCCTGCGGTCCCTGAGGCTCTTCCAGGCACGCGCGCTCTCTGAGCTCTCTGGACTGGAGGGCTGCACCGGACTGCGGCGCCTGTGGATCGACGGGGTGAAGGCCACGGACTACAGCGCGCTCGCCGACTTGACGCGCCTGGAGTCGCTGAGGCTGACCAGCTGCACGATCACGGATCTGAGCCCGCTGTCGGAACTGACAGCGCTCAAGAGCCTGGAGCTGACCAGCTGTCCGGTGAGCGCGCTCGGCCCGCTCGCAGGCCTGACGGCGCTGGAGACGCTCATCCTCCGCACCAGCACGCCGCTGAGCACCCTGACGCCGCTGGCGTCGCTGCGCAACCTCACCACGCTGAACATCTCTCGGCAGCGCAAGCTCACCAACCTCGATGCCCTGGCGGGCCTCAAGGAGCTGCGCGTCCTCAAGGCCACGAACTGCAAGAGCCTCAAGGACATCACGGGCCTGACCGCGCTCACCGCGCTCGTGGAGGTGGACCTCTCGGAGTGTTCCGCCCTGACGAGCCTCCATGGCCTCGCCAATTGGCCCAACCTCCAGGTCCTGCTGCTGCACAACTGCACGTCGCTCCAGGAGATCGGCGACGTCTCCTTGCTGACACAGCTCACGACGCTGGACCTGTACCGGACTCCCGCCGCACACTTCGAGACCATCCTCGCGCAGCTTCCGGCTGCGTCGGCCTTGACCTCTCTGTGCGTGGGCTCCTCATCGCTCACCTCGCTTCAGCCCCTCGCGACGCTGACCGCGCTCACCGTCCTGCGGGTCACCTGGGCACCCAACCTCGCTGATGTCAGCGGGCTGGAGGCGCTGACGCAGCTGCAGACGCTGTGGCTGAGCCATGGAAAGGCCCTCACAGACCTGACGCCGCTCACCGCCCACCCCACGCTCAAGACGCTGACCATCAAGGCATCCCTCGGAGCACGAGCGCTGAGCAAGGCCAAGTGCAAGCCGCTGACCACCATTGCTGGCCTGAAGTACACGGTCAGCTGAGCGAGAGACGGCGCTCATGCCGTGGCTGCTTGCGGAGATGTGATCGTCGACCGGCAGCCCCTCCCCCAGGATGCCAGACAGGTGCCCCACATCCAGCCCGGTGCCTGTGCTTGGGTGCCGTCGATGAGCACAGCGCAGGTCAGGCTGGAGTTGCTGCAGAGTGCGCGACTCACAGCAGATGTGACCGTCATGGTGCCACGGCGGTGGCCATCCACAACACCGTGACGGTGCTGGACTGATTATCGCTCCGCGCGAGAAGCGCCCGGGTCATCCCCCCAGGCGGGCTCAGCTCAGCTTCTCATCCTTTTCCTTGAGGGCCTTGCTCAGCCGGGTGGCGACCTCACCGACCTGTCCGACACCGTCGGCCTCAACCTCAGAGTTGGAGGTGGTGGTGTCCTCGGAGGTCAGCGGCCCCTCTGGGGCCGATAGGACATCTTTGATTGGGTCCTCGATGTCGTCCTGCCGCGTTGTGAGGGAGAGCTCCTCATCCTGCTCGGGGGTGACATCGTTCTGGGTACGGGTCTTCTGGGTAACGGACATGGTGATGCTCCTGGCACGGTGTAGACAGTCACGACTGTATCGCTGGCGACCAACACAGACACGATCCGTTTTCACCAGGGCGCGTGACTGCAATGGTTCTGCTCGGAGCGCGGCGGCTGCGCATCAATCGATACCGAACCGAGGCCGATGGTCACGTCTGGATGCTGTTCATGTGACGTCGCGATGGCAATTCTCCACCGGACCGAGCCTTGTTCGACAATGAGCACGAGACACCTCACCGGTCCATGTCTTCGTGCGGCTGGGGGGGCGGGTTGCAAAAGGTCATCTGCTCCTGCCAGGCCCCGTCGGTGCACTCATAGCCGTTGAGTCCACAGTCCTGCTCCTGGCCAGCGATCATGCAGGTCCGCTCCTCGGGCCAGCAGTCGCTTCCCGATGTGATCTCCGCGCAGCTGGCATCGGTGCGGCTGGTCAAGCCCGCGCACGCCAGGTTCAGCGCACCAAGCCCGGTCACGACAACATAGGCTCTCAGCCTCATCTCATCCTCCAGAATGTGTGCTCAGCCTACTTCACAACGAGCGCGAACGGGCACTCCGCTCGGGTGCCAAGCCTCCATGCCACAGTCTTTCACGGGCTTCACGCCACTCCTCTGCGTCCTGTGCTGTGCTCGCTGGAGGCGGCACATGCAGCAGCCTCGCTCGAGGCTTCTCGCGTCTTGAGCGTTGCCTATGGGCTCGTCGATGGGGCTTTTCTCGGAAAAGTAAACAGAACGAAACAGTCTCTACAGACCATCAGACAAGACCGACACGGCTGTCAGCGTGTGAGCCCGCTCCGAGGCGAAGAAGAGATTCCGTCGACACGTCCGAGCAGCGGGTCGAACGGCGCGGGCTTGAACAGCCATACCGTTCCTTCATTGTACTGTTGATGGTGATCTCCGCTGTCATGCGCTCACAGTCGGCCCCCTGGTAAGAGGTTGCAGATGTACGAGACGGAGATGAGCGCGGCCCTGTGAGGGCGCGATTGAGATCAGGAGTCCGCGATCCGGGCCCCCGAGAACGTCATGCCCCGACCACGGTGTCACCAGCTCACGGCAGACCAGGAGGACGCCATTCTTCGAGAGCACCTGCTGGAGAAGACACCCATCTCCGATGGTGTGTGCCAAGCACGACCTACCGCGGCACCGTCTTCGCTGAACCCGATCATCGCCAGCCCGATCATCGCCAGCCCGATCATCACCAGCCCGATCATCACCAGCTCGATCATCACCAGCCCGCTGCCGCCCTCCGACACCCACAGCGCAGCGTGCTCCATGCGGCCATACGTCTTCGCCAGGGCGCCGCCCATCGAGGTCCACTCGGGCTCCCACCGCCAGGCGACGTCTTCCCCGATGCGGATCTGCTGGAGCTCAATGTGTGTGGTGTACCGGTTCATCTGCGTCTTCTCACCGCGTGCATCGGCCAGCCACGTGCTGCTGTCGGTGGACTGAATCGAGGGCTCGATGGCGTAGCGATCCCGGGAGTGAGCCTGTGAGACATCCCACCCCTGGCCGTCCAAGGCCGCCAAGGTAATCTGGGTGCTGGTGTCGAGGTTGATGTTCTCGGTGACCAGCAGGTCGGAGACCGCCACCACAAGCCGCCCGTCCGGATCCTCGCTCAGGTTCAGCATGGACGGCCATGTCGTCGGATAGAGACTGAACAAGGGAGGCGGCCATGGAGCGCGCGACCTGGCAAAGAAGGCAGGGAACAGGGGTTAAGAGGAGACGGGTCCAGCGACGGGTGACAAACGCTCGTAAGAAAGGCCTCTTGAATTTCCTGTCAGCTTTGGGATGGGTAGCGTAAAGGGTTGCAATGGCGGAAAAGAAACGAACAAAGGTTGGCGCGGGCAGGCGAATGAGTGGCCGCAAGTCTCCACTTCCCAAGCGAGGGAAATCCAGCACTTCGCGTTCGGGGACCGGAGCCGAGGAGGCCCCGAAGCGCTCGCCGCTCCCTCCCCTTGCAGCACCACTCAGTGCCTATCTGGCAGCGCCCGGATTGGAGGATGAGCTTCAGCGAGAGCTGGGCGACGTTGTCCATCGACACGGGCGTCTCCTGCTTGCTCCAGGCAAGCCGAGGTCCTCGATCTGGTCGCAGGATGTGTGGCTGGACACGAAGCTCGCACGCATCGACTCTATCGGGGACGCTGCGAAGGTCTTGCGTGGGATTCAGCGCAACTGGGTTGGCTATTCGCATCACGAGCACCGGCGCATGACCCTGCTCTCCAAGCGGCTCCCCCCCATCAAAGAGCGCGTGTGGCCGTTTCCATGTTCCCTTCCAGATGCAGATCTTGGGGCCTACACCCTGCTCGATCGGAACACGCTGCTCTACTCACCCACCTGCAGGAGTCCATTTCCAAACGGAGAGGTTCGCTTCGTCGACAATCTCAATCCGCCAAGCCGCGCCTATCGCAAGCTCTGGGAAGTCTTCACGCTCTGTCAGGTCATGCCGCAGCGAGGCGACCGGTGCATCGACATGGGGGCCACTCCGGGAGGCTGGACCTGGGTCCTCGCCGAGCTCGGAGCAAACATACGCAGCGTCGACAAGGCAATGCTTCACCCCGATGTCGCCGCCCTTCCAAACGTAAAGGTCAAGCTGCAGAGCGCATTCAGCGTCGATCCAAAGTTGGTCGAGAATCCCTATGACTGGTTCTTCTCAGATGTGATCTGCTATCCCGAGAGGCTCTTGGCGATGGTGCAGCGGTGGCTTGATGCCGGCGCCGCAAGACGCTTTGTGTGCACCATCAAGTTCCAGAGCAAGACCGACTACAAGACCATTGATGCCTTCGCCAAGATCCCGGGATCGCGGATGCTGCACTTGCATCACAATCGCCACGAGCTGACCTGGATCAAGCTCGATGATGAGCTGGATATTTAGGTGTCTTTGTCTCGGGTGTGGAGCCGAGCAGACTCAGGCGGTGGTGTGGGTCGGTCTCGCACGGGCTCGTCTGCTGCTAGCAGCTCAGCCAGACCCCGGCGGGGACACCGTGCCATCCACCTCTGCCTCGGACAGTCCCCGCATGTCGGCCAGCGTCGTGATCATCTGCTGGCGCACATCCATGATCCTCGACTCCAGGCTGTCGATCGTGACATCGACCGGCTCTAAGACCCGCACACGAACCGGGAGCCCCCAGGGCGTTCGCATCATGAGGCCATGCTTGGGCAGTGCCTTCAGGGAGCCGTCGATGACGATCGGCACAACGGGAATGCCAAGCTCGCGAGCCAAGGTGAAGGCTCCGTGCTTGAAGGGCTTGATGCGCCCGTCTGCTGAGCGGGAGCCCTCGGGGAACATCATGATGGAGGAGCCCTGCTTGAGGTGAACTCGACAGTGCTCCAGCATCTCTGCGATGCTCTTCGCGTCCCCACGCTTCAGGGGAATATATTGGTTCATAGTCATGTTCCAGCCAATGAACGGCACGCGGAAGACGATGGCCTTCGAGACCCATTTGTAGTGCTTGAACAGGCCAAAGAGGACCAGGATATCGCCCCAGGACTGGTGGTTGGACACCAGCATGTAGGTCTGATCCGAGACAATGCGGCTGCGCCCCGACCAAGTGGGCGACCACAGCGGCAGCACGGAAACGTAGTGGTAGCCCCAGGCGCAGGTGTAGAGGTGCAGTGCCCGGCGGCGCTGGTGGTCAAAGGGCAGGGTCACCGCGGCCAACACCAGCGAGCCCAGCCACCACAGGGCGTTGCTGACCACAAAGTATGACCAGAACAGGAGGGTGCTGCACCAGGTGCGTATCGTCTGCCAGGAATCCGTCACACCCACTCCTTCAGGTCTGAAGTGTATAAGATGAGCGGATCGTCGAGCACCATGAACAACAGACAGTTGATCCTGACAGGAAGCTCAAGAAGCCTTTTTCCCGCTCCCGCTCCCGCTGCAGCAGCGGGCCAGGAGGCCCAGCTCCTCACGGCATTGGTGTACAAATGTTTGTTAAGCTGGGGCATTCGACCTCCGCCGCCTCGAGGTTCGCCAAGATGGTCGGGGACAGAGCGTCTGGATCAGCCCCAGTATATTGCGTGTTCAACAGTTGCCTTTGCGTCTCTTTATCGAAGGGCTGACAGGAATTTCGCCGGCGCGGTGTTGGTGATTCGCATGGTCAAGGAGCGCCCCTGAGCGAGTGTCCGAGAGCTCGTCCGCGCTGAATGGCAGCACTTGCCGTAAGCCAATTCCAGGAGACACTTCATGCGAATCGGTGACATCCACGGCTGCTACCAGGAGCTTCTCGATCTGATCGAGGCCGCCGGGCTGACAAAAGAAGACACGGTCATCTCGGTGGGGAGACATGGTGGGGAGATACCGCAGAGCTCGACTTCTTCCAGACCTGTAAGAGGCGCCCACGCCGTGATGGGCAATCACGAGCTGAAGAACATCTGCTGGCGACGGGGGGAGCTGCACCCGACGCTGTCGCAGCGCATCACTGTCGCAGCGCATCAGCCGTCGGCTGCTGAGGGATCTGCGAGCCAGGGGGCCCGCTGGACGAGCAGCACCGCCGGATGCTGCCATGGGATGCGGATGGCCGGGCGGCTGCATTTCCAGAGGTGTGATCAGCTGACGGATGCGTACTGGCCGAGGCGGGGCTGCTTGTCGACTGCTGCCTGGGCGACCCCGGCGATACTCTGGCTGTCCATGTGCTGGCGGCGGGCCTCAGAGAACCGCTCGGCAGTGTCTGGAGGGAGGGGGGCTGACAGGAGCCTCAAGATTCGCACTCTCCTGACTCTCTATTAAACCAGCTCCAGCCCCCGTTGAGACGTAAAAATCATGCTGCCAGCTTACTAAAAATAGAGCAGCGAGTGGAAACCAGGCAAGACGGTCGTCCTCTCGTCACACCAACTCACTGCCAGACAGAACAATATGCGTTACTTGGCCAACGCTCGACACGACACCTGGATGTTTAAGAGCATCAAGCAGGAGAAGACATGACGTTCTTTAGCGCAACACAGAGAAGTTCACTGAAATCGTCTCTAAAGAAGGTTGTGTCTGGCTCTGGCAAGAGACATGCCTTTTATGTTCTCTCTGGTGGAACCAACAAATTTGCGCTGTACATTGATCCCAAGTCCGGACTGTCACCCAACCGATTCAAGACACCAAAGCTGATTGATGCCCACCTCAAGCTGTCGGGACTCAACAACGCAGGGATCACTGAGGTGCACCTATCGAAGTGTCGGTCAGCAGCCGGTGAGGTGATCTGGGATGGCAGCACACTCCACTTGAACATCACCAACAAGGCAGGAAAAGCCGGCTACACGGAGCTGAAGAAGGCCCTCCGAAGCATGAGAGCCTTACTTCCGATCTGGAGCGTGGGAGAAGCGGCGACCTCATCCCTCGACGAAGACAAGACCCAGCTCTTGGAGGTATACAAGAAAGCAGGGGCGCTGGACCCAAGCGCGCGGGTGATCAACCCCGACGACTGCAGTCGCATCTACCGGGATGCAGGCTCCATCGATCAGCTCGGTGCAGACATCGCCAGTCTCCGCGAATACATTGAAAAGTACGGCGCAGAGATCCCCGAGAGCAGCCTGAAGATCCTGATGGCTTCGATCGAGAACATGGAGCGGTTCTACGATACGATCGAGAGCTGGGAAGGCGACTCAGGCGCCCTGAAGGCATCGCATCAGGCCCTCAGGGCAGAGGTCAAGCGCGAAGACGTCGCGATGGTCAGAGCCTCCCAGGTCTGTGATGCCATCGCTCAGGCTGCTGAGCAGCCAGACCTCACGGCTGTCCAGAACGCACTCACGCTCCTCAACTCTGGAGACCTGCCGCCCGCCTTCATCTCCGAAAACATCGACAAGCTCGTGAAAAAGATCCCCGGGGATTCTCGGCTGAGTCGCATGGTGGATGCCTGTGTAGATGCCAACGAAAAGGCTGCAGAGGTGGGCATTGACTTGACGCTCACCACCGATCTGATCGATCGGGCACAGGCGCTGGGCGATGTCGCAGCACGGCAGACGCTGAAGGCCGTCCGAGGATCGGAGCGAAACCTCATCATCGAGGATGCTGGAGAAGGGTTCCCTGAGAAGAGCGGGCAGTACATCGACGCCTTGTCGAGGAGCTTCGCTGGCGGAAAAGACGCCGCGATCTTCGCTGGGCGGATGGCTGGTGTCTACAACGAATACGGTGCAGACCCCAGCCAGTGGGAGTCCAGCGTATCTGCAGTCGCCAATGCAGAGGTCCAGGCGACATTCGACATGTATGGCTCTGCCTCCATGAAAGGTTGCTCCATCTTAGAAGGCATCAGCCTCCTTGCCGAGGCGGGCTTCCTGGTCGAGAGCAGCCTGAAGCTGACGGGGGAAGCAAAGGCTTCCCTTGGACCGCTCAAGGCCAAGATCGAGGGCATGCTCGAGCTGTATGGGGAGTTCGGAGGAACCGCCAATGGTTTAGCAGTCATTGGCCTCTTCAGCGGCATCGTGCTCAGCGGCGCGGTCAATGCCGGTGCCGAGGTGCGTGCCACCGCCAACCTCAAGAGCTCGTTCGAATTCAGCGGCATCGGCACGCTTCACGCTGGTGTCGGCGCCAGCGCGGTGGCTCAGGCCTCTGCGCACGCCTCTGGTTCGTTCATCCTCTCTCCCAACGGCACCATCCGCCTCACGGGTTCTCTCGGTGGAACCATCGGAGTCTCCGCTGAGGCCAGCGCGGACATCAGCATGCAGACGGCCGGCGGAAAGGAGCTGTTCCGGGCAGAGACCAGCATCAAAGCCATCGCAGGACTGAGCGCAGAGTTGGGCGGCTCGTTTGCCATCGAGGGCGGAAAGGTCAAGCTGCAGGTCAACCTCAGCGCGGCACTGGCCGTCGGCGGCAGCATTAAGCTCGACCTCCAGGTGGACCTGCGAGAGCTCGCCCAGGCCATCTCCCGCACGGTCCGCACCCACTTCGGGAGCGTCTCTCGCTACCTCCTCTACTCGGCCGTCCGAGAGGGCTACGAGGCTCTGCCCGACCCCGGTGATGAAGACGTTGACTTCTATCTGTCATGCCTGGAGCAAGACGACCGGTACGAATTCCAGTCTCTGGCAATGGCTGGAGGGTTGACGTACGTCGAGGGGCATCACTATCAGACCATCACGAGGACCATCCTCACGAGCCCAAACCTCAAGAAGAACCATCACTGGGCGGGAGACGACACCGTCCTCATAGCCAAGGTCAACAAGTACTGCGCCCGCATCATCAAGGCGCTGAAGGCTGAGCAGGGCGATCTGACGCTGTACAACTCCGCCATCAACAATGAAAACGACACCGCACAGGAAGATCTCATCGAGGCGATGACTCAGATGTTCAAGACCCTCACTCCAGCCATCGAGGGCCTGACACTGCGTATGGAGGGTCAGACCATCACAGTGGCCTCATGCCAGAGCGTACGGCTCCCGAATTAACGACGAATCACTGAGGAGAATCCAGTATGTCTGAGACAAAGTGGACCCGGTATCACGACATCTGCTACCTGTACGTGGCCATGATCATCATCGATGGCCCCATCCAGCCGTCAGAGAGCGGGATGCTGCTCCGGTGCATGCGTGACTGGAAGCCCGACATGACCCGCGCACACTTTGCGCCGCTCTACCGCAGCGTCCTGCGCAAGGCCCTCAAGGTCAGCGGCGGACGCGAGCTGGTCCGCAGCGTCGAGACGTGCGCTGCGGGACTTGCTGAGTCCATTGGTGGCAGCAGCAAGCGCAGCCGGATGCTGCTGGAGCACCTCCGCCGAGTCGCCGAGATCGATGGTCCGATGGCTCCCGGCGAGCAGTTCATCTCGCAAGCGGTCATCACCCACCTCGGGCTGAACAAGCGCATCGAGATGACCGTCAAGAACGGCTTCGCAACCTTTGGAGCCGCGGCGAAATAGCACCGTCTCGCCCGGAGAGGGGCCGAGCCGATGAGCTCTCGACCGCGCCTCCCTGGCCCGGTGCAGCCGAGCCACAGCCGTGCGTGATCGCGGTACATGACACCGCCCAGCCCCCGCCTCAGACCGCCGTATAGACGCCATCAAAGCCACAGGGAGTATCGGAGTCGGTACTGCTGACCGAAAATTCAGCCGGCCGTTGCTGCCGCCTTCCGTCATCCGCAGCGGTACCCCTCATCTTCCCAGCGTTCTCCACCATCGAGCCCCTGAACATCGGAGGGTTCGTGTTGTGGTGGTCGAGTCTGCTCCTCTTCTTGCTGCATCGGATAGAAACAGCGCATGCGTGCACTCTTCTTCCTGCCCCTGCTCGCCTGCGCGTCCGATGCCCAGGATGACCCGCAGGACACCTGCGATCAGACCGGCGAGCGTGAGGTCCTGCTCCTCACCACCATCGCCTTCCCCCGCGAGACGGACGGCGTCACCAACGGCTTCAACCTCGACGACGATGTCAGCGTCGAGGGCGGCAGCACGGGCTGTGGGGTGGCCGATCAGCTCAGCGAGGACGGCGAGGAGGGGATCGACAACAGCTTCGCGAAGCTGCGACCAGCACTGGACGCCACCGAGGCGTCCGCCCTGGATGCCATTGTGCAGGAAGCCATCAACGGCGGCGGGCTGCTGGTGATGGTGCAGCTCGACGGAGTCGACAGCCTCGAGAACGACGACTGTGTTGATGTCAGCATCACCGGCGGACTCGGGGATCCCCTGCGCGGACCCAACGGTCAGATCCTGAGCGGTCAGACCTTCGAGCGTGACCCGGAGGCCGCCGTCAGTCAGCTCAAGGGAGCCGCCATTGTCGACGGTGTGCTGCAGGGAGGGCCGATTGCGCTGGCGCTGCCGTTTCAGTTCCTCGATGCCGATGTGATCTTCAGCCTCCAGGGGGGACTGATCCGCCTGGAGCTGGATCCCGACGGCGCACACACCGGCATGGTGGGCGGAGGAACCCCCACAGAAGAGATCAGCGCGCTCGCCCACAACACCGGCATTGACGAGACGGTGGAGGCAGTGCTGGACACCCTGCTCAGCTACAACGCCGATCTGGCGCCGGATGAGACGGATGCCTGCGCCGAGATCTCAGTCACCCTTGAGTTTGAGGCGGCGAGCGCGTTCTTCCTGGAGTGACCTCCTGGGCACTCCTCAAGGCTGGCTCAGGCACTCCTCCGGAGGCATCACCGAGAGGGCCCGCCAGCGAAGTGGCTGCCGGGATCGGGAGGGCAGCCCACAGGAGGAGGCGGAGGCTGCAGGACACTCCAGCCGGAGGCCCGACACAAGCTCAGGGCCGCTCTACTCCGCAGAAGCGGTGAAAGATGCGACAGCCTGGCAGTGCCGCCTGGAGGGCCGCAGCGGCATCCGGCGTCACCGCATCGCACCCCGCAAGGTTGAGGCGCGTGAGGCGGGTGAGGCCAGTCAGGGGGCTGAGATCGTGTATCGGCGCGCCGTGAACCGTGAGGCGCGTGAGCTGCTTCAGGGAAGCCAGCGGGCGAATGTCCTTCAGGCCGTGACCGCTCCAGATCTTGAGGGTGGTGAGGCGGATCATCCCCGCCAGCGCTCGGATGTCCTCGAGGACCTTGAAGTCTCTGAGCTCAAGCTGGGTGAGCTGGACCAGCTCCGCCAGCACCCCGATGTCGTGAACCGAGCCCCCCTTCAGCTTGAGGGTGGTGAGGCGGGTCATTCCCTGCAAGGGCGACAGATCTGACAGCGGCATCGTGGAGAGGTCGAGCGCCTCCACGCCATGGAGGAGTCCCCCCCTCTGAGCCGCATAGAGGGCCACCTGCGGGGCATGCCTTGGACCGAAGGCCTCCTGAAGGGCATCACCAATGACAAGCTTCCCAGCTTTAATTTCAACGGATTCAGCCAGCGTTCCCAGCAGCGTGGAGTGTGCAGCAAGCGATGAGATGTCCCGCACCCCGTGGCAGCCCCAGAGGTGAAGCGTGGTGAGGCGGGGCAGGTCCCTCAGCGGCGTCAGATCTCGGATCTGGGTGCAGCCGGAGAGGTTGAGGTACGTCAGCGCAGTCAGGTGCTCCAGCCCCTGGAGTGAGGACAGGGCCGTGCAGCCGGAGAGGTCGAGGTGCTGAAGCTGGGACAGCCGTGTGAGGTGCTGAAGGTCTTGGATGGACGTGACTGAGACATCCAGCGTGGTGAGGCTCACGAGGTCCTGCAGGACGTCCAGGCTGGGCAGCTCCGCAGACCTGGAGAGCCTCAGCGCTGTCAGGCTGGTCAGCCCTGTCAGGCGCAGATCGACAGGGCAGATGCGGGACAGGTTCAGGCTGGTGAGCGCCCCCAGCCCATCCAGCGCCACCGTCTGGAGACCGTCACAGTCTTCGACATCGAGGGTGGCAAGCTGGGTCAGCCCCTGCAGCTCCAGGTCCCGCAGGCTGGAGCAGCCCCTGAGCGACAGCCCCTGGAGGTTGGTCAGCGCGCTCAGTGCGCGGATGTCAGACACCGGTGTTGCGGAGAGATCCAGCGCCTGGAGGCTGACCAGCGTGCTCAGTGGACTGACGTCGGACACCAGCGTGGAGGAGAGGTCCAGCGTCCGGAGGCTGACCAGCGTGCGCAGTGGACTGACGT
The DNA here is from genome assembly GCA_029251165.1 of Myxococcota bacterium. Taxonomy (GTDB): domain Bacteria; phylum Myxococcota_A; class UBA796; order UBA796; family UBA796; genus JAQXDW01. The sequence continues at coordinate 116,677 of JAQXDW010000015.1, forward strand.
CGGACACCGACGCGAGGGAGAGGTTCAGCTTCTGGAGGCTGACCAGTGTGCCCAGCCCGCTGACGTCAGACACACCCGAGCAGTCGATAAAGTCAATCGATCGGAGGTTGAGCAGTGTGCTCAGCGGCCGGAGGTCAGACGTGATGGCGCACGCAAGGAAGTACAGGGACTGAAGGTTGACCAGATCCTGCAGAATGCTGAGATCAATTGTGGAGAGAGAGAACTGATGATGCGTCAGCTGATCAAGCCGACCGACCTGACGGAGCAGCGAGAAGACAACCTGGGGGCGCCATTCTTCCTGAATCCTGTTGATAAAGGAGCGGTCTGGAATCGCCATCCACCCCAAATCGGAGATGGAGATCTCCTCCACGAGCGCAGACCAAAGCTCAGGGTCGTCCATCGACTTCAGCAAAAAAAATGCCTGCTGAACATGCTCCCAGTCATCATTCACAAGCAGCAGGCGCAGTGACGCCACCTGCTGCTGTTGCTTCGAACTCAGTTCCACCTGCGAGTGCCTCCACCACTGCACACTGGCCGCAATGTGCGCTGGAATCAACCCCGCTGGATCCAGCACCGTCAGAAAGACTCGGTCCTGCTGGCTCCAGGCGCGGTGAAGCCGATCAACGTGCCGGCCTGGAGCATGAGGACTGTGGACGGTGGTGCGAGCCTGCGGCGGCGACGGGACATCGGGGACTGGGGCTGGCGCGGGCCACCAGAGCCAGCACTGAGCGCTGTGATGGCAGATGTGCCGTTCACTTCGTCGATATCGCCAACGACTCGTCTCTGCAGTGTGGGAGGATCCCGGCAGCGTGTGGCGCGTGACCCTCAGCACCACCGCGCGCTACTCGATGTCGATGGGCTCGCTGTTGATGAGGATGTCGCCGTAGCCATTCTTCTCATCGATGTGGCAGTGCACAGCGTCCTGGCTCTGCAGGTTGCCCTTGCTGTCGGAGACCGCCATCTCAAGGCGGAAGCGGTCGGCGTTGCACCAGTCCAGGGAGCCGTCGTCGCTGAGGTACTTTGAGATCCGCGCCTCGTCGGCATCATCGAACTGACCGTCGCCGTCCAGGTCCCAGAAGTAGTACAGGCTGGAGCTGACATGGTCTGCCACCCCATCTCCATCGAGCTCCCACTCCCACTGCGTCGGCTTGGTGGTGGTCTTGACCTTGACGGACCGGCCGTCGAGCCCGATGGGGTTCTCGGAGGGCACGGGGCCCTCAAACGGCTCATCGAACGAGAGCGAGACCTGAGCGATTCCAGCGGCAGCCAGCTCCTCGTCGCCCTTGACCCGGGTGACCGCCTTCCAGTCGCCGTTGCTCTTCTGGCGGATGCCGATGGACAGCGAGACTTCACCTCCGCCCTCCAGCTCGATGATGCCGGCATCGGTCAGCCAGCCACCGTCCTGCTCCGCACCTTCATCTGCATCCGCAGCACCCTTGTCGGTCGGAGTGACCTCGACATCGTTGATCGACGCCAGGATGGCACCGCTGCTGTCACGAAGGGTGACGGAGAGGAAGTAGGGGATGCCCATCGGGCTCTCTTTGAAGTCAATGTCGGTCGTGGTGAAGCGCTCAGTGACCCGCTTGATTTCGCCCGTCTCCAGCATCAGGATCGCGATCGGCTCTGCGGTGTCTGCAGAGTCGTCAGCGTCGTAGATCGGAACCGAGACCACGGCCTCCTGGCTGGAGTAGTCTTCTGCAGTGTGATCGTCAGAGATCACGAGGGCCTGACGGTAGCCCCTGGAGGAGCGACGCAATCGGATACGGACGTTCTTGATCTTGCCATCAAAGGCGGCACTGGCAGTTGGGGAGAGAAGGGCGAGGGTGAGCAGACTGGTCAGCATGGTGTGTCTCCAGGGTGGTGGTGAAAGCATAGGAAGCTCGCGGCCTTCTGGAATCCTTCACTGATCTATCACTGCTCTAATGTGACTGCTCCAACGGTGAATTCCTTATCTAAAAGCGATGAATTTTGTGGTGATATGCGGCGGCTGCTCGGTGGAGATGTACACTTCTGAAGAGCGACAGCGACGCGGACAAGAGAGGTGCTGCTGAGAGGACAACGGCATGGCGAGAGAGGGCGCGCGCTACAGAGCGAAGCAGTGCTGGTGGACCGGAGGGCTCAGAGGATCCTTGAAGCACTCATCATCGCCATCGCATCCGCTGGGGTGAGCCGTTACCCCTCTCACCACGTGTGCTTTACGAAGACAACACCGCTCCTCACCCAGCTCCAGGGCGGGGGCAGCCACGGCGAGGCCAGCAGCCTGCGCCTCGACCTGGGGACGGCCTTTCGGAGCGAGGTGCGGTCTCTCGATGCCGAGCAGGCGCGTCAGCACCGCCCAGTGCTCCTGGCCCTCCTCTCGGTCGCCGACATGGCGTGGTGCTCGCCGCACTGCTGCAGCGCTGCTGCTGCTCGCCGCGACCTCTTCGAGACCAAGGTGCTGGCGGTCCGCAGCTGGGCGACCCTCGACCCGGACGTCTCGCTTCTGTGGCCCTCGTCGTTGCTGGCACGACTGCTCGATGACCGCTCCAACCAGCTCGCGCGTGCGGCGTGTGAGCTGCTGCGCGCGTCTCCTCAGGGCACGGTCCACCACCTGGACGGGCTGGCAGCGCGAGCGGCCACGCACCCTCGCTGGCCGATCCAGTGGGAGCTGGTGCGCACGATCTCCGCTGGGCTTTCCCGAGCCGTGCCCGAAGAGCGGCGGGCCGGCTGGTCTGCGCTCATTGAGCCGCTGACGCGGCACCCCCAGCACCAGCTGCAGAAGGATGCGCAGCGGCTGATGGCCCTGCTTGGCTGACGGCAGCCGGTGAAGCCAGACGAGGTCACGATCACAAACGGCGACCAGGTCGTCGCTGGGGGACCGCTCCAGCTGCCACACCCTCGCTCTCGTGAACCGTGGAGAGGAGCAGGGGTCGCATCCGCCCTCAAGTGCCCCGAGAGCAAGGCCCGCCACTGTGCGCGCCTATTCTGTAAGCATGTGACCGCAGGCAAGGCAGAGGACGTGTGAGTCCAGGTCGACATCGCTCGCGGGGCTCAGCGGGTTGCCTGTCCGGATCACATCGGGCTGGCGCTGCAGCGCTTTCTTTCCGCAGGCAGGACACCGCCGAGTCTCGGTCACTCGAAATCGCGCGAAGTACTCCTCAAACCCAGCCTCTTCCGGATTCACGGGCGGCTGTGGCCCCCGGATGCCCACGCGCTTGCGCACCGTGCGGTAGGAGGCACGATTGGACTGGAGGTCCGCCAGCAGCTTCATCATCGAGCGTCGCTGACGCGCGGTCTGCGGACCCGCAGGGTAGCGTTCCACGAAGCGCGAGAGCCGCTTGTGGATCGACATCGGAGACCAGGACGGCTCCCTTTCCTGACCTCCCTGCTGGACGTCGTGCCAGTCACACACGGCACAGGCTGCGGCCACTTCGAGGTCATGGCCTGGGCCATAGAGGTCCTCCACCCACCCCGGTCTGCTCTCCAGGTCGGTACGGTGGGTACGAATCGTTCCCATACAGCCGCACATGGGGCAGGCATGTGCCCGCGCCTGTTCCTTGTCCAGCCACTCCGGCGTCTCTGCCGCGACACGGGCGCGCGCCTGGCCCCCCGCCTGACGACGCGCTTCGTGTAAGCCCTCGAGCCGCGCCACCTCGAGGACGAACCGAGCGCTTGCTTCACCCGCGAGCCGTGCGATGGCCCGGTCGAGCGAGCTGCGGTTCAGGCAGCTGCGCACGGTCATCAACCGCTCCACCGAGATCGAAGTCGCCATGACCGCTCGCCGATAATGGCCTTCGTGGATGGCACGACGGACCACCACGCCACGATCTTCCTCCCGATGCTCGCGGTGGTAGGCGAGGCACCCCGTGACCCGGTCGCGTTCGGAGGCGGGCAGCACGGCCAAGTCCTCGGGGTGCGCCGCCTTGGCGAGCGCAGTCCCGAGACGGCAGCACACCACCTCCAGGCTCGCCAGCTGCCTTTTCGTCGAGCGAATCCTCTTCTCTGCCTCCCTCAAGCCGAGAGGCTCACACCCATCGGCCGCATCGGAGAGCGCCCCCAGAGGCGGAATCAGCCCCTGAAGGGCGGTCGGAATCGGCGGGCCCCCTCGATGCGCGAGCAGGTGAAGTGAACCGATCATCTCCGTGCACTGGTGGTGCAGCGCCCTGAGGTCGCAGACCTTGTCATCCAGTTCACTGGACTTCAGCTCTCGGCGATCGGGAGGACAAGGCATCGAGAGGCATCTCTCTAAAGAGAATCGGGGACGACTCTTTGATTACAATGAGACGTTAGCACACACCGGTCAGGAAGAGCGTCATCCAGGACTGCTGAGGGCCCTCCAAGCACTGCCGGGATGATCGACCCTGTGTAGAGGAACGACACCGCGCATCCGAGCCATATCTCTGCAGTGAAGACACTTGTTTAATGAGAGCTTCTCAAGATTATTCAGGAACGCTCAGAGGCCACAGCACATCGTCCCGTCAAGAAGGGTTCAGCCATCATGATCCGCACAGCTCCAGAACGGTCCCGTGTCCAGCCGGAGCTCTATGCAGTGCTCTGGATACGTTGAGATGACGCCAGACGAGCATGCACACATGTACAGTCTGCGTCTGGGATCCGGAGCATAATTCTCAAGCGCTTCGTTCGATCGATTCTCACGATAAATCACTGCCATCTCCGCTCGGGAATAGACCCGCTTCTGGGTCTTCCCATCAAAATGCATGACGCGCTCACCGCACTCTCCGCACCGAAGATTCGAGCACCCCCTCAGGACAGCCTCTCCCGCATCATACGCTCTCATCTGAGACTCGAGAGCCTGGGTCCCATTCACCAGACACCCCTCGTGGTCACAAAATTTCATCAAAGCCACCTATTGAGGAAGACTTTCATTCTAACACGTGAGTTCCCGGACGCACACCAGCGACAGCCATCACTTCATGAAGACAATGGGTCCCGTATAATCGAGCAACACTACACTGAATAACACAGAGAAGCCGACTCGAAACCGGTCCTGACGCCCCAGAGCGGGTAAGCCAGACCGGCTGGTCTTCCCCCTCCGGGATCCACCTGACGCCGTGGCTGTCAGCAGTCTCGGGACGCAAGAGTTCCACTCGCTCGACGAGATCCAGCGCTCCAGGCCGGTCCGATACTGCTCGCACTCTGATCTGAAGACCGAGCGTTCGCGACCCCAAGCCGAGGCTCAGCGCCGCTCGATGCCGGGCGCCAGCACTCCCGCTCGCCACACCAGGAGCGCTCCGAGCAGCAAGAAAGCCACAATTAAGCTCAATCGTAAGACATCAATGGCTCAGCCGAGTCAAGACCGAGGCGCTGCGGTATATGTTGGTGATGGAATCCTGTGGTCCACCGGTCGATACCCGACAGCCGCTCCCCGCTGGGCGCACATGGACAGCGGCGTGTGCGAGCATCGATGCGCGCCATGACGACGCGTTCTACGTCATCGACTTCTGGCTTGATGCTCAGTGTACGGGGTGCATCATGGTCGTCGTGTATGCGGGCTTCTCCCACAAGCAGCTCGTCGCCGCGCTCCATCAGCTCGCGCGGTCTGGTGTCGCCAACACAGACTATGGTGGCCACAGCCTGTGGCGTCAGAAGCGGACACGTCAGGGACTCCCGCTGCCCGATGGAACGGTAGGAATGGTCACGCGACGCGGAGCACCCGCCGATCCATGAGCGGCAGCGCGCCGGTACATCACCGACAAGACGCTCAAGCAGCGCCCCACAGCGAGTCTGCAGACCAGTCGCGGCCATGGATATGCTCCGAGCGGACACGAGGGGCCCCGGCTCAGTCCACTGAGGCCGGCGGACACTCCAGCATCAGCCCTCTGTCGAGACCCCGCGCTGGGCGCTGTACTTCTTGACCGCACGCGCAGAAGAGAGGGTCTTGGTGTCCATCTGATGGCAGTGGCCCAGCTTGACCTTCCGCAGCGCGGGGTACCCCAGGATCCCGTCGATGCTGGTCAGCCCCTCGCAGCGACTCAGATCGAGCTCCTTGAGCGCAGCCAGCTCAGGAAGATCGGCCAGCAGCGACAACGAGGTGACCGCTCTCGGCAGGCGGCGCAGGGCCAGCGTGGTGATCGGCGTGCCGAGCTGTGCAGCGAGCTCGGACAGCAGCGCCCGCAGCTGCGCCCGCGCATCCGGGGGGGATGCCACGAGCACACGGCCGATGGCGAGGCTCTGCAGATCGAGCTGATACCGCACAACCGCCGCCCGAGACCGGAGCGCACCCTTGATCTCCGGACTGAAGCTGGTGGCATGCGCCTCAACCCGCACCAGCTCTGGCAGAGACCGGATCGCGCTGACATCCTCCAGCGCCTTGCAGTCATCGATAAAGAGCACCTGGAGGCTGTGGAAGTCCCGCAGCACGCTGAGGTCCGTCAGCGGGAGCCCAGACAGGTGAAGCTGCCGAGCACCGATGTGCCGGGGAATGTCGGCAATGGACCTCGGCACGGCCACCACCCCCTCGGCCGCAGGAAGCGTCGCCACAAACGTGGACACCGCGCTCTGGTAGCGCCCGATGTACCGCAGCGCGCTCCAGACACCCCCGCAGTGGGCGTGCATGTGGCTCGGCCAGTACCCCGGTCGCATCTCCGAGACCCACAGGCTGCCATGAACCGCGCTGGCAGGACGGGATGGAAATGGCTGCGGCGGCACATTCGCGGGAATTGTGTTGTTGCCTGCGCCACGCTGACCATGCGCCAAGCAGAGGGTCTTCAGGTTGAAGAGACGGGCCAGCGCATCGACCCGACGGAGTCGGGCACAGCCATACAGATACAGCGTCTCCAGCTGCGGCAGTGACGCCAGTGCATCGATGTTCACCAGCGCCTCACAGGACCGCACCGAGAGCGATGTGAGGCTCGACAGATTCTCGATCCCGTTCAGGCTCCGCAGAGACGAGCAGCGATGCAGCTGAAGCGTCTGGAGGCTCGACAGACTCTCGATCCCATCCAGGCTGGTGAGCATGCTGGTCCCGCTGATCGAGAGGCGCGTCAAGCCGGTCGCGGTCTGCAGGCCCTCCAGGCTCTCGAGCCGATGGCAGTTCTCCAGGTTCAAAGACGTGAGCTTAGAGAGATCGGAGCCTGGCTCGATCCGCTTGATCCCAGCTCCATAGAGCTTGAGTTCCTCCAGCGAGCCGGACAGCCGGGGCAGGCTCTGCAGCTGCGGGCAGTTCACCAGGAGAAGCGAGCGAAGCTTGGTCAGCCCGGTGATTCCAGCCAGGGAAGACAGCACCTTGGAGTCGCTCAGATCAAGCCAGCGGAGGTGCTGGAAGTCCCTGAGGCTGTCGACATCACGGAATCGCCACTCGCGCAGGCTCACCGACTCGGAGTGTGCAAACGGGGCGAGCGCGCTGGGGCTTCCGCTGCGGAGCGCTGCGCACAGCCGAAGCTTGTCCTGGTAAGCCGCGACGCCGCTGCGGGTATCAAAGAGCTTGCCGTATCGATAGGCATCGCCGACGCCTTGACGTCCCAGGTAGCCCCCCGAAGAGCAGGGGTTCACATATGCTGCCGCGTCTGGTGTGGCAGGGACCTTGAAGTCGATGTTGAGCCAAGACAGGGCCGCCAGCCCAGCCAGTCCGTCCAGGTCTCGCAGCCGCTCGCAGCCCTTCAGGCTGAGCCGCTCCAGGCAGATCAGGTGCGACAGTCCGTCAGCGCTGGTCAGCCAGGAGCCTGAGAGGTCCAGCACCGTCACATCACGATGGATCGCCAGCGCCGCGGCATCATCGTCTCGGATTGCGATGTAGCGTCGCAGGTCCACCAGCCAAGCAGCCAGCTTCGCTCCCTTCAGCAGCCAGGTGTTGGGGTGCTCAGCAGCCGGCGGTCGGGTGCCGACGCGGAGCCGGGTCAGGCTGGTGAGGGCTCCCACCGCATCCAGGGCGCCTGGCGGGCCGAGCTTGGGCAGCTCCAGCTCGATGGTGAGGCCCTCAAGCTCGGCGAGCGCCCCCAGCGCGCTGAAGTCGAAGCGCGACTGTGCAGAGACCTGGACACGCCCCGGAAGGAACCCACTGCCATACTCCGTGCCGGCAAACGCGACGACGAGCGTCCTCAGCGAGTCCGGCAGCACCGACAGCACGAGCGCGCCTCCGATGAGCAGGGGGGAGACCGTCAGCGACTGCAAGCGCGTGAACCTGGAGAGGTCCACTGGCGCTCGGCACCCTCGCAGGCTCAGGGTCTCCAGACCCGTCATCCTGGCGATGGGGGCAGCGTCCACGCCCTTGCCCTGGAGGTACAGCGCGACCAGCCCATCGAGGCTGGAGAGCGCGGTCAGATCTGCGCCAGCAGCGACATCGTCGAGGTGGACGGTGTGCAGCGAGGAAAGCCGGGAGAGGCAGGAGAGTGCGCTTGGGTCCAGCCAGCTCGACCGTCGAAGGTCGAGGGTGGTCACGTTGCGGTGGTCGACACTGGGGTTGATGCAGAAGGCCTGGAAGAGTCCGTGGGTGATGCGGGTCTGGGTGCTCTGAAAGCAGCCCTGCTCGTCGACGGAGCAGCCCTGCACCACAGCCTCCCAGGCGGCCTCGTCACCGCAGGACTCCAGCAGCGACAGCCCCTGCTGCTGGTGCTCTCGTGCATCGCTTATGAGGAGCCTCTGGAGCCGAGAGATCTCCTTGGCGCTCAGCGGCGCGGCTTCTGATGACGTCTCAATTGCCGTGAGCAGCGCGGCAAGCGCTTCGGAAGGTCCCGTGATCCCATCGAGGTCGATGGGATCAATGGAGAGCAGGCGTGCAATGCGCTGCAGAATGTCATCACTCATCGCCACCCCTGGGAAGGGTCAAGCCTACCAAGATCTCAAGCGCCACATGGATTCGCTGCCGTCGCCCTGAGATGACAGGGCATGCAGAAGCGCTTTTTCGATTTCCCGCCCACAGCAGGCAATGTGGGGTCACGGCAGCCGGGTGGGATGCTTGATCAGCTCAGCGCCATGCCCCGTCCCCTCGCCCTCCTCACTCCCGGGTCTGCAGCACCAGCCGCCCAGCGGCGAGGCCTCATCGCCCCGGAGGGGGTGCACCGAGAGAAGATACGCTGAGGGCGGCCCTGGAGTCACTGCTGGCTCCCGACAGCACCTCAGCCTGAGGGCGCAGAGCGCGTCGAGTGGCCCTGCATGAACGCGCCTCCGGAGCGACCCCTGAGCCCGCACAGCGATGATTGAAGGAGGAGGATCAGCAGCCGGGCTTGCGCCGAGTCTCATCCGGTTCTGTTCCCGCGGATCCCATCAGGGCCGTCATGAAGTTGACACGCGCTTCGCGGGGGATGCCGCTATCCTCGTGACGGCGGAGGAACGGACGCGATGAATGTATTGATGGTGCTCTCGGTGTCGGCGGCACAGTCGCTTGTCCCACGCGATCTGGTGATGGTTGATGTTGTCCGTGCGCCTCGGCTCCAGGCGGAGCATGCGTTTCATCAGCTGACCGTGAAATTTCACGACGCTGCGCGTGCTCGCGTGGGGGACGATGGGCAGGTCTACTTTCTCGGCGCGGTCCCTGTGGCGCAGGCCGCAGCACTGCAAGAGCTCGCCGCGATGTGGGGCGTGACCTTCCGGCCTCAGATCACCCTCTCCGCGAGCGCCATCGCCCAGCTTGAGGCACGTGCAGCGGCGAGTTCTGGTCGTGCGCAGCCCGATCTGGCGGGCATGATGGTCGTCGAGGTCGACGGGGATGCTGGCGAGCTGGAGGCCCTGGGAGAGGCGCTCCGAGCCCTCCCGATGGTGGAGCGCGCCCACATCACGGAGGCCTTTCCGGAGCCACCGGCCGACATTGATCCGGTCACCCCCGACTACACCGAGCAGCAGGACTATCTGGGCAGCAGCATCGGCATCGACGCCGAGTATGTCTGGGACTTGGGCATCGACGGCTCGGGCCTCCGTGTCACGGACATCGAGTATGGCTGGAACCCAGAGCATGAAGAATTTGCGGACCTGAACACCGAGCTGGAGTCGGGACAGACCATCCCCCAGGTCATCTACGACTACGGCTATGACTCCCACGGCACCGCTGTATGGGGAGAGATCGGAGCGGACAACGGCAGCTATGGCGTCACCGGCGGTGCCCATGGTGTGCAGCTCGCGGGGTATCTTGAGTACTCCAACGAGGAAGGCTATCGGCGACCGACGGCCATCCTCTCTGCGGCGGCAGACTCGGCTGTCGGCGACCTCATCCTCCTGGAGATGCAGGTCACCGGTCCTGGCGGAGACTATGGCCCAGCGGAGCTTGATCCCGACGTCTGGGATGCGGTCCGACTCGCGGTCGACGCGGGGGTCGTGGTCGTGGCGGCGGCGGGCAACGGCAACCAGGATCTCGACAGCAGCGACTACAGCACCTACCGCAGCTGGGGCGACAGCGGCGCCATCATCGTCGGCGCCGGCTCGGCGGACAGCGCTCACGACTGTCTCTACTTCTCCACCCATGGCACCCGGGTCGACGTCCAGGGCTTTGGCGAGCAGGTCTTTACGACGGGCTATGGGTACTATGCTGAGCTGAGCGGCGACAAGAACCAGCGCTACATCGATTCCTTCAATGGCACCAGCTCCGCCTCTCCGATCGTCACCGTCGCTGCGGCGCTGCTCCAGCATGCGGCCCTTGAGCTGAGCGGCGAGCCGCTCACCAGCGAGGAGATTCGTGACATCCTCATCGACACTGGCACCGCCCAGGGCTCCGGCGGTGAGATCGGCCCGCTCCCCAATGTCCCTGCGGCCATTGCTGCCCTCGCCGAGCAGCACCCGCTGCTCATCAGCATCGAGTCTCCCGAAGAGATCTACGAGGGCGAGCTGCCTGAGCTGACGTACACCCTCGAGAGCAAGAACCTGGGCGTCACCTTTGCGTGGACGCTCGATGATGGCACCAAGCTCACTGCGTTTCCCGACGATGGCGCCTACACCGTTCTCCTCACCGCCACCGATGACTTCGGGCGCTCTGCTGAGGATGCCCTCGACATCACCGTCCTCAACGCCGCCCCCACCCTGGAGGTGACGAACACCACCGAGCCCGTCGAGGGCTGGACCTTCACCATCCGATCCGCCTCCGCAGATGTCGCGGCCGACACGGTGACGGTCACCTGGTGGCTCGACGGTGAAGCGATCGCCACCGGCGAGAGCGCGGACCTCACCTTCGGGGATGATGGCACCCATGAGCTGCTGGTGGTGGCCTCAGACGAAGATGGCGGCGAGACCCGCTGGACGGAGATGCTCACCGTCGCCAATGCCGATCCCACCATCATCGATGTGAGCGGCGACGCAGCGGAGGCTGGGGTGACCACGACGCTCACCGTCAGCGCGCGCGACGTCGAGGCAGACACGCTCTCGGCGAGCTGGGACTTCGGCGATGGCGAGTCGGGCGAGGGCCTCAGCAGCGCGCACACCTACAGCGCGGAGGGAAGCTACACCGCCGTCGTCACCGTGACCGATGACGATGGCGGCAGCGCGACCGCTGAGCTGACGGTGGATGTCTCAGCGGCGCCAGCCTCGAAGGAGAGCGGAGGCTCCTGCTCGACGGCGGCGGCAGCGCCGCAGTTGGGCATGCTGCTGGGCCTGTTTGTGGCCGGGCATCGACGGCGTCCCCCCCGTAGAGACGCTTAGACTTCGCAGACGCAGCGTCACCGGAATGATCAGCTCGGGCGGCCCCGGCCGACCGCTCAGTCGCAGGGGGTGGAAAGACAGCGCCACGACCCCATCAGCACGGCACCTCAAGAGCCACAACCCGCTTATTTACGCTTAGCCGTTCGATACCAGATGAATACCCCTTCTTAGTGGCCGATGAATTCAAGGCGCAGAGAGGTCCGCTGATGAGCCACGGGACGGTCGATGGCGACCCCGAGCACGGCGATCACGTTCGCCACCCGACCCGTTCTCATCAGAACTCACTGAGCACTCATCGGCTCGACACCTGCTGTGGAGCAACACACCTCAGCCAAGTGAACGACAAATGTTTTTCATCAGAGCAAGAACAATGGCTGCCAGACGCTCGACAAAAACTTCGGGTTCAAAGAGCAATACATCATCGAAGGTACACAGTGCTAAATTGACGTCATCGGGTTCATAGTCTGTGATAGTGATAAATTGTCTTAGAAGATCGCTTGCCCTCCCGTAGTGTGGGGGAAACCATCACGATATGAACCCACTGCATAGCGGAGGGACTCAGGGGAGATGTCCTGTGAACAAGAAGACGATTGGATTGTTAGCCATGGTACCTGTCGTGAGCGCTGGAGGTATCCAGCTCAAAAGCTGCAAGGATGACTTTTCACCCGACTACGCGTCTTTGTTTGTCGAGATGAACGGCAAGAAGTACGGCGCTGTGTCTGGCGGGATGAAGCTCACGTCAGACAGGAGCTGGCCACTCGCCCAAGTGGAAGTCTACAAGGATGGCGACCAGTTTTTTGTTTCACCCAAGGCATCAGAGTTGGGCCTTGTGTTCGATGCGATGATTGGAAATGTGACTGTGTCTGCCAAGTCAGAACACACATATGATGGATATTTTGTGCAAGGGGCTAAATTCGACTCTACAACGTCCAGGGTGGAGACGCGTGCAACGGAAACCCTGGGTGAACAAGAGTCTGTCGATGTGGTCACCATCCACAACCGCGATGGTGAATCCATGGACATCAAGAAGATGCGGGTTGGAAACACGACCGAACAAACCTGCCTCACGGGGTGTGAGATCCGTACATTCTGGTCGTGGGCACAGCCTCATCCAGGAAAAAACGTGATGGCACCCGTAGATATACCCGTCATCTCAGTGTCGAAGTTAGCCGCCTTTAGTCATGGAGCCACAGTGAGTTATGATCGAGAACTGAAGCTGCTTTTGATAAAGCCGACCGTGACCTCGGACTAACGTCAGTTGAGGAGTCGTTTCCCAGCATCTTCACGGATCGTCGTATGAGGCCATCGCTGCCAAGAACTCGGGTGACAGGAAATTCAAGCGGCCTTTTTCGCTTTCCCATCCACAGCAGAGCCTCGCCTGAGCAGGACTGACCTCAATCCCCTGTCGTCTCCTGCAGGGATTTGCCTCCTCTACAGCAAGCCGATGTTCAACAACACCGCCAGGAGGTGTTCAATTATGTTGAATAAGCCGGTAAGCGTAGCAACGCGTGACTATGCAGCACATTTGCGTGTCGATTTGGACGATTCAGCCGCTCGGGTCTACATGCAAGACCACTCCTGAGACGATTAGCCCAGCACGACCAATAGGGTTCGCTCCACTGCTGCAACTCCATGTGCCT
>JAQXDW010000093.1 GCA_029251165.1 Myxococcota bacterium
CCGTCTTCGCTGTCCTTGGATGCAGCGACGACACCAAGACCACCACGCCCACTGAAGAGGCCGACGCAGACACCGACGCGGACACCGACGCGGACACCGACGCAGACACCGACGCAGACGCCGATGCCGACGCCGTCCTGTTCGCGCCGTTCGTCGATGCGACCCTCTACCCGGTCGCAACGATCGGCGACATCGCGGATGAGACGGGTGTGCTCGACTACACCCTCGGCTTCATCGTCTCGGAGTGGGGCAGCTGCGCCGCAAGCTGGGGGGGCTACTACGGCATCGAGGCGGGTCCGGACTCCTGGGGCGACAGCGGGCAGTACTTCCTCTATGACGAGATCGACGCGGTCCGCGCCCTCGGCGGAGACGTCATCGTGTCGTTCGGCGGCGCCGCGAGCACTCCCCTGGCCGCCGGCTGCACAGACCTCAGCGACCTCCTGGTCGAGTACCGTCGGGTGATCGACACCCTGAGTCTGACCCGGATCGACTTCGACGTGGAGGGAACCTGGGTCGCGGACAGCGCCAGCATCTCCCGCCGCAACCAGGCAATCGTCACCCTCCAGAGTGAGTACCCGGCGCTGGAGGTCTGGTACACCCTGCCGGTCAATCCGTCCGGACTGACCCCCGACGGCGTGGCGGTGGTCGCGGATGCACTGGCCCAGGGCGTCACGCTCGCCGGGGTCAACGTGATGACCATGGACTACGGCGACGATGCCGCGCCCAATCCCGACGGACAGATGGGTCAGTACGCCATCGACGCCGTCACAGCCCTGCACAGTCAGCTCGACGCCGCTTATGTCGATGCCGGGATGCCGCTGACCGACGCACAGCTGTGGGCACGCACCGCCGCGACCCCGATGATCGGCCTCAACGACGTGGTCACCGAGACCTTCTACCTCTCCGATGCTGACCAGCTCGCAGCGTTCGCCGCAGACAACGGCATGGGCATGCTGTCGATGTGGTCGCTCAACCGCGATCACCCCTGCCCCGACAGCACCTGGGTCCAGCTCACCTGCAGCAGCTCGCCCGATCAGAAGACGGACTGGGAATTCATGCACCGGCTGCGCGGTGAGTAAGCCAGCAGGATCCTTCCAGTGGCTCATGGCCCGGCCCGTCCGGCTGTGGATGCGCTGCGGGAAGGGAATACCGCTCGCCGGGCACGGTTACCCCTGAGCAGGAGGCAGCATGGCGCGTCGGCTGATGATCTTTGACGACACCTGCCGTGGACAGGACGGTCGGGCCCCGCTGACCTGGGCCTGGAGTGCTGGCGGACCGCTGTATCGGGGGCTGGGGAGGCTGGATGAGGCGAAGGGCGTGACCTCCTGGGCTGAGGGACTGGCGTGGCTGGCGGGACAGACCGCGCCCATCGCTGAGGTCCAGTTCTGGGGGCACGGTCGATGGGGCCGGGCGATGGTCGGCGGAGACATCCTCGACGCCGCCGCGCTGCATCCAGATCACGCGCTCAACCCCATGCTGCGCCGGATTCGAGACAACCTCAGCGGCCCCGAGGCCCTGTGGTGGTGGCGAACCTGTGAGACCTATGGTGCCCTCGCCGGCCAGCAGTTCGCCGAGCGGTGGTCGTCATTTCTCGGCTGCCGGAGCGCTGGGCACACCCACATCATCGGCGTCTGGCAGAGCGGACTCCGGGGCATCCGTCCCAACCAGAAGGCCTGGTGGGGACCAGAGGAAGGCCTGGCCAGCGGAACCCCGGCACGGCCGACTCAGGCGCGGCTCTCCAGCATGCGCGCGCCGGACACCATCAGCTTCCTCAGCGGCACGATCCCGGAGCGCTGCTGGCGTTAGCGACTGGGGGCATCGCGCGCTGGCAGGAGCCGCAGTCTCCAGGAGCAGGTCCCTCCGCCGACACCACCCAAACAAAACCGTGCGGACGCGCGCTCCGAAGTACAGTGACAGAGATGTTCTTGCTCCTCGCCTGTACAGCACCACGCGCGCCCCTGCCCCTCGATGAGTCGAGCACAGACACCGGAGCGTCTGTGGCCGTCGAGACGGTGACCTCAGCGGCCGCCAGCGGCAGCATCCCCGCAGTGGTGCTCAACGAGATCCAGGCCGACAACGACGCCACGATCATGTCCGACGGCTTGGTGTTCTCCGACTGGGTTGAGCTGTACAACGCCTCCCCGGAGGTCGTCTCGCTCTCCCGGCTGGAGCTGTCCGACGGTGACGGTGCGCGCTGGGAAGGCGGCGCCGGCGAGCTGGCACCCGGAGAGCGCGTGCTGCTGTGGGCGGACAGCGACCTGCCGTTCGGGCTGTCTCGGGACGGCGAGCGGCTGGAGCTGCTGGTGGATGGCATCGTCTCCGACCGGCTCGCGACCGGTCAGATGAACTCGGACACCGCCTGGGCACGCTACCCAGACGGCGGCCAGTGGGCGCTCACCGCCCGCCCCACCCCCGGCTGGACCAACGGCAGCCACCCCGGCGACTCCACAGATCCCTCCGATGCCTTCTTCCAGGTCGATCACGTCACCCCGATCTCGGTGTGGATCACAGACGACCAGTGGGCGGCCCTGACGCTGGACAACTACACCTACGTCGAGGCCAGCGTCTCGACCGGCGCGGCGTGGTTTGATCGGGTCGGCTTTCGAAAGAAGTCCACCGTCGGCTCCAACCGCAGCCTCGATGACAAGGCGGCCTTCAAGATCGACCTCAACCGCTACGAGGACCACCGCCTCGGCGGCCAGGAGGTCCTCACCCTGAACAACATGGTCCAGGATCCCACCTACGTCGCCGAGCACCTCGCCTACATGCTCTTCCGGTCCGCTGGGATTCCCGCCCCTCGGGTCGGCTATGTCCGCCTCTCCATCAACGGAGAGGACTGGGGGCTGTACGCCCTGATCGAGAACGTCGACGACACCTTCCTCGACCGCTGGTATGCCGACAGCTCCGGGGTGCTCTATGAGGGAGCCTACGGAACGGATCTGGTGGTGGGTGCGCTGGAGGATCTGGAGGTCGACGAGGGAGACGCCGGCGCGCGGGAAGACCTCGTCGCGGTCGCCGAGATCCTCAGCGGTGAAGCCAGCGACGACGCCATCGCCGCGCTGGAGCAGCGGGTCGACCTCGACTCCCTCCTGCTGAACATGGGGATCGAGGCTGCGATCCTCCACTGGGATGGCTACACCACCGCCAACAACTACCGGCTCTACCACGACCCCCAGACCGATCGCCTCCAGCTCCTCCCCTGGGGCACCGACCAGACCTTCATCGATTCGTCCTACGGCCCGTACCAGGGCTACGGCCTGATGTATACGTTCTGCCTTGCAAACGACGCCTGCCGAGTCCGCTACGGTGCGGCGCTGGCCGAGGCTGCCGACCTGATGGACGCCCTGCCGCTGCAGACCGAGCAGGAGGCCCTCCGGGCGATGCTGGAGGATGACATCGCCACCGACCCACGGGCGGAGCACAGCGAGAGCGTCCAGGCCAGCTACCTGTCGTACATGTCCACGTGCATCGAGAATTGTCCCGACAGCATCCGAGACGCCGTCGAGTAGCGTCTACTCGCAGACAAACGGCTCGGTGTTTCCGCAGTCCAGGTCGTTCCAGAGGCCGGGCGACGACCAATTGGTGTGGGTGCAGTCCTCCCCGTTGGAGTCATTGGGCTCTCCGGAGCTCCAGCTGGTGAAGGTCACCGGGCTGCCGTCCTGCCAGGTAAAAGAGCCCTCAGCGTCCAGGTCGCTGAAGCCGATCCAGGCGGTTTCGCTGAGGAGCGACGCGACGAGGCTGTTCTCGGCGGCATCGTTGATGGTGACCAGGTGGAGCCCAAAGACTGCACAGGCATCGGCGGCGGCAGCCCAGGTCAGCACGCCTGAGCAGACGAGGTAGGGCGATGAGGTGACGCAGCCGTAGCACTCCGGGTTCTCATCGGTCTCGCCGTTGCAGTCGTTGTCGACCCCGTCGCAGATCTCCTCCGCCCCCGCATAGCTGGCGGCCTCCGTGTCGTCGCAGTCGCCCTCGCAGATGGTCAGGCCGTCTCCGTCGTTGTCGACCGTCTCGTCGAGCGCCTCCCCGCTGCAGTCGTTCGCCTGCCCGTCGCAGACCTCCGGCGCACCCGGCCAGGTGTCTGCGTTGTCGTCATCGCAGTCGCCCAGACAAGTGGTGAAGCCGTCTCCGTCGGCATCAAAGCCCTCATCGGCCTCGCCGTCGCAGTTGTTGTCGAGCCCGTCGCAGATCTCGGGGAGGTGGCCGGAGATGGTCGGGTCTTCGTCGTCGCAGTCGGAGCCGCAGGCGCTGTCGCCGTCGCCGTCGCTGTCGAACGCCTCGTCGATGGCACCCGAGCAGTCGTTGTCGATGCCGTCGCAGACATCGGGGGCATCGGGGTTGATGAAGGCATCGCTGTCGTCACAGTCCCACACCGCCCCGCAGGTGGTGAAGCCATCGCCGTCTTCGTCGAAGCCCTCATCGATCAGCCCGTCGCCGTCGTTGTCCGCGCCGTCGCAGACCTCCTCCAGCGCGGTGTCGGTGTCGGTCGGTTGCGCAGAGTCCACGCGCGCAGAGTCTGACGAAGCGGCATCTGCCGGAGCGGTGTCCGTGGCTGGACCAATACAGGAGAGCAGAGCGAAGACCATGCGAGCCAGCATACCGAACAGAGCGTGGCGCGCGAACACACCATCACCACGGAGACGCTCAGCCGGCTCCATCCGAGAGACCGGAGCGCGGAGTCCCGCGTCTTCTCAGCGGCGACGTGCCGCCGGACAGGCGCGCACCTCCACCCGCGTCGGTGCTCAGTGCTGCCGCACGCCGGCATAGTCCAGGAGCGCAGCAAGCACCGCGGGGCGGTCCGCCGGCAGGGCGAGGGTGAGGGTGACGGCGGTGTCGTAGTCGACCCGCTCCACCACCCCGCC
The DNA here is from genome assembly GCA_029251165.1 of Myxococcota bacterium. GTDB lineage: Bacteria > Myxococcota_A > UBA796 > UBA796 > UBA796 > JAQXDW01. Next base: position 4,860 of record JAQXDW010000093.1, read on the forward strand.
CTCCCGGATCACCTGCGCCTGGAGTCGGTCGGACAGGCTGTAGGAGCAGGTCAGGGTGACGGCGGTCCGGATCGGCTCCTCGATGACCTCGACGGCGGCGAGCACCTCCGCAGCAGCCGCCCCATATGCCCGGACCAGCCCGCCCTTCCCGAGCTTCGTTCCGCCGTAGTAGCGGACCACCACCAGCACGACGTTCAGCAGACCGGCGCCGGCCAGCCTCGCGTGGATTGGCCGCGCGGCGGTCCCCCGGACCTCTCCGTCGTCGCTGAGCCGCTCGGTCTTGTCGTCGATCCGAGCGACGTAGGCATAGTGGGTGGCACCAGGCAGCTGCGCGCGGACCTCCGCCAGGACCGCCTCGACTGCCGCGAGAGATCGGATGCGGACGATGAACCCGATGAACCGCGACCCCTTGATGCGGGGCAGCTCGTGCTGGATGGGTCCGGCGATGGTTCGAAGAGAAGCCACAGCCGCCACTATCCCGCCAGAACACGACCCCGTCATGACACCGCGCAGTCTGCCGACGTCGCCGCGCTTCCTGCCGGGATCGGTCGAGCACGCTCCGATGTTCCGGAGCGCCGCGCTGCTCCTCGAGGGCCGGTGGACTCCGCCCCTGGCTGGGCCCCAACCTGCCCACCCGAGGGGGCATGTGCAGCATGGTGGCGATGGCCGGGGTCGGTCTGATGCCGTGACCGTGGCTGGTGCCGGTCAAGAAGCACTTGGGCTACGCAGTGGTCATCCCCGGAGCCGGGGTGGTCGTTCTGCCCCCCGACTGCCCCCCGGCCGCTTCGCCGATGCCATCACCGACTGGCCCATCGACGCCCCTCCGAGCAGCGCGCAGACGCGACCTACACCGTCGTCGCTGACCAGGGCAACGGGCGGTTCGCCTGAATGGGAGAGACGTCTCCAGCGGACGCTTCGCCGCCCCGCTCGTCCGGCTGCTGGTGGATGATTAGGCACACACCGCCGGAGCCTGACAACGCGCTCGGCGCTGGATTCCGACCTCGCGCGCGAGGCCCTGGGGCTCACTGCACGGCGGATCTGCCTTCGCTGATCAGCACCCGCAGCAGGTGCTCGGTGTCGACGTCTCCAGCAGGCCACCGTCGCCGAAGATGTCAACCTCACAGCCCCCCCAGAAGGTCTCCAGGGTGCCGTCACCGTCGAGGTCACGCTGGCCGTAGGGGGTCAGGGCGAGAGAGTCCAGCTCCGGCTCCTCGCGCAGCAGCTTCACCACGCCATCCACCCCGATCCGAACCAGCACGCCCTCGGAGGTGGTGAAGAAGTCCGCCTCCTCGGTCATCGCCCACCGCGCAACGCCGAGCCAGGTGGTACCCGCCGGAGCGAGCGAGACGGTGATGGCATCGCTGCTGCGGGGCTCGGCAAACGCAGTGAGCGTCTCGATGGCCTCCGCGCGAGACAGACTCGGCGGCGCGATGGCCTGGGTCCAGGTCTCTGGGAGCGCGCCAGCAGTGGCGACCAGGGGACGACGGTCCGCAGGGAGCGGCTCGGTCAGCGTGAGCACCACCCAGACCCCGAAGTCACCGGCACACTCGTTGAGAACCCCCTGCTCGTAGCGATCCAGCCGTGCGGGAACCGCAGCCCCAATGTCCGGCAGCACCCACCACGCCACATCCGCCGGGTAGCCGAGGAGCTCCGCCCGCTTCGGATCGGGCTCGCCCTCAAAGGGAGCCTCCTCCAGCAGCCCGGTGTCCACCAGCAGCCAGACCTCGCCGCCAGCTCCGATGCGCTCGACCGGCAGGAGGTGAGCGGGCCAGGTCAACTGCTGCCGAATGGCCGCGGCAAGCGCTGGAGCGTCCGCCGCATCGTAGGCCTCCGCCAGCGAAGAGAGCAGGCTGCGATCCAGCGGGGAGAGCGCAGCGGCACGCTGACGCCAGGAGAGCACGACCGCCGGATCCGAGGCGGCGGACGCCTGCCGCAGCGCGTCGTCGACAGTGATCGGCCGCGCGGCGAGATACGTCGCGTCCACCCAGCCCTTCACACCGTTTGCAGCTTCGACCTCCGCCCATGCTCCGCCGGGATTCATCACGGTGACCGGGCTGTTGATCGACAGCCCGCCCAGGCGCGGCGCATCCGGCGCACCCGCGGCGCGAAGGTTGAGGGACGATGCCGTCACATAGCGCGTGGCCGGAGCCGGAGCGGACGGCACAGCCACTGGGGGAGCGGGCGACTCCCCGGCGCAGGCGAGCAGGAGGACAGGCAGCATCGCGGCCATACTACCGCCGACGGCCGGCATGTGCCGGGAGGAGCGCTGCGGATCCGCTCCGAGCAGGCGCGGGCGGCCCCTCACCACACCCAGACATCCTCAGCGCGTGCCGATGCGCTCGACCCGCGCCAGCATCTCCAGGAAGATCGTAGAACGATCGGGAAGCGCGCGAACCTCAGCGCAGGTCAGCCAGCGCAGATCGGCGACCTCCCGAGGGCTGTGGATCGTCGCGACCCGCTCGCTCGCCTCCGCCAGCCACCAGTGCAGCCGCCAGTGGTCGTCTCGGGAGGGCGACTCCCCGAGGCGGACGAGGGAATGAATCGGCTGAGCGACCTCCTCTCCTGCCTCCCGCACCGCAGTCTCGTCCTGGCGCTCACCAGGCTCCATCGCACCGCTGACCGGGCACCACAGCCCCGCCAGGGACTTCCCCTCCGCGCGCAAGATGAACAGGTAGCGATCGCCATGGCGAATGAAGACAACCACCCCCTCAGGCTTCTCGGTGCTCACCCTGCCCCTCCGTTCAGCTCCCGAACAATCCACCAGGCGTCCGGAGAGGTTGGGTTGAGGGCAAGGTAGTGCGCCAGCTCTGCCAGTCCTTCCTCGCGTCGTCCGACCGACAGCAGCATCTGGCCGAGGTGCTGGCGCTCCTCAGAGCGGGAGTCATCCAGCAGCAGCAGGCGCTCGCTCGCCCGGATCGCACCGGGAAGATCTTCTCGACGAAGATAGCTGGCCTTGAGGTTGTGGTTGACCCGCAGCAGCAGCTGCCGGTTGGTGACGGGTGCGGTGGCACGCGTGACCGCGCTGTCGTCGATGATTGCACGGGGAAAGCGTCGCGACAGCATGATCTGAAGCTGCGTCGACCGGAGGATCCGACCGCCCGTGAACGGATCGAGGAAGAAGTCGGCGTCTCGGGGACGGATCAGGAAGTGACCCGGGAAGCCGATCCCGACAAAGGACAGCCCCAGCCGCCGGGTGACCTCGATGTACAGGAGGCTCAGCAGGATGGGCAGACCGCGACGGCGCGTGATGACCTGATCGAGGAATGAATTCGCCGGCTCGTCGTAGCTCTCCCGGTCACCGGAGAAGCCAAGCTCCGTGAACAGGCGATGGTTGATCCGCGCGATGGCGTCTGTAAGGCCTGGCTTCGGCGGCAGGCGGATGTCAGCAGCCAGCGCATCGAGCTGCTCCACGATGCGATCGGACGACACGCCGGGCTGCTCTTCAGCCGCGACACAGGCCGCGGCGACATCCAGCGGGATGTCGTCAGCGTGTGCTTCAAGGAGTGCGGTCAGCCGGCTTCGTGGTGTCACGTCAGGTCGCTAACCCGAGACAACGCTGGCGCTGGTATCCACCAGCTCATGAGCGAAATTGCCACAGCGCCGAGCACACCGTCAGAGACCATCGCGTCCGCTCGATGGAGCACCCTGCGCGCCAGCCTCACCCTCCAGAACATCCGCCAAGCCTCTGTAATCAGTAGAGTCATGGACCGACCCGAGGGGTGCACCAGCGCGTCTCGTGCCCGCCGACATCCCGGCAGCGACAGGCACGAACGATCCCGACGGCGGGTCCCGCTCAGGGCTGGAGGGCACCGGGCTGCTGTCGCAGGCCCACGCCTTCCCGTTGGCGTGGGTCTGTGGCAGACACCGCAGCTCGGAGAGGTCGATTGCCTCCTCGCTGCGGAGACCGACGCCGCTGCCTGGAGCGCCCCATGAGCGGACGTCCATGGTCATCGGGCGCGGGTCTTGAAAGGACCCGCTAAACCAGACCGATCACGCTGAGAAGCCCTACGACAACCGCAGCGGTCAGGGCTCCGGCGGTCAGCACCAGCAGCTCCACCTTGCGAGACATCGACGACAAGAGCTGAGACACCACGACTGGCGCGGAGCCCAGTGGGCCCGCTTGGGGCGCGGACGGCGCTGGAGGAATGAGTCTCGGACGCTGCGATGCGGACGCTGTCGGCTGAATCACAAGCGCACCGACAGCCCGAGCGGGGGCACCCTCTGGAGCAGCGCCGCCGCTGCTGAGCGCCCCCCCTGAGGCGAGGAGTGACCGTGCGGAGCGGGGACGCGGGACCTCGTCAGTGAAGCAGGGAATCGTGACCTGCATCTCCAGCGCGACCGGGGCTGGCGCACCGATAATGCGGGTGGGGAGTTCCTCGTCGAAGTCATCGAATTCGTCGTCCGAGGAAGCAGAGTCACCGACCAGGGTCAGGTGGCGCCCAGGCAGACCGCCGCGCTGCGCACGCTGCCAGATCATCCAGAAGTAAGACCGCAGATCTGGAATCTCAGAAATTCTGCGCCAGATATCGCGGTTGAAGCTCAGCTCGTCGTCGCCTGTGACGGTCTGGTTGTAGAGGGCAATCCGAAGACGAGAGAGGCTGCTGAAGGTGTAGCGGTCACCGCTGGCACGCCGCACAGCCCACTCAATGCCCAAGCTGTCAAAGTCAAGCGTCTCAACTTCAGAAGGAGCCGATGAACTTGCTCTAATATTGGTTACCACTTTAATTGACCCAAAAGGTAGAAAACCGTTCCCAACCAGGTCTCGATCTAAAATCAGCGCCGAGACTGGTCTGTGGCTGATTATAGGCACCCCCGGCAGTGAAAACGCAAGCGGACTCGAAGAGTTTTTGATCGTCATCCTTCCGGGTTAGGAGTGCCGCCAACCCAGGATCACCGATGTCCCTGATCAAGCCCACATTGCCCCGCGGATTCCGCGACTACCTGCCCGCGGAGATGATCCCCCGGCTCCAGATGCTGACCACCATCCGGACGGTCTTTGAGCGCTTCGGCTTCGATCCCCTCGACACCTCTGCGATCGAGCGCTGGGAGGTTCTGGGGGTCGAGGAAGACGGCTCCAAGCAGGTCTACTGTGCCGCGCGCCCGGAGCAGCTCCTCAGCGCCGCAGATGCCATGGATCCCGGCCAGCGCACCCTGCGCTTCGATCTCACCGTTTCCCTGGCACGCTGTGTGGCTGCCCACTGGCACACCGGCAAGATCTCCAAGCCCTTCAAGCGCTGGCAGAGCGGCCGGGTCTGGCGCGGCGAGAACACCCAGAAGGGGCGATACCGGGAGTTCATGCAGTTCGACGCGGACTTCGTCGGCTCCTCCAGCATGGACGCCGACGCCACCATCATCTGGATGATGGCGGAGACCCTCCGGGCGCTCAACGTCGGCGGGTTCACCATCTCGGTCAACAACCGCAAGCTCCTCAACGGCCTCCCCGCCCTCGTCGGCTTTGATGCCTCCCGCATCACCGAGGTGCTGATCATCCTCGACAAGCAGGACAAGATCGGCGCAGAGAAAGTCCGCGCAGAGCTGGCTCGATCCATCGGACTCACCGAGGCTCAGATCGCCACCATCGCAACGTTCCAGGCCCTCTCCGGAGATCACCCTGCGGAGCTTCTCGACCAGGCGGAGGCGCTGTTTGCGGGCATCGAGATCGCCCAGACCGGCATCTCCGAGCTGCGACAGATCACCGAGTACCTCACCGCAGTGGGGCTGACGGAGTGGACGATCGACTTCGGGATCGCGCGCGGGCTTGGCTACTACACCGGCCCGGTGTTCGAGACGCTCCTCCATGAGCTGCCCTCCATCGGCAGCGTGATGTCCGGCGGGCGCTACGACGGGCTGATCAGCGGCTTCGTCAAGAACGACCTGCCGGCGGTCGGTGCCTCCATCGGACTGGACCGACTGTTCGCGGCGCTCGATGAGCTGAACCGCCTGCCGAGCATGAAGACCGTGACCGCAGTCACCGTGCTGCCCGAGAGCCCCGACCAGCGCCTCGACGCCCTGCACCTGCTCCGCATCCTCCAGGACGCCGGCCTCAACTCCGAGATCTATGCCGGCGATCAGCGCAAGTTTGGAAAGAAGCTCCGGGACATCGACAACAAAGGGGTGCCGTTTGTGGTGATCATCGGCGCGCAGGAGGCTGAGGCCGGGACCGCGAAGATCCGCCCCCTGTTCGACCGCTCCATCACCGACGTCGTGCTGACGCACGGCGAGGTCGCCGCACACATCCTGAGCACCATGCCGTAGCATGGCCAGCATGGCATTTGAGCAGACCGACGACCCGACCCTGATGGCCCTGGTGGATCAACTCTGCCGCATCCGAAGCTTCTGGCGTCCCGAGGAGCCCGGCTGCGACGAGTCTGCGGTCGCGGGCTTCATCGCCGAGCACCTCCGCCGCTACCCTTGGCTCGAGGTGCGGCTGGAGGAGGTCTCTCCGGGCCGGCTGAACGTGGTGGCGTTTGACGGGCCGGAGGCGGACACCCGACTGCTCGTCGCCGGCCACATCGACACGGTCCTGCCGGCGCAGGGCTGGTCCGTGCCCGAGCACACCATCGAGAATGGTCGCTACCACGCGCTCGGTGCAGCCGATGCCAAGGGCGCGATCGCTGCGGCGCTGGATGCCATCGGGCGGGTCGGCCCCACCCGCGGGGTCGGCTACCTGCTGTACTGCGACGAGGAGTACCACTTCGACGGCATGAAGGACTTCGTCGCCCGACATCCGACGGTCCGTCCCGAGCACACCCTGTCGCTGTGCGGGGCTTCCGCGAAGCTGATGCTGGGCTGCCGGGGGCTCATCGAGCTGGAATTCACCCTCACCGGACACCCCGGACACGCCTCCCGTCCAAGCACCGGGCGCAGCGCCACCCATGCCTGCACCCGTGTCCTCGCTGCGCTCTCGCGCTGGTGCCGCAGCCACTCCACCCCGCACCGCACCGTCATCAACGTCGCCGCCATCCAGGCGGGCTCGCTGGCACCCGAGTCAACGATCGGTGCCGGTGGTCCTCCGGCAGTGCTCGCCACGCCCAACCGAATCCCGGACGTCGCCTGGACCCTCATCGAGCTGCGCGTCGGCGATCCGTATGTCACCGCTGAGACCCTCACCGCTGCCATCGCTGAGGAGGTCGCGGCAATGAACGTCGGCGAGCAGAAGCACATCAAGCTGGCAGACGTCCAGGTGCACCTCGACATGCCCGGCTACACCTCCTCTCCTGCGCTCACCGAGCCCCTCATCACGCCGTTCGCCGCCGTCCACAGCGGCCGCATTGCCAGCGTCGAGGAGACCGGCTACCTCGACGTCGCGCTCCTCTGCGTCCGCGACCACAGCGCCGCGCTGTGCATGGGCCCCGACAAGGGCGGCGCCCACGGACCCGACGAGTGGGTCGACATCGCCAGCCTCATCGCCTACCGAGACGGGCTCGTCTCCCTCATCAGTCAGCACACCACCTGACGCTCACTCCACCCACGGCCCCCATGGCTTCGAGGGGCGCTGGAGAAACTTCGCCGGCCCGCCGTCTGCCGGATCCCAAGAGTGCAGCATGTCACGGTCCGGCCAGACCATCGGCTCGGCATCTCCGACCTGCACCCTCCATTCCTGGCGCGCGGGCCCCGGAGAGAGCGTGCCCATGCCGCCCAGCGCGTTGTGCCCCTCGGGCAGCTCGACCATCGTCCCGGTCTCGCCAAGCTGGAGGGCGTAGTAGGTGCGGCCGCGCTTGACCATGGTGGTCTGACGAATTTCAGGGGCTCCCTCCGGTACCGGCGCGATGTGGATGCCGATGTTGTACAGCCCCGCCGCGCCGCTGTGTCCAGCCTGATCCGCGGTGACATTCCACCAGGAAGCCACCATCGTCCCCTCGCCCTCTACAGTTCCCATCCACGCCGCCTGGAACGGCGGGTTGAGGGTGAGCCGGATGCCGTAGCCGACCAGCGCGACCGGCTCACCGGTCCAGGGCACGCCGTCGGGCAGGGGCATGGGATCGGGGGCTGGCGCCGTCGGCTCTGCGTCCGGGTCGCGTGGCTCAACGATCTCGACCGATGCAACGACCGGCTCAGCAGGAGCAGCGAGAGGCTCCTCCGCAGAGGGGGTCTCAGCAGGGAGATCAGCAGGACAGGCAAGAAAGAGCAGCGAGAGCATGCAGACACCCTAATCGACCGGCCTCTGGCAGACCGTCCAGAAGATCAGACGGCGCAGCCATCGTCCCGCTCACCCACCGACCCGAAGGATCCGGTCTCCCTCGCCACAGGTCCCCCGACCATCGCAATTGCTCGTCGTGACATACAGCCCGCCGTCCGGCCCCATGATCGTCTCCCGCAGCCGCCCATAGTCCCGGTGGAGGTAGACCTCATTGCGCGTGACGTTGCCGACGTCGTCCAGGCGCAGGCGGTGGAGGTGGGGGGTGTCGTCGTCGAAGCCGAGCACGCCGATGAGCACATCGCCGGACCAGTCCGGGATCTCGGTGCCGGTGTACACCGCGAGCCCGCCGGGCGGCATGGCACTGCCCCAGGTGATCGCGGCGGGGGTGAAGCCGTCCCCGGACTCACAGGCATAGACCACCGGCCAGCCGAGGTTGTCCCCCGCGACAGCCACCGTGACCTCGTCGTGATCCGAGCGCCCGCCCTCGTTGCCCAGCCCGCTGGGACCGTGATCGGAGATGACCATGGTCTCGTCGTCCAGCCAGTCGAAGCCCTGGGTGTTCCGCACCCCCCACAGCCAGGTCGCGCTGCCGCTGACGGGGTTGTCGTCAGGGATGGAGCCGTCGCGGTTGACCCGCAGCACCTTGCCCGCGAGGCTGTCGATGTCCTGGGAAGCATCCGGGTCTCCGGCGTCACCGGTTCCGATGTAGAGCCGTTCGTCGGGGCCGATGCGCAGACGACCGCCGTTGTGGTACTGCCGAGCGGGGATGTCATCGACGATGATCGACTCCTCAGCAGCAGCGGTGCCGTCGGAGGAGAGACTCCAGCGGGCGACCCGGTTGACGGTGCCGCCGTCGCTGGCGGTGTAGTAGATGTAGAACGCCCTGCTGGTGGCGAAGTCGGGATCGAGGGCCAGCCCCAGGAGTCCGCCCTCCCCCGTCTCGATGCTGGGCACGACGGCGAGCTGGGTGACCACGCCGCCCGGCGTCACCCGGCTGATGACCCCGTCTCGCTCGGTGAGCAGCATGTCGCCGTCCGGCATCCACGCCAATCCCCAGGGCGTGAACAGCCCCTCAGCGACAACCTCCACCGTGATCGCCACGGTCCCCACCGCGCCGTGGTCAGGGGGATCGACGTAGGTGCAGGCAAAGTCAGAAGGAGCAGCGCCGCCAGAGTCATCCACCTGAGCGGTGCCGGTCTCATCGGCAGCGCTGGTGTCGGTGATCGTGTCGCGGCAGGAGAGCAGGAGGAGCAGGGGGAGCATGAGCGGAGGCTATCCGGCTACTCCACCCACAGCGCCACCAGCCCCCAGCCCGTCTCAATCTCGACCAGAGAATATCCGCTCTCTCGGTCGAGAATCGGGATGTCGAGGTCCACCAGAACGAGCCCAACAGGCGCGCCGCCGGGAGCATCGAGCAGCCGGGATCCAGCGCGCACCGTCGGCGAGGAGCGGAATCCGTAGCCCCAGCATTGTATGGAGTAGCAGCTCCCTCCGCCGACGAATCCGCCGACGCTGAAGAAGTCATGGTCGGGTGCCGGGACATAGCCCCGAGCGGTCAGCAGGGGTCGGGCCAGCTCAACGAGCAGCCAGCCATCCTCGGGCACCCCGACAGCAGCGACTCCGGAGTCGGCGGTGAGCCAAGCAAACGCCTCCCCGCCCGGCGCATCCAGCAGCGGCGTGCCGGCTCTCAGGGTGAAGTCTTCCCTCCTGCACGAGCGTGCGTCGTCGAGCTCCGCATAGGCATCCACCTCCGAGGCCGCCACCCAGCCGGTACCCTCGATCCAGTCCGACACTGCCGGGATCGGAATCGACCCGTGGAAGGAGAGGTCGGGATCGACGGGTGTGCCGGCGGGAAAGATGAAGCCGATCTGCCCGCTCGCGGTGCCGGAGCGGGGATCCGGGGTCGCCAGGGTGGCGGTGGGGAGGACCGGCCGCAGCGCCGCGCGCTCGACGGTAGCCAGGAAGCGAACATCCGCGGTGTCCACCACCAGCCCGAGGTGGTCCTCCTCGATGGCATAGACCGGCCAGGCCGTGGACGAGCCTTCCGTGATCACCAGCCGCTGCCCGCCAATGGTCACCGCGCCCGGGCCATCGATCCAGGCCCGCTCGGGGATCTCATCGGTGACGGTCGGGTCGAGAAACGCCGCGGTGTTCATTGTGGGTGTGAGCAAGGCAGCGGGCGTGCAAGCGAGCAAGAGGGAGAGCATGGAGCCTCAGACCCGGCCGCGACGAGTTGGTTCGCAAGATCTTGGGGCAATGCAGCGCAGGGGCGGACCAGCAGGCCCCGCTGCGGCCTGAAAGAGACGGCGGCGACAGGCCCGCTCTGGCAGTGAATCCGGCCATCTGCTCGACTGCGGCTCATGGCAGCGATGGTGTAGAAGCTGCGCCGGGTCCGCAGCGATGCCGGCGGGTCCGCCAACCGCGCTGGGGCAGCCGGTCTCCGGATGCGCCAGCCAGCCTCCCAGCTCAGATTGCCCCACCTTTCGGACCAGGATGCGCGCGAAGGAGCGCTCAGCGCAACAGAACCCCTCGGGCAATCCCCACCAATACAAGCTTTCTCATTATACTTTCGAAGACTCTAAAACAAAACCGTCTGAACAGACGGTTTTTCCTGCGGTGAGAAGCACGCTGTTCATTGCCGGCTGCGGCCTGCTCCCGCTCGGCCAGGACATCGCCGGGGTCGGGCTGCTCATCGCGGGCTCCGCTTGCTCCCTCCTCGACGCCCTCTCCGCAGCCGCGCGTCCGCTCCTGTGGGGAACACCCACAACCTGAGCGCCGCTCTCGATCTTTTTTTTCTGAACGGGATGATCGCTCAGAGTACAGGGCGACCGCCCGTCGCAATTTAATCTGAACAACCGTCAATATTCATCCGCCTGGCGGAAGCCGTCAGGGCCCCGTCGGAACAACGACACGGATGGCATCTGTGCTCTGAGGGTTAGAAACCGGATTCTCCGGAGGACAAATGAATACCCCCCTCGTTCTTTCTCTCCTGCTCGGCGGCTGTGGAGCCAAGAAGGTCAACAGCATCCCGCAGACCAACACCCTGGTCCCCAGTGCTGGCGTTCACCTTCGAAACTCCTTCGACACCGATCCCTCCAGCTATCTTGGCCGTTTCGTGCCCGACGCTGCCGCAGACATCGATGAGGGCAGCGCGATGCAGATGTCGTGCAGCCAGCACATCTCCTGGCAGTTCATCGACGGCGGCGGGGTTCGATACAACGAGATCCTCAGCGTCTCGACCGAGGTCGGGGCAAGGATGGGCGTGCCTGTGGTCGCCTCAGGATCCGCCAGCGCCAGCGCCGACAACGTGGTCCGGGTCAACTACACCCTGACCGGCAAGATGATTGCCAACATCGACGATCCGGATGCCTTCGCCGACTGCTGCCGTGCCCAGCCCGATCAGTGTGCGCGGCGCTACATCGGTGAGTTCATCCAGGGCACCGGCTCGGTCTACCACGAGGCCGCGCGAGCCGTCGGCGGAGAGGGAGAGGGCATGGATCCCTCCTCGGGCATCAACGGCGGGGTCGAGTTCTCTCACGGCACCAGCTGGCAGCGGGCGGTCGAGTTCGACAACCCGGTCTACTTCGCCTTCAAGGTCACCGAGACCCCGTACTCCCAGCAGGCAGTCCAGGCTGCCCCCTCGCCGGCCACAGCGCCGGATTCCGTCACGACACCACCGCCGGTCGCGCAGTGCGACGGCTGGATGGATGAGATGCCCGGAAAACCGGGAGGGACGTACTACCTCGGCATGTCCAAGCAGGCGCGTTCTGAGCAGGGAGCCCGCAACCGCGCCCTGACCAACGTCCGCCTCCAGGCGGCCTCCAGCGGACAGATCGCACTGCCCGCCGGGATCGATGCCGACACCGCCTCGACGATGCTGCCCGGAGTCGCCGCAGAGGACTGGTGCGTCGAGACCATCTCAACGGACAAGGGCGATCGCTTCATCGCCCGGGTGCTGGCCTTCCAGCCCAACCCGACCCCCGCTCAGCTTGCCGCCCTCGCCAGCGCCGCAGCCACACCGGAGCCGACTGCGCTGCCGGTCACACCGACCGCCACTCCAGCAGCCAGAGCGCCTGCGGCAGCCGCCACCGGGATGGTGCCCGATCCGATGAAGCGCACCGCAAGTGCGATGTCTTCGGGCAACTTCAGCGCCCTGATCGGCAGCCTCAACAGCGTCAGCTTTTCTTCCGACAAGCTCAACCTCATCCAAACCGCAGCAGCGAGCAACCACTTCACCGTACGCCAGGTCGCAACCATCCTGGAGACCCTCAGCTTCTCCTCCGACCAGCTCAAGGCCCTCTCTGCCCTGCGCCCGATGATCGTAGATCCTCAGAACGCTGCTCAGCTCGGCGCCGTGTTCAGCTTCTCCTCGGACCTCGAAGAGGCCATGAAGCTCTTTCAGTAGCGGCCTCCGACGCACCGGTCGCTGCCGAATTTCTGCACACGACAGCATCGCGGGCCGCTGAGCGTCACCAGAAGAGATGCCCTGCGGGGAGTGCGTCCGGGCACCCCGGCGACGGGTCTGCCCGGTCAGGATGACGTGGATTCCGCATCCCGCTCCCGCAGCGCGTATGATGGCGCCACTCGTCCATATACAGACTCGCATAATGAAGTTCTCTCGCGGTACAATACCGAACACCTACCAGATGCGGTCTTCGCGCGCGGGCTGGCATGTTTCCAGAGACTGAGCGGCTCTCTGGGCCGGTACTGCTGGGCCGCGGTGCGCTGGGGCGGGTCTACCGGGCGGAGGACACCGTCGACGGCTCCGTCCTCGCAGTTCGCGTCCTTCCGCCGGCCGCCCCCTGGGCAAAGTACCGCCTACAGAGTGGCTTCTCTAGCCTTCAGTCGATCGACCATCAGAACCTGGTCCGCCCAACGGATCTGCATGATGCGGGCGAGCCGTGGTTCATCACGATGGCCCATGTCGACGGACCGACCCTCCCGGAGTGGATCCAGCAGCACGCTGGTCCAGGCGCAATTCAAGAGGGCTTCGGTCAGCTCACCCGAGGACTGATGGCCCTGCACCGGGCTGGGATGCTCCACCGCAACCTCAAGCCGAGCAACGTTCGCGTCGATGCCCGGGGCGTCGTCAAGATTCTCGACAGCGGACTGGCCGGACTGCTGTTCGATCCCCACGTTGCCTCCAATGCGCCCACCACCCGCTACGAGGCACCAGAGCTTCGTGCCTGTCCAGAGCAGGTCAGCGCAGCGGCGGACTGGTTCAGCCTCGGGGTGCTCCTCCGCGAGCAGCTTTCGGACGCGGAGGGTCCACTCACTGCGCTCTGCGCCGCGCTCACCCACCCCGACCCGACAATGCGACCCGATGGCCCCGCGGTCCTCGCCGTGCTGGTCGCCATCCCCGCCTGGCCGCCGCGCCGCCTGGTCGGGCACCCGATCGTCGAGCGCGGGGCGTGCCTGGTGGCGCTGGAGCGCTGCTGGGAGCAGTGCCAGGATGGGCCGGTGATCGCCCTGCTGAGCGGACGCAGCGGTGACGGCGCGACCACCATCGCAGAGCACTTCCTCACCCGACTCGCCGAAGACATCCCCACCATCACGATCCACAGCCACATCCCCTCTCGAACCCCGCTCGGGCTGGTGCGCCGGATCGTCGCCGCGCTCCCGGTGGTTCCCGTCGCCGGCCTCAGTCCGGCGCTGCGTCAGGTGTTCCCAATCCTCCGAGACCAACAGGAAGCACCCAGCAACATCGCCGTGCCGCTGGATCCCCGCGCGACACGCTTCCAAGCACTCGACGATCTGCGGGCACTGCTCGTCACCGCGACCGAGGCATCTCCGCTGGTGCTCCTCCTCGACGATCTCCACCACGCCGACGCTGTCTCAGCCCAGGTGCTCGCGGACATTCTGACCGCCGCGGCTCCACCCCGGCTGCTGCTGCTCGGGACCTGCCCGTCCGAGTCGCTGTCCGAGGCGGCCTTCCTTCAGGACTGGACCGAGCTGGAGGAGCAGGCTGGCCCGGCCGGGTGGCTGCATCGCATCTCGGTTCCGCCGCTGTCCAGCGCAGCCCTGCATGACTGCCTTCGTCAGCAAGGGCTCGCAGCACCGGAGCAGCGCGCCCGGATCGTCTCCGCTGCTGCCGGCAGCCCGCTGTTCGCCTGCAGCCTCCTCCGGACCGGGCTCTCCAACACCAAGGGCATGCCGCAGCTGACCCATCGGCAGCTGCTGACCCGTCACATCGCCACACGCTCCACCCGACAGCAGCGCATCCTGGAGGTTCTCGCTGCGGCACAGCAGGCGCTGCCATCAGAGATGCTGACTGAGATCCTCGGCGAGGACAGCCGCGACGATCTCGCCATGCTCCACAGCGACGGCCTGATCACTGCACCGCCAGACATCAGCCTGGCCCATGAGCGCGTCTGCGATGCCGTCCAGGCCCGCGCAGCCCCCATGCTCTACCACCGCAGCATCGCCCAGGCCCTCATCGAGCACGAGCCGAGTGAGCCGGTCCGGATCTACTGGCACCTGCTGGCATCCGGCGATCCAGCCAGCGCCGTCCCCTATGCCATCGCCGCTGCCGATCAGGCCGCCGCATCGCTGCAGCTGGAGGCCGCCGGCACCCACTACCGGCTCGCGCTCGCTCACCTGCCGGCCAGCGATATCCGACGGAAGCGGGTGGTCGCAGCAGCCGCAGCGGTGATGGTCCGGCTGGGACTGTCCCGAGAGGCTGCGCCGCTGCTGGAAGAGATCGCAACGCGGCGTGGAGATGATGCCGACTGGACACGTCGGGCGGCCGAGCAGTGGATCGCCGCCGGAGAGCACACCCGCGGCCTGGAGATGCTCCAGACCCTCCTGGAGCGTTCCGGTGTTCGCTGGCCGAGCGGGCGAACGGAGCAGGCTGTCCTGCTGCGCCTCGGCATGACCCGGCTGCGCCTCCTGGCCCTGCCAGAGGGCTGGGACACCGGCAGTACAGAGTCCGCAGCAACACATCGAATGGCGCTGTGCTGGACGGCTGCCCTGGCCCTGTGGAGGGTCGATCCGCTGCGGGTGCAGTACCTCTTGATGACCGGTCTCCAGCACGCGCTGCGCGCAAAGGCCGCTCGCCAGGCCGCGCGCTTTGGGCTGCTGCTCTACACGGCTCGCGGCAGCACGCCCGATCGCCTCTCAGCCTGTCAGGCGCTCGCCCGTCGCATCGATCAGCCCGAGCTGCATGCCCTGGCAGACTGGACCACCGCTGCAACGTCCCATGCTGGCAATCCCCAGCGGAGCATCCCCAGCTACCGCTGCGCGCGCGATCGCTTCGAACAAGACTGCCCAGAAGCCATCTGGGAGAGCGCGATGACCCGTATCGGGCTGCTCGACGCGCTGTGGTGGTCTGGACGGCTCGAGCTTCTCCGCCCAATGTGGCAAGACAACCTCAAGCGCGCCCGCAGCCTCAAGGATCAGTCGCTGTGGTGTGCCGCGGCGCTGGCCGGGGGACGGCTTGCGCTGCTGGAAGGCCGCGTCGGCCGCGCCCGAGAGCGCGTCGCTCAGATCCGCGCCCGCCCACGGCCCCTCGCAGAGCACCTCCACGCTCGCCTCCTCGGTGCTCGCTGCGCGCTCTACACGGGCGAGCTCGATGGCATCGCCACAGAAGTCGAGGCGATCTGGCGGGCACTGGACAGCGCCAGCCTCTTCGGACTTCCCGCGCTGCAGCTGCACGCCCTCGACCTCCGCGCTGCGGCCCTCGCTGCGCTCCGGAGCGCCCACGCCGCCGGCATACCCCCTGCCGACGCTCCCAGCAGCCGCGCGCTCAGCCGTGCTGAGGGACGAGTCCGCAAGACCCTCGAGCGCAGCGGACGGGCTGACATGAAGGCCCTCGCGGGCCTCCACCGAGGCAGCATCCTGGCCGCACAGGGCAACCGCGACGGGGCGCGTGGTGTCCTCACCAGCACCCGGACGATGCTGGAGTCTGCGGGCCTCACCCTTCACGTCGCGCTGTGCACCGCCGCGATCAGCCACCTGTCCGACGCCCCCGACGACACCCCCCTCCTCAAGCTCGGCGTCCTCGAGCCGAGCGCCCTGCTCCAGGCATACCTGCCCGGCGTACTCTGAGGCACCGGCTGACCGCAGCATGCGCTCCGACGTCAGCCCTGGCGTGATGTGTTGCCACAGCCAGCACAGTCCTGGCCGGGATCGACCGTCCGGTCACGACGGAGAGCAAGGTCCTCGCGCACGGAGCTACCGACGCACGACCCCCTCCGCCAGCGCCACACCACACAGCATGCCGACCAGGACATCACCCTCCGCCAGCGGGCCGACCCCGGCGGGGGTGCCTGTGAGGATGAGATCACCAGGAACAAGCGGGATGCGGTGGCTGAGGAACGACAAGAAGTCGCCGATGGAGAACAACATCTGGCGGCAGTGACCAGACTGGCGGACCTCCCCGTTGATGGTCAGGGTCAGGTCGAGGTCGGTCAGGTCAAAGCCAGCGGCCGGCAGCAGCTCCGAGAGCGGACAGGCCCCGGCGAAGCTCTTGGCGAGGTCCCAGGGATGGCCCTTCGCCTTCAGCGCGCTCTGGGCCTCACGGAGGGTGAGGTCGAGGGCGAGGCCGACATGGCTGATGCCGGCGAGGCAGGCTGCTGGGGCGGCAGCAGTGAGCGGTGAGCCGAGTCGAACGGCGATCTCCAGCTCGTGATCGCAGCGACCGAGGGCCGTCGGGATGGACAGCTCACCGGCAAACGGCACGATGCAGGTCCGCGACTTGGTGAAGATCAGCGGCGACTTCGAGACCGGATTGCCGAGCTCAGCAGCATGGGCAGCGTAGTTTCGACCAACGCAGTAGATCGCGTTGACGTCCGAAGGGGTCAGGGTGAGGCGTGTCATGACCCCACAGTGTAGCCCTCCGGAGGCCCCGGTGAGTCTGCGTGTGCCGCTGGAGCACACTGGCCCCATGCGCCCAGAGCACCCATGCCCTCGGAGGCATGGGCCGTGCACGTGCGCATCGAGCGTATGACGCTGAGGCTCCACATCCACGCCCAGGCGAGCCGGACGCCGCGCGTCGCCTCAGCGCGTCACCTCAAACGCACCCAGGATCGCCTGCTCGGGGGTGATCCACTGGACCGGCAGCTCCAGGCTGGTGACCTGCGCCTCGATCAGCGTGCGATCCCCGACGATCACCCACAGCCGAGGGCGGTCGGTCATCCAGGACTCGGCACAGGCCACCGTGTCTGCCGGCGTGAGCGCATTTGCTGTGGACAGCCGACCGCTGAGATCCGCCAGAGTCTGCTCCTGGAGAATGAGCTGCTGGTAGAAGCTCGCGGCGGTGCCAGCGGTCTCCAGGCGACGGTTCCACCACGTGACGTCATCGAGCCAGGCCGCCTCGACCTCATCTGCAGTCGTGCCGCTGGCGACCATGGTGTCCAGCTCCGCACGAATCTCGGTGACCGCGCCGGCCACGTTCTCCGCCTCGACATCCACCGAGGCCGCCCAGAAGCCGTGGGTCTTTCCAGCGCTGTGCCAGCTCCCGGCTCCGTACGTCCAGCCCTTCTCCTCGCGGAGGTTGCTGTTCAGGCGGCTGGTGAAGCTGCCGCCGAGGGCAAAGTCGATGGCAGACATCGGAACCCGATCCGCAGCATCTCGGCTCGGAGCCGCTGTGATCAGCCGAACCGCAGCCTGGGAACCGGGCATGTGGATCGCGACGACGCTGGAGGCTCCCATTGACGCAACCTCCGGCAGCGCCGTCCGCGCTCCAGGGACTCCGAGGTCACCGACAAGCGAGACGATGTCGTCCTGGATGTCTGCCAGCGCGATGTCTCCGACCACAAGGACGTGCACCGGGGCCTCCGAGAGCAGCCGGGCGTGCACGGCGCGGAGGTGGCGGCGGCGAACCTTCTGGATCGCGCCGAGGTCCGGGCGCTGGCCGTAGATGCTGTCAGCAGGGTAGAAGCCGTACTTCCGGGCCGTCGAGGCAACGTCGCCCATGTCTGCAGGGCCGGTGTCCTCGTACCAGTCCAGCGTGTTTTCCTTGGACAGCTTCAGCTCTCCACGGGGCAGCCCCGGGGTGTGCAGGACAGCCTCCAGGAGCGCGAGCCCGTCGTCGAGCGCGGTGCGGGGAATGGTCAGCTCCAGGCCACCGGTGGTCCGCCCCATCCACGACAGCAGGCTGGCGTCGAGGCTGTCGAGCAGCGCCTCGGTCTCCTCAGATCCGGCCTCCTGCGAGGCGAGCTCCCAGACGTTGGTCAGCATCCGGCAGTCCGCCGTGTCTGGACAGAGGTCCAGACTTCCGCGCTCGAACATCACCATCACCTCGACCTTTCGCACCCCATCCACCTGCAGGTGACTGAGGGTGAGCCCAGGGCGAAGGGTCGTGGTGGTCATGGCAGGCAAGGCCAGGACCTCCGGGAGGTGAACCGCTGGCGGCGCGGAGCGGTCAGGGGTCTCGGGCTTTGGGATGAGGTCGGGCGAGGGCTCGTCGTCCTGGGCATACAGCAGGGCGCTCAGCAGCAGCGGGGTCATGGAAGCTCCACGGAGACAGCACCAGGCAGGGCACCCTCGGTGCCCTCGGGAATGACAGAGAGGGTGGTCCGGCGCTCCGGAGTCAGCCAGGTCTGGGTGACCCGAACAACGTCCTCTGCGGTGACGTCCGCGTATCGCTTCCACTCCTCAGCGAAGCAGTCTGGGCGACCATAGTGGACCATGCAGTCGGTGAGGTGCTCGGCGCGGTCCTCGGGACGCTCCAAGGAGTCGAGGAGACCCGCGAGCATGACAGACTTCGTCCGTGCCATCTCCGCCGGAGTGGGTGGGTGGTCGATGATGTCTGCCAGCACCCCGGTGATCATCCGATCCATCTTCGAGATCTTCGGCTTCATCGCAGCGGTGTAGATGATGAACTGGCTGGCCAGCTCGCCAGCGCTGAGCCACGCCCAGGTCTCGCTGGCGATCCGACGCTTGTAATACATCGCGTCGTCCAGGCGGGTCCCCCGGCCGTACGAGAGGATGTAGCTGAGCGTCTCCAGGGCGGCAGCGTCGGGGTGCAGACCAGCGGGGGTCGACCAGCCCATCCACAGCCCCCAGTCCTCCACGCCATCTTCCAGCACGCCGTTTCCGCCCCCTTCAGGGAGCACGGTCTCCGTGAGCCGCGGGGTCTGCGGTGCCGGCTTGCCGGGAACATCAGAGAACCACCACTCCACCCGCGCCAGCATCTCCTCGGCGTCAAAGTTGCCGACCAGGGCGAGCACCGTGTTGTCCGGGCGGTAGTGACGCTGCCAGAAGTCCTGAGTGCCCGCCACGCTGAAGCCCTCGACATCGGCGACGGTCCCGATGACCGGGACGTGGTAGGGGTGCCCCTCAGGCCACATCAGCCGAGAGAAGGTGTCCCAGTCTCGGCCATGGGGATCGGCATAGCCCTCGGCGCGCTCCTGGAGGACCACATCGCGCTGGTTCGCCACGTTCTCCTCGGTGACCCCGGCGGAGAGGAAGCCGAGCCGGTCGCTCTCCAGAAACAAGGCCAGCTCTGCAGCCCCAGAGGGGAAGGTCATGTGGTAGGCGGTGGTGTCCTCGGAGGTCCAGGCGTTGTTGCTGCCGCCAGCCTGGGTCAGCCACGCATCGAAGCTGGCACCGGGGACGTTCGCGGAGCCCTCGAACATGAGGTGCTCGAACAGGTGTGCGCAGCCACGCTCCCCGTCCTCCTCGTCTCGCGAGCCCACTCCGAACCGGAGATGAAGCGCGACGGTGTCGGTGCGGCGAGCTTCTTCAAGGATGACGGTGAGGCCATTGTCGAGGACAGTGGTGATCGCGCCTGTGCTCAGCAAGGGCTGATCTGGCGGAGGTGCCGCGAGGACGATGGGGATGAACAGCAGCACGCAGGAATCTCCAGGTCTCAAGAATCAGGCAAGCACTGACCCGCCCGCAGGAAGCGACGTTCGATCTTTATATGGCGGTGGTGGTCAGCTGAGCACGTTCACACTTCTGACCGTGCCTTTTTAACCATTTGGAGCGAAGAAAGCGCGCCAGCACAGGCACACATCTTGCGATTACCATCACCATGTTCCCGATGATACTCGCCTGTACATCACCGCCCCCGGACTCTGGGGGCTCGCCCGTGCTCGATCTACCGGAGCACAGCGAGTGCCTGCCCAGCGCTGGCGACTCCTACAGCGACGCGATCTGCCAGGCGGTCGTTGATGAGGCCGGTCGGCAGCCAACCGTTAGCGAGAACAAGTCCGGGATGCCGCCCGACTGGACCGACCCTCGGCTCAACGATCCGGAGTACCGCTGGCTCACGAGCGAGGTCAAGCGGTGCGCCTGCCGCTGCTGTCACACCGGGGCCTTCGGCGGAGCCGGGGTCTACTTCTGGAACCTGGAGCACCAGCCGGTCTGGATCGACAGCGCCAGCGGGTGGTCCCTGTCCGTCCTCGGCGGCTGGACCGACGAAGACGACCAGACGCTACCGACCGATGACATCGACCGGCTTCGGGCACTGATTGAGGCCGAGATGGACCGACGACAGGGCAACTGAGCTGCTGCCGCTACCACTCCACCGGGTTGGTGGTCGCGCCGTACCAGGACACGCCGTCGTCGCTGGTCAGCACGCTCGATGCGGCCGTGGTCGGAGAGATCGAGATCGTCTCGCCCCAGGAGTTGAAGCCGAGGAGCTCGCCCTCGTCGTAGCCGAGACCGAAGATGCTCGAGTAGCCGGTCTCGCCGATCCAGGTGGTCTGGCCGGTAAGCGGATCGATCCGGACGAGGCCGTCTCGGCTGCCATTCTCGACGGTCCAGTAGAGGTAGCCGTCGGGAAGACCGACGAGATCACCAGAGGTCTCGTAGTTGCCCTCGGTGACCAGCTCGGTGACCCGGCAGTTGGTGATGTTGATGATGTTCACGCCATCATCTCCGCCGGCGATCAGCTCGTTGTCGGAGGTGAAGGTCAGGGCGACCATCCCGGCATCCGGCGTGCAGATCTCAGAGACCTCAGCAGTGGAGGGGTCGATGCGGTACAGCGCATCGAACGTGCCGCCGTACATCTTGCCCTCGAGGTCGATGGCGATGTCCACAAACGAGGAGTTGATGGTGCCCGAGATGGCGGTAAAGACCCCGATCAGGGTCCGCGCACCCGTGGTCGGCTCGACCGTGAACAGCTGCGTAGCGGTGTGGGCATAGACCGGGGCCTCCGCAGGGGGCGGCTCCTCATCATTGGCCGGCGCTGCGGTGTCTTCGGGCGCTGCGGTGTCCTCGGGCGCCGCAGTGTCCTGCGCGGGCTCCGGGGCAGCCGTGTCCGGCTCTGCACCCAGGTTCTCCGTGCTGTCCGCCTGGATTCCGTACTCTGAGCAGCCGACGACAGTGAGCAGCAGAAGCATCCGCATCGCATCCTCCTGGGGCTTCCCATGGACCACAAGAACGATGCGACCCGGGGCAGGAGGCGGAGATAACGGACTGAGCCCCTCGCGGCATGCTCCGGTCACAACCACACGGAGATGTCACAGATGCCGCCAGCACTCACCATGCGGTCCATCGGACCTCGGAGCCTGGAGCGCTCGCCGGCCGATGCAGCGCCATGGTGATGCACTGCCTCCTGTCCCGGCGCCAGCCAGCTACCGCGCCTGCTCCTCGCTGCGCTGCTGCTGTCGCTGCGCGATCACCGACAGCGACTCTGGCGGAATGTTCTCCAGCAGGTCCGTGGGCACATGCTCGATGGTGGCGAGGCTGCGGTTGATCTCCCGATCCCAAGTCCGCGCCCCGGTCTGGTAGGGCGTGACGGTGAGGAAGTCGGAGCCGGTGTCGATGAGGGTGAGCGTCTCGATGAGGCGCGGAGGGAGATCATCGACGAGGGGAGCGGCGTCATCGGACCAGGCCCGCAGGGCATCGGTGCCCGCCATGAACATCCCGGCGACGTCTTCTGGGGCACCCTGGCTCTGGTCATCGACCCGCGCGGCGAAGTCATCCCAGCCCTGGGTCTGTGCGTCCTTCCAGCCGATGAGCAGCAGCACGCTGGAGACCCGCGAGCGCCACAAGGTCGAGGTCGGGAAGACTTCTGCGAAGGTCGCGACCACCCGGCGGAAGCCCTCCGGGGTCATCATGTGGGGGTGGATCTTGTGGAGATACAGGCCATCTTCATCGAGTCGCTCCCGACACAGCTCGAAGAATTCAACGGTCGATAGCTCAAGATACGCCGAATAAGCCGCGACACCGTTGAAGATGATGTCGTACTGCTTGCGGCGGGTCAGCAGGTGGTTGCGGCCATCGTTGGGCACCATGTTGAACCGGGGATGGCGCATGACGCCACGGTTCTCGGTCTCAAAGTACCGGGCGATGATCGGCTGAACATCCGAGATGTCCGCAGCCTCGACAGCCTTGACCGCGGGGTGCTCGACGACCTGCCCCGACGTCGCCCCGGTGTCGAAGGCGAGGATGAGGACCTCGGCAGGATCGGGGTGGAGCAGGGTCGCAAGCCAGGTTCCGATCGGACCCGACGAGACAAACTCACCATTTGCGAACAGCATTCGCTCCCACTGTCCGCGCTGGTCGACCCAGATGACCGCGTCCGAGGTGCTCCGACCATCCTTGTAGAATTCGACCTGGTGCTGCACCGGGATGTTGAGAAACACCCACGGGGTCAGCCGCGAGGCGATCAGCGCCATCCCGACCGCTCCGGCGAGGCTCAGACCGATCCCAGCAGTCCGGTGTCGACCCGGCACGCACAGCAAGACGATGCCGAGGATGAGGTTGGCGGCGGCGATGACGTACAGGGCGTTCTTGGCACCCAGCGCCGGCATCAGGAAGAACCCGGCGACAAACGAGCCGGCGATCCCGCCCACAGTCGAGATGAAGTACACCGCCCCGACCCCCGCGCCGAGTACCGAGAGGCGGCGCACATAGAGCCGATTGCCCAGCGGGAAGGTCATGCCGAACAGCATTCCCGCCGCGCCGAGCGCCACCCCGATCACCGCGATCTCGCCCCGGGTGATGTAGAGGTCGAGGCTGTTGCGCGCCAGGCCCCAGGCGGTCGTCCAGGTCTCCGTCTGGCTGGAGCGCAGCCAGATGAGCAGCAGCGGGCTGCCGGCGGTGATGCCGCCGAGGGCGACCTGGAGCGCGCCGTACAGCCGCAGCGGAGCGATCCGAGCCAGCGGACCGGCATACAGGGTGCTGCCGATGCCGCAGCCGAGCAGAAACATGGTGAGGACGAGGGAGAAGACGAGGGTGTGGGCGTTGGGGTGGAGCAGGGCGATGATGCGGGTCCACAGGATCTCGCCAGCGGTCGCGGTGAAGCCGGAGAGGAAGAATGCCGCCAGCAGCCACCGACTCGCACCGACAGCCGCCGGCTCGGGGGTGGACTCTGAGAGGGTTCCAGACCGGCCGATCGGCAGCAGCCACAGCACCCCCGCCATGCCCGCCGCCGTGAGGTTCATCGCCACCGCAATGTGTGCACTCGCGGTCAGCCCCAGCGAGGTCATCAGCACGAACCCGGTCAGCGCACAGCCCGCTGCCGCGCCCAGGGTGTTCAGGCCGTACAGCCGGCCCACGTCGCTGCCGATGCGGTCCTGCCGGTGCACGAAGAACCGAGAGAGGGTCGGCAGGGTGGCACCCATCGCGATGGTCGGCGGCAGCAGCAGCAGGCAGCCGAGCCCAAAGCGGACGAGGGTGTGGGTGAAGAAGCCGACGTCCGCGACGTCGTGGACCTGGTGGTACAGCGACGTCACGGCAGAGAGCGCCGTCGGAAACAGCAGCCCGCAGGACGCGATGACAAGCTCCAGCACCGCATAGACCAGCAGCGGTGACTTCACCGCATCGATCCGCCGACCCGCGACCACCGCACCGATGGCGAGACCAGCCATGAACACGGTCACCACCGTGGTGATCGCGTGGTAGGTCACCCCGAACAGGTAGACGAGGTGCTTGATCCAGAGGATCTCGTAGACCAGAGTGGAGGCCCCGGAGAGCAGGAACGCCGCCAGGAGCAGGAGCCGGGCCAGGGTGGTCACCCCATGATGGTTACCACACCTCAGCCCGCTCTTGGCAGCAGCAATGAAAAGCACACGCCACCGCCAGCCCGATCTCCCACCACCAGTCGTCCGCCGTGGGAGTCGGCGATGCGCCAGGCGATGGCGAGACCAAGACCGACACCGTGGTCCTTCGTGGAGACGAACGGGTCGAAGATGCGCTCGGCCATCTCCGGATCGATCGGCGGTCCGTCGTTGCTCACCGCGATGCCATGCTCACCACCGTCCCTGACCACCGACAGCCAGAGGTTGCCGCCCTCCGTCATCGCCTGCATGCCGTTGATACACAGGCCGAGCACGATCTGGATGAGTTGCTGCCGATCGGCCATCACCGGCGCAGAGAGGGTGGTGCTGGTGTGGACTGCGGTGCACTGCCGGGCTGCCTGGGCGCGGATCAACTCTTCGACATCCACGACCACCCCCGACAGCTCCAGGCGCTCCACTGCCGGTGGACGGTGCCGGGCGAAGTTGAGGAACTGCCGGAGCAGGGTGTCGAGCCGATCGATCTCGGTGAGGAGTGCCTCGGCCAGCGGACGCTGGGGCACATCGACGGGCACGACATCGAGCACGACCTCCGCGGTGCCGCGCATGGCATGCAGGGGGTTGCGGATCTCATGCGCCAGCCCCGCAGTCAGGGTCCCCAGCGATCCAAGCCGGCCGGCGCGCATCAGCGCCGCGTCCTGCTGCCGCAGTCGCTCCAGCAGCGCGACCTGATGCGCAGCCTCTCTGCGACTCCGGTCGCTGATCAGGCCCGAGAGCAGCCCGAGGACCACATAGAATCCACTCTCAAGAAGCTTCTGGGCCGGGCTGGCCGGATCGGGCCCGAAGTGGGGATGCCAGGCATGGGGAGTGTAGAATGCCAGCACCACCACCACCACCACCGCGCCGCCGCGCACTCCGCCCAGCGCCCCCCCCAGCAGGATCGGCACGTAGTACAGTCGCCGGGCAACGTCATGGACCCAGTGCAGGTCCATGCGGGTCGGGGTGGCGTAGTGCAGCAGGCCGACCAGCAGCAGCGGCAGCCACACCAGCGCCGCTGCGCGACCGGTCAGCAGCGAGCGCTCAATCGACACGCTTCAGCCCGTACTTCTCCATCCGGTACGCCAGGATGTGCCGGGGCACTCCGAGACGCCGGGCGGCCTTGCTGACGTTGTCCTCGCAGCGGGACAGGACATAGGCGATGACCTGTCGCTCCAGGTCGATGAGGGAGAGCCCCTCCGGCAGCAGATCAAGCCAGCGACTCGACGCCGCAGACAGGCCGAGGGTCGGCAGGTCCGCGAGCCGGACCGTTCCGTCGGATGCCAAGATCGCCATTCGCTCGCAGGCGTTTCGCAGCTCCCGAACGTTTCCACGCCACGGCATCGAGGTGAGCCCCGCAGCGACCGAATCGGGCAACGCGAGCCGGTGTCCGCCGAGGGTATCGAGGAAGTGCCGGGTCAGGGCGGGGATGTCCGTGCGGCGCTCCCGAAGCGGCGGGGCGTGCAGGCGCACCACATTGAGGCGGTAGTAGAGGTCCTCACGGAAGACTCCGTCCTCGACCCTCGCCTCTAGGTCGCGGTTGGTGGCCGCGACCACGCGCACGTTCAGCGCCTCGGGCCGATCCTGGCCGATGACATCGACCATGCCCTCCTGAAGAACCCGCAGCAGACGCCCCTGGAGCCCGAGGGGAAGCTCTCCGATCTCATCGAGGAACAGGGTGCCGCCCGAGGCCGCTCGGAACCGCCCCTGGCGCGCGGTAGAGGCACCGGTAAACGCACCCCGGGCGTGCCCGAACAGCTCATCCTCGAGTAGCGCCTCCGGAATCGCCGCACAGCTCAGCGGAACAAACGGCCCCTCAGCCCGGGGAGAGCGGGCGTGGATGCGGCGGGCGAGCAGCTCCTTACCGGTGCCAGACTCCCCCGTGATCAGCACCGTCGCCTCCGAGGACGCGACCCGGTCCGTCAGGGTCAGCAGCGCAGTCATGGCCTCAGAGACGGCCACGATGGGGCGCTCGACCTTTCCCACCCGCAGCCTCCGGTTGTCCCTCCGAAGCCGGCTGGTCTCCAGGGCACGTCGAACGGTGATCGCCAGCCGGTCCCGGGAGAAGGGCTTCTCGATGAAGTCCCAGGCCCCGGCCTGCATTGCCTCGACCGCTCCGCCTACGCTGCCAAACGCCGTGATCACCACCACCGGAGTCTGCGGGGCGCGCTTGAAGATGGTCGACAGCACCGCCATGCCGTCGATCCCGGGCATCTTCAGATCGGTGATCACCACCTCATGCCGATCCGGATCAAACTGCCTCAGCCCATCCGCACCATCCACCGCCTCGTCGATCTCAAGGCCCAGGCGGGTGAGGTTGTAGGTGGAGACCTTCCGGCCAGTGGTGTCGTCGTCGATGAACAGCAGCGCCATAGAGCATCTCCGACTGCAAGGAGCAGACCACAGTATCTCATCCCGACCGAGATCAGCCCGGCGAGCAGACTCTGGTCGAGCTCGGCGTTCCAGCACGCAGGGGCAGGATTCACAATAGTATAAACATGCTAACAATATTCTAAAACCATCCTTTAACGGTCGCTTTGCTTTACATCACCCCAGCACCATTCTATACATTCATGTGGAGGTCTCGATGAAGTTCACCCAGCTGGCCCGCGGGCACATCAGCTGCGCGGACATCCCATGATTGTCCTGCTGCTCGCCTGCAACGGCACCACTGAGCACCCTCTGATCGAGTCTGGCACCCCGACGGACTCTGCCCCGACCGACTCCGCCGAGGCCGAGCGGTACCAAGAGGTCGTGGTCACCGTTACCCTCGACGGTGCACCGCTGGAAGGCGCGACCATCTCGCAGGGCGGCCGAGAAGATCGCTGGACCACCGACTCCACCGGGCAGGTCACCATCACCACAGACACCTGGATGGCGGGCGGCACCGTCGTCATGGCCTCCCACCCCGAGGCGCGGATTCAGGGCGGCGGTCCCAGCGACGGAGCGATCAGCCTCGCCCTGGTCCGCACCGTCGACGTCGACAACACCGACTTTCCGTTCCAGGATCCCGGCACCCCCGACGACAACGGCAACGCCAGCAAGTGCGCCCACTGCCACATCACCATCAATGCCGACTGGGCGGACACACCCCACGCCGAGGCCGCGCGCGGAGTCCCGCTGCACGACCTGTACGCCGGGGCCGCCGGGGCGCTGTCAGACGCCACATCCTGCGAAGATGCCGGGGGGCAGTGGTGGACCGGAATCGGACCGGGAACCGCCGCCGCTGCCGATCGCTGCTACCTCGGCGACGGGGTCCTGCCGCTGCTCAACACCGACTGCGGCGAGACCGCCCCCTGCGACGACGTCGCCACCGAGGTCGGTGACTGCGCGGACTGCCACGCTCCGGGCATCGACGGGACGGTCGGCGGGCGCGGGCTGCTGGAGGCGACCGGGCTGTCCTACGACTACGGCATCCACTGCGACGTCTGCCACAAAGTCGAGTCGGTGGATCTCACCCAGCCGGCGGGGGTCGGTGGCCGGCTGCGCATCCTCCGCCCCACCGAGGTGTCGACCTCCTCAGGGCTCGGGGAGTGGATGCCGCTGACGTTTGGTCCCTACGACGACGTCATCAACCCGCGCATGGGCTCGGTCGCCCGGGAGCACTTCTCGTCCGCCGACTTCTGCGCAGGCTGCCACCAGCACGACCAGGCGGTGCTCGTTCCCGGCGTCAGCATCGACACCGACCGGTGGCCCGATGGCGTGCTGCCGGTCCACTCCACCTTTGAGGAGTGGTCCCAAGGCCCCTTCGCCGACGAGGCCCCCTGCCAGTCCTGCCACATGCCCCCGGATCCAGACGCAGGGAACAGCTCGGACATCGATCAGATGGCGGAGTCTGTGGTCGGGATCACCGGCGGGTGGTGGCGACCGCCGGGTCAGGTCCGCCGACACACCTGGACCGGTCCGCGCTCAGACATCGCCGACATGCTCGGTCTCGCCGCCACCCTCACCGTCGAGGTCGCGGTGGCCGACGACACGCTGACAGCGGACGTGACCGTGCGCAACATCGGCCCGGGCCACGCCCTGCCCACCGGCGAGCCAATGCGCAGCATGGTCCTGCTCGTCGAGGCCACCTGTGAGGGCACCCCCCTCACCCCGACCGGCGGAGCCGTGGTGCCGGACTTCGGCGGCTATGCCGACATGCAGGATGCCTCCGCAGATTGGGGAATCTGGCCCGGCGCCCAGGTCGGCCAGCGCATCCAGGTCATCCGCCAGACCGGCGGGTACATCGACTACACCGGTCCCGGTCGGTTCGGGGACGGCTCGTTTACCCCCGAGCAGCGCGGCATGCCCGCCGATGAGATCGCCGGCGGAGCGACCATCACCGCCGTCGACGGCGATGCAGTCACCTTCGACGCCCCGCTGCCCGCCGGAGACATCGCCTACCGCATCACCCACACCGCCCTCCCCGCGTCCGGTGATGCCGTCGCCAGCCGAGCGGGTCTCCCCGGCTTCGGGTTCGCCCGGGTGATGGTCGGTGCAGACGGCACGCGGATGGTGCCGCACTTCGCCGCAGTCGACGTCGCCAGCGACAACCGCCTGCCCCCGCAGTCCACCTTCACCTCTCAGCACACCTTCGCCGTCGACTGCGCTGTGCCGGTCCTGGAGGCCGCCCTGCTCTACCGCAGCTATCCCCTATACCTCTCAGAGCAGCGGGGCTGGGAGATGACCGAGCGGGTCATGACCACCGCGAAGGTGCAGCCATGATCCTCGCACTGCTGGCCTGCTCCGGAGGGGACGACTCCGCCCCGGCAGCCCCCTCCCCCGTAGACTCCGACCCCACCCCCGCAGACTCGGCCGCCCCCGACACCCGTGGCCTCCTGCCGCTCGCTCGGCTCCCAGAGCTTGAGGACCTCGACCCCGCAGACGGCGCGGTCCGGGTCGCGTTGGTCGCAGCTCCGCACACCCACAGCTTCACCGACACCGACAACACCACACACACCGTCGACGGCTTCGCCTACAGCAGCAGCGGCACCCCCCTCATCCGCGCGCAGCTCGGCGACACCTTCACCGCTGACTTCACCAACGACCTCGACGAGCCCACCACCATCCACTGGCACGGCCTCGCGGTGCCCTACGACATGGACGGCGTGACCTGGACCGCCGATCCCATCGGACCCGGCGAAGGCTTCACCTACACCTTCACCCTCACCGAGCCCGGCACGTTCTGGTTCCACCCCCACTTCAACACCGACGAGCAGGTCTCCGGTGGGCTGTATGGGGTGCTCATCGTAGAGGATCCAGCCGACCCAGCGGTCGACGAGGACCTCGTGCTGCTGATCGACGACTGGGACCTCGATCCGATCACCGCCGAGATCGACGACATGGACCACGACCACGTCGCCGCCGAGGGCTCCTGGACGGTCAACGGTCAGCTCCAGCCCACCCTCACCCTCGACGGCGGCAGCGCGCTTCGGGTCCGGGTGCTCAACGTCTCCAACCTCGGCTACCTCGACCTCACCTGGCCCGACATCCGGCAGCTCGGGAGCGACCAGGGCATCGGCGGTGCGCTCTCCTCGCCCGACAGCATCGTGCTCTCCCCCGGGGATCGGGCCGAGGCGGAGTGGCTCATCGGCGAGGACAGCTTCACCCTCGACGATGCGCCCTACGTCCACCAGGGTGGCTCGGCCTGGGGCGAGGCGTCAGCGCTGATGGACGTCGAGATCGGCACCCCATCGGCGGCTCCGTCTGGCCTCGACTGGCCGTTCTCGGGCCTGATGCCGACGCCCGATCCCGGCCACACCGACATCACCTACGTCTTCTCTGGCTCTCGGGAGACCGGGGTGTGGCTGATGAACGGCGCGGTGTTCCCCGACGGCGACATCGACGAGGTCACCCTCGGCGACGACGCGATCATCGAGGTGCGCAACCTCTCGCCGGCAGAGCACCCCTACCATCTCCACGGCATGCCGTTCGAGGTGCTCTCCATCGACGGCATCGCTCCGGCTGCTCGCCAGATGGAGGACACCCTCAACCTCGGGGTCTACAGCACCGTGCGGCTCCGAGTCGAGGGGAACAACCCCGGCGACTGGATGAGTCACTGCCACATCCTGCCCCACGCTGAGGGCGGGATGATGAGCGTTCTTCGTGTCAATTCCCCTAAGTGACTCACGCTTTAGGTCACCATGCATCAGGTCCGGCTCTTGATCGCCTGTGACAACAAGAAGCGAAGAAGTCGAGGCTGAAGACACCCTCTTGGAAGACACCGCCGAGCCCTCAGAATGAGGTCGAGGAAGAGGCTCCAGGGGACACCTCGATGAGCCGCGACGATGCCTCCTCCCAGGAGGTCTGCGAGCTGCAGGAGGGGAGAGCGAGGCGTCCCGCCTGGCCGCCTCAGAGTCCGAGGCAGCCCAGCCGGTGGGGCGTCCCTGGAGGTACCAGAGTGGCTGGCCTCCCTGCGCGTCTTCGCTGATGAGGGCGTGACCTCCGAGCTCGGCCCCGCTGAGCAGATGACCGACGCGACCCTCAACAGAGCCTGCCCCGATGCCAGCATCTCCCCTCAGTCCTGGGCAATCCACCGCTGGGGTTCCTGCCCCGTTCTGTTCTACGAAGGCCCCGAAGAGACGGGGTTTGCGGTCCTCGAAGAGTCGGTGTTCCTCTTCGGCTGCCAGGCTGATCCTTCGTCGGCCAGGCACTCATCAACGCTCCCTGCGAGATCCCAGCACCATCTGGAGAGGCGCTGCGGCTACATCTCCATGTCGCCTTCGGTCATGCAGTGGTCGGTGCCATCACCCATCGCGTGGCAGATCATCCCAGAAGCCGCGCAGTCCTCGGACTCCACAAGCTCTCCGTCGACGCACTCCATGAGGACCTCACCAGCGCAGGTGAACTCATCATCCGCGCACTCACCGCCGCAGCCGATCACGGTGAGCAGCGCCATCACGAAAATTGAACCCATCATATCGTCTCCTTTCCGTAGGTGTTCCCCCTGTATCCAAGGAGCCCACAAACATCATCCGGCTCCATGAAGCGGTATGTTGCTCAACATGCAGACCCTTCTCCTCATCCTCCCCGCCCTCGCCCATGGCCCGTCCGAGCCCCAGGTGATGGCCGCCTCGCTCGATGAGCATGAACGCTACATCCTCCCCGAGCCGCTGCCCGAAGACAGCAGCGCGGTGATCACCGTGGGACCGGCAGAGGTGATGGGCAGCTACAACCGTCAGACCATCGCCGCGGCCCTTGAGGACCTCACCCCCGCCACAAGGGTCTGCTACCAGTTCGGCCTCGACGACGCCGAGCACCCGGCGGGCACCGGCCGCATCGTCTTCCAGACCACCATGTACGCCACCGGCATGAAGACCGCCTTCACCATCGGCACCAACACGCTGCACCACCCCGAGGTCGAGGACTGCGTGGCCCGGGTGCTCAAGACTGTCGACCTGCCGAAGCCGCTGCGCGGGGTCATCACCTTGAGCATCCCGGTAGACTTCGGCGGACGGGCCGAGCAGGGCTCGATGTGAAGATGGGTTGACAATAGTCTCAACCGCGCCCAACACGCCCACATCTCGCAGCCATCGCGCGGCACGGTCACCAGGGCATCTCCGCCACGACAGGCAAGACTGGCACGACGCTTGCTTCAAGCTGAAGCTCAACCTCGGATGTACCGTTGTCCTTTCTCGCCCTCCTGCTCCTTCGCCCAGCCCTCGCCGGAGATGTCCCGGAGACGTCTGAGTACCTGGTGGAGCAGGCCATCACCCACAGCCCCTCTCTCGACGCGCTCCAGGCCCGGGAGCAGGCGCTCCGCAGCCAGGTGGAGGCGGCCGGTGTGTGGGCAGACCCATCGGTCTCCCTGGAGTACAGCAACGTCCCGCTCGTCAGCCCGACCCTCTCCAGCAGCATGATGGCCGGCGTCCAGGTTCGCGCCTTCCAGACCCTCCGTCCTCGCGGCTGGAGCGCGCTGGCCCAGGAGCATGCCGCGCTTGAGGCCGATGCTGCCGGGCTCGCCATTGGAGAGGCCACGCTCCAGCTGACAGTGTCGGTCCAGCAGACCTGGTGGCTCCTGGTGCGCTCCCGGCTTCTCCAAGCCGTCACCGCCGAGCACATCGCCCGGGCCGAGGAGCTGCTGTCCGCCGCCCGCACCCGCTATGAGACCGGCAGCCTCGGCCAGCACGCGGTGCTTCGCCTGGAGGTCCTCTCCGCGCAGCTCACCGACGGCCTCCAGGACTTCACCCTCACCGAGCAGGAGCTGCTCGCAGCACTGACCGTCGCAATCGGCGAGCGCCCGAGCCTCCAGCCCACGCCCGCCAGTGTCTCACCACAGCCGCCACCCGAAGACCGCGACTGGCTCGCCATCGCGCGGACACACCGTCCGCTGCTCGAGCGTCTTCAGGCCGACACCGACATCGCCGAGGCGAGCGGTGCCCTGGCCCGTGCAGACGGTCGACCAGACATCAGCGTGTGGGCCGGCTACCGGGTGCGCACCGCCGAGAGCCAGAGCGATCGCGGCGAGGATCTCGTCTCCGTCGGACTCAGCGTGCCGATCCCGGTCGGGAGCGCCGACCGAGCAGATGCCGCCGTCGCAGCAGCCAGCCAGCAAGCCGCCGCCGCCGGCCACACCCTTCAGGCTGCCGAGGTCCACATCGACGCGAACATGGAGACCACGCTCGCCCGCTGGATCCGCGCAGACGACAAGGCCACGCACTACCGCGACCGCCTCATCCCAGGTGCTCAGGCGGTCCTGGAGACCACCCAGGCAGACTTCTCGGTCGGTCGAGCGGACTTCGCCTCGCTGTTCGAGGCCGAGGTCGCCCTGCTGTCCCTGAAGCGTGCGTACATCATCGCCGCCACAGAGACCCGAATCCAGCACGCTGCTGCCATCGCAACCCTCGGAACCTCTCCGCTCGGAGCGCAGCCATGATTCGTCTCCTCTGTCTCCTGCTGCTCAGCATCCTCGCGGTCCTGCCCGGCTGCGAGCAGCCCGCTGCCGAGGTGAGCGCGGAGCTGCACACCTGCGGCATGCACCCCCAGGTCGTTCAAGAAGGCCCCGGCTCCTGCCCGATCTGCGGCATGGACCTCACCCCGATGGGAGCGGCGACAGCCCCGATGGATGCCGCCGTTCAGATCAGCCCTGGGGTCATCCAGCAGATCGGCGTGGAGACTGCACCCGTCGAGAAGACCACCGTCTTCCGGCACATCCGAACCATCGGCGAGGTGGAGGTTGGAGAGGACGAGCTGGCAGTGGTCAACCTGCGGTTCTCCGGGTGGGTCGAGCGCATCCAGGTCGACAAGACCGGCGACGAGGTTCGCACAGGGCAAACACTGTTCGAGATTTACTCTCCCGAGCTGGTCGCGGCCCAGGAGGAGTACCTGCTCGCCCTCCGCACACAGGGCCCCGAGGCACCTCTCGCCCGCTCTGCCCGTCGGAAGCTGGAGCTGTGGAACCTCTCCAGTCGAGACATCGACCGCATCGCATCATCGGGCATCGCCAGCCGGACCATGCCGATCCGAGCCCCGCAGTCCGGCTTCGTGCTGCACAAGAATCTCGTGGAGGGCGCCCGGGTCTCTGAGGGGCAGGACCTCTACCGCATCGGCAACCTCCAGCGCATCTGGGTCACCGCCGAGGTCTACGAGCACGACGCGCCGTGGGTTGAGGAAGGTCAGCCAGCCCAGCTGGAGATGACCCACCTCGCCGGCCAGGTCATCGAGGGTGTTGTCTCCTACATCTACCCGACGATGAACCCCGACAGCCGGACCCTCACCGTGCGCCTGGAGTTCGACAACCCCGGCGTCCGCCTCAAGCCAGGCATGTTCGCAACGGTCCACATCCAGTACCGCCGGCAGGACGACGTGCTCGCGGTGCCCTTGGAGGCCATTCTTCACTCCGGGCGCCGCCAGCTCGTATTCATTGCGCTGGGACAGGGACGCTTTGAGCCACGAGAGGTCACCACCGGGCTCACCGGAGACCACCGGATGATCGAGGTCACTGGCGGTCTGAGCGCCGGTGAAGAGGTCGTCACCAGCGCCCAATTCCTCATCGACTCGGAGAGCCAGCTCCAGGAGGCGCTCCAGAAGATCCTCGCATCCTCCAAGGGAGCCGTCAGCCCGAAGCACAGCAGCGACACCCTCTGGTCCTGCCCGATGCATCCAGAGGTCCTCTCCGAGAGCCGGGACAAGTGCACTGAGTGCGGCATGTTCCTCGAAGAGCGTTCCGGAACGCCAGCGGAGCGAGAGGCGGTCTACGGGCCGAAGGGTGCGCAGCCCGGGCAGTACACCTGCCCGATGCACCCCGAGGTCGTCTCTGATGAGCCCGGACGCTGCCCCGACTGCAGCATGTTCTTAGAGCAGGTCCCCGAGGCGGTGCAGGATGACCACGCGCCCGCTGCGGGACGGCCCGGATGATCCAGCGCGTCATCGAGCTGAGCGTCCGCAACCGGGTCTTCGTCCTGCTGATCGCTGCGCTGGTGTCGGTCGTGGGAGGGCTGACACTGCGGCAGCTCCCGATCGATGCCATCCCCGACCTCTCCGACGTCCAGGTCATCGTCTACACCAAGCACCCCGGTCAAGCCCCCCAGGTCATCGAGGATCAGGTCACCTACCCGCTGGCCACCGCGATGCTCTCGGTTCCATACGCCAAGAACGTACGCGGATACTCCTTCTTTGGCTTCTCGATGGTCTATGTGATCTTCGAGGACGGCACCGATCTGTACTGGGCACGCTCTCGGGTGCTGGAGTACCTCAACGTCGTGCAGGGCCGGCTCCCAGACGGGGTGACCGCGCAGCTCGGACCTGACGCCACCGGGGTCGGCTGGATCTACCAGTACACCCTCACCGACTTCACCCCCCGCGCCGAGGTTCTCCGTGCCGCGCTCGATGCCGACGGCGACCACATGGTCTCTGACCGAGAGCTCCCCGCACCGGACAGTGGCTCGGTATACACTGCGTCTACTCTTGCCGCGCTGCTGACGGTCCCCACACCGCCCACCAAGGCGACCTCGCCAGCGGCATGGACCGACGAGTCCCTGCACTACCTCGTCGCGTGCTTTGATGCCGACAGCGACGGCCAGATCTCACCAGCAGAGCTGGCAAACGCCGCCAATTTCCGAGGGGTGAGTCTCGACCGACTGCGCGCGATCCAAGACTGGTACCTCCGCTACGACCTGATGAGCCTCCAGGGCGTCTCCGAGGTCGCCAGCGTGGGCGGGTTCGTCAAGCAGTACCAGGTCGAGGTCGATCCAGAGAAGCTGCGGGCACACAAGGTCTCGCTGCGTGCGGTAAAGGCAGCGATCCAGGACGCCAACCTCGACGTCAGCGGGCGCCTCATCGAGATGGCAGAGACCGAGTACATGATCCGTGGTCAGGGCTACATCGGCTCGATCGAGGACCTCCAGACCGTTCCTGTCGGGCTCGACGCCGATCAGCACACCCCCGTCCTCCTCTCCCAGGTCGCTCGGGTCCAGATCGGCCCCGAGGCGCGCCGGGGAATCGTCGATGTCAACGGCGAGGGCGAGGTGGTGAGCGGCATCGTGGTCATGCGCTCCGGCGAGAACGCCAGCGCGGTGATCGATCGGGTCGAGGCGCGACTGGCATCGCTGAAGGCCGGGCTGCCAGAAGGGGTTGAGATCCACACCGCCTACGACCGCTCCAGCCTCATCGAGCGAGCAGTCTCCACGCTGAAGCACAAGCTGGTGGAGGAGATGGTCGTCGTGGCGCTCGTCTGCGTGGTGTTCCTCCTGCACCTCCGCAGCGCCCTGGTGGCGATCATCACCCTTCCGATCGGGGTGGCGATGGCGTTCATCGGCATGAACCTCCTCGACATGAACGCCAACATCATGAGCCTCGGCGGCATCGCGATCGCGATCGGCGTGATGGTCGACGCCAGCGTGGTGATGGTCGAGAACCTCCACAAGCACCGGGAGCGACACCCCGAGGCAGATCAGGTCGAGCTGGTCATCAACGCCAGCCGAGAGGTCGGTCCAGCGCTGTTCTTCTCACTGCTCATCGTCACCGTCAGCTTCCTGCCGGTGTTCACGCTCCAGCAGCAGGAGGGCCGGATGTTCGCCCCCCTCGCGACCACCAAGACCTTCGCGATGGCCGCCTCTGCCCTGCTGGCGATCACCGTCATCCCCGCCCTGATGGTCTACCTCGTGCGCGGACGCATCCGCCCCGAGCGTGACAACCCGATCTCCCGGCTCTGCATCAGGCTGTACCGCCCGGTGCTCTCCGGCGTCCTGCGCTTCCCACGGCTCACCGTCCTCCTCGGCATCCTCCTCGCCGCCGCGACGGCGTGGCCGTACAGTCGGCTGGGCAACGAGTTCATGCCGCCGCTCAACGAGGGCGATCTCCTCTACATGCCCACCACTCCGCCGGGCATCTCGATCACCGCCGCGAAGGACCTCCTCCAGGAGACCGACCGGATCATCGCCGCCCACCCCCAGGTCACCAACGTCCTCGGTAAGATCGGCCGGGCCGAGACCGCCACGGACCCCGCGCCGCTCACCATGATCGAGACCACGATCCTGCTGACGGACACCGAGACCTGGCCTGCGGACAAGACCATCGAGGACATCATCGGTGAGCTCGACGACATGGTGCAGCTCCCGGGCGTGACCAACGCCTGGACGATGCCGATCAAGACCCGCATCGACATGCTCGCCACCGGCATCAAGACACCAGTCGGGATCAAGCTGCTGGGAGACGACCTCAGCGAGCTCTCCGCAGTCGGCGCCCAGATCGAGGGGGTGCTCCAGGGGGTCGCGGGCACCGCGAGCGTCTACTCCGAGCGGGTGGTCGGCGGGAACTACATCGACGTGCAGATCCGCCGCACCGACGCGGCCCGCTACGGCCTCAACGTCCGCGATGTCCAGGATGTCATCACGTCAGCGGTCGGCGGGATGAACGTCACCGAGACGGTCGAGGGACTGGAGCGCTACCCGGTCAACGTTCGCTATCCGCGAGAGCTTCGAAGCAACCTGGAGGAGCTTCGGCAGGTCGCGGTCCACACGCCGATGGGGCACACCGTGCCGCTGGGTCAGGTCGCCGACATCTCCGTCACCAAGGGCGCGCCGGCCATCAAGAGCGAGAACGCCCGCCGGACTGCCTGGATCTTCGTCGACCTGAGCACCGACGACGTCGGCGGCTATGTGGAGGCCGCGAAGCAGGTCGTCGAGGCCAAGGTTGTCCTGCCCGACGGGGTCTCGCTCGTCTGGTCGGGACAGTACGAGTACATGCAGCGGGCCAACGAGCGCCTCTCGGTCGTCATCCCGATCACCCTCGGCATCATCTTCATCCTGCTCTACGCACACTTCCGCAGGCTCGGCGAGACGGCGATGGTCATGGTCGGGACCATGGTCTTCGCGCCCATCGGCGGCATCTGGCTGCTGTACCTCGCCGGCTACAACCTCTCGATCGCTGCCGGCGTCGGCTTCATCGCGCTGGCTGGGCTGGCGGCGGAGACGGGAGTGGTGATGCTCGTGTACCTCGACGAGGCCTGCGACCGGCGCGCTGAGGAGGGTCGGCTGCGCTCCATCGACGACCTCAAGGCCGCGATCATGTCCGGCGCGGTGGATCGGGTCCGCCCCAAGCTCATGACCGTCACCACAACGATGATCGGCCTGCTGCCCATCATGTACGGGACCGAGACCGGCACTCGGGTGATGAAGCGCATCGCAGCGCCGATGGTCGGCGGGCTGGCCTCCTCGACCCTCCTCACTCTCGTGATGCTGCCAGGCCTCTACCTGCTGTGGAAGGGCTTCCTCCTGCGACGAGGAGACGCACGCCCCTCGTAGGCCGCCGCGACCATCTCACCAGAAGCGGTGACCGGAGCGCCGCCAGAGGCTCCTACGGCCGGTACGCCGCAGGCACCCCCTCGACCCCAAGCTCCAGCACCAGCAGGTCGTCGGTGTCGCGCTCCTGGACGTACAGGACGTCCGTCTCCCAGCCGCCGACCCCCAGCCCCCAGTGCAGGTTGGGGATCCAGTAGCTGCCGGTGTCTACAACCCGCTCCGGCTCGCCGCCTTCCGCGGAGAACCGCCAGATGTAGCCCATCACGTACTCGGTGACGTAGACGTTTCCGCAGGCATCCGCCGCCATGCCGTCCAGCCCACCGCGCCAGGAGTGGTGGGCGTCTGAGGCGCAGTACAGCGCGCCATGCCCCGGATCGATGCAGGATCCCGATGCGTACCCTTCATAGTCAACGATCACGCACTCATCGCCGCTGCTCAGCGCCTCGCAGGCGGTAAAGACCACCGTCTCCCAGGAGGTGATGTCGCAGATGAGGATGTCCTCCCAGGAGGGGTCGCAGGTCCGGCTGCTGCCCAGCGCCTCGCAGCTCGCCCCGCTGGTCTTGCCCACGCAGGCGCTGACCACCTCACCGGGCACCTTCGGGCAGAACAGCGCGCCGCCGCTGTCCGGAGTCGTGCAGACACTCTCGATGGACTCCCCCAGGGCCGACGTCACGCAGGACTCACCGGCTGCCAGCCCCTCACAGGCCCCCTCGTCCACGCGCTCCTCGCAGGCCAGCGGCTCGCCCATGCAGGCACCGATGCCGATGCCCGAGGGCAGGAAGCACTCCGCGCCATCCTCCAGCCCGATGCAGCTGGTGGCCTTCTCGGTGTCGGCCGGGGTCTCGCCGTACAGGATCGGTGCCTGCCAGCCCTCGCCGTCTCGGGCGATGGCGTGAACGGTTCCGCCGCCGAAGCTGTTGACGAACAGGACCGCCTCGTCAGGGCCGAAGGCGAGGCCGTTGGGGCTGAACAGGTCGGTGGCGATGATCTCGAATTCGCCGGTCTTCGCATCCACTCGCCGCACCGCACCGGCGTCGTGCTCGGCGACGTAGATAAAGCCCGCCGCATCCACGGTCACCCCGTTGGGGTACGACAGCCCCGACAGCAGGGTGGTCCGACCGCCGTCGGGAGAGATGATCTCCAGGTTGCCCCGCCACGGCGAGGCGATCACGAGGTCGCCGTACGGCAGGTACGCCATGCCCGCAGCCTCTCCAAAGTCTGGAGAGAACACCTCAACGTCACCCGCCATGGAGATCTTCAGGACGTTCCCGTTCTCGTCGGGGCTGACGAAGTTGCCCTCGATGTCGAAGGCGAAGTCCTCAGAGGTGGTGAAGCCTGAGATCCGGGACGCCTCGACCGGCAGCGCCGCGAGGCTGTCGCAGTCTGGCGGCAAGACCTCCTCGGTCTCTCCGGTGTCGTCTCCAGCCTGCGGTGTGGAGGTGGGGTTAGAGGAGGTGCAGGCGAGAAGAAGAAGCATGCCCCGGAGAGTAACGACAATGTAGGCGCTCGTTGTGCTCCATGGATGGGGGCACCGCTCCCCGGCAGGAGCACAGGAGATCGACAGTCGGTCGGCAGCGCTGGATACAATCGTCTCCCGGTCACCTCGCCGGGGTACCTGACAGGCGATATCGGCACAGAATGGATCGACTCCCACAGCGAGCACAGCACTGGTGGCAGGGACTGGATGACCCGGGCCGGCGCCGTGCCTCCTGGCTCGTGCTGTGTGGCGTGGTCTACATCGTCCACTACCTGGTGTATTGCCTTCCGCAGCCGTTCTTCATCGAAGATGCCGCGATCACGTTCACGTACTCCGAGCACCT
>JAQXDW010000095.1 GCA_029251165.1 Myxococcota bacterium
ATACAAAGATTACAACCCGGACGCTCTAAATACATCATGTTTTCATATTTAGTACGAGCTGCTCCTTTTGGTGCGTCATCGTTAAATTCAAAACCAGAATACTTCGCCAAAACGTCCCAATCACCTTCAGCTTTTAACTCATCAACAATGTTATATGTTGGTGGAGCCACAACTAAAGGAGCTTTAAATTCAACACGACCATGTATCGACTCAATATTTTTCAACATTTGAGCTAATATTTTCATATCTCCTTTATGAACCATGCAAGATCCAATAAATCCTAAATCAACTTTTTTCGTTCCACCATAGAACGACAATGGGCGAATAGTATCATGTGTATAACGCTTAGAAACATCCTCATTGTTCACATCCGGGTCAGCTATCATTGGCTCTGCAACCTCATCTAAATCAACAACAACTTCTGCAAAATAGTTTGCGTTTGCATCTGGCTTAATTGCCGGCTTATCTCCAGATTTAATTTCAGAAATTCGTTTATTTGCGATATTAATAAGACCTTGAAGAACTTGCTCCTCATTATCCATTCCTTTATCGATCATTATCTGAATACGACTCTTTGAAATTTCTAACGATTCAATTAAAGTCTCGTCTTCAGAAATACAGATAGCCACCGCCGCCACCACCTCCGCCGCCACTGCCGGTGAAGATGTTGGTGACGTCGGTGATCATCGAGGCACCCTCGCTCAGCGCAGCACCGGCCTCGCCCAGCTCGGAGAGACCAGTGGACTCACCCAGCGCAGTGGTCGCTGTTGAGAGCATGCTGATCGCCTGGAGCGGGTTCTCTGCGCTGGAGATTTGCTGGGCGAGCTGGCTGACCTGCTGAGCGATTGCGGTTGCTTCCTGCACTGCCTGCTGTGCCTCACCGACGGCCTGCTGAGCGGTGTCGAGGATGCTGGTTGCAGCCTCTTGAAGTCCGGCAAGCTCTTCTGAGAGGGCAGGAACAGTATCGGTGATGCTCGCAGCGGTTTCCTGGAGCCCGGCGATCTCGCTGGAGGCGGAAGAGAGTGTGCTGAGGATCGGGTTGTTGCCGCCGAAGAGGTCGCCACCGCCACCGCCGCCGCCGCCGCCGCCACCACCGCCGCCGCAGCCGCCAGGGCCGCCACCAGGGCCGCCACCACCAGATGAGGGAGTAGAGGGAGGATGCTTGTGAGACGCTGCCATCAGAAACCTCGTGCGGTCTACAGACTCTACCAGCCCGGCTGGACGATCGGGACCGCTCATCGTCCATCGCTGCGACGGTGCGCAGGTAGAGGACTGTGATGGTCCGACTCCTGAGCAGCGTGTGGGTCCGCGGAGTGATGGATGGTGCGTACTGGTCCTGAGGAAGCCTTTCAGAACACGGCTGGTGCTGTCGCCGCCGAGCTACGGCGATGTCTCAAGGCTACAGCTCTGCGCAGGTGGTACCCTCCGGCAGCCGCCGCATCGTGAAACTGCTCGCACTGGACAATGGCGTCAGCTCGGGATTGGTAGCAAAGATCAATGGCTTCGCGCCGATGGACTGCTGCTCCATGACGAGGATTTCCAGCGATCCAGAGAAGGAATCGGAGCTGCTGACTTGGCCGGAGAGTCGCGTGTGGGCGAGCTGAACGATGTACACCTCCGCCTGACCAAGCACCCGGGTATCGAGGAGGATCGTGGCTCCAGGGTTCCCGTCGTTGTCCCAGTCGTATACGGACTCATGGTCCGCCTCAGAGGGGGGCTGTCCGTCCGTCTTGGACGGATCATAAGCGATGTGCTGGGGACCGAAGTCTGCCCGATAGTGACCCGACTCGCTCACGGTGATCGGGTAGGTCTTTGCCGGGATGTGGCGGACGAAGCTGTCGGGGATGGTGGTGGTGATCATCCGCAGCGGACTGCTCGGCACGACAGCACAGGTGGTGTGCTGCTGGGTCAGTCCGTCGATGTGAGCGAGCAGGGTGGTCTTCGTGGTGATCTGGGTGTTGCCGAAGACCGGGATCTTGGCGGCGCTGACCACGGAGATCACGACCTCCCAGTCGCCGCTGAGATCGGGAGGCGCGGCCAGCGCGGTCGAGAGCAAGAGGTTGAGCATCATCAGCAGTCTATCAAGCTCTTCGCCCATTTGCGCAGCCACGCGCGCGGTGGCTTCGCGGGTGTGCCTGGAGCGTCTGCAGGCCAGGGAAGGAACGCGTCGGGAACAGCGAATCGGGACAGTCGCTCGGACAGGGCTGCGCGCAGGGCATCCGCGCTGAAGTCTCCGGCGATGATCGCCACCGGCCGCGCCCCCCACTCTGCATCTGGCACCGGGACCACTGCGCAGCCCGCCACGAGTCCGCCCAGCGCGCGCTCGATGGTCTCGGGGTGGATGTTCTCGCCACCAGAGATGAACATCTGATCCAGCCGCCCAGTCGGTGTCAGCCATCCGTCCACCATCCGACCGACATCGCCCGTGTGGTACCAGCCCTCTTCATCGACCCCGGAGCGAAGCCCGTCCGCGCTGAGGTAGCCCGCCAGGAGGGTCTCTCCGCGGATCAGGATCTCTCCGCTGCTGGCGATCCGCACCGTCCGACCAGCCAGGACGCGTCCGGCGGTGGCGAGCTGTGCGGCGGTGGCTCCCGGCGGCGTGGTGGTGACCTGACTTCCAAGCTCGGTCATCCCGTAGGTGGTGTGAACGGGCAGTCCCCGAGCGATGGCCTGGGTGATGAGATCTGGTGGGATCGGGCCGCCGCCGACGAGCAGCGCGGAGAGGTCGGGGAGAGTGGACTGGCGGAGCAGCCGACGGAGCTGAACAGCGACAAGGGAGAGGTGGGTGGCGGGAGTGGTCTCATCCAGCACCAGCGCACCGCCGCCAGTCAGGGCGCGGAAGAGCATCGCGAGGCCGCCGATGTGGGACATCGACAGAGAGCGCCGCCACCGATGGCCGGGGGCGAATGGAATGTTGGCGTTGCTGCCGGTGGCGTTGGTGAGGTGGGCGGCGAGGCTGTGGGCGACCGCCTTGGGTGTGCCGGAGCTGCCGGAGGTCAGCAGAACGGTGGCGATGTCGTCGGAGACGGTCGCCGGTCGGTCCGGGGCGGAAGCGGGGAGGAGCAGCGCTGATCCTCGGAGCACTCGGACCAGCCCGAGACGCGCGCTGTGGGCGTCCACCTCCGGCAGCCGTCCCGACAGCAGGACCACCGTCAGGCCCCGACGCCATGCTGCGATCATCACCGGAACCGCTGCGAGGTGATCGGGATCCCAGATGCCGATCCGTGCGCCGTGGGGCAGGTCGTCGAGGAGGGTGCAGCCGGCGACACGGGCCGCGAGCTCAGCAAACGAGAGGGTGAGGGGGCCGTCGATGAGGGCGGGGGAGTCGCCGAACTGCTGCACGGCACGGGCAAGAGGGCAGATCATCCTGCGGCCACCGGCTCAAGCACCTCGGTCCGCAGCCGAGCGGTGTGGGGCAGGACGAACCGATCTCCGAGCGGCCTCAGCGGAGCATCGAGCACGTCCTCCGCCAGCCATGCCGCGGTCGACAGCCCCGAGATCGGCGCCGGGCTTCCCAGCGAGGCTGCCAGGGCGAGGCTCACCCGCCGGCCGACCCCCGACTCAAATGCCCCGCTGATGATCGCCGGGATGCCGTGTGCCGCTGCCCGATCACACCACTGCATCGCTCCAGTCAGCGACAGCACCGACGGCTTGATGACCAGCGCCGCCACTCCCTCTGGGAAGTCGACGATGCCCTCTGGCAGCGACTCATCCAGCGCCAGGGGAATCCCCGTTGCCCGGTGAAGCGCGGTGAGCTGACCTGGATCCGCCAGGGGCTCCTCGATGTAGGCCACCCCCAGTCGTGCCGCCTCCGAGCAGAACGCGGTCGCCTCGGCGAGGCTCCAGGCCCGGTTGGCGTCCAGCCGGACCTGGAGGTCGGGGAAGCCCGCGCGGATCGCGGAGAGCACAGCGAGGTCATCGGCGATGCTGCCTCGGCCCACCTTCAGCTTCACCGCGCGGTGCCCGGCGTCTGCCGCCGACTGTGCGGAGCCGAGCGGGTCTGTACCGGCGATCAGGGCGTTGAACGCGACCGTGTCGGCGACGTTCCTGGAGAGGACGGCGGCGGGACGGGTAGATCGGGCTGCCGCCGAGAGCATCAGGGCGGCCCCCTCGATGGCGAGCCGGGCGACCGGCGGCGCAGGCACACCATCCGACAGCGCGGCGATCAGTGCCGCCTCCACCACCGGCAGCGTCTCGGCATGCAGCCCAGGCAGCGGCGCAGCCTCACCGCAGCCGGTGCTCCCGGTCGCATCGGTCAGCGCCAGGATGAGCCCAGCGCGGACGTGGGCATCGGCTCCGGTGGTCAGCGGACGAGTCAGCGGCAG
The DNA here is from genome assembly GCA_029251165.1 of Myxococcota bacterium. Lineage (GTDB taxonomy): Bacteria > Myxococcota_A > UBA796 > UBA796 > UBA796 > JAQXDW01. Next base: position 4,326 of record JAQXDW010000095.1, read on the forward strand.
GCGGTAGCGGTACAGCTGCCAGTGTGCCCACGGCCTCACAGCAGCCAGCCGATGGAGAACAGCACGCTGTAGAGCACCAGCAGCTTGCCGGTCCGCCCGAGGTTGGGGTCGAGCTCCGCGCCGGACTGGGTGAACATCGAGCGGATAATCGGGATCCCGGGAAGGAGGATGCCGCAGGCGATCAGGGCTGCGGCGTGCGCACCGGTCATCACCAGGAGCACCGCAGGGATCAGCGCCCCGCCGACCAGGGTCAGCAGGAACTCTCCGCGCGCAAAACCAGGACCGAACCGGACCGCGAGGGTGTTCTTGCCGACCTGGCTGTCTGAGGCGATGTCCCGCAGGTTGTTGACCACCAGGATCGCTGTCGACAGCAGGCCTGGCGCCAGCCCGGCGACGAGCACCTCCGGGGGGACGGTGAGTGCCTGGACGAAGTAGGTCCCGCCGACGGCGACCGGCCCGAAGAACACCAGCACGAACAGGTCGCCGAGGCCCATGTACCCCAGGGGCTTCGGCCCGCCGGTGTACAGGATGCCCGAGATCACCGAGGAAACCCCGATGGCGACCACTGGCCAGCCTGCCCGCCATGTCAGGTAGGCAATCACCGGAACCATCAGCGCGAAGGTGATGATGAACGCCGCCTTCATCGCTGCGGGGGTGACGCGCCCGGACTGGGTCGCGCGCGCAGGGCCGACCCGCGCGTCGGTGTCTGCGCCGTTGACGAAGTCGAAGTAGTCGTTGGCATAGTTGGTGCCGATCTGAATCAGCAGCGCCCCTGTCAGGGCAGCCAAGACCGCGCCGGCATGGAACACGCCGTCGGAGATCGCCATCACGGTGCCGATGAGCACTGGTGCGAGGGCGGCGGGCAGGGTTCGCAGCCGGGCAGCGGAGATCCAGGTGTTCTTGCTCATAGGTGCCTCAGGGCCGCTGCGATCGCTGCACGGTGCAGCTGCCGGTGGAGGTCGGCGTTGTCGACCCGGTCGGTGGTCACCTCGATGAGGGTCGGCCGGGGGAGCGCTCGGAAGTCTGACAGCGCCGCCGACAGCGCCGCCCCGTCGCGGGCCTCCACCACGCTCAGCCCGAACGCTGCCGCGACGGGGGCCAGCTGCCAGGAGTGGGTGGTGGCGAAGTGGCTGTCGAAGCCATTCTTGAGTCCGGCGATGGGGAGAAACGAGAAGATCCCGCCGCCGCCGTTGTTGATCACCACGGCTGCGACGGAAGGGGTGCTCCGAGCCAGGATCGCCAGGGAGGAGAGGTCGTGGAGGGTGGAGAGGTCGCCGATGAGCGCCGCCGAGGGCTCACCCAGGCCCGCAGTCCAGCCCGCGGCACAGGCCAGCAGCCCATCGATCCCGCTGGCCCCACGGTTGGCCGCGAGGTTCGGGGGGCGGGGATCGGCGAACAGATCGAGATCGCGGATCGGCATGCTGTTGCCGGCGAACACGGGCAGCCCGGCTGCCGCGATTCGCCGGGCGATGTCCGGCTCGCTGCCGTCGGGGAGCATCGGACCGACCGCGGCCTGCGCGGCCTGTGCCGCTGCAATGAGCGCCGGGTTTCCCGCGCCGACTCTCGGCAGCGCGCCGACCGCAGCGAGGTGGGCGGTGAGCTGAAGGGTCACGCAGTGGGCCGGATCGAGGCGTCCGGGGTCGGGGCGGATCACGACGTGGTGTGTCGGCGGGAGCTCGGCCAGCCAGGCGAGGTGGCGCTTGGAGAGCACCGGCCCGCCGAGGTGGAGGAGAACGTCTGGTGCGATCTTACGGCGGATCTCTGGAGATCCAAGCAAGGCATCCAGCATGGGCACCGTGCCGGTCAGCCCTGAGGTGAGGTCAGCCCAGACCGGCCAGCCCAGCGCGGTCGCGAGGGCCTGCGCGCTGGCCCGCTCGTCGGCATCATGGATCGCACCGATGACCACCAGGCCCCGTCGCGCGCTGCTGAGGATCTCCAGCAGCTCATCGCGATCCCCGGTCGCCGGGGTGAGCACGGGGAGCCGGGTGCGGGTCCAGGGATCCCCAGAGCGCAGCCACTGCTCAAGACGGGGATCCCTGACCGGGGGATCTCCGAGGTCGGGACCGCTGCCGGACAGTGGCTCGCGGAACATCAGGTTGAGGTGAACGGGACCGGGGGGCTGGCAGCGGGTGCGGTGGACCGCCTGGTCCAGCGTGGTCAGCAGCGCCTGGGGCGGCAGCCCGCTGCCGGGGCAGGGAACCTCTGCGTACCAGCGGGTGACGCCGCCGAACATCTTGACCTGATCGATGGTCTGGTTCGCCCCGGTGTCTCGCAGCTCAGGGGGGCGATCCGCCGACAGCAGCAGCAGCGGAACCCCGGCAGCGTCCGCCTCAACAGCAGCCGGCAGGGCATTTGCCATTGCGGTGCCCGATGTGGTGATGAGCGCTGCGGGCTGCCCGGTCGCCCGTCCGATCCCCAGCGCGAAGAACGCAGCCCCGCGCTCATCGGTGATCACCGACTGCGGCAGGTCACGCCGCTCCGCCAAGGCAGCAGTCAGCGGGGTGGAGCGAGAGCCCGGGGCCGCGCAGAAGTGAGCCACGCCCGCCCGAGACAGCTCCTCGATGATCAGCCGACCGGCTTCGATGTTGTCTGTGGCGGTGCTCGGCGGACCGGTGCCGATCACGATCCCACCGCCTGCTGCTGAACGGGGGGCTGCAGGAGACCGGTGAGGCGGCTGCTCTTGGCACCCAGCTCTGCCCACTCCGCTTCGGCCTGTGAGCCCTCGACGATGCCAGCACCGGTGCAGAACCGCAGCGAGTCACCGAGCACGAGCACCGAGCGGATGCCGACTGCAAACTCCGCTGCGTCGTGGTCGACCCAGCCGACCGGTCCGGCGTACCAGCCGCGGTCGAAGGGCTCTGCGCGCGCGATGAACGCCCGCGCCCGATCTGTTGGGCGTCCGCAGACCGCAGGGGTCGGGTGCATCGCGGCGAGGAGATCGGTGTCGGAGGTGGTGCTGGAGAGGGTGCCGGTGAACGGGGTGTGCAGGTGCTGGACCTGACTCAGCTGACGGATCTGGGGATGCGCGTCGCGAGAGAGCGCAGTGCACAGGGGGGCAAGATCGGCCTCGATGGCCTCGACCACATGGTGGTGCTCTGCTCGCTCCTTGGTGCTGGCGAGCAGCTCGGCGGCGAGACGCTGGTCGTCGTGGAGGGAGTCTCCCCGTCGACGGGTGCCGGCGAGGGCCTCCGTGGAGAGCGTCCGACCCTCGCGGCGGAACAGCCGCTCTGGAGAGCAGCCGACGAAGGCATGCCCGGCTGTGACCTCGAAGCCGAACACAAACCCGCCGGGCTGCTGAAGGCGGGCGAGCAGGGCGAACGGATCGACCGGAGCGTGAAGGGCGACGGTGGTCTGTCGGGCGAGCACGACCTTTCGCATCGCACCGGAGTCAAACGCAGCGGTCGCCGAACGGATGCCGCCGCTCCAGCCGGCAAGGTCCGGTGCCTGCGCGGTGATCGCGCCGATGATCGCATCGCCCGGTGGTGTCGCTTCAGCGGTGACGCCTGACAGGTCTGTGCCGCTGCGGCAGTCCAGGGTGAGGGTGAGCCCTTCCTCGGAGGACTCCAGTCGCAGGAGGGGCAGGAAGAAGCGCTGCCGACCCAGCGGCGCCCAGGCATCATCGGTGGGAGCATCTGGATCAAATGCCATGCCGCCGAAGTAGCGCCCGCACAGCTCACCGGTGAGGTCAGCTCGGACATCGGCGAAGCCCCACCCGGCGCACACGCTCCCGCTCCGATCGGCCCAGTACAGTCGATGACCCGCCGGCTGCGCGATCAGCCACGACAGCGGATCGACGGGCTGGACAATCCCGACTGTGAGCACCATGCCGGTCATGTCCACGGCACTGCCTCGAAGGGTCGCGAGGCCCTCGGCGAGGGTGCTCGCGTCAGGGTATCGGATGACGCGCAGGCTCACCGCACGCCCACGTAGATGGTCGCGATTCCAAAGGTCAGGCGGTGCGCGGTCGCAGACGAGAACCCGGCGGTGGTCATCAGGTCGCAGAACGCCTGGCCGTAGGGAAAGGCCTCGATGGTGGTGTTCAGGTAGCGGTAGGCATCGCGATCACCGCTGACCAGCCCGCCGACCAGCGGCAGGATGTGGCGGAGGTAGAAGAGGTGTCCGGCCCGCACGATGGCGCTCTTCGGCAGCGAGAATTCCAGGATGATCGCACGGCCGCCCGGCTTGAGCACCCGGCACATCTCAGCGAGCGCCTTGTCGACGTGGACCACGTTGCGGATGCCAAACGAGATGGTCACCGCGTCGAAGCGGCTGTCCTCGAGGGGCATGCTGGTGGCATCGCCGTCGAGCATGGAGATGGTGTCAGACAGGCCGAGCTGGAGGACCTTCTCTCGGCCCTTCTCCAGCATCCCGGCGGACATGTCCATGCCCACCGCCTCGTTAAATCGCCCGGACTTCACCAGAGAGATCACCTGATCGCCGGTCCCGGTCGCCAGATCGAGCAGGACCATGTCGCGCTCTTTTGGCATGTGGGTGGCGACCGTCTTGCGCCAGCGGATGTCGAGTCCAAACGACAGCAGGCGGTTGACCAGGTCGTAGGTCGGAGCGATGCGGTCGAACATCCGCCAGACGTCCGCGCGCTGGACGCCGCTGGGCTCTGTATGGATGTGGGTGTAGTTGTCGGAGCTCACGCTTCCTCCAGGGCGGCCCGCATCTCGCGGACCGGGGGTGCTTCGTTGGTCCACCAGGCGAAGCTGAGTGCGGCCTGCTGAATGAGCATGCCGAGACCGGTCAGGGCACGGGCACCGTCGGCGCGGGCGGCTGCCAGCATCGGGGTGACCAGCGGAGCGTAGACGAGGTCGACGACCACCTGATCGGGGGTAAAGCGGACCGGCCAGGGGCTCGCAGCACCGGTGGGGGTGCGCACGTTGTGCATACCGACCGGGGTGCAGTTGATGATGAGTGCGCCAGGGTCGATGGTGTCAGCGCGCATCGGCCAGGGCGTGACGGTGACCCTCTGGGTGGGAAAGTACCGGGCGAGGTCTTCGCAGAGTCGATCGGCCCGCTGAGAGGTTCGGTTGGCGATGATCATCGGTCCGCAGCCACGCTCCGCGAGCCCAAACGCCACTGCTCGTGCTGCGCCGCCCGCCCCGAGGATCACCACCGGTCGGCCCGGAAGGGAGATCTCGTTTGCCGAGAGATCAGAGATGAAGCCGATGGCATCGGTGTTGCCGCCGATGAGTCGCCCGCTGGCGTCGATTCGGATGGTGTTGACGGCTCCGATTCGGTGGGCGGAGGGGGTGATCTCATCGAGATGGGGGATCACCGACTCCTTGAACGGCATGGTGACGTTGGCGCCGACGAAGCCCATCGCCCGCATCCCACGGATCGCATCGACGAGCCGGGTCTCGTCCCCTGCTTGGACCGGCAGCGGCAGGTACACCCAGTCCAGGCCCAGCGACGTGAACGCCTCGTTGTGCAGGCGCAGGCTCAGGGAGTAGCGGACGTCTCCACCCAGCAGACCGACGATCCGGGTGTGTCCGGTGATGCCTTGCTCTGCGGCGGCGTGGCTGCTCATGGCCTTGTCATTCATTTCGGTGTCCTCCCCGGCGCAGCCGCATGGCAAGCCGTATGGACTCAAGGAAGCTGCGGAAGTCGAGGTGGGTGGTCCCGAGGAACACCATCAGCGCTTGCTCCATCACGTCGGCGAGCTGACGCATGCGCTTGATCCGATCGATGACGTCAGAGGGGGCTCCGCTGCGGCGAGCTTCTTCTTCGGCTTCTGCCAGGGTGCTGCCCGCCTCTCGGATGACCCCTGCCTCTCGCCGCTGGATCATGCTGGAGATCATCGAGGTCAGCTCGGTGTTCGCCACATAGCGCCGGGTGCCGCTGCCCGGGTCGATGATGCGCTCGACGATGCCGAGGTTCTCCAGGTCGCGGGTGAGCATGGAGACGGCCCCCTTGGAGAGGTCGAGATCTCTCTGAAGCTCTGCGGCGCTCAGCGCGGCGTTGCGCAGGTACAGCAGCGCCCAGATCCGGCCGTGGTTTTGCTTGAATCCCCAGAAACCGATGACGCCACCGACGACATCGACAACCTTGACCTCCCACGATGCCAGCAGCTGTGACGTCGTGGGGGTGGGAGCTGCGGAGCCCCAGGGTCTGCCCAGCGCCGGGCTCATCCCGCCCGCTCCAGGGCAAAGCCCCGCCACATCATGGTTGCCCAGGCGGCCATCTCCGCGCAGCCAGGCCGCTCCTGGTACGGGCCGAGCGCATCGAGTGCTGCGGAGATCTCTTCACCGAGCATGTCGTAGGTCCGCGAGACCGCGCCGGTGTCGACGACGGCCTGGCCGATGCGGTTGATCTCCTCAGGGGTCAGCGACTCCTTCCTCCAGGCGGCCTCCAGATCTCGGCGGAGGCCGTTGGAGGACTGGAGGGCGAGGATGAGCGGGTAAGAAGGGTTGGCGTTTCGGATGTCGGCGAACCGATCCTTGCCGATGTTCCCGCCGAGGATGTCCTTGAGATCGTCGGCCATCTGGAAGGCGACGCCGAAGCGATCACCGAACTGACCGAAGCCATCAAGGGCAGCATCATCTCCAGCCAGCCACGCCGCGCTGCGGCCGCACCAGCGGAACATCGCGCCGGTCTTTCCAAGCGCGATGTAGCGCCACTGCTGGATCGGCACATCGGTGCGCCCGCGAACATGGGCCTCCAGCATCGCTGCTCGGCTCATCGCCGCGACAAGCTTCAGGGCTTCCTCGGTGATCGGGCGCTTCCAGCGGCGCAGGCCGTAGATGGCTTCTGACAGCAGCATGTCTCCGGCGAGGACGGCGGTGAGGTTGTCCCACCGCGCGTTGACCGTCTGGCGGCCGCGGCGCATGGTGCCTTCATCGATGACGTCATCGTGCATCAGGCTTGCGCCATGGATGAACTCCGCTGCCATCGCGATGTCCGCCAGCGCATCTGTGTCGGCCTGGACGGCGAGGCCGAACATGTAGACCATGCGAGGACGAGCGCGCTTGGCCTCGCCAGCGAGGCACAGGTGGCGTGCGGCGTCGGCCATGACCGGGAGATCGGACCAGGAGGCCTCAGTGTCCCAGGAGAGGGCGACGTCGATGCGATGCTCGACCTCGGCAAGAAAGGCAGGCTGCTCTGCGATGCTGTTCATGCCGGAGATATATCGCCGTCAGAATCATAGTTCAAGGCTTCTTGAACCTTTTTCAAGGCTTCTTGAACTGCTCACACGGATGGCGGCATGGTGTCTCGGCTTCCACCCAATTTCATGCGCGGATCATCATCGTATTTGTACCCTTCTTCGGTTGTCTTCAAGCACGCAGCACCATCCGCCCCCGGAGCCCTCCCGCGAGCAATCTACGCTGCACCACATCGGCATCCTCCAGCGCGTGCTCTTCCGTCACAATCGACACAAAAGCCTGCCGTCGATGCTCCGCCAGCACCGCCGCCATGTCCTGTGGGCTCGCGCCTCCGGGACCGATCACTGACTTCCCCATTGTGATCAGGTGTCCGAGGTTTACCGGGCTTCGCTCATTCGTCACGTTCCCCACAACCACCACCCGCCCCCCGACCCGCAGGCTCCGCACCGCTGCATTGAACGTCGGCACACCCACGCAGTCCAGCGCGAGGTCTGCTGGTGCGATGCTGTAGTGAAAGCGATTGTCCTTCGAGACCACCACCTGTGTGGCGCCCAGCGACTTCAGGTACGCCTCGTGCCCCGCTCGACGAACCACTGCGACCACTTCGTCAGCGAATCGCGCGGCGATCTGAACTGCAGCCGCCCCGACCCCACCGTTCGCCCCGGTGATCAGCACCCGCTCTCCCTTCACGAGCTTTCCGGCAGTCACCAGGCTGCGCCATGCCGTCCCGAAGGTGCAGTGCAGGCTCGCGGCCATTCCCGCGTCCATGTCTTTATCTGCTCGATATAAACCGTTACACGGTAATATAAGGTGTCTTGCGTAGGTCCCGTCAGCGAGCAGGCCCAGCACCCAGGCACCAGACTGACACAGCGACGTCTCGCCTGCTGAGCAGGTGGTGCAATCTCCACAATTGTTACGGTGTAACGTTGCTACACGGTCTCCGATGGACCACTCCGATCCCGCTCCGACCGCCACAATCCGGCCCACACCCTCGTGTCCGGGCACCACGGGGGTCTGGAGGAACGGGATGCGCCCGTCGCGATCGATGAGGTCGCGGTAGCACACCCCGGTGGCCTCGATGGCGACGGTGACCTGTCCCGGTCCGGGCTGCGGCACCGTGCCATCTCCCGTCACCACCGCGAGGTCTGCATCCCAGCCCGACTCCGTCATCACGATCTTCTCAATCATCCTTGTGTCACCTTTGTTACGGTTTATTCATCGGTCGCGGTGCATTGCTCGGGTTGTGGCACGTGCTCTCTCCGGCGCGCAGGGCTGACGCGGCCCGCTCGCAGGCCCTTTGAAGCACCGGAGAGCCTTCGCAGGTGCCCACCTGATCGCAGACCACCGCCTCCGCGAGGTGGTGTCCCAACCAGTCCGCCAGGATGCCGTCCCAGGCGGTGACCGAGGCCAGCGCCGCAGCACTCGGACGCGCCGCACGCCACCGCTGCACCGCATGGCTCACGCAGTGTGGTGCGTTCTCTTCCGCCCACGCTCCGCACCGCTCCACCTGGACCAGCAGCGCCGACTCTGCCCGAAAGTCCAGGACGTCCAGTCGACAGTCTGCGTCTCCGCAGGCCGTCAGCAGCGCCTCGGTGCTCACTCCGCTGCCCGGCTGAAGGCGCGCCTCTACCCACCGCGCCCGGCACCGATCCTCCCAGGCTCCAGCTGCTGCGCAGTGTGCCGCATCGGTCAGTCCACCCGCGAGCGATGCCACGCAGTAGCCGTAGACATCAGGGATCTCAGCGTAGCCGCGACATCCCTCCGTGGCCCCTGCTGGGACCTCGGGTTGGCAGGCCTGGAGGAGAAGGAGGAGCACGTGGGCATGGTACCCCGGTGGTATGCTGACTCCATGAAGATCGTGGTGACAGGTGGTGCTGGCTTCATTGGCTCAGTGCTCGTTCCCCGGCTCTTAGATGCCGGCCATCATGTCCACGTCGTGGACAACCTCATGTTCGGCGGGCAGGGAATGCTGCCGCTGTTCATCAACCCTCGCTTCTCGTTCGCCGAGGTCGACGTCACCCACCGTGACAAGCTCGCTCCCGAGCTTGCTGGCGCGGACGTGGTGATCCACCTCGCGGCATTGGTCGGCTATCCGCTGTGCAAGAAGCTCCCGGAGCGTGCCCAGGTGGTCAACGTCCAGGGTGCCCGCAACGTGCTGGAGCTGGCCCCGAAGGGCTGCCGGATGGTCTACGCCTCGACCGGCAGCAATTACGGTGAGGTCGAGGGCATCTGCACCGAGGCCACCCCGCTCAATCCGCTGTCTCTCTACGGACACACCAAGACCGACGCCGAGACCCTGTTCCTGGCCCATGAGAACTCGGTCTCGCTGCGGTTCGCCACGGCGTTTGGCATCTCGCCCCGGCTGCGGCTGGACCTGATGATCAACGACTTCACCTGGCAGGCGATCCACCAGCGCTACCTCGTCGTCTACGAGAAGCACTTCCGGCGCACCTTCATCCACGTCATCGACATCGCCCGAGCGATCATCCACGTCATGGATCCCGGCGTCTGTAGCGGCCACAAGGTGTTCAACGTCGGGCACAATTCCCTGAACTACACCAAGGAAGACATCGTCAACCTCATCAAGGATCGGGTGGACTTCATGGTCCACTACGCCGAGTTCGGCACCGATGCCGACAAGCGCGACTATGAGGTCGACTACTCCCGGATCAGCGAGTCTGGCTTCAAGACGATCATCGACATCAACACCGGACTCTCCGAGATGGTCGGTGCGCTGAAGCTGATGCGGATCAAGAACCCCTACAGCAACGTCTGATGCCGATGGACTGGTCCGGTCTTCGGGTGCTGGTCACCGGGGGCCGTGGGTTCCTCGGTCGCTACATCGTCGCTGCGCTGGAGGCGCGGGGAGCCGAGCCGGTCGCGGTGGGCCGCGCAGAAGCCGACCTCTGCGATCAGGCCGCCACTGAGGCGATGGTCGCGGCTGTCCAGCCCCACGCGGTGATTCACTGCGCGGTGGAGGGCGGGGGCATCGGCTGGATGCGGGACCACCCCGTCGAGTCCGGGCTCAACAGCACCCGGATGAACATCAACATCCTCTCTGCTGCCCAGCAGCATGGGGTGTCGCTGTTCGTGGGGGTCTCCTCCGCCTGCGTCTACCCCCGGCTCTGCCCGGTTCCGTTTGAGGAGTCCGACATCTGGAAGGGCTATCCCGAGCCGATCAACGGCCCCTACGCCCTCTCCAAGCGCCTGATGATGGACCTCGGCGCGGCCTGCACCCGGCAGTACGGCCTCAAGACTGTCTTTCCGATCCTCGCCAACCTCTACGGCCCCTACGATCACACCGACTCCCGTCGGGCGCATGTGGTGGCGGACCTGATGATCCGCTGCGCGTCGAGGCCGGAGTCGCTGACGGTGTGGGGAACCGGCAGCGCGAGTCGGGAGTTCCTCTATGCTGCAGACGCTGCGGAGGGGATCCTGGCGGCCGCTGCGGGACCGGCAGGGGCGATCAACATCGGCAGCGGAGAGGAGGTGAGCATCCTCGACCTTGCCCGTGCAGTGCTCACAGCCTGGAGGCTGGACATCCCCATCCTCCTCGACCGCAGCAAGCCGGACGGACAGCCCCGGAAGTGCCTGTCGGTGGAGCACGCCGCGTCGGTGCTCGGCTGGCGGGCGCCGACCAGCCTCGCGGACGGTCTCGCAGAGACGGCGGAGTGGTATGACGGCGTGCTGGGCGGGTGAGGGGACTCACGCCTTCGCCTGAGGAGAGCGCTCTACCGGAACGGAATACAGATGCCGTCTGGTTGTCTACGTTTAATCAGTGGTTTTCGTTTTGTTTTGAGAAAACCACCTAAAACCTGCCCCTTAATTTCACCCCTGACGTTTCTCCTATGAGCCGCACAGACAAGCACTGTGCCTCACTGGGGAAGTGAAGACACGCGGGATGTTCCGTTGTGTTTTTCGTAGCTGTCACCACTCGAGGGGGAAGACAATGATGATCCGTTCCATGCTCACGCTGCTGCTGCTGGGCCTCACGGCCTGTGACCTGGGAGAATTCAAGATCGACATCAACACCGATGGCATCGGTGACGAGGAGGACTTCGAGGGTGAAGAAGACTTCGAGGGTGAGGAGGACTGTGAGGAAGAAGACGAAGAGGACTGTGAGGAGGGGTGGGGCGACGAAGACGAGTGCGAGGCGCTGCTCGAGGAGGTCGAGGAGTACCTTGAGGAGTCGGGTCTCGACAGCGAAGAGCTGATTTCGCTGCTGGAAGAGGGGGAGACGGAGGAGGTGATGGCGCTGCTGGAAGAGTCCGGCATCGAGGCGGACGAGGAGCTGCTCGAGGAGATCACCGCGTGCTTCGACGAAGAGGACGAGGATGAGGATGAGGATGAGGACGAGGATGAGGACGAGGACGAGGATGACGAGGATGACGAGGACGAGGATGACGAGGACTGAGCGTCTGCTGAGCTGACGTGACGGCCCGCGTGTACACCGATGCTTCGGGGTACATCGCGGGCGACTGTCGTCTGGTGTGGTCCTGCCTCGGAGTGCATGTCGGACCTGCTGGTACACGCCATCGATGGCAGCGCGCTGCTCAGGCTGCGGTGTCGGCGCTCAAAGGAGCTGGCGGTCTGCTGCGTGCTGAGCCCTGTAAGCCCTCATCCGAGCCCTGCGCTCGCGGCTCCGGCACACCCACAGCGGCTCCCCTTGGCGTCGCGCAGGGCCCCGGGCGGATCATGGATCTTCACGTCCCGCGCGCGCAATCTGTCTCCCTCCGAGGTTCGCTGACAGCCCGGTGAACCCCTGAAGCTCGGTGATCGAGGCGATCTGTCCATCAACCACCGCCCGAAAGATCCCCCCACGAGCCCCCACCTGCAGTCCAAAGACCGGCCCGAGCGGAAGGTGCACACCGCCGCCGGCCCACACCCCGGGTGCCACAGTCTCCGCAGTAAACACCTCGACTCCCTCGATGTCGCCTTCTTCGTAGTCGTAGTTGTCCAGGCGCTGCGTGATCCAAGCGGCCTGAGCACCTGCACTGACGGAGAGATCCAGCCTCGGCTGGTGACGCTCAACGAGCACCCCTCCGGCGAGCCGACTCGACGCGGTCAGCAGCTCGCCTCCCCAGGACTCCATCGCTCCTCGACCGGTACCGATGACCCCGACGATCCCGAGTCCGGGCCGCAGGAGGTGGCGGACCTCTGCCTCGATCCCGAGGTGAGATGGCGTGCCCGACAGCAGCGGCGGTGCTGCGGTGCCGTGGAGGGAGAGCCGAAGCGGGCGGAGGTTCCAGCCACCCCGCGCCAGCGGATCGCCGAGCGCGATGGAGTCCATCTGGGCATCCTCCAGCCAGCGGTCTCCGCCCCACACCAGGTCCACCTCTGCGAGCAAGACGTCTTCCTGGCGCACCTTCCGCACGAGGTAGCGGCCGGTCGGCAGCGCGAGACGCCGCTGCTCTCCGGCAGTCTTTTCGATTCGGGCGACCACCAGCCCGGTGCTGACCGAGACGACGGTGTAGGTGCCCTCCAGCTCTTCGGGCAGCAGCAGTCCGGCCGCGCGGCTGGAGATCCGGGTGAGCACCACCGAGCCGACACCCTCCAGATCGTACCGACGCTCTGGGCGCTGGATGCTGCTGGCGGCGGCGGTGGAGGTGATGGTCTCGGTCCGGGCGTAGGTGTAGGCCTCTTCCAGTGAGATCTCACCGTCGCCGTCGCCGTCGGCGCTGCCCCGCAGTCCGCTGAGCAGCGACTGGGTGAACACGCCGCCGCCGAAGGCATCTGCCTCTCGGGCGACCTCGGCGGGGCCTGTGGAGGTGATGACTGCGAGGCCGGACATGGTGAGGGTGTCGTCCACTACGATCTCGACCGCCTCGACCGGTGTGCCGCCCCGGCTGCGGGTCAGCACGCCAGAGCCGCAGGCATCCACGAACGCGATCCGCACCTCCGCAGCGCTCGACTCCAGCCACCGCCGCAGGACCGCCATCGGCAGCAGGTTGCCGGAGAGGTGCAGCCCGTCGGGACTGGCGTGGCCGGAGTAGAAGAAGATGAGCATGACGTCATCGCCCCGGGCAGTGATCTCCCGGATCTGGGCCTCGGTCTGGAACACCGCCTCGCGGACCGCAGCGGCGCTCGTGCCGGTCAGCAGCAGCGTGCGGTCCCGAGACAGCGCCCCCTGCTGCTGGAACAGCCGGGCCATGTCTCGGGCCTCTTGCTCGGCGTAGGTCAGCTCGGCGTCCTCGCCAAAGCCGATGTTGTTTCCGATAAAGACACCGACCCGCACCGTCTCGGCGCGGGCGATCATCCCAGCCAGCAGCAGGGCAGTGCTCATGGCATGTCGTCCTCTCCCTTCACGATCATCACCGATCGCTGCTGGTCTGCGGCACCGGGCAGGACATCGAGATCCGCCAGCGGTGCCCGCCACGCGCGCTGGACCGCACCGGAGACGATCGCCTCGGTGATCTCTTCGTCGTCGAGCAGGAAGAAGATGCGCTCGCTTCCCGCATAGTCGTCGAGCACCACCGCATGCTCCGTGGTCTCCCCCTTTCCGATCGGCTCGCTGGTCAGGTAGGGCTGCAGCGTGCCGTCGTCCTGGAGGTTGTAGACGGCGATGTAGCCGTCGGACTCGGCGGTGATGATGTACTGGATGCGATCGCCGGCCTGCGCACGGATGAGGCTTGCCTGGGTGTCGGCTTGCCCGTCTCGGACTCGGACGATCTCCAGTCCGATGCCCTCACCTCGGGCCACCATGCCGCCAGGGGTTGCGGGGTCGGTGATGGTGACGGCGAGGATGGCGGCAGCGGCCGCCGCGAGCCCGCCGAGCAGCATCGGCGGCGGACTCAGGATGCGCCGCCACCACGGCTCGACCTCGGCGGGCAGCCGAAGGACGGGCATGCCCTGTGCGGCATCGGTGACCTCGGCATGGATGCGCTGTACCCGGTCGTCGAGCGAAGGATCCGCAGCACGGGCGGCAGCGAGGGCCTCGGCGCGGGCCGGGTCCAGGCGTCCAAGCGCTGCGAACTCCAGCTCCAGCCGGGTGAAGGTGTCGGAGGGGTCTGCGGGCATGTCGGCTCTCATGGTGACTCCACGGCGAGCAGGGGGGGGTCGGCACCGAGCAGGGCACGCGCGCGTGCCTCCAGCCGCGCCAGGTTGCGCCGGATGGTGCGCTGGGAGGTGTCGAAGTGCTCGGCGATCTCCTGGATTCGCCAGCCCTCGCCCAGCCGCAGCCGCAGCATCGCGGCGTCTCGGGGGCCGAAGCGATCGAGGAGGCGTCGGACATCGAGCTGGGAGCCGGCGCCAGCTCGCTCGGGGGCGGGCAGGCTGAGCCAGGTGAGGGGATCGTCTTGCCAGGGGCGGCGCTTTCGCAGCACGTCGAGGGAGGTGTTCCGCGCGATGGTCTGGAGCCAGGCGAGGGGGTGTCGTCCGTCGAACCGTCGCCGAGCCTTCCAGGCGCGCAGGAAGGTCTCCTGGAGGGCCTCGTCGGCGTCGGCTTCGTTGCCGCAGATCGATCGACACCGTGCGCGAACAGCCGGTCCGTAGTCGGCGTAGAGCGACTGGAATTCTGCCTGCGTCAAGCTCATTCGTCGCACGCTGCGGTCAGTCCGCCGAGCCCGGTGCCGGTGAACACCATCTGGGCGGCTCCGGAGAGCCAGGAGATGGACACGACGCGCACTCCCTCCTCCTCCTGCTCCACCAGGTCCTCCTCCGACAGCGGATAGAGCGAAGCCGCGAGGGAACCCCGGGCCAGCGCGAGCTCTGGCAGCATGCCGACCCACTGGCTGCCCTCGGTGAATTCGCCGTCGTCTCCATCCAGCATGAGATCTTCGGTGAGCGCATCGAGGTCACCCTCGCCCAGCAGCAGCGCTCGGGAATCCACAGCGCCCCATGCGCCAGGCTCGTCAGCCAGCTCTTCTGCCTCTGCGACCTCGTCGGGATCGACCCGCTCCGGGTTGACCAGGACCAGCAGCCCCAGCGCCCAGCGATACGCGCCCTCTTCGATCCAGACCGGAGACTCGTAGAGCTCGGGAGGCTCGGCGTAGACCCGGCCCATGGTCAGCTCTGGCGCGATGTCCTCCAGCGCGATGAGGCTGCACTCCGCGAGCAGTCCCTCGTCGTCGTCGATGAGCCACCGAAGCGACCACGCCGGCTCTGTTGGAAGCGGTGGAATGTCCGACAGCTCCGCCAGGGCATCTCCGCTGAGGAGCCCATCGCCGCAGCCGGCCAGGACGAGTATGAGCATCGGCATCGTGTGGATCTGCTCCGGTCTGACAGAGAAACGAACCGCACACGATTATGGGGCGTTTTTCTGTTTTTTTTTGGACGCTGTCCAAAATCGCTGTCGACTGAAGTCGCTGGGAGCGGCATGAGAGAGTGTCCATCAGCGTGCTATGCTCGCCGCCGGAGGAGCCGCCATGGTCCTGCTGCTGCTGAGTGCCTGCCTGGAGCGGGTGACTGGCGAGGACGTACCACTGGACCCTGCATTCTACGCCGCCCATGAAGGTGAGCATGGCGAGGGTGGGGTCGGCGGCGGGAGCGCAATCCCGTTCTCTGATGTCGACGGAGAGAAGGTCACGGTTCGCGGCGTGGTCGAGTCGGTCATCGCTGACCTGCCGGTCGACATCGACGTCCGCGTGCCGGATCCCGCCGCGCCTGGAGGGGTCGCGGGGAAAGGAAAGATCCTCCTTGATTTTCCCGGTGAATTTGAGCTGAGTGTGCCCCGTGGACTGGGCACGCTGGAGCTTCAGGCCTTTCAGGATGCAGACTCCGACGGCCCGACCGGCGACGATCCCTTCGCCGCTGCATGGCTGGAGGTGGGCGAGGTTGATGTCACCGATGTCGTCCTCGTCCTGGAGGCGGGTGCGCGCGGAGGCGGCCCGGTCCACGAGGCCGCGCCTCCGGGTGCCCCAGGCGGCGGTCCGGGCGGCGGTCCGGGCGGCGGCGGAGGCCCCAGCGCGGCAGGCCCAGGGGGCAACCCCGATCCGTTCGCCGGCATCGCGGGGGATCGGGTGGTGCTGTCGGGAGAGCTGATCTGCGACTGCACCGGCAGCGTCGACCTCGACCTGTTCGCACCAGATAGCGCCGCGCCGGGCGGCCGCCGGATGCTGGGCAAGATGAAGATGGCGGTGGGAGGGTACGAGCTGCACGTCCCTGAGCACTTCGGACCGCTGATCCTGGAGGGCTTCGTCGACACCACCGGCGACGGACCCTCCCCCGGCGATGCGATGGGGAAGTACACCGGAAACCCCGTCAACATCGGTGACAACGATATCGACAGCGTCGACATCACACTGCTTGTCCCTGCCGACGGCATGATGCCCCAGGGCGATCCCAAGCCCCCGCCGAAGCCTGAGGATCTCCAGCCGGCCAGCCCGCCACCGAGCGGCGGGATCTGATCGCCCGGGCGTGACGCGAGGTGGCGGACTGGCCGCAGCGATGACGCAGTTTTGGACATGAGATGACGGACAGTCCTGAGGACATTGCTATAATGCCTGCCGTGCTGTTGCTGTCGTCGGCCTTCTGGTAAGGTCCGGCCTCCTGACGGCGACTGGAGTGCCGAAATGGGCGTGTTGATAATCAGTGCACTGATGGGTGTGGCTCTTGCCGCAGACTCTCCGGAGAGCGTCGGCGATCTCACCATCTCTGAGTTCATGGCTGAGCCACAGGAGGTCCCCAATTACACCGGGGAGTGGTTCGAGCTGTACAACGCCTCGGGCAAGGAGCTGGATCTGCAAGGTCTGGTCGTGCGCGGGGACACCGACTCCGGCTTCACGGTGACCAGCTCGGTCATCGTGCCCGCTGGAGACTATGTGGTGCTCGGAGTGGGAGACTGCGACGACTACACCAGCTGCTCCTCCAACCAGTACAACGGCGGGATCGCGATGGACTACGTCTACGATCGCACCACCTTTGAGCTGGACGAGGACGGCGACACGATCCGCATCGTCTTCAACAGCCTCAACATCGATCAGGTCAGCTGGAGCTCTACCTGGCCGATCCAGAACGACTACGCGCTGCAGGCGAACACCAACGCCTACGATCTGGAGTGGGCCAACAACCTCAACCACAATTGGTGCTCCTCAGACGCCCGCTACGGAGACGAGGCCCTCTACGGAACCCCGGGCGAGGCCAACCAGCCCTGCGACGACTCCAACCTCGACGACGACGGCGACGGCTACACCGAGGCCAACGGCGACTGCGACGACACCGACCCCTACGTCCATCCCGGCGCCTATGACGGCTCGGTCCACGACGACACCACCGGCGACTACACCCTCGGCGAGGGCTGCTGCGGCAACATCGACGACGACGCGGACTGCGACGGTGTGCGAGACGATGGTGACCTCGACCGCGACGGCGACGGCTACTCCGAGATCAACGGCGACTGCGACGACAGCGACGCTGAGCGCAACCCGGGCGCGGTCGAAGAGGACGGCTACACCGGAGTCGATGACGACTGCAACGACTGTGTGGACGACTTCGACGATGACGAGGATGGCTACTCGGACTGTCCTGAGTGGTCCTCGCCCTTCGACGAAGATCCCGCACAGGCGGACTGCGACGACGACAACGAGACCGCCTTTCCCGGCGCCAGCGAGGCTCCCTACGACGCGATCGACAACGACTGCGACGGCTTCGACCAGTGCGACGTCGACGGCGACGGCTACCTCGCGCTGCCCGAGACGGTCTGCTCAGGCCTCGACGCTGACGGCGACGGGGTGCTGGACTGCTGCGCGGAGGAGGACTTCGAGAACCATCCCGACGGCGCGAAGGTCGAGGGGGACTGCGACGACAACAACGCCGCGGTCAACCCAGGCAGCACCGAGGGCTCAGTGGAGACCGGCGGTCAGGCGGACGGCATCGACAACGACTGCAACGGCACCATCGATGATCCCTACCAGGATCTCGATCAGGACGGCTGGGCGGGCTCTGATGGCGACTGCAACGATGACCCCGATGATCCAAACGCCATCTTCATCTACCCCGGCGCGGAGGAGCTCTGTGATGACTTCCTCGACAACGACTGCGATGGTCTGTTCAACGATGGCTGCGAGAACCGAGGCAAGTACGCTTCCTTAGAGGGTGGAAGTCTCTGCGGGCTGAGTCCGCGCGGATCCAATAAGAGTGCGGTGCTGCTGCTGCTGACCCTGATCGCTGTGGTCGTGCGGGCGCGTGGAGAGAGATCATGCTGATTGCGCTGGCGCTGTCGCTGTCCGCCCAGGCCCAGGACAATGAAGACGCGCAGGATCACACCATCGACTTCGAGCTGTTCCGGCCCTACCCGGACGCCATGGGCTACCTCGGGGTGCCCTCCGCAGCGACCCTGGGTCACCTGCAGGTCGGGTTCTCGTTCTGGGGCAACTATCAGAACGATCCGCTCGTCTTGAGCTACGATGGAGAGCGTGTCGCACCGAAGGCTGCGCTGGTCGATGGTGACGACGGCGACGGCGTCGTCGATGACCGGTTCACCAGCAATGTTCAGGTCGGAATCGGCCTGTCCCGGTACTTCTCGCTGACCGCTGATGTCCCGCTCATCTTCTGGCAGGATGGCTACTCTCTCGACGGCATCGACAACCCGATCGTCGAGCCCGACGCCCTGATCACGTCTGGCGTCGGAGACGTCCGGCTTCAGCCCAAGGTGGTGGCGCTGGACCGGGATCGCATGCCGGTCGGCCTGTCCATCGCCGTGCCCGTGAGCGTGCCCACTGGCGGTGGCGGCTCGTTCCTCGGAGAGGAAGCCTTCACCATCACTCCGACCGTGATCACTGAGGTCTCCAACGGCTCGATCATGGCGCGGGAGTACACCGTGCGGTCATCGTTTGTGCTCGGCTATCGGGTGCGGGACCAGGGACGACTCCGAGACGTCCGTCTGGCAAACGAGATGGTCTATGGAGCCGCCCTGGGCTTCCACCCGGCGGATCCGATTGAGCTGATGATCGAGGCACGCGGCAACGTCGGCGGCTCTCGTACCGCGCAGAACCCGGCAGAGGTCCTCGGCGGCGCCAAGTTCCTCATCGGCCGCTACGTCAACATCAACGTCGGCGGCGGCGCGGGCATCGTGTCGGGACTCGGTGCGCCGGACTACCGCCTCGTCTTCGGCCTCAGCCTCGCTCCGTCCTTCGACCCCAACGCCCGGGACTCTGACAAGGACGGCATCTCCGACGGCATGGATCGCTGTCCGAAGGATCCTGAGGATCTCGACGGCTTCCAGGACGAGGACGGCTGCCCGGACCTCGACAACGACGTCGACAACATCCCCGACACTCAGGATCAGTGCCCCAACGATCCTGAGGACGACGACGGCTGGCTCGACAACGACGGCTGCCCGGACACCGACAACGACAAGGACGCCATCCTCGACGTCGCCGATCGCTGCCCCAACGATGCTGAGACCGCCAACGGCTACATGGACGACGACGGCTGCCCCGACGAGGCGCCCATCGACGACACCGACGGTGATGGCTACCGCGACGACGTCGACCGCTGCCCATACGATGCCGAGGACTTCGACGGCTTCCAGGACGAGGACGGCTGTCCAGACCTCGACAACGACAACGACGGCATCTCCGACAGCGTCGATCAGTGCCCGACGGTTCGCGAGGTGTTCAACGGGGTCGATGACGAGGACGGCTGCCCGGACGAGGGACGGGTCGTGGTCGAGTCCGGCTCGATCAAGATCCTGGAGAAGATCTACTTCGAGTCTGGCAAGGCAACGATCCAGGCGCGCTCCAACAGCCTCATCGATGAGATCGCTGCCACCATCGAGTCCCGTCCGGAGATCCTCAAGATCCGGGTCGAGGGTCACACCGACAGCGTCGGCGGCGACATGAACAACCTGCGGCTGTCGCAGTCCCGCGCAGAGGCGGTGGTCACGGCCCTCGTCCAGCGCGGCATCTCGAGCGATCGCCTCGACGGCGTCGGCTTCGGTGAGATGCGCTCGATCGCGACCAACGACACCGAAGAGGGACGCGCAGAGAACCGCCGGGTCGAGTTCATCATCGTCGATCGCAAGTAGACGGCTGAGGCGTGTGCATGACACGGGCCTCTCCGTGTCGCCTCTGCGTTCCCCGGTCCCGGCCTCAGCAGGAGGCTCGGGAAAAGGCGGAGAGTTCAGTCTTGCGCCGCCTTGTTGGCGGTCAGTCCTTGTTTGTTGGGTTCTCTGTGCCCTCTTGTTGTATGATGATGGCCCAGTCCCCTTCGTGAGGTCACCGTGGAGACCCTCAGCTTGTCTGCCGTCTGCCTGGTCTGCATCACCGAGACGCTCGACCCCAGCGGACCGCAGCGCGCTGGAAAAGATGCCGCCATCACGGCCTGTTGTCTCCGCTGGGGTGAACAGCACGGACATGAACCTGGCTGCGGCTGAGAACTGAATTGTGAGGATGGAGATGAGATCACTGGTATTGATGAGCCTGTGCGTGGGTGCTCTGTTGGTTGGCTGTGGTGACAAGGATGTCACCACCGACACCGCTGACCTGGACACGGACGACACCACCGACACCGACACCGATGACACCGACACCGATGACACCATGGTGCCCGAGGAGCCGGTTCAGGTGCTCATCGAGGGTGTGGTCCGGGTGCAGCTGTACACCGAAGATGAAGACGGCGAGCGCACCTACATCTCCTGGGGAGACAGCTACGGCAGCACCTACCCGTTCGGCTCGATCTTCCTGACCTCCTACACCGAGGGGAAGTCTGGAGACATCGACTACTATGGCTCCACGATCGTTGCAGCCGCTGACGTCACTCCGGACACCGGCAACGAGTACGCCATCACCATCAACCTCTCGGAAGATGGAACGGTCAGCCTGTACGCTGCGGTGGATTACTGGGGCGACAACATCATCGGAACCGATGAGCCCATCGGAGTCTACCCCGGCGAGGTTGAGATCATCGAGGGCGAGGATGTGGAGGGACTGGACATCACGATCCTGGTTCCCTACTACGACTTCGACGGCAAGGGCGGCGACGTCGGCAGCAAGGGTGGCGACATCGGCAGCAAAGGCTCAGGCTGTGACGATGTCTCGATCACCGGTGACATCGACCTCACCCGAGACTTCTCCGGCGGCCGCGCGGTGGGGATGCTGGTGGACAATGCCGGCAATGGGCCCTACGACTGGGGCTGGTCGGATCTCACCGCGACCAAGAGCGGAGCCACCGGCACCTACGCCATCAGCACCTGCGAGGACTACGGCACCTTCCAGCTGCGCGGTGCCTGGGACAGCAACGGCAACGAGCTGATCGATCCGGCGGATCTCTGGGGAAGCTACGCCAACAGTGACGGCGTGGATGCAAACCCGATCGCCATCGGCTCGAACAATCTGCCAGGCTACGACATCCTCATCCCGCTGGGGAGCGGTGGCCTGTCGGTCATTCCCTACAGCCGCCTGTCGGGCACCCTCGATGTCGGCGGGGGAACCTTCGACGACCTGCCCGAGGACACCAGCGCGGTCTACGTGGTTGCCCTGAAGTACCGTCCGACGACCGGCATCTCCCTGGCGACCCTCTACGAGCAGGCCTACGACGTGCAGGTGTTCGAGCCGGATGACTTCTCCGGTCAGTCGATCCTCGACTGGTCGCTGAGCGTGCCGTCGAACAGCATCATCTACCTGTGGGCCTACGCCGACTCCAACAACATCGAGACCGTCAACGAGTCTGGCGAGTTCCTGGCCTCGGGCGGAGACGACGACAACGGCAAGATCGTCACCAGCAGCGGCCTGAGCGAGGGCAACCACATGACCCTCGGACAGGCTCCGGATTAGGGGCGTCCTGCCCGTTGAACAGAGCGCCGAGGTCATCCCGACCTCGGCGTCTTTCGTGGGGCTTCTTCACACGGATCCAGGACCGGAGTGTCTCAGGGCGACTCCAGGATCTGGCCGGAGGAGGCGTCTGTCTGGAGAGGCGGACGAGAAATCTTGAGCCGATCCGGCAGGAAAGCGAGGGGTGTTGTGCTACAAAGAGGCCCCCGTCCGGTCTGAAAACCCAGGAAGAAGATCATGAACCGCAGCACCCTCGGACTCCTCGCCGCCCTGACCGGCCTCAGCTTCTATGGCCTCGACGCCTTCGCCGGCGCCAAGGCCTCCAGCTTCAAGTCGGAGCGGAAGCGTGGTGAGAACTACTTCAACGCCAACTCTGCCACTGACGGAAACCCGGAGACTGCCTGGCTGGTTCCTGGAGAGAGCGAGAACAAGGGCGAGTGGATCATGATCGATGTGCCCAAGGTCACCATCGACAAGCTGGGCATGAACATCGGCTATGCGCTGAGCGAAGAGACCTTTCAGGACTATGCTCGGATCAAGTCGGTCTCCATTGAGCTGTTCCAGTACGACGACATGCAGACCCTGGAGCCCGTCCCCGGTCAGGTCACCGCGAGCTTTGAAGACAAGGCGGGCTTCCAGGTCGTCGACATCGACAACATGGAGATCACCTCGACCTCCGGTGGCAAGGTCAAGATCACCATCACCGAGGTCTACGAGGGGCGGGACTATCCCAACTTCGGCCTCTCTGAACTGCTGGTCTACCCCACGGAATTCGAGGTCGCGACCGCGATCAATGACGTCTCCGATGAGTCTGGTGACCACAGCCGTCTCGACCTCGTCGATGACAGCAGCCGCACCTTCTGGGCCGCAGATGCCGAGGGTGCCTCGATCAATTGCGAGGTCACCGGGTACACCATCTCCAGCATCGGCATCCAGCCTGGACCATCCTCCTACGCCCGCCCCAAGACCGTCAAGATCACCGCTGGTCCCCGCACAGTGACGGTCGAGCTGGCGAACACCGCCTCGGTGCAGTGGTTTGAGATCCCCTCGACCTCTGGCTTCGCTGGATACTGGTCGGACGTGACCGTGGAGATCGTGGAGGTCTACCCCGGCTCCAACCCTCAGGTCGCCATCGCTGAGCTGGACCTGAAGGCGGTTGCATACGACGGCTTCTAGGCTCTCCATGGTCTGGAAGCGGGAGCTGATCGCTGCTGCAGTGCTTTCGGCTGTCGTCGCGCTGCTGTGTGCCTTCTACTTCGCCCGTTTTCACCTGGAGTGGCCGGTGGTGGGCCGCGACTTCGTGCAGGTCTGTGTGGAGACCGCCGCGCGTCGTGACGGCACGCCGTCGCTCTACCCGCAGCGGACCCCGACGGCAGGACTGCTTCCGGGGCTGCTGGCTCGCAGCCTGGGCATCATCGATGGGCTGCTGGTCGGCGCGCTGCTGTCGAGCATGGTGGTCATCGGCGGGGTGTACCTGTGGGCGCGGTCGCTGGCAGATGCCCGGGCTGGTGCTGCGGCTGCGGTGCTGGTCGGTGCGTTCACGCCGCTGGCGGTGCTGCCCCGGTTCGTTCACTTCTACCCGGAGGTGATCGCTGCGATGGTGGCCTGTGTGGCGCTGTCCGCGGCGGCCGCGCGGTGGCCTGGGTGGCAGACGGCGCTGCTGGCTGGGCTGGGCGCAGGGGCTGCGCTGGCGGTGGACGGACGCGGGCTGCTGTGGGCTGTGCCGGCGCTGCTGGTTGCAGGGATTGGTCTGCGACGCTGGAGCGTGCTGCTGCTGCCGGGGGTGGGGCTGTCTCACTGGCTGGCTGGTCTCCTCCTCCCGGCACACACTCCGCGCCTGGAGACGCAGATCGCCTGGTTCGTCCGCGACCTCGGCGGCGTCCCGCCCGCGCTCCCGCTGAAGCCTGCGCGCTTCCTGTGGGGGCACAGCAGCCTGGCGGATCTTCCGAGCACGGTGGGCTATCTGCTGGCCGCCCAGGCCCCCTCTGCACCGGGCAACGCCGCCCAGCGGGCGATCCACATCGATCCATGGCTGCCGGTGCTGGCGATCGGGCTGCTCGCTGCGGTCTTCGTCCTCCGCAAGGCTCCGCAGCGGGTGGGGATCCTGGCGGTGACCGCCGCGCCGTTCGCCCTGGCGCTGTACGGCGCGGCGACCGGACAGGTCTCTCCCCGGCACCTCGCGATGGCCTGGCCGTTCGCGCCGGTGGTGCTCGGGATCGGGCTGTCGGCGACCCGGCTCCACCCCGCAGGACTGTGTGGCGGCTGCCTGGCGGTGGTGATCGGCCTGGCGGCGGCGGACTTCGGCGGAGACATTCACCAGACCCCTGACGTCGACGCCCTGCTCGCGGCCCACCCTGACGCGGATCCAGCGGCTGTCGCGCGCCTGGAATTCAACGACCCAGCGTGTCGGTCGGCGCTCGAGGCGGACCTCGCTGCCGGGCATCCGTGGGGAAGTCGGCTGTACCGGCGCTGGCCGCCGGTGCGGTGAGGGCTACCCTGCGTCGTGAGCGCTGGCGAGCCGACCCATTTGCGGCTGGAGAGCCTCTTCTTCCTCCTTCGCAGGGGGCACGGCGTCCTCGCCGTGCTCTTCAGGCGGAAGCTTCCCCATCATCACCTCCAGCGGCTCAGGGGGCGGCGCGGTGGCCTCGACTTCACCGAGGATCATCTCCGGCCCCTCCTCAAACATCGACCAGAATGCATCGGAGATCTTCTCCAGCAGGGACTGCTCTCCGCAGGAGTCAACGGACGCACTGGGAAGGACCGCAGCAGCAGCGGTGCCGCCGATGAGCAGTCCACCAGCCACCATCCCGGCTCGGGCCAGGAACACCCGCCGGGAGGGCTTGAACCGGACGGTGCCGTCGGAGTTGGCGGTGTAGCGGACGCAGGGCTCCTCGACGGTGGCGAGGACCGCAGTGGCCTGGGGCTCGGTCATCTCAGAGAGATCGTGGACGTGCTTGCTGCACGCGCTGCAGAAGCGCTTCTTCTCGTCGCCGTTCATCTCGGACCAGTCGGCATGGCAGGGTTCGTTGATGCGGAGGGTGTCGCGGTTCATGGTGGCCTCTCGTTCTGTGTAGAGAGGACGCGACGAGTGCCCCGGGGCTTACAGTCAATCCACCGGCATCGTCTCTCCGCGCACTGCCCAGGCTGCGCTGCCGTCCGCACCGAGGACGTCCGGAGTGCCGAGTCCGGCGGCCACGTCCTCGGCATAGCCGGGCATCGCCAGGACGATCATCTCCGGGAGGTCGATCTCTTCGGGCACGGGCGGCGGCTGGGGAAAGGCGAGCCCGGCGAGCCACATTCCGGCGTCGGTCTCGATGGGGGCGCCGGGGCGGTTGGGGGAGAGCCGGAGCGGGCGCTGGTGGATCCGCTGGTCGAGCAGCGGACGCTGGAAGTGGATCCCGGGACCCGCTGCGGGAACGACGAGGACGTGCTCTCCGGGCAGGTCGGCGAGCATGTGGGCGGCGTCGGGGGCGTCCAGCGGGGTGATGGGCAGCGGGACCGGCGCTGGCGAGAGCAGGGCGAGGTCGACAGCGAGCAGCAGGGCGGCAGGAAGGCGCGCCCTCTCTGGCAGCCGCATGACCCCGCGTGCGGCCAGCGCTGACATCGCGACCCCGCCGATCAGCAGAGCCCGTCCGTGGTGGTTGAGCAGGTCACCCAGCGGCAGGAGGTGGGCGAGGGCGGCGACGGGGTTTGGAACTCCTGTGGGCTCTCCGGCGACGGAGATGACCGGACCCAGTGCCAGCAGCGCGCACCCCACGAGCACCACCCACCACCGGCTCCACCCGCTGCGCACCGCCAGCAGCAGCGGCACGATTCCGAGGTAGCCGGGGTGGATGCGGACGAGGGCATCGCCGGGATCCTGACGTCCAGGGGCGATGAGGCTGAGGAGGTCGATGCCGTGCCAGGGGTTGAGTCGCCACAGGGGCTCCGCACGCGCGATGACGCTGCCGGCGCGGTGTCCGGCGCCGCCGAGTCGGTCGGCATGGACCAGCGCGAGGGGAGCGACGATGAGTCCGGCGAGCAGCCCGCCGAGGAGCAAGCCCGGCCAGGCGCGACGGTTGCTGGCGAGGGTCAGCCCGACCGCCACCACCGCCGCCACCCAGGCGATCACCAGC
The DNA here is from genome assembly GCA_029251165.1 of Myxococcota bacterium. GTDB lineage: Bacteria > Myxococcota_A > UBA796 > UBA796 > UBA796 > JAQXDW01. Next base: position 30,258 of record JAQXDW010000095.1, read on the forward strand.
CCGCACCACGCCGCCAGACCCAGCGACAGCCCGGCGAGCACCCCGGACCATGGCCGGTCTCGTCCGATGAGCGCCAGCCCCGCCGCGATGAGTCCGAGCCCGCCGTCCTCGGTGAGTCCCGACATCAGCGAGCCCAGCAGGGCAGGCCACAGCGCCAGGGTCAGCCCCCCGGTGAGGGGATCGCCGTCTTCCTGCTTCGCCAGGAACGCCCCGCCAGCGAACGCCAGGGCCACCGCGAGCAGGATCCAGGCGTTGTAGCCGACCAGGGGGCCGAACATGCGCCACAGTCCGGCGGCGAAGGCGGTGGGCAGCGGATCGATGACCGGCCAGGAAGCGGCGCCCTCAGCGAGCGAGGTGCCCGCTGGCCAGCCGGGCAGGGCCTCGCTGTGCCACCACTGCACCCAGGCATGCCCGTAGACCTCACCGCCGGGGCTGGCGAGCAGGCCGGGGTGAACCACGAGGCGTGCGGCGACAAGCAGGAGCACCGCGATGGCTGCGAGGACGAGCGGCATGATCGGCAGTGTACTCTGGGCTCCATGCCTGTGCTGATCAGCTTTCTGTTGGCGCTGTACTGCCTCCGTCCGGTCTGGTGGCGTCCGGACGCGGTCCTGATCGGCGGCTGGGCGCATCCGGACACCCTGTCCAACCACTGGCTGCTGGCCTGGGTCGCGGAGCGCCTGTCGCGCGGACAGGGGATCCTGCACAACGACGACTACTACTGGCCCGTCGGCGATGCCCCAGTGCTGGCCGGCAACGGCGGGGAGGGTGTGGCGTATCTGCCGTTCCACCTGATGCTGGGCTGGCCGACCGCCGTCGCGCCCTACGCGGTGATGATCCTCACCCTCAACGGGGTCGCTGGCGCGGCGCTGGCCCGGTCAGTGGGGGCGAGCGCACCGGCATCCTGGCTCGCTGCTGCGGCGACGGTCTGCTTCCCCTACACCCTCCAGGAGCTGTCTGCGGGGCGGTTCTCCCAGGTGAGCATCTGCTGGGGAATGTTCGCGCTGGCGGCTTTCTTCCGGCTGCTGGAGGAGCCGAGCCGCAGGCAGGCGGCGCTGTGCGGCGTGATGCTGGCTTTGGCCGGTTTTTTCTATTGGTACTACGCCTTCTTTGCGTGTCTTGCGATCGGTGTGATCCTCCTGGGCCGCTGGCGAGACATCCCATGGCGAGCGGTCGCCGGAGCGCTGGGCTTCTCCGCGATCCTGATCGCACCGTGGCTGGTGCTGTTCCTCGCCAACTTCACGGCAATTCCCGGAGCTGCGGAGGCCTTCCCCAGCCCCCACGCCGCGATGAAGTCGGCACCGCTCACCCCCCGGCTGCTCGTCGGCCCCGGCCCCGATGCTCACCACACCATGTCTGCGGTGCCCTGGCTCCTCGGCTTGGCCGGACTCGTCTTCGTCCGGCGGCGCTGGCAGGCGCGCGCGCTGGTGGGGATCGCGGCCCTGTTCGCGGTGCTCTCCCTGGGGCCTGCGGGCGGACTGTACACCGCGCTGTATGGCCTCGCCGAGCCGCTGCAGCGGTTCTGGTGGCCGCTGCGGCATGTGGTCCTCCTCAACGCCGCCTGGGCTGCGCTGGCGGCCCTGGCGCTGACGGCTCTTCTGGCCCGCGTGCCGGCCCGCTGGCGGCCGGTGGTTGGTCTCCTCGCGGTGCTGGCAGTGCCGGTCGGGCTCGCCGCGCAGGGCATCGAGGCGAACCCGAAGTACACCGCCATCTCGCTGCCGCCCCCGGCCTATCCCGCCCTGGCCGACGACCCGGGCCACGTCCTCATCGAGCCCCCCCTGCTGCCGGCCCTGGCCTCCACCCAGCAGACCCTCATCTACCAGCGATACCACCGCCAGCGGCTCCTCGGCGGCCACGCCCTGTGGGTCGAGCGGCTGCGACCGCCGGCCTGGGACGACGCGGCGGCAGCAAACAGCTTTCTCGCCGCCCTCCAGCAGCTAGAGCGCGGGGAGGCGGGAGAACAATTCACCTTCTCAGCGGACGACCTTCAGGTGCTCCTCGATGCGGACGTCCGCTACCTCTCGATCAACCGCGAGCTGTTCCCGCTCAACTTCAAGACCCTCGTTCGCCGGTACCGGGACATCGCCGACGCCCTGTTTGGCGCGCCGGTCCAGCGTGCCGCCGGGCTGTGGATCTGGGACCTGCGGCAGTGGAGCGGGGAGAGCACGGTCGCGATCGCGCCCTGGAGCTGGCCAGCCGGGGTTCGCCCCGGCGGACCTGAGATCGCCATCAGCGGACGGCGGCCGGCCAGCGTCAGTTTCGGAGAAGTGGAGCCAGCATCTGGTCTAATGCCTCCATGACCACCATTCCCCACCGCCTGTTCGCTCAGGGCGACGCTCTCGGCAGCGCGCCGGCCTACCACGAGAAGATCGGGGGCGACTGGGTCGTCACCGACTGGCAGACCTATGCCGACACCACCCGTCAGGTCGCCCGTGCCCTCATTGGCCTCGGACTTCAGCCCAACGGTCGGGTCTGCATCCTGTCCTTCAACCGCCCGGAGTGGGTGCTCGTTGATGTCGGCTGCATGGCTGCAGGGGGCGTGCCGGCGGGGATCTATGAGACCTGCTCTGCGGAGGAGGTTGCCTACATCCTCCAGCACTCTGAGGCCCGCCTGGCGTTTGTCGAGAGCGAGGAGCAGTGGAACAAGATCGCGGAGAATCGAGCTGAGCTGTCGGATCTGAAGGCGGTGGTGACCTTCCGGGGGGTGCCCGAGATCGACGATCCGCTGGTGATGTCCTGGGCGGACTTCCTCACCCATGCAGGCGGGGTGGCGGACGGTGCGGTGGCGGAGCGACTGGACGGCCTGAAGCCGGACGCGCCCGCGACCTTCATCTACACCTCTGGCACCACCGGTCCCCCCAAGGCGGTGATGCTCTCGCACAACAACCTCGCCTGGACTGCAGACGCGGCCATCGGCATTGTCGGCCTCGGACCAACCGACAGCACCGTCTCTTACCTCCCGCTGTCGCACATCGCCGAGCAGATGTTCACCATCCTCGCCCCGATCACCGCCGGCAGCCAGGTCTACTACGCCCAGTCTCGCGAGACGATGGCGGAGAACATCGTCGAGGTCCAGCCCACCGTGTTCCTCGGCGTCCCGCGGGTGTGGGAGAAGATGCACGCCAAGATCACTGCCGGCCTGGAGAATGCGCCGCCGATGAAGAAGCGGCTGGCGGGCTGGGCGCTGGGTGTGGGGCAGCGGGTCAATGCCCTGCGCAACCGCAGCGCGACTCCGGGCCTGCTGCTGACGCTCCAGTACCGGCTGGCTCGGCGGCTGGTCTACGACAAAGCACGTCCGAAGTTTGGCATGGGCCGGGTGCGGGTTGCAGTCACCGGGGCTGCCCCGATCGCTCCAGAGATCATCGCGTTCTTCGCTGGACTCGATCTCCAGATCCATGAGGTCTACGGGCAGTCCGAGGACTGCGGCCCGACCAGCTTCAACCGGCCCGGCGCGACGAAGATCGGCACTGTCGGTCCCGCAATTCCGGGAGTGACCATCAAGATCGCAGGAGACGGCGAGATCCTGGTGTCTGGCCCCAACGTCTTCCTCGGCTACTACAAGGACCCCGCCGCCACCGCTGAGGCCCTCACCGATGGCTGGCTGTACTCTGGTGACCTCGGACAGCTCGATGAAGACGGCTTCCTGAGCATCACCGGCCGCAAGAAGGACATCATCATCACTGCCGGGGGCAAGAACATCGCGCCCAAGAACATCGAGGCGGCGCTGAAGAACCTGCCGCTGGTCAGCCAGGCCGTGGTCATCGGCGATCGCCGAAAATTCATCTCGGCGCTGATCACGCTCGACCCGGACGTCGCAGCGCAGCGCAGCACCGCAGCGGCTCCCCACGAAGATGCCGCAGTTCGCGCGGAGCTTCAGCGCGGTGTCGACAGCGTCAACGAACGGTTTGCCCGGGTCGAGCATGTCCGGAAGTTCACCATCCTTCCCCGAGACCTCGACGTCGAGAACAAAGAGCTGACCCCGACCCTGAAGGTCAAGCGCCGCATCGTCAGCGACAATTGGGCGGAGGTCATCGAGGCGATGTATGCCGACTGAGGGCGTGCGCCGCTCCCGGGAGTACCGAGCCATCGCAGACCACTACGGCGAGCGGTGTGCGCAGCGCAGCGGGGTGCGGCTCATCAACCACATCGACGAGGGCATTGCCTTGCTGGCGCACCTGGGGGCAGGCGAGCAGGCGATGCGGGCCTTCTGCATCCACCCGCTCCTCCAGTCCGACGCTGACCTCGCCGCTGTCGACCTCGCCGCGCTGAGCGATGACGTCGTGGTGATGGCCCTGGCGATGGAGTACCGAAGCGTCGCGAATGCCTACTCATCATCGATGGGAGCGCGGACACCGGCAGACATTCGGCTGTCTCCGCTGACGGCGGTCAACGACATGCTGCGCGCGGACAAGGTCCAGAACTACAAGGACTTCTTGCGGTTTCACGACGGGGTGCACGCACACAGTGACAGGCTGCACCGATACTTCCAGGCGTGGCTGCGGCGGCTGGGCGTGTGGGAGCGGTTTGAGGCGCTCTGTGCGGTGACAGCACCCCCCGCAGGAGCTGCTCAGGGCTGAGCGCTCTCGCGGGTGCCAGATTTTTGTTTAAATTCTGCCGAATTGTTGTCTGTTTGTTGTCCGAAAAGCAATGGCAAACGCCGATTAACCTTCATCTTATGGAGGTGGTTGATGCTGTGGGTACTTGGACTGGGATGCTCGGAGCCGGTGATCGAGGAGCGACCATGGAGTGCAGATCCCATCCTGCTGACCATCAGCGTTCATGGTCACAACTATGGGCTCGACACCAGCAATGAGGACGCAGCGTCGTACCGCGAAGAGCGCTACACGAGCCATCAGACGGAGCTGCTCTGGCTTGCAGACCTCGCAGAGTCTGAGGGCATGCTGCTCAGCGTGCAGCTCAACGGCGAGTATGCCCGAGATGCCATCGCCTTCGACGACACCGCGCACCTCGATGCCTTGCAGGATGCCGGACACGAGCTGTCGGTTCACTTTCATCGCTTCCACCTCGATCCGGAGGGCAGCAGCTGGCTGGAGTACGAGGCGCACGAGGCGAGCGAGGCGCGGGTTCGGCAGACCTGGGCAGACCACATCAATGCGTTCGAGGATGCTGTCGGGACCGCGCCGATTCGTGTGGATGCCGCCACCGGCATCGACACCCCTGAGCAGCTCGCCCTGCTCGATGACCTGGAGGCGGAGTACGGCATCGAGGTCAGCCACAACCTGGGAGAGCGCCTGTCGTACACTCCCTGGAACATCAAGCCGATGACCCCCTATCGCCGGGCTGTAGGGGCCTACACCCGCTCCGATCCCGACGGACAGTCGATCACCACCAGCGCGCTGGGGCAGGTCACCAACGCGCCCCCTCAAGGGCACCACGCCGTCTACAGCTCGCCCGATCAGATCCGCCGACACCTCCTGGTCTTGGAGGCGGAGCGTCGACACCAGGCGCTTGCTGGGGTGGACGATCCGGTCTGGCAGTTCGGGATCATGACCCACCTCGACCTCAACGCCGCCAACCGCCTGCCGGTGGAGAACATGGTCCGGGAGCTGGCGGAGCAGACCCGCCGCGATGGCCTCGCCGTGCCGGCCACCGACTCGATTGTGCTCGATGCGTTTGAGGCGTGGGAGGTTCGGAACCCGGGAGCGGTCGCGTTCTCGTTTGACTGGGAGGGCTGGCTGGCTGGCGATGATGTGTCGCTGCCCTATGCCCTGGAGGGGGTCATCTGCGGCCTGAAAGACACGGAGCATCACGCCTCCATTGTGCCCTCATCAGGGGTCTATGGGGTCGAGCTGAAGGGCCGGGAGATCATGCGCGAGCCTCCAGATGAGCGAGGCTTTCCGGGAGAGATGGCCGTCGGGGATGCACTGGGTCCGATCTACATGCTGTGGAGCGAGCAGCACAGCGACACCACCATCGACTTCTCTCCCAAGCTCTCCGGCACAGTCTGGGTCATGGATGGCCTCTCCGGTGAGATCACCACCCAGGATGCTGGGCAGCTGACGGTCCCCACCGCCCCCATCCTCGTCACCCGAGACCCCGCCCTGCTGGATGGGTGCGAGGCATAGCAGCGCGCCGTCACTGGCTTGGAAGCATCACGACCTGAATTAAACAATTGAGATTCAATTCCAACGGCTCTGGTCTGATGGGCAGCCCGGCGAGAAGACGAAAACACCAGACAGAAAGAAAAATTGTCAGAACACCGACCCTGCTGGCGAACAGGTCTGTCAGGAGGTCAGGTGTGGATGTGATAGCGCTGAATGCCGCAGATGTTGATCTGAAGCGACGGGAGATCCGCCGCGCGGAGCAGACCCTTCGACTGACCCGGATCGAGCACCGGCTGATGCAGTGGTTTGCCCGACATCCCGGCGAGCTGTTCAGCCAGGCAGAGCTGCTGGAGGCTGTGTGGGGCTACCTGCCCGGGACGCGATCTTGCACGGTCTACACCACCATCCAGCGCCTCCGACGGAAGCTGGAGATCGATCCCCGACACCCTCGTCATCTCCAGACGGTCTATGGTGTCGGCTATCGGTTCGAGCCGTGAGCATGCTCTGGGCGCTCACGGCTCGGTCGATGCCGGAGACGACGCTCTCCTCGAACGAAGAGGCGGTGATGCCCAGGACCCCGGAGCAGCTCCTCACTGACACCCTCTGCGGCAGCACTGAGGCTCGGGAGGGACTGATGCGCTGCCTCCTGCCGGTGATTCATGCCCGGGTTGGTCGCGCGGTCCTGCGCCATGGTCCCGCCTCGGTCCACAACAACCTCCGGATGGAGGTCGAGGATCTGGTGCAGGAGATCTGCCTGTCGCTGTTTACCGATGACTGTCGGATCCTGCGCAGCTGGTCGAGCCGCCACGGCGTCCCGCTGGCAGGCTTTGTGGGCATGGTGTCTCGTCGGCGCACGATCTCGCTGCTGCGGCGGCGCTGGCAGACCGAGACGCCGGTCCCCGACGAGCTCCTGGCGCAGGCTGCGGGAGCGGCCGCTCTGGAGGACGATCTGATCCGCCGAGATCTTCTGATGCGCGCATTTGCGGTTGTGGAGTCGGCGCAGAAGCCGCTGGGCCGACAGATGCTGCGGATGCTGTTTATCGAGGGGCTCCCGGTGTCTGAGATTGAGGCACAGACCGGTCGCAGCGCAGCGGCAATTTACCAGTGGCGCCACCGGCTGATCGGGGCGCTCCAGCAGGTGCTCCAGCAGCTTAAGGCTGAGGCAGGTGACGAATGAAGTCAGACAACAGCCCTGATGAGCTCGACATGGAGCACCTCGATGCGCGCTGGGATGCGCTGTCGGCAGGAGAGCTGAGCGACGAAGAGGCCGCCGCGCTCGCTGCGCTGGATCCTGCCGCAGCGCTGGCCCTCGCGCCGCTCGGCTCAGGCTTTGCAAGCCGCCTCAGCGCGGAGCTGGCGGTGATCCCGCTGCCGTCCGCGCCGGCCCCGCGCCGTCGCCGATGGCTCTGGGCTCCCCGGCTGCTGGCTGCCCTGGCGGTGCTGTGTGTGGTCCGGCTCGGGGTGGTGCTCAGCACGTCGCCGACGGCGCTCCCGAGCTATCGGCTGCTCGCCCGCCCCGGTGACCTCCCTGAGCGCTCGAACAGCGCCGACTCGGATGCGGTCATGACCCTGGCGACCGGCTCTGCGATGCGTCTCCTCATCCGCCCCCACACCCGACCCGAGTCCCCCACGCAGGTCGCGGTGTTCTCGCAGACGGCACAGGGGTGGGCGCCGATGTCGCTCAAGGTGTCCTCGGACGGCGGCGTGCATCGACTGGTGGGCACGGTTGGGGATGACCTCTCGCTGCCGGCCGGCCACCACACCCTGCTGATCGGCGTCGGGCCGGCGGGTCCGGTCGGGCTGCTGGAGCGCGCGGCTCCGGTGCGGGGGTGGCGTGCGACCTTCTCCGCAGATGCCCTGGACACCGCCATGCAGGACCCGCCTGAGCACTGGACCTTCTGGCAGCATGAGGTCATCATCTCTACGAAATGATCTTCCTCGCGCTGCTTGGCTGTATGCAGCCACCGTCACCGGCCACGCTGCCGCTGATGTTTGATGGCTGTGCAGCGGTGGAGGCCGGCCCGCGCTGCCTGATGCGTGGCGCGTCGGTGCGCCTGTGGATCGAGGCGCTCCCGCCGCTGGACGTGCGCGTTGATGGACAGCTGGTGACAGTGCTCGCCCAGGTCGAGGGCGGCGGGGTGCTGCTGGACGTGCCGACTCCGGTCGGCGCCGAAGAAGTGGTGATTGCCGATGAAACCGGGCGGATCGGACGGCTCCTGCTGGGGGAAGCGCCGCCCGATGCTGTGGAGCAGCCAGCGCTGCTGGCGGGGCTGTCTTTGGTAGAGGCTGCGATTCATCGCGGCGACGTCGTGGCTGCAGAGGCGCACCTCCAGCAGCTCCAGGCGGTGCTTCCCGGAGACATCCGCTCGGCGTGGCAGGTCGCGCACTGGCAGGGAGAGCTGGCGGGCTATCGCGGTGATCACCGCGCCGCGATGGGGCACTACCGGATGGCGAACCAGCTCGCAGGGCGACTGCTGGATCCCGTCAACACCACCACCTTGGTCCGGCTGGCCGAGAACCTCGCGGCGGTGGGGCGCCATCGAGAGGCGCGCCAGCTCCTGCGGGATGTCCAGGGCTGTGTGGCGCAGGAGGCTCGGGCATGGCTGATGCTGGAGGCTGTGGAGCTGAGTGATGTGGAGCGGGCACCGATCCGGTCGCTCGACTGCCGCGGGGTCTCCCGAGTGGCGCTCTCCAAGGCCCGCGATGCCTTGAGGCTGGAGGACCTCGATGCGATGGCTGCAGCGCTCCAGGATGCCGCACCGCAGGGACACGACGAGGCGCTGTGGGCACTGTACCTCCAAGGCCGACTCCACCAGCGCCGCGGCGAGCTTGCTGTGGCACGCGAGGTGATGGACAGGGTGATCGCCTCGACCGGAGAAGCCTCTCCGCGCCACCGATGGCAGTCGCTGGTGGCTCAGGGGGAGATCCTCGCCGCGCTCGGGCAGCACACCGAGGCCATCGTGGTGCTCCACGAGGCCCGTGCGGTCCTGCTGCGTCACAGCCTGATGGTCCCGCTCCACAACGGCCGCGATCGCTTCCTCAGCCGGGGACTGTCTGCTGACCGGCTGCTGGTGACCGTGCTGCTGGAGGACGGACAGGTCGCAGAGGCCCTGACGGTGATTCGAAGCGCACGACTCCAGCTCCTCCAGGGACTGCTGGTCGAGCAGTTCTCTGTGTCGGATCAAGCACGCTGGACTGCTGCAGTGAAGCACTACCAGGAGGCGCGCGCGGCGGTGACACCAGCGCAGTGGACCGCCACCGGAGAGCAGAGCCGGGTCTTGATGACCCTGCGGCGCCGGCAGAAGGAGGTCGCCCGTCAGGCCTTTGACGCCGGCACTCCCCAGAGCCTGCCTACACTGTCGCTGCGATCACCGGAGCCTGGCGAGCTGATGCTGGCGTGGTTTGAGCTGGGAGAGGGCTGGGTGGGAATCGCGGCCAGCTCGGATGCGATCCTCGCAGCTTCGATTGATGGAGTCGAGCCCGATGCCTCTCCCGAGGAGCGTGCGAGGCTGCTGGCCCCGTTTGCCACCCAGATCGCATCCGCTGACGTGCTCACCCTGCTGCCGCATGGCCCGCTTCGTGGCGAAGACCTGCACATGCTGCCCCTTGATGGTCGGCCCTTGCTGGCACACCTCCCGGTCCGCTACAGCCTCGATCTGCCCCCTCGGAGCCCTCGTCCAGCCGGGACCCGCGCAGCTGTCGTCAGCGATCCCCGGCTCAACCTGCATGGCGCACGGGAGGAAGCCGATCTGGTCGCTGCTGCGCTGGGTCAGGCTGGGTGGGTGGTGGACACCCTCTCCGGGACCGAGGCCGCTCGCAGCCCGCTGCTGTCGCTGCTGTCGGGCGTCTCCATGCTGCACTACGCCGGACACGGGGAGCGCAACAACATCGTGACGGAGAGTGCGTTTCTGGTCGCAGCCGGCGAGCGACTGACTGTGGGTGACCTGCTCACCCTGGCTCAGGCTCCGCAGACTGTGGTGCTCTCCACGTGTGATGGTGCCGCCTCTCCGGCGGTTGCTGCCGAGAGTCTCGGGCTCGCTCAGGCATTCCTTCTGGCGGGGGCAGAGCAGGTCATCGCAGCGGTGGAGCCAGTCCAGGACCGCGACAGTCGCGTGCTGATGGAGCACCTGTACGCGAGCCCAGCCGATCCCGTTGGCGCATGGCGGGATGCCGTGCTCGCGTCAGACGCGGCTCCGTATCGGCTGATGGTACCCTGAGGCGTTCCGGCGCCGACGCTGCCCCGCGGAGGACGTGTCTGGTGGTGTGGTCGGGCTGCCCCGTGCGCCTGTTTGGAGCACGACCGGGCTCGACAATCACCGACACTCGCTCACCGAGCGGTACACCAGCCGCTGCTCATACCCGACCGTAAGCCCGAAGACGCCCAGCAGCACAGACCAGCTCTCTCGGCTCGGCAGCAGGATTCCCTCCACGACCTGGCCCCGCAGGTGGAGCTGTCCGTCCATGACCTTCATCCGCAGCGGCCAGTCTCCGAGCGTCAGCCGCTTCGGCAGCACCGAGTCCAGCTCTGTCGCCGTCTTCCCGCCGCCTGGAAAGAACGCCGTCGCTGTCAGAAGCGGCGCGTTTCGCTTGTCCGATGTCGGCACTTCGATCACCAGCTCCGCCCCGCTCCGTGGATCACTCCAGCGCATGAAGCTGGTCGTGATCGATCCGGAGAACCACGCATCGATGGAGTCCCGCAGCAGGTTCATGCTTTCTTCGGGATCTCCCTCGCTGATTGAGAGCGAGAGGCTCCGAGCGTCCTCCTCTTCTGGTGGAGTGTCGGCGGAGGCATCCCCGCGGTCTGTCTCCTCTGCGTTGAGGTTGGTGACAATGCTCGGATCGATCGCTCCGACCAGCGGCATGATCGGCAGGTCCACCGTCAGGTCGCCGTCCGAGCTGGTGACCGCATACGAGAACGATGTCCAGACCCCATTCTCCAGTCGCCCGGAGAACGTGCCGCTCCCGGTGACCGACTCGCTGCCGCTGCTGGAGAACACGGAGGCGGGCTGGTACAGCGCCAGCTCAGCGGAGAGGAAGCCGGTGATGTCCCAGCACTTCCCGACGGGCCCGTGGGTCAGGGCGAACGCAGCATCCTCCCAGGCGTCGACATCATCGAGGTTGAGGTTGGGGGGAGGGGCACCAGCAGCGGCAGCGATGAGCAGGAGCATCACTGATCCTCGGTGGAGAGGTTGGGGGTGAGGTTGATTCCCAGGCCGACCTCCCAGCGCAGTCCCTGGGCGGTCTGCTGGAAGCTACCCTGGCCAGAGAGCCGAACCCAGCCCCGCTCACGGGCCAGCCCGAGCAGCGCGATCGGCTCGAGGTCTCCGGGACGCTGGCCGGCGATGATGGTGTCGAGACCAGCCCCGATGTAGGGGGAGAACGAACCGGCTTCCACCGACAGGATCCCCCGCCCGCCCACCAGCAGAGCGGGATCGAGGGTGGCATCTTCGTAGCGGGCCTGCTCGTAGCGCAGGATGGGGCCGATTCGGAGTCCGACGGGGCCGATCCAGGGCCCGGCGAGGGTGCTGAGGGACACTGCGCTGCCGCCAACTCCGGCGAGGGGAATGTCCGCAGAGAGTCGGGTCTCTCCAGCGAGGGAGAATTCACCTTCGGTCAGCTGAAACCAGCGGTGTCCTCCAGCGATGCCCAGCCGACTGGAGGTGCTGCGGTCGAGGCCGCCGTAGGAGAGGGTGGGGCGGAGGAAGAGCCGCCCCCGCAGCCGGGGAGCGATGAGCCCAGCCGGCAGGGTGCTGCTGCCCCTCAGCATCTCCCGAATCTCCACAGGCATCGCCTCGGTGTCTTCGACGCCGGCTTCGAAGTGGTTCAGCGCCGACTCCAGCTCCCCCTCGGCGTTGAGGAGAAAGGTCCGGGGAGCCTCCTCAGCGGGAGCCTCCTCAGCGGGGGAGTCGTCTTGGGCGAGCGCAAGAGCAGAGAGCAGAAAGATCATCGTGACACGGGAGCTGGAGACTTAGGGCAGACGTGCATCGGGGCCTCGTATTCAGATCTCGATGGCGTTGGTCTCCAAGAGTGTACTGCCGGCTCGCGCGGACGGCAGCGCTGGGGCTTCTGACCCGCTCCGAGGTCGCGATGACCCTGGAGCGACCGCAGCGTGATGGGCCGAGCCTCTTCGAGTGGTTCGTGTCGATGCGCGCTGCTTGTCTGCGGTCCTCAGCCTCGGGGCGATTGCTCGGGGCGATTGATGTCGAAGGACGCTCTCGCTGTGCTGCCAGAGTGGACCGCTCACCGGCGCTGCCAGGAGGCCGCCTCGAGCAGCATTACTCTGCGTTGAAGATCGTCAGCTGCCCGCTGTCTCCATCCAGCGCATACCCAAATCCGCCATCCAGCCAGATTCGATCGGGCATTCCCGACACCGCGATGGCCTCTGCGCTCGTCTCGGCAGGCGCCGCTGGATCCGTCAGGTCCAGCACCTCCACGCCACCCTCAACGCCGACGTACAGCATCCCATCCAGCACCGTCACCCCTGATGTCGCTGCTCCCTGCCACGCTCCGACCTCCGCGAGGTTCTCTGGATCCCGCGCATCCAGCACCAGGATTCCGTCCAGGCCGAGGCTCAAGTAGATGTAGTCGGTCTCTCCCATGGACATCATCGCCCTGTCCACGCTCACCGGCGGAAGCCACTCGCCGATGACCTCCAGATCGGTGCTCAGCACCTGGATCTCGCCGAACTCCGTCAGCAGGAACATGCCCTCGGGGCGGCTGGAGAGGGTGGTCGGCACGCCGCCGGAGAGGGAGATCAGATCGATGGAGCGCATGTCGGCGTCTTCCTTGTACTCGATCTTCTCCAGCACGGGCTCGTCACCGTCCAGTCCGGTCAGCCACGCGCGTCCTTCTCCGGGGTCGACGGTCAGGCCGCGGACGTCGTAGCCGGTGATGTACTCCCCACGGATCATCATGTTGTTGGGCGAGTAGGAGCGGAAGGCACGATCAGTGCCTGCAAACACCCGGTTGCCGACGATGTCGAGCTCCCGGCAGGCCTCGCTCTCGTAGTAGACCTCTCTGGCCTCCGGGGAGGCGGGGTCGGAGACGTCCCACAGCTGCAGTCCGCCGCTCTCTCGGCAGGTGTAGACTGCATTTCCAGCGGCCACCATGTCTTCAGAGACCCCGACGAGGGTCTCGCTGAGGATCTCGCCGTATGCTCCCTCGACGACAGGGGGAGCGGGCTCAGGAGCGATGCAGGCCAGGGTGAGCAGAAGCATGACCCCATTGTAGTTCCATCGGGCAGTGCACGACGACTTAAGGCAGCGTCACCTGGCAGAGCGCGGCGACGGCCCTGATCTCGGCCTCTCGCCGTCGACGCTCCTCGATGAGCGAGGAGAACAGCGCGGGATCGATCCGATCCTGCTGCTCCAGTCCGGCAAGCACGGCATCGACGACAAGCTCGGGGGCGACATCCTGGCTCGGCAGGCTGCGCACGATCGACTTTCCGCCGGGCAGCACCGCCAGCCACCACCGCAGCTCGACGGGGATGAACAGCTTGAGCAGGAGGTGCTTGAGGGCCTCGCGGGGGGCGGTAGGGGGCAGCCACCGCAGGGTGGTGCCTCGGCTGTACAGCTCGATGCTGGCGGTTCGGTCGATGAGGCTGGACAGCTCATTGCGCAGGCCATCGGAGGCGAGGATGCGGCCGAGCTGGCTGCTCAGCGCACGCCCGGCGTCGTCGGTTGGCGCTTCCTCCCAGAACCGCGCGCTCAAGGCCTCGGCGACCTCGGTGAGGTCAGCGGCGTTCTCTGAGCCGATCAGCATCCGCTCCTCGGAGAGGTTGTCCAGCGTACAGGTGCAGTCTGGACCGAGGACTGCGCTGATCAGTGCACAGAGAACGAAGCGATCCTGGAAGCTGAGGGGAGTGGTGAACCGCAGCACCATGCCCTCCTGCACTCCGAGCACGACCTGCCGGGCTGGCTGAGGGAGGCGCTCTGGGGTCTCGATGAGCAGTCCGAGCTGGTGGGCCTCGGCGAGGTGCTCGACGGACCAGCCGCTGACGGCGTGGGTGCGGTGATCGATCCGAGCGCCGGTGAGGGGCGCGGACAGCTCGACATTGCGGAGCTCAGCGGCCCTGAGGTCTGCGCCGACCATGCTGCCGCAGGTGGAGAAGTCGAGACCTTCGAGCTGGGCGTAGCGGAGGTCGGTCCCCTCCAGGCGGGTCAGCTCCAGTCGACAGCCCTGTAGGTTCGCTCCCCGCATGTCCGCGCCGGAGAGATCGGCGCCCCGCAGGTCACACTCGCTGAGGTCAGCGTGCCGGAGGTCGGCTCCAGAGAAGTTGACCCGCTGTAGCTGTCCGCAGCTGAGGTCTGCACCGATGAGGCTGGCTCCAGGCAGCTCTGCGTCGAAGAAGGCGTGATCGTGGATCGACTCTCCAGCGTGGACCCGGGCGAGCAGCTGTGCGCCCTTCTCCGCCGGCTGCACCCTCTGAAATGCGCCCGGCGGACGGGGACGCCCCGGCTTCTTTCGAGCGCGGGGCAGCGAGCGTGGTGCGGGGAGAGCGGGCGGCTCGGGTGGGCGTGCTGCGCGCAGTGGTGGATGCGTCGGCTCCTGAAGATTCGCCAGCGCGCTCTCGTGTCCTCTTCGGGGCAGTACTTCAGTCGGTGGTTCTGAGATGCCCTTGGTGTGCAGGAGTGCTGAGGACTCGGGGATCTCGAAGACGTCGGTGTCCTCGCGGTCGGAATCATCGCGAGAGCCGGCGATGGCGGCATCCTCGGTGCTGAGCTTCTCGCCTGGTGCGCCGGCGCGTCGCGGCGCTGGGGCACCGATGCTGATGTTGCCTCGAGAGGCATCCTGAGCGTCGGGCTTGGACAGGGACAGCGGGGGCGGTGGTGTACCGACGTCTGGAAGCTCTGCGCCGCTCGGCAGGGCCGCTGAGAGCGTCGGCGCAGCCTCAGACGGGAGCGCTGGGGCCGGAGGCGCTTCTGGATGCTGTGGTGGGGATTCGGACCCATGGGTCGGCGGCCATCGCTCCTCGCCGGGGACGTCCAGAAGGTCGGAATGCTCGGGCTGACCGAACAGATTCCGAAACGCACCTGGCCGCTTCCGTGACATTCAGACAAGACCTCCGATCGGATCCTACCTGATCCGACGTGGCCTGAGCCGCTCGCTGTGGTGAAGTCTCGGCGTGCCCTCTCTGCATGTCGGTGATGGTTTTTTGTTGGCTGATCGTGTGGAGTCAACGGTTGCGCTGCTGTCCGCTGCCTTGAGCTCGTCTTCTGAAGAGGATGCGGCAGAAGCGCTGGCCACAGTGCGGCCCAAGGCGGTCCCTCGCGGCGATGCTGGAGGCGTGTGGTGCGACGATGGGAAGACAAAAATGCTACAACGTCTCCGTGCTGTGGACCCTCATGTGTGCACCTGCGGCCGGGGGCGAGACGGTCGATGCCTCGCTGCCCATTGCGCTGCCGATCACCGAAGCCGTCGGTATGGGTGGCGCGGGGCTTGCGCTGGCCCGAGGGGCGACGGGGCTGCTGTATCACCCCGCCTCCGCAGCCTGGCGCCGGGAAGAGGACACCAAGCACATCGGGCTGAGCACTGCGCTGAGCCTGATGCGGGTCGGTGCGGACGAGCCGGTGGACCTCTCCAACACCGCCATCGATGGTGCGCAGTGGGCAGGGTGGCTGCTCGGCACCGGGGCCTCAGGGTTTGTGGGGCGGAGCGGCGGCGGGGCCAGCGTGAGCGCGCTTCAGTACGCGCGTGACGACACCCGGATTCGGATCGGTGACGGCCACGTCGCCCTCTCACGGCTCTCTGTGAACCACCATGTCGCGGGCGGCCTGGGGCTGCGCATGCTGCTGGTTGAGGTCAATGTCGATGGTACGTCCAGCTGGTTTCAGGGCTTCGGCGCAGAGGCCGGCGCGGTGATGTCAGATGCCAGCGGAGGCTGGAACCTCGGCGGGGTGATCCGCAGCCCGGTGCGCGCGGCTGTTCGAGAGAGCAGCCTGGACATCGATGCTGTGGCCCTGCCCTGGCAGGTGTCGATGGGGGGCGCCTGGGTCAGCCGGGCGGCGAACCGCAGCACACGCCTGCCGGTGCGTCTGGCGGTCGACCTTGTGGTGGACGGACCGGTGAGCGACGGGGTGACCCTGGAGCCGCTGCTGCACGACGAGGTCGTCCCCCGGGGAGGTGGGCTGAGCTACTCCCCACGGATCGGCGGAGAGCTGGAGGTGCTCCCGGAGCGGCTCCGGCTTCGGGGTGGCAGCTACATCGAGCCGGCTCGAAGTGTGGATGCTGCCCCCCGGATTCATGGAACCGCTGGGTTTGAGGTGAAGCTGTTTCACCTGAAGCTTCCCTGGGGGCTGCTGGACAACGACCTGACCTGGGAAGGCTCGGTGGACATTGCGGATCGCTACACCAACGCCAGCTGGATCGGCATCGGGCTGTGGCACCGCGGTGTCGTCGGGGGCCAGGGCGCGATCGGTCCATCGGTGGAGTGAGGGCAGCCCTGTCTCCGCTTCGCTGACTGGGCGCGGCTACCACGTCACCTCGCCCAGCTCGATCCAGCCATCGTCCACCATGATCACAAACGGCCTCGCCTCGATCCGCAGCCCTCCCGCGCCGTCGTGTCGGATGATCTGGAGGGTGCCGGTGCCGTAGCCCATCGGTCCGCGCCGGTAATAGTGGGCCTGGATGCGGTAGGGACCGGCAGCGGGGATCCCGTTGATCACGAAGCACTCTGGGCCGTAGCCAGTGGTGACATCTGCGAGCAGCTGGCCGCCGGAGGCGAGGTGGCGGGATGAGTAGCAGGCGTGGTCGCCGGAGCGATCGTAGATATGAAGGTCGACGTCGTTGGCGTCGGTCTCCCAGGACAGCACCATCCGCATCGACGGACCCTCCGGCCAGCACCCGCCGGCCTCGCGGAGTCGTGCACGGATGGCATCTTCCTCGACCGGAGACGCCGCGGCCCAGCCCGCAGCGAGCAGGCCGAGATCGTCGAGAAGCACCTGCCTCACCCCGGGGTAGCGGCTCTCGGGCCACCGCGCGGTCAGGCCAGCACAGATGGCCTCAAAGGCATCCGCCCACGCCGTGAGTCGAGCGAGCGCCCAGGCGAGCAGCCGGTGGCCAGAGGGGTGATCAGGCCGCTGCTGGACCGCGACGGCAAAGGTGTCGACCGCCAGAGCCTGTCCTGGCACGAGGCGCTCCAGGCGCTCTCCGGCGACCCGGCGGAGGTCTGCGCGGCCGGCGTAGAGGTCGACGAGGCTGCCATAGGCTCGCGCAGCCTCGGGGGCATCACCGCTGGCCTCCAGGGCACGCCCCAGCGCCAGCAGCGCGAGCACGTTGCCGGGATCCTCGCTCCGCCAGTGGCGTGCCTCCGCCAGTGCATCGTCCCACAGCTCCTCGGCGAGCTGCTCCTGGATGGAAGCGAACCGGCCAGAGAGCGGAGCGGGATGATCGGGGATCGCCTCAGAGGCGGACCTGTGCCGCGCAGGGGCCTGTGGCCGAGGCGGCGGAGCATGGCGACTCATCCGAGGCGCTGGGAGGGGTGCGGTCTGCGGGCGTGGGGTATCTGCCGGCCCGTGGAGTGGTGGTGCAATGGAATACGCTGCGACTTCGACGTCGTCGTCCTCTTCGGGCACCGCCTCGCACGCTGTGAATGTCATCGCGTCAGCCATGTCGAGATCGGCCATGTCGTCTGCCGGCGCCTCCGGCGGCTCCATGGACCCTCTGAGCCCAGGCGCCTGACCTGAAGGTGCGGGTGCCGACGCCGTGGTGCGCTTGCGTGCCTGAGATTTTGGAGCGCGCTCGGTCTTCTCCGCAGGTGTGAGCACTGGCTGCCGGCTGTCGAGGACCACCACACCGTCTGCGTCGAGGGTGAGGATGTCAGCGAGGGTGTCGCGATCGAGGCCGTAGCGGGTGTAGTCCTCGGCGGTCTCCAGCACGAGCAGGGCGGTGTGGTCGCACAGCACACGGCTGGCGATGGACCGGTCGATGATCTGCCGCGTGAGCGCGGCGCGCTGCTCGGGATCGGCGGAGGCCGCTGCGGTCAGGGCGCGGATGTGGGCGGCAGCGGCGGCGCGGGCGAGCAGCGGACGTGCGACGGTCGCGACCGAGATGCTCCGCTGCGGTCGGGCACCGGAGACCTCGAACTGCGCCGGCTGGTCGGCGGGCAGCTCTGCGTAGACGAGCACCTCCTCTCCCGGCTGCGCACCGTCGATGGTGCTCGGCCAGACCCACGCTGCGCCGGGCAGGTCGATGGTGATGCCGGAGCGGGTGGCCTGCTCCAGCTTCTCGACGAGACAGTCGGTCTCCAGATCACAGACCACGCCGTCTGCTACGAGCACACCTCGAGCGAGCCCGGTGGGGGTGTCTGCGTCTCGGATGCCGCCGGCCAGCAGTACGTCGAGGCGCCTCGCTCCGGTGGCTGCGAGGGCCGGGCGCAGCGCGTCGAGGGTGGTCGCTCCGGCGGTGGGCAGGCCGTCGCTGATCAGCAGCAGACGGTCGTCACAGGCGCTCACCTCCAGCGCCGCCTCCAGGTTGCTCGCCCCCATCGCCTCGGGCCAGTGCTCTACTGCAAATGACGAGAGTGGACCCTCGTACAGGAGGTGGCAGGTCTGGTCGAACCCGCAGACCGTGAGCGGAATTCCCCCGGCACCTCGGGCGATGAGGCTGCGCACGAGCGCGTCGAGCTTCTGGATCGTGGTGGGCAGGATGAGGGCCTGAGAGGCGGAGGTGTCGACCAGGATGGTCAGCGCGGTCAGCAGCTCGGGTGGTGCATCGAGATCGAGCTTGAGCCGGGCAACCAGCAGCGATCCGCTGCGCAGGCCGACCTGGGACTCTTCGCAGCCCAGGGAGATGACGAGGTCTCCTTCGGGGCGATGGTTGTGCTCGGAGAATGCGAACCGCTGTGGCGGGGTGGCGTCCCAGGACTCCAGCGTGACCGCCACCGACAGGTTCTCCAGCACCGGCAGCCCGCTCAGCGGCAGGACGTAGGGCGCGCTGGCGGAGGACAGCTCCTGAGACCAGGCGATGCGGATGTGCTTACGGCTGCGGGCCGGGATGGGGTAGACCCGCGCGGAGAAGCGGTTCCCAGGGGCCTTCTCCATCAGCGCAGGGTCCTGTGCTCGGTGGAGGAAGTCCTCATAGATTCGCCTGGCGCGCTGCTTCTCGACGACCTCGCCCTCTTGCCACTGCGATCCGATCTTCATCGAGAACCGGCTAACGGCTGCGCCGGGGGGCAGGGTGATCTCGAACCGGCCCTCCAGCTCTCGATCCTCGGGGTTGTCGAACGTGAGGGTCAGCTCAGTCAGCGCGAGGGGATCCTGGATGTGACCACGTGCAGACAGGCGGTGCAGGCGCAGACCGGTGCCGTCGGAAGCGGTGAGTGACATCGGCTCATCGTCGCGGGTCATCCGCCACTCGGGACTGAGGTGAGCCGCGAGGCGGCTGTCTTCGGTCATGGTTTCCATTTAATCCTCATGGGAGAAGCAAATTGCGTGCTTTTAGATGGACAACGCACGCCGTGTTGAGTTGGTGACAGGGTATTTCGACCGGTCGATGAGGGCTGCATCCACTAAGATCATTGGCGATGCTCGCGTTGGTCCTCGGATGTACTTTTCCCGGCTCCGTCTCTCCCATCCTCCCGGGAGACGGTGAGACTGTGCCCCCTTTGGTCACACCCCGCTCTCCGAGCCTCAGCGCAGAACCGGATCCCCTGAACATCCTCGTGGTGATCAGTGACGACGTCGGCATCGAGGCCAGCGCTTGCTACAGCGACGTTCTCGACGTCGACCGCGCACCCCAGCCGACCATTGAGGGCCTGTGTGCCGATGGACTTCGGTTCACTGATGCCTGGTCCTACCCGCTGTGCTCGCCGACCCGGGCTGCCATGATGACTGGCCGCTATGGCTGGCGGACCAATGTGGGACGGGCGCTGGATGAAGACATGGAGTCGCTCTCTCCCGACGAGGTCACGCTGCCCGACCTCATCGATGGAGACACCGCCTACATCGGCAAGTGGCACCTCACCGGGCTCGACCTCCCGGAGCACCCCCATGAGCTTGGCTGGGCGCACTTCTCTGGCACCTTGTACGGCGCGGTCCCCGACTACTGGTCCTACGAGAAGGTCGTCAACGGCGAGAAGGTCGATGTCCAGGGCTATGCAACCACCGAGGTGGTCGACGATGCCCTGGACTGGCTGGCGGAGCAGGACGACGAGCCGTGGATGATGTGGGTCAGCTTCAACGCTCCGCACACGCCCCTGCATGCGCCGCCCATCGAGCTGCACAGCGCCGACCTGAAGACACTAAGCATGGAGAGCCAGCCGGTGCCGTTCTTCCAGGCGATGATCGAGGCGATGGATACCGAGCTGGGGCGGCTCCTCGACAGCGTCGATCGGGACAACACGGTCATCATCTACCTCAGTGACAACGGCACCGATGCCTCCGTCAATCAGAGCATCTACCGCAACAGCAAAGGCAGCCTCGGACAGGGCGGGGTGCATGTGCCGTTGATCATCAGCGGCCCCGGCATTCCGACCGGAGATGTCGACGCGATGGTCCACGTCACCGACCTCTACAACACCATCCTTGAGCTTCGCGGACTGCCGCCTCTGGAGGATGACGAGCACGACAGCATCAGCATGCTGCCCTATCTCCTCGATCCGGCGCATCCGCCGCAGCGCGAGCTCATGCTCACCGAGCTGTTCGGACCGCAGGTGCCGGAGTCACTGGCGGGCCGGTCGGCACGAACCGCGGACTATAAGCTTGTTCGCTTGTTCGCTGGGGGGGAGCGACTCTATAATCTCCGCGAGGATCCCATCGGGGAGGTCGATCTCATGCTGAAGCCACTGACCGAATCGCAGCAAGCGGCAGCATACCTGCTGGGCGACTACCTCGAACAGATCGAAGCACAGGCAGGCTTTTGAGACTGAGTGTCTGGGATCTCGCAGCGCTGGCCGTTGTGGTTGCGGTTGCCGTCGCACAGGTCTCTTTTTTATTGGCAGACGGACGCATCCCGAGCGATCCAGGTTTGTATTACCGAGATCTACCTCAGCGCTATGCCGACTGGCAGGCCCTGGACTTCTCCGCGATCTTGACCGGACTGATTGACTCAACGGGCTGGTACAACGCCCTGATCGCACTTGTGATGGTGTGCTTTGGGGTCAGTCCAGAGCTGTTCGCGATATTCGGCGTGCTCTGGGTCACCCTCATCCTGATGGGGGTCGGGCTGATCGCCCGCCGGCTCCACAGCCCGCATGCGGGACTGGCGGCAGTGTCCTTGACTGCGGCGATGCCGGCGATCTTCCTGATGGGGCGGACCGCCTGGATTCACACTCCAGAGACCGCGATGATCCTCCTGCTGGTGGCGGTGTGGTGCCACGATCGCACCCTGGAGCGTCGCCGGACGGTGGTGGCGATGGCGCTGCTGGGCGTGCTCACGGTGGCGCTGCGCCCCTCGGGAGTGATCTGGGTGGGCCTGCTCACTCCGCTGCTGATCCTGGGCTCCCCGCGTCGGTGGCTGCGCATCCTCGCCGTGGCGCTGCCCTGGATGCTGTCGCTGGCGGTTCCCCTGAGCAACGCCGAGCGCTACATACTCGCCAAGGCTCAGGCCCGAGAGCGCTACGCCGAGCAGCTCCCGGATCTCATGGTGCAGATCATTGCCCTGGTCGGTCACCTGCCGCTTGGGCTGGTCGGCGTGGGTCTCGTCGCTGGTGGGATCTCGCTGCTTGTCCGTCGGCCGAAGACGCTGGAGTCGATGGTGTTCGTGCTGCTGCTGTGGCCGGGAGGGGCGCTGCTGCTGTGGGCGGCGTTCAAGACCGGCCTCGACAACTTCCCGCTCATCGCGCCGGGGCTTGCCATCCTTGCAGCCTGGGGACTGGCTCGGCTGGCGCGTCCGCTCGTGCTGGTGACGGTGCCGGTGTTTCTGCTCGTCTACATCCCCCAGTGGATTCCCACGGCCTCCCTCATGGGGCTGCACCGCATTCCCGGCGCCGGGCTGTACCTCCACGGCAGCGACATCAAGAACCACTACCGGGTCTACCAGCGGTATGGATGGGCAGACCTGAAGGCCCTCATTGCTGCGACGTGTGGCGAGGAGCAGTGCATCATCGCCATCGATCAGGGGCTGCTGGAGCCGTTCAGCGAGGACATCGGCGCCCTGGAGCTGTTCCTGGCCCAGGCCCGCACGGTCGAGCTGGTCACCATCCGCCACGGCACGCTCCATCCCAGCCTCGACATCGACGCCCTGGTGGAGTTTCACTGTGACTCTCAGGCCGATCGCCAGTGGCGTCAGCGGTTCCCGGACAGCATCGACAACCTCACCACGATCCTGGACGACTATGCCCTCCAGCCTGCGTGGAGCCGGCTGGTGCGCGATGGCTGCGAGGTGATCTGGATGACCCCTGATGGTGGGCTGCTCGATCCCGACGCGATGCCCGAGACCGGACTGCGCATCCTGCCGATCGCTCCGAAGCCGCCAGAGCGGAACGGCGGAGCGGTGGTGCCGTCATTTCCGTAGGCGGCCAGCGATCAGCGGGGTGGCATCGGGGACGGAGAGTGCGGCGGCTGCGGAGCGATCCTGAGCGGAGAGGATGCGCGCTGCCGTCCATCGAACGACCTCTGGGGCGGCGGTGTCCTGGATGACACGCGCGAAGAAGTCCGCCGGCGGTGAGGAATTCTTCAGGCGTCCGGAGGCCTCCAGGATGGCGAGCATGCGGTCGATGTTCGGGTCTGGATCAGTGGCCCGGCGGCTGTCTCCGGTGCAGTAGATCGCGGGGATGGTGTCCTCGTGGGCCTGGTCCTCGGGCCAGAAGTCGGGGCGCTTTCGAGAGGTCGGGCGGTGGGTCTTGCCATCGGACTCTGGAGGGGTCTGACGGGCGAGGGTGGACTGGAGGGCGGCGCTCAGCGCGTCGAGTGAGACCGACCAGTCGGTGCGACGCTCCAGCATCCGATAGGCTGCGGCGAGCCGGATGTGGGGCTGGGCCGCTTCGGGCAGCACCGCCGCGAGCTGGCCGGTGATCTCGTCAGCGTGGAAGTACGCCTGCCAGGTCCATGATGCCCACATCCGATCGGCGTATAGCCCGCCGAGCTCTCCGCCTCCGACGGCTGCGGAGAAGTCCGCCGCAGCCTGCCGTGCCGCCTCGATGTCTGCCGCTGAGAAGCCGTCGGCGGGCGGGATGTCGGGCATGGCGAGGGTGAGGGTGTGGTGGAGGCAGCCGTGCACAAAAGACTGTGTCGCGACGCACAGCGTCACCGCCTGGGCCCACTGCGAGGAGCGCTTCGTCCGAGCGATGGCCTCGGCGGTCTCAAACAGGCACTCCCAGTAGGTCTCCTCCAGGCTCGACACACCGGATCGACAGATCGCTCCGGCGGTCTCCAGATCTCCCGCCAGGGCGGTGAGGGTGGCCTTCTCGGTGACGCAGGTCGTGTCCTTGCCGCACTCCCCGAGCGCGATCTTCTGGCGGCGAAGCCAGGAGGCCGGCTCTGCACGGGGGGGCAGGAGGATGTTTCGAGACGGGCCCCCGCCTGGGCGGGGTGTGAACGCGGTGACCTGCCGGTTCTTGCTCTGGGTGAGGTGCGGACGGGCCTTGATCCGGGTGCAGTGTTGTCCACCGGGGCTGTCTGCCGGCAGCGCCCCGCAGATCGTGGGCTGCTGCTGAGGATGGCTGGTGAGCAGGAACTGCACGAGGGTCTGCTGCTCGATGGGATCGAGGCCGGGCAGGGAGGCGAGCACGACATCGGGCTCGGTCTGCCAGGACTGCGCCAGGATCTCATGGCGACACATCGGGTCGGGGCAGGCGGTCCAGGCGGAGGCGGGCTCGGGGGCAGGGGCGTCGGTGCAGCCGAGGAGAAGGGACAGGAGCATAGTGACCCCATCGTGCCACATCCCGGCGCGCGTGCCAGCGCAGAGGGCTGTCGCAGGCGCCAGGCTCGCGCGTGTGTCCAAGGGGGCCGCTCCGCTGAGGAGGCGCGGCTGTCGGCAGGCGAAGGCCTCTGCGCCGCTCCACTGGGTTCGATCCGCTGGGACCGCGCGGCGCTCGCTACTGGCGGATGCCCTCCAGGCTGATCGTCAGCTCAATGGGGCCGGGAATGCTGTCGGTCATCTCGGTCATGCCGTAGTCGGCGCGCTCGATGGAGACCGTCGTGTGGAAGCCCGCGCGGTGTCCTCCCCAGGGGTCGCTGCCCTCGCCGGTCGCCGTCAGATCGACCGTGATCTCTCGGCTCACGCCGTGCAGGGTGAGGGTTCCAGTGACGGCGTAGACCCCGCCGCTCTTGTCGGAGACGCTGGCGGAGACGAAGGTGATCTCCGGATGCTGCGCGGCGTCGAAGAAGTCCGGTCCGCGGAGGTGCTGATCCCGCTTGTCCTGGTCGGTGTCTACGCTGTCGGCCTGGACGACGAGGGACAGGCTCAGCGCGGTCGGTGTGCTGCGGTCCCAGTTGAAGTGACCGGAGATCGTATTGAACCGACCATAGGTGTAGGACACGCCGAGGTGGCTGGCCTTGAAGATGACCGCTGAGTGGTCATCGTCGATGCTGTAGGGGGCAGCAGCAGCAGCGCCGCCACCCAGCAGGGCAGCGGCGAGTACAGCGAGCGCAGTGAGCATGGGGTCCCTCGACGGGTGGTGGTGACCGCATCTTATCGAAGACGCCCACCAGCCTGCCTCAGGCCCCTGTCAGTCTCAGCCCTTGACTACAGCTCCATCGTCCATGGCACGGAGAGGTGACCATCATCATCGATGAGCGTGAACTCGACGACGTAGCCGGTGGAGGACTCACACCAGAGGTCGTAGTCCCGCTCTCGCCAGAAGGTCGTGCACTTTCCGGTGCCACAGTAGAGCGTCTCGGCGAACATGAACTCGCCGTCTGGGTTGTAGACATTGATGCCTTCGAAGGCGTTGTCAATGTTGGGATCACCCTGAGGATCTTCAAAATCAACCGCTGCGACCCAGCGGTAACCGTTCTCCCCTCAACAATCGACGTAGTCACACCAGGCGTCAGCAGACAGAATCTGCGGAGCATCCGGGTGATCATCTACAACCTCTGAGTAGTTGTTGTTGTCCTGTCCGGACATGTTGCTAATGTTGATGGCCGTCTCGTCATCATCATCTTCGAAGTCACTTCCGCGACCGCAACCGATGAGAAGGAGTCCGCCCAAGAGGGCTAGTCTTTCCATTGGAGAACCTCCAGAGATTCTCGGACAGCGTACCCTGGAATCGGCCAATCAAGGCGATATCTTCCGTAAGATACGTGTCAGCAGGCGGGAGCAGGAGGTCCGCTCGCTCCCGAGGTTATCCCCACGTTCTCTGCTCAGTCGTGCAATCTCGCTGCTCGCTGGACTCTCAGTACAGCGCGAACGGCAGGACGATCTTTTCGTCAATTTCGCTTGAAAATCGCCAAGAATAAGCCCGCAGAACGATGCACTTCTCCAGGGCATCGTCCCCGGTGGTGTTGGCGTTGACCTCCGCCATCACGACCCGACCGCCGAGGATGTCCACCTCGACCTCGAGGCGACCGGAGAGGGTGGGATCGTCGCGGAGGCGGCGCTCATAGCAGGATCGGATCTGGCGCTGGTAGTCTCGGACCTGATCGCGGATGGCGGCGGACGGCGCCCCCCTGCGGGGTGCGTGGGTGATCGGCTCTGGGAGCCACTGCTCTGGCTCTGGTCGGGTGAGCGGCGCGGCGGCGATGAGCACCTCACCGACCTCAGCGCGATCGATCTGAACGGTGAGATCACCGATCCGGCTGCTGCTGCCTCGCGGGCCTTCCTGCTGGGTGAGGTCGACGTAGTCCTCGAGGCTCTCCAGGTCGGTCTGCCGAAGGAGGGCGATGATGTCGTTGGGGAGGTCAGGATCGGGGAGTCCACCAGCCTCGGGCTGATCGAGCATTAGCTCGCGGAGACGCTGGTCGAGGTTGCGGGGAGCCTCGCCAAACAGCCGCCCGCTCTCGCCGCCGGTCGGCTCCATGACATCGGCGACGGCATCCAGCTCTGGCGGCGGCGGCTGGTCTCCGTCGTCCTCATCGGGGGCGGGCGGGGTGGTGTCCATCGGAATGGAGACGAACCGGTCAGGGATGTCGCTGAGCTGGACCCGATCTGGGATGGTGGTGCCCAGGGCAAACAGCACCAGCGCAGCCATGAGGGTCGAGAACAGCGACAGCGCGGCCAGCAGAGGGCCGGAGTCCGGCTCCAGCAGCCGGGGTCGGAACTGGCCGGAGCGGGGAAGCGCCTCGGGCGCTTCTTGGGTGAAGGTGACGTCGAGGGTCAGCCCGCCGAGCCGAAGCTCCAGCCGATCCGCAGCCGTCAGCGGCAGCCGTCCCCCCGGTCTCCAGAGGCTGCTCAGCTCTCGGCAGCCGTCGCCGCGCCAGAGGGTTCCCTCCAGGGCCGCCGACAGCTGGAGCTGGTGCCCGTCATCTCCTGCAGTGATGAGGGTGTGGGAGTCGGAGAGGCCCGGAAGTGAGAAGGTGTCCGTCGGCCTCGGCCCCAGGATCACGTGCTCGGTCAGCGGCAGCCGGCGCACGCTGTCAGGCCCATCCCCGGTGCGGAGGGTGAGCTTTAGAGCACGAGGCTGGTGGTGGGGACTCATCTGGACTCTATGGGACTCTCGATCGATCGGATCGGTTCAGAAATCCTGGACTTGAATTCTTTGTGCGCCGACGAGCGAGTATAGACAACCCGCTCGGTTGTCTTCATTCTCTGCGGAGTCTCTTCAGATCTCAAGCCCTGTTCGGATAGATGGGCTCCCGCTGCTGGCCGCGATCAGTTGCTCGGAGCGTCTCGGCTGGACTCCCAGTTCTGGTACAGCATCCGGGACCGCTCCAGCTCTGCGGGGGTCATGGTCTCTTCGAGAGACTCCTTGACCTTCTTGGCCCGCTCGTTCTCGACGGGGGTGCAGCGCTGCTGGGAGATCGAGAACCACATGTGGGCGACGGGGTAGTCCTGCTCGACGCCGCGACCGTAGACGTAGCGGACGCCGAGGTTGAACCGGGCTCCGAAGTGCCCGCCCTCGGCAGCCCTGCGGTACCAGTCCAGCGAGGTCTCGTCGTTCTGCTCGACACCGCGACCCTGGGAGTACATGAAGCCGATGTTGTTCATCGCCCATGGATCGCCCTTGTCGGCGGCCCACTGGTACCAGCGCATCGCCTCGGAGTAGTCCTGCTCGACGCCGCGGCCGTGGTCGTAGAGCACGCCGATGTTGTAGTGCGCCTCGACCACGCCTTGCTCTGCCGCAGCCCGGTACCAGCGCATTGCCTCGTCGAAGTCCTGGGGCGCGCCGATGCCGTTGTCGTAGTGCTGCCCGAGCTTGAACTGAGCCTCGGGGTTGCCTTCCTGTGCCATGGCCTTGATGTGATCGAGGGTATCCATTGGGGTCTCCGGGGGTGCGGTGGATCTTAGCTCAGAGGGGCTCGACCTCATGCAGTTCTAGACCCGGGGCGTTCTGGAGGGCGAAGTTCATCGGCCAGAGGCTGTCGGAGAGGAGAACGGGCTGGTCGTTGCGATCGCGGAGGACGGGGTAGTCGCGACGATCCTCCAGCCACTTCAGGGCCTCCTCAGAGCCGCTGATCCAGCGGGCATACTGATAGGACAGCCGCTCCAGGATGCACTTGACCCGGTACTCATTGAGCAGCCGCTCCTTGAGGACTTCAAACTGGAGCACGCCGACCGCGCCGAGGTAGGGCGCCTGTCGACCGACATCGGGACGGTAGAAGAGCTGGATGACGCCCTCGTGGGCGAGCTGAGTCAGCCCGGCATCGAGCTGCTTGCGCTTCATCGGATCCTTGAGGATGACCCGCGCGAAGTGCTCCGGAGCAAACCGGGGGATCCCGTCATACGCCAGCCGACGACTGACCGCGAGGGTGTCTCCGATCCGGAGCTTGCCCGGATCGTACAGGCCGACGATGTCACCGGGAAAGGCCTCCTCGACGATGCTGCGCTCCTGCGCCATGAAGGTGTGAGGGTTGGAGAGCCGGAGCTGCTCTCCGGAGCGGCCGATGGTGACATCGATGCCGCGGGTGAACTGCCCGCTGACCACCCGCATGAACGCCACCCGGTCTCGGTGACGGGGGTTCATGTTCGCTTGGATCTTAAAGATAAAGCCGGTGAATTCGTCATCATCAGGCCGGATCTCTTCGCCGTCGCTCGTCATGCGAGAGCCTGGTGAGGCCGACTCCGCTGCGACGAACTTCAGCAGCGGCTCGACGCCAAAGTTGGTCAGGGCGCTGCCCCAGAAGATCGGAGACAGCTCACCCGCGAAGAACTCCTCCTCGGTGAACGGATCCCCGGCTCCCTCCAGCAGCTCCAGCTCTTCGAGGACCTCGTTGTAGACCTTGCTGCCCAGGCGCTCCTCGGCATCGTCGAGGTGCATGGTCTCGGTGGTGAGGACGCTGGCGCCCTTGTCTCCGCCAGAGAACAGCAGGACCTGGCGGGTGCGCAGATCGACGACGCCCTGGAACTCCTTGCCCATTCCGATCGGCCAGTTGATCGGAGCGACCCGGAGGTTGAG
Source organism: Myxococcota bacterium (assembly GCA_029251165.1). GTDB lineage: Bacteria > Myxococcota_A > UBA796 > UBA796 > UBA796 > JAQXDW01. The sequence goes on from JAQXDW010000095.1 coordinate 58,752, forward strand.
GGTGGAGGAGATGTCCTCGAGGAGGTCGAGGGGGTCGAGGCCGGGGCGGTCCAGCTTGTTCATGAAGGTGATCATGGGCAGGTTGCGCATCCGGCAGACCTCGAAGAGCTTGCGCGTCCGAGACTCGACTCCCTTGGAGTGATCCACCAGCATCACCGCGCTGTCGACGGCGGCGAGGACCCGGTAGGTGTCCTCGGAGAAGTCCGCGTGGCCGGGGGTGTCCAGCAGGTTGAGCGCTGCGTTCTCGTACTCGAACTGGAGCACCGAGGAGGTGATCGAGATCCCGCGCTCCTGCTCCAGCTTCATCCAGTCGCTGACCGCATGGCGGGAGGACTTCCGGGACTTGACCGATCCGGCGAGGTGGATGGCACCGGAGTACAGCAGCAGCTTCTCGGTGAGGGTGGTCTTACCGGCATCGGGGTGCGAGATGATTCCGAACGTCCGGCGACGTCGGGCCTGCTCTGCGACGGACATGGCGCGCTCCTTGGTGGGCGGACTTAACCGCCGCCGGGGCTCACCGCTTCCGACGCCCCTTTCGGATCCCCTTCTCGGCTTCCTCCCGAATGAATCGGTTGACTCCGCCGGGCTGCTCGGCGAGGACCATCTCGACGATGTCGGGGCTGGAGACCGCCCAGGTGCGCATCACCCGGGCGACGGCCTTGCGGACATGGGGGTCGCGATCCTTCAGCGCACGGGGGAGCACGCCCTGGAGAAGGGCATCGATCGGCTCCTGGACGAACGCGACCTTCTTCTGCTTGAGCCGCGCCCGGAGCGCTGCTGCGGCAGGACCCTCGATGGGGATGGGCAGGGTGGCCATCAGCGCGATGACTGCGGTGCGGCGCCGGATCGGAGAGGACTCGGAGAGCAGCTCGTTGAGGTGCTCGACGAACGGCTCGCCGGTCGCCAGGAGGCCGGGGCCGAGCAAGAGCCAGCCGATGGCATCAGCGGTGTCGAGGTCATCAGCGACCTCCATCCAGCGCTCGGCGAGGTCGAGGGCGGAGTCGGGGGCGTCAGGGAGCGCGGCGGCGGTCAGCCCGATCGCGACGAGGCCGTCTTCGTGGGCGGTCCGGAACAGCCGCGCGAGCCCCTCGCAGTCCTGAGGCAGGGTCACGCCGTTGTTCTTCCAGGCAGACACCAGGACGGAGACAACCTCTCGGGAGGGCACCCCACGAAGCCCCTTGAGCGGTGAGATATGACGCGAGACCCGGCGGGCGTGGCCTTCATCGGCGACGGCTTCGAGCTGGGAAGAGATGGTCTGGGGACTGAGCATCGGTGTGGCTTATCACGATGGCTGCGCGCTATCCTAGAAGGAGGAGGGCCGATGCACTTGTTTGTCTTGTTGATGGTGCTCGCATGCGACACCACAGACACTGTCGTTGAGGGCGGCAGCCTGTCGACAGCAGATGCAGACGGTGACGGCTACACCGAGGGCACCGGAGACTGCGACGACTCCAGCGCCGCGCTCTCGCCCAGCGCCATCGAGGTCTGCGACGGCATCGACAATGACTGCGACGGCGAAATCGATGAGGGCGCGACCCAGACCCTCTACGCAGACCGTGACGACGACGGCTACGGCGACCCCGACGACACCGTAGAGGTCTGCAGCCAGCTGTCTGGCTACGTCATCATCGGGACCGACTGCGACGACACCACCTCCGATGTCTATCCTGGCGGCCTGGAGGTCTGCGACGAGCGCGACAACGACTGCAACGGGGTGGTCGATGAGGGCGTCGGCAGCGTCTACTATGCCGATCCAGATGCCGACGGTGCCGGGGATCCCCAGTCCACCATCATCGCCTGCCAGCCGCCCGCTGGCTACGTCATCAACGACACCGACTGCGACAGCGCCGACGGCAGCGTCTCGCCCAACGCCGTCGAGCTGTGCGATGACATCGACAATGACTGCGACGGGGAGACCGACGAAGACGACGCCGCAGACGCGGCCACCTGGTACGCCGATGCCGACTCCGATGACCACGGAGATCCGAACACCACCCTCGTCTCTTGCGCGGCGGACATCGGCTACATCGACGTCGCTGGAGACTGCGACGACTCCGATGACGACAGCTACCCCGGCGGCGAGGAGGTCTGCGACGGGGCGGACAACGACTGCGACGGAGAGACCGACGAGGCCTCCGCGACCGACGCAGAGACGTACTACGCCGACAGCGACAGCGACGGCTACGGCACCGACGCCTACACCACCGCTGCCTGCGAGCCGCCCGCTGGCTATGTCGAGAACACCGACGACTGCGACGACACCGATGCCGCCACCAGCCCGGACGGCGAGGAGGTCTGCGACGGAGCGGACAACGACTGCAACGGGGACATCGATGATGGCGTGATGATCCCGTGGTACCTCGACTACGACGGCGATGGTTACGGCGATCCAGACGCCGAGGTCTCAGCCTGCGAGGCGCCCAGCGGGCTGTACCTCGCGGACGCTGGAGACTGCGACGACCTCAACGACGCGATCAACCCCGACGCCGCCACGGTCTGCGACGACGCCGACAACAACTGCGACGGCAACATCGACAGCGACGACGACGGCGACGGCTACTCCGATCTCCTCTGCGGCGGAACCGACTGCGACGACACCGACGCCTCGGTCCTCCCCGAGGTCGGCGGCGGCTGCCCGATGGGCCTCTCTTGCAAGGACATCCTCGATGCCGGCCTCTCCAGCGGCGACGACGTCTACATGATCGACATCGACGGCTACGGCGAGGGCCTGGACTCCTGGGAGGTCTACTGCGACATGACCACCGATGATGGAGGCTGGACGCTGCTGGGCAAGACGGTGAAGTCCGGGCTGTCCACCACCGAGCGAACCACCATCACCGGCGGAGACTGGCAGGCCTACAGCAGCGACGGCTACGGCGATCCAGAGACGTCGTCCAGGCTCTTCTGGCTGCCCCTGGAGCAGTGGTATGAGCTGACCGCGCTGTTCCCAGACAACGTCCTGTGGATCGCGGACTCCGACATCGATCTGCAGATGCAGAACGTCTCCGTCAGCGACGAGGGAAACGACTTCGAGATCGACTGGGACGGTGCGGTCGCTGGCTACAACGAGATCCTCTCTGGGGACATCCGCGGCCTGCCGTTTACGACCCATGACGAGGACAACGATGGCTGGGTGTCGGGCAACTGCGCGAGCGGCTACGTCGGCGACAACGGCGGCTTCTGGTACGACAACTGCTACGAGAGCAGCATGCTGCACGCCGACGGCAACATCTACTCCTGGGCGGAGGATGCCGCGACCTCAGTCAGCAGCATGTACCTGTACTTCCGCGAAGACTGAGCCGCCGGGCGTCTACCTTCTTGCCTGTGCCTCCCAGTGCTTCCGAGCCTCTGCCTCCAGCGGCAGGTCCGCCAGCAGCACCCTGACCGCTTCCCAGGGCTGCACCGGGATGCGGGTGACCGGCTCTCGGGTGCGACGGAGGATGGCCTCGAACAGGGCGGCCGCAGCGATGATCGGCGCCGTCTCCATCAAGCCCGGCAGGATGCGAACCTCAAAGGTGCACTTCTCGGGGGTGTCTCGGACGAGGTTGAGGAGGTTGAAGTCGCAGTACTTGCTCAGCTTCACCGTGCGCAGTCGCTGGCGTGCCATGGACCAGGGCAGGCGGGTGAAGTCGTCGGCCTCGGTGCAGGTCCGCAGCGCATCGGGCCAGCTCCCCAGCCGAACACAGCGGGGGTTCGTGCCCACCAGGCGCTTGAGCACGTCTCCCCAGGCCTCCAGCAGCCGCACGAGGTTGCGCAGGACGGTGGCGGACTTCAGCGCAGCACCGTCGAAGTGGATGTGGGTGGCGGACTCTGCGGGCAGGGTGAAGCCGAGGCGGGCTGCGGGCTGGAGGAGGGTCGCGAGGCGGCGCGTGTGGTCGGCGTCGATGGGAGGGGTGATCAGCTCGCAGGGGCGGTGGCGCTCTCCGGGCAGCGGCGCGGCGATGGCCACGGAGGCTCCGGTCTCGTCGAGGACCCGCAGCATGCCACCCGCCCCCTCCTGAAGCGGCACCCCAAACAGCGCCGCGAGGCCCTCAACGGCTCCTCGGATGCCGGCATCTGCCCTGCCGTGGCGCTGGGCGAGCCGCAGCAGCCGCAGGTCATCGCTGACCACCCGGAACCACCCAGGCTCGGGGGCGTGGCTGCGATCGAGGTCTGCCTGGAGGGTGAGATCATCGACGCAGCGGGCGATGAGGTTGCCGTCGACATCGTGTGCGGCGAACGCGAGGGTGAGGTTGTGGAAGGAGGGCAGTCCGGAGACCTGGCTGGGCTCAGACTGGGGAAGAAAGTACGGGCGCACCTCGCCAGCGGGTCCGGCGAGGTGCGCGGCGAGGTCTCGTCGGCTGCGTGTCGGCGGGGCCATCAGCTCCACCTCGACTCCGACTCTCCAGCGAATCTCCATGCCTGCCTCCGGTCACCCCATATGCTCCTGCACCCAAGCCGTCCGCTGGATCGGCGTGCCCATCCCAGGGCACCACAGGCCCCGTCGTCACGGAAGCGATCCCGGCGGCGCTGGCTGCGGGGAGCGCGCGCTGAGGCGCTGCGAGAGCTCCGCAGAGAGCACCTCTGCCAGAACGCGCTGGCCGTCGGCGTTGAGGTGACAGCACGGATCCAGCCGCAGGGCCTCGTGGTCGTGGGCGGTCAGCGCGGCGGCGACATCGAGGGTGGTCATCCCGCGCCGCGCGGCCTCGTCGCGGAAGAGGGCGTAGCCAGGCGGTGGGCGTGCGGCCGTCTCTGCAAACGACTGAGACAGCGGCGGCATCATCGGCAGGATGACCGCGGCGTCACCGACGAGCGCGGCGAGGCGGTCCAGCGCGGGGCCTGAGAAGTCACTCCAGAGGCTGGAGCCGGTCTGACGGCTCGGGGCCTCGACGGCCTGAGTGAGGACTGCAAACCGATACAATGCAGATCCTGCGAACAATGTTCGGTTTAGCCCGGCGGGCAGGCCAAAGGAATCGGGGACGCCGCCTTCGTCTACAGCGAGCGTGCCGAAGTTGTAGGCCGTCTGACCGACCATCGAGAAGTGGTTGGGGCTGTTCTGCCAGATCTCCCAGATCACCACCGACGGAGAGAGGTCTGGCAGGACGTGGTGGGCAGCGGCCGCCTGGGTGGAGAAGCCTGAGGCGGGCTGGGCGAGGTTGACCACGCAGCCATCGACCGTCTGGGCGAGGTGGGCACCGAGGGTGTCAGGGTAGTCCAGCTGCACCCCGAACAGGATCGAGCTGCCGAGGATGACCACCTCCGCTCGGCCTCGCTCTGCCACACAGTCTGTCTGCTCTCTCGCTCCCCGGCTGTGGCTGCGCCAGGAGATCTCCCCGTCGAGCACGGTCAGCTCGGCCTGGCTCGATGAGACCGACTGGACCCTCGGGGTCGGCTGGCTGCGCAGCACCCCCTCCGCGACCATCAGGCTCACCCCCAGCGAGGCGATGCTCAGCAGTGCTCCCCAGCCTCGCTGTTGGTTGGACATTGTCGCAGCCTACCGCAGCGAGGGGGGACCGATGCCACCGCAGCACCGAGGCGGACGCCGTGCACGGCATTTTTCGGGGTAGGGAGTTCCAGTATCATCTGGTGGTGGTTGTTTTCTCCCGACGTACCCGGCAGGAGCGCGGCTGATGGTTGCCCTCTTTTTGACCATTGCGCATGCCGAAGAGCCCCGCGATCCCCTCAGCTGGTATGCCCTGCCGACCATCGACTACAGCAGCGACTTTGGCCTCGGCGGCGGCTTGGCCAGTGGGCTGTACTTCGAGCGTCCCGACATGGCGCCCTACAAGGCTGCCGTCGAGCTGGATCTCTATGCGACCACGAAGCGTGTCCAGGAGCACTCGCTGTGGTTTGAGGTTCTCCAGCTCGCCGAGCAGCCGCTGCGGCTTCAGGCTGAGGTGGGCTTCCTCGCGACCGTCAGCGACAACTACTGCGGCGTCGCTGGTGAGCCGGACTGCACCACGACAGCAGGAGACCGCAACCTGCTCCGCTACTCGGCACCCACCGCACGCGTCGCTGCGCTCTGGAGTCCCCTGGAGCGGGCGGGGGTGATGGCTGGGCTTGAGGGGGCGGTGTACCGGCCCGGTGTGTTCAATGTGACCACGCCGTACCCCGACAGCCTGTACGCCGAGGCCTTCCCCGATGGCGAGCAGGGCCGCTACACCGCTGCGATGGTTGGCCTGCTGACCGACTCTCGGGATGATGAGATCAACCCCACCCGTGGACTGCGGGCCGATGCCTCTGTGCGCGGGGGTGGCGGGGTGATCGGCAGCGCGTGGACGAGCCTCGGCCTCAACGCCTCTGGGATCGGCTTTGCCCCCATCACCCCCCACCTGACCGCCGCGACCCGTCTTGTCTTCGACGCGATCTGGGGCGAGGTGCCCACTCCGCAGCTCGGTCAATTTGGCGGCTGGTCCGGCGGTCAGGGGATGGGCGGTGACATGGGGCGTGGGATCCGCTCGCGGCGCTACATTGGTCGCAGGAAGGCGCTGGGTCAGCAGGAGCTTCGCTGGATGCCGCTGACGGTCGACATCGCAAGGACCGCGGTCACCCTCGGCGGGGTTGGCTTCTTCGACGCCGGACACGTCTCGGACACCGACGCCGCAGTCACGGCCTGGGGAACAGGTGCCGGAATTCGGGTCGACATCGGCGGAGACTTCTTGATGCGCTACGACCTGGGGCTCAGTCCGGTCGAGGGCTGGCAGCCCTACAGCTACATCGACTTTGGGCATGCATTTTGATGTCCGCGCCTCCTCAAGTCGCGTCGATGAGCAGACCTTGGAGGACGGCTCTCGGAGTCTGTCCGGCGGGCTGGGGCTCGGCGCGGACGGTGTCCTGCTCGGACGGCTCGGAGCAGGGATCGAGCATCGTGCTGACGGCGTCAGCAGCCAGCTTCAGGGGCCGCTCGACGCGCTCACGGCCCTCTCCGGCAACGCCACGCTCGGTCCAGATGGCAGCCAGACCCGCCTCTTCCTGGAGCACGGGCTCGACGAGGCGCTTCAGCAGCAGCTGTGGATGGAGCACTCCCAGAGCGGGGGAGCGTCGGCGCTGAGCCTCGGCGGCGAGATGCGCCGGAGCGTCGATGGCGTCAACAGCTACATCAACGGCAAGTACAACGAGGATCAGACCTGGGTGGCTGCGGCTGGCATCTCTTCGGGGGAAGAAAAAGACCAGGTCTTCCTGGTTCCTGGAGGGCTTCGCCGGGCAAGGCATCGACAGCACGATTGACCGCGGGGCGCGGGCTGGCTTTCGCATTCGCTGGTCGCCGGCTCAGCGACGGGCTGGCCTGCGACGGACTGGCTGTGTCGGTAGCCTCAGCGGGCTGGCTGTGCCGGTCGTCTGGGCTCAGTCGTACTCAAACACCGGCTCTTCGTATTCCTGGATGTACTCATCCGGCACGAAGCTGGTTTCTTCGAAGCCCTCGTCGTCGCTGATCTCAGCGTCTGGATCCCAGACGTCGTCGTTGTCGTCGAGGACAACCTCAGGCTCTTCAGGAGCGGGCGGACGCTCGAAGCCGCTGTTGACCCATTCCTGTGCCGAGTCGATGGTCAGCTTGAAGCGGGGGTCGGTCTCGCAGCGGGCGACCTCGTGTCCGAAGGCGTCCTTTGCGGTGAGGACCCCCTGGGTCTCGTAGTCTCCCCGGTCGAGGTCAAAGTCGACGCTCAGCTTCTCGCCCTCTTCGGTGTAGATCGTCAGGACGTTTCGATCAGCGGTGCGGATCTGGTACTTCGATCGCGCGAGAAACTCCGTGGCAGACTTCACCCAGGTGTTGAAGGCGTGCTTTGAGAGGGGCTTGGGATCGACCTTGTTTCGGCCCATGGTCCATGGCGCCATGTACGCGGGCTCGGCATCGCCGTCGCGCGTCATGGTGATCGCCCAGCCGTCGCCATCTTCACGCTTGATGATGTTGGCGGTCCAGCCACGGTCTTTCCAGACCCAGACGATCTCCTTCTTGACCTTGAGCTTTTTCTTCTTCGGTAGCTTTTTCTTCTTCGGAGCCCTTGCCATGATCCGTTCTCCCTGCTCCCTTCATGTATCTGGGCAGAAGTGATCAAAGCGGTCATAAAATGGCATTCAGTACAGATCGGTAGTTCGCTCGATTTAGCGGTGCGATCCAGCCGAGGGTGTCTCCCCAGGTCCAGGTCACCTGCTCCTCGGAGAGCTCCAGGATTCCCCAGCAGCGGCGCTGGAGGTGGCCCCGTCGAAACGCAAGGTGGTCCAGGCCGATGAGGGTGCTCCCGCCGGGGCCGGTGACGGCATCAAGGGCGATGTGGTGGTGGCCGAACAGGTGGACCCTCGGGCGGATGCGCTCGCAGAGCTGGGTGAGGAGCTGCGAGCCCGAAGACAGCCCAGGAATTCTGGGGCCGGCGTGGGTGAGCAGCACAGCAGGAGTGGTGTCGATGAAGGTGGTGTTGATCAGCCTACGGGGCACCAGACGTGGGTCGCTGGCGGCGGTCTTCTTGTGGGCGATGCTCCCTCGTCCGCCCCGCTCACGGCGGGGAGCCATGCCGCCCATTGCACCGATCCGGACCCCGGCGAGGGTGTACTGCTGGCCATCGGGAAGGAAGACGAGGCGGCCCCATGGATCGACCGCAGTCGGCCTCTGGAATCTGCTGAGGTAGTCGAAGTCTTCGTGGTTTCCGCGCATCCAGATGACCGGCCAGCCGTCGCCTCCGAGCAGCTCCGCGCCCTCTCTGCAGCCTCGAAGATACTGCGAGAAGCCCAGCTCGTCGGCATCGCGGGCAGCGCATCGGCGGGTGGCGTCGTCGAGTCGGGAGGGGTCGGGGTAGGCCCCCATGTCTCCGACCTGCAGCACCCCATCGAGCCTCCGGCCGGTCTCTCGCTCCCAGGCCCGGCTGAGCATGAGCATGAGCGTGAGCCGGCCATGGATGTCACCGAACACCGCGAATGTCTTCTTGTTCATGGTTGATCTTTGCCGGACCAGATCTAAAGTTCAGACCGGTCATGGGGTTTTCTTTGAACGTCGGATCGGCCAATTCGCTGCGCGGGCAGGAGAGACGAAGGGGAGCCTTGATGGCACGGTGGATCGACGCGGTGATGTCGTGGCTGAAGTGGCCAGTCGCAGCCTGGGTTCTGCTCAGCGTACCCCAGCTTGCGCTGGCAGACCTCGACCTGATCCGGCGCAGCCTGAGGACCGCGCTTGCACCGTTCTGGCTTGGGATGGCGGGCTACCTGGTGGTCTGGTGGCTCCTGCTTCGCCGTCAGATCTGGGGTCAGTTCCTCGCAACGCTCCTCCACGAGCTTACCCACGGCCTGTTCGCGCTGCTGACGCTCCATCGGGTTGTGTCTCTGAAGGCCACCTGGTCCAGCGGCGGCGAGATCCAATACACCGGCTCGGGCAACTGGCTGATCACGATCGCGCCGTACTTCTTCCCGCTCGCGATGCTGACAGCGGTGCCGATTCTGGTGGTGCTCCAGCCTGATGAGACGATCCGGCTGGCGCTGATCGGGGTGGTGTTTGGGTTCGAGAGCGCTGCGATGTGGCGGCAGGTTCACTGGGGACAGCCGGACCTACAGAAGGTGGGGGCCGTGTTCACGGTGGTCTTCCTGCCCGGGGCGCTGCTGTGGACGTATGGAATGGTCCTCGCGCTCATTCTGGGCGGGGACTCCGGGATGGTGAGCTTTGTCTCCGACAACTGGTCATCGCACTGGAGACAGGTGTGGTCGCTGGGGGAGGAGCTGCTGCGCGCTGTCCCGCGTCCGTAGATCCTGGAGTGATGCCGCCGGGTTTTTGGGGACGGCTCGCGGACCGGGCCGGGGTCGTCTTGGAGAAGAAGCCGTGCGGTTTGAGACGGTGCTTCGCAAAGCGCGGTATCGTCAGGAATCATGATCGACACCCGACGCCTCATCGAGATCCTCGACTACCTCGTCGCCAAGAATGTCATCCACTCCGGCCAGCGCCAGGACGTCATCAACCGCGGCGGTGAGCAGGCACGCCACATCCTCCTCGACAAGCGGGCGGACATGCGACGCCTCATGGGGCGGCAGCGGGTCAGCTACAAGCTCTCCGCCATCGAGCTGGTCGCCAGCTTCCGCTTCAAGCACCGTCAGGACGAAGAGCAGGCAGTTGACGAAGAGATGATCACCCGAATGGTCGCTGAGAAGCTGGGCATTCCGTTTGTAGTTCTCGATCCCCTGAAGCTCGACTACCAGGTGGTCACGTCGGCTTTTGGCGGGCCATTCGCGGAGCGCCACCAGGTCATTGCCGTCGAAGACACACCCGATCACCTCACCCTCGCGGTCGCCGATCCGTGGGATCGGGAGCTGCTCGGCAGCATCGCGCGGGTCAAGGGCAAGCCGATCCACCCGGTCCTCGCCACCAAGTCGCAGATCATCCGGGTCATCGTCGAGTTCCATGGTTTCCGGCGCTCGATGCGTGCGGCGGAGGCGGAGTTTGGCGGCAGCGTCGCACCCGATCTCTCCAACCTGGAGCAGCTCTACGCGCTGGAGGGGGTCTCCAATGTCGACGGCACCGACCAGCCGGTTGTGCGCGCGGTCTGGTTCCTCATCCACTACGCCCTCGAGCACCGGGCCAGCGACATCCACATCGAGCCCAAGCGCGAGGAGAGCTGGGTGCGGATGCGCATCGACGGCGTGCTCCACCGCATCCATCGCCTCCCGCGCGTGGTTCACGGTGCCGTGCTCTCTCGGCTCAAGATGCTCGCCCGCCTCGACATCGCCGAGCGTCGTCGTCCGCAGGATGGTCGCTTCAAGACCCGCTATCAGAAGTATGAGGTCGAGCTCCGCGTCTCGACGGTGCCCACGGCGTTCGGTGAGAAGGTCGTCATCCGGGTCTTCGATCCGGGCATCCTGCTCCAGGACATCGAGAAGCTCGGCTTCTTTCCGCGCGAGCACGCCCAGTTCCGCCGGATGATCCAGTCCCACACCGGCCTCGTTCTGGTCGTCGGCCCGACCGGCTCTGGAAAGACGACGACCCTGTACTCCTCGCTGCACCACCTCTGCAGTCCTCGGGTCAACGTCATCACGCTGGAAGATCCCATCGAGATGATCCACGAGGACTTCAACCAGATCGCGATGCAGCCGCGCATCGGGGTCACCTTCGGCAGCGCCCTGAAGAACGTGCTGCGGCAGGATCCCGACATCATCATGGTCGGTGAGATCCGGGACGAAGAGACCGCGACCAACGTCATCCAGTCCGCCCTGACCGGCCACATGGTCCTCTCCACAATCCACACCGGGGAGGCTGCCAGCGCGGTCGGTCGGCTGACGGATCTCGGCGTGCTGCCGTTCCTCATCTCCAGTGTCCTCATCGGGGTTGTCGCCCAGCGGCTCGTCCGCCGGGTCTGCCCCCACTGCGCCGTTGATGTGGAGATGACGGAGGAGCAGGCGTTCGCCCTTCGCATTCCCGGGACGCGTGGGCGACGGCTGAAGATCAAGGAGGGGCGGGGCTGCGTGAAGTGCCGGCACACCGGCTACCATGGCCGGACCGGACTGTTCGAGGTCATGCCGATGACGCCTCGGATTCAGCGGCTGATCAACGAGCGTGCCAGCACCCAGGACATCAAGCGCGAGGCCCTCAACGATGGGATGCTGACCCTGCGGGAGTACGGGATCAAGAAGATCGCCCATGGCCTCACGACGATCGAAGAGGTCCTGGCGACCACCGACGATCCCCGGCTGTATTGAGCGGCGCCCGGGCTGCAGCCCTCAGGGCATCCTCCGATCACATCTTCCGCGCAGCGAGAGCCGGCTCAGCGAGGCCCTACCAGGGTCGGAGATCACCGCGCATGGACAGGCCGAGCACGAAGTAGGGCAGGGCCTGGTTGACCTCCTGCCCGGCCCGGTAGGGGTGCTTGAGCCACCACTGGGCGAGGGTGAACGCTGAGAGGTTGCCCAGCGCGGCGCCCTCGTCGGAGCGGAAGGTCCAGGCGAGCAGCGGTCCGAGCCGGTGGATCGGCTCGGCGGCGGTGCTGTCGGGATCGTCAGGGTGCAGCGCCTGGACGTAGGACCACCGGGCGCCGGCCGTCAGCGGCAGGCCCTCTGGAACCCAGACGGTCGAGAGGTCGTTGACCTGCACAAAGCCGGTGTCGGCGACCAGAACGTCGTAGGTGATCTCGTAGAAGACGCTGTCGGCTCCTTGCAGGTCGATGTCGGCGTACATCAGCCGCGACTGGTTGAGCACAGCGAAGTCGCTGACCTTGGCCCGCAGCAGGACCTCTCCGGCAGCAAACCAGCCGGTGGTGCCGTAGTTCTCGCCGGCCTCTCCCCGAGCCTCGAGGGCGTCGCTGTCCCAGCTCGCCGCCTCCGGGCTGTCCCAGGACTGCAGCTGGTTGAGGCCGCCGAAGTAGTTGATGCCCTCGATGCGCGCCCCGAGTCGGATCACCGCCGCTGGCTGCACCCGCATGCTGACGCCGCCGCGCACGAAGGCGGGGGTGGTGGTGAGGGTCGGGGCGAGGTCGATGTAGTTGTCTCGGCCGATGGTCGAGGTCGACTCATACAGCCGCAGACGGACCGCAGGGCGGACCTCCAGGTTGAGGCCGATCGGGTTGGCCCGCACGGCGGCGAGAGACTCGTAGGTAAACCGCAGCCTCGGCAGGGGTGCCATGGCGTCATCGGAGCGCGCTGGCACGCCGCCGACGGAGCCTCCGGCCGCCGAGACGCCATCGGTCGCATCATCGTCAGCCTGTGCGATCCCCATCATGCTCCAGACTGTCAGCCATGTCATACCCATCACTTCTCTCCGCTTTGTTCTCAAGGCAAGACGGTATGACGCGAGCCTCACATGGAAAAAGTCAGCGGGCTACAGTCTGTCGCATATGCCGACTCGTCGCGACTGTCTGCTTGGGGCCTCTGCTCTGGGGCTGCTCTCCGCTGGGGGCTGGACCTGGGCGCGCCGCGGGCCGGTGTCGAACACCCCGCCGAGCCTGGAGCCCGTCCGTCCGACGCCTGGCTTCCACGCCGGCTTCAACCACGCTCACCTCCACCGCCGCGACATCGGCTACGGCTCTGAGGCCTCTCGGCTCCAGCTCCGACGCCTCCGTGCCCTGGGCGTCACCCACGTCGCGCTCACTCCGTTCGGCTACACCTCCGATCTGGAGGGGGTCACCATCCGGTTCGGCAGCGACCTCGACGCCACCCTCACCGACGACGCCCTCCGCCGTGAGGCGGACAGTGCCCGCGCCGAGGGCCTCGCGGTCTGCATGAAGCCGCACATCTGGAGCCGGGCATTCTGGACCTCGGGCATGTCTCGCCAGGACATCCGCCCCCGCAAGACCGACGGCGGCTGGGCGGCATGGTTTGAGCAGTACGCTGCTTTTGCGGAACACTACGCGCGGCTGTCTGAGGAGATGGGGGCAGCGCTGATGGTGGTCGGGCTCGAGTACCTTCAGGCCACCCAGCAGCACCCCCAGGGCTGGACGATGGTCGCGGAGGCGTGCCGGGCGGTGTTCGGCGGGAAGCTGTCGTATGCGGCGAACTGGTGGAAGGAAGTCGAGGCAATGCCGGACTGGCAAGTCTTCGACTTCATTGGGGTAAACGCCTACTACCCGCTTTCTGAGGAAGCGGATCCGAGCACCGCGCAGCTGGTCGCGGGCTGGGCGGAGCCGCTGAAGACACTCCAGGCGCTCTCGGTGAAGCACGACCGGCCGGTGCTGTTCCTGGAGGCGGGGTACCGGGCGGTGAGGGGAGCGGCGGCGAGGCCGTGGGAGCAGTCTGGTGGGGGAGGGCACGACCCGATGCTGCAGGCGCGCGCGTATGAGGCGCTGCTGTCGGCGATCGCCGGGGAGCGGTGGGTGGAGGGGGTGTACTGGTGGAAGTGGTTCACCGACGCCGCGAGCCGGGAGCGCGATGACTACTGCCCGATGGGAATGCCTGCGGAAGGCGTGATCTCGCGATGGTGGGGTGGTGGGTAGGTGTGGGGCGGGAGTGTTGTGGAGTGCTGAGTTGTGCGGTTTTGCGTTGTGCCCGTGGATAGCGCATCTGCTCCCAAGCACACGAAATAGGTGAAACGTCACTTATCGTCATGTGGTGGCCTGCCTTCGGGCGGTGATCGGTGGGAGTCCGGGCGATCTGCCAATCGTCCAGAATCCCTTCCAGGCCCAACAGCCGGTGCTGAACTTGCAGCAGGCACACACAGCGTGCGCTGGAGTATCCCTTGTTGGGCGCCGCCGGTGCCCGGGAAGACACTGCGCAGGCGGCGATTTAGGCCGTCCAGAGACAGCATTCGCCCGGTCTGACCTTGGGGGTGGACTGGATTCCAACGGGTCCAAGCGCGAGCAGCGGCCTTGGAGAGCAGGGGGACATTTTCTTGCCCGAGACTGCCCACCACCACGCCTTCAGACGATGCCAAGAGACGGGAAACGCTGCTTGTTTGGCCTGTAATCGACTACTGAAAGGTCAGGTATCGACTGGCTTCCGGGGCATCTCAGGGCTGCGCAAGGAGCTCGAACAGTGGACCCGTAAGCACCCGGCCTATATCGTCTTGTTCGGCGGTCATCACAGCTCCCAGCAAGCCCTGACCCGCGCGTTTGGGCTTGGGCTGAAGGCGAAGGCGCGTGGGGTTGTGGTGGTGGGACTGCCGAGCGGAGAGGCCCAATCTTCTACTTGGAGGCACAGCCGTACCAAGAACCTCGACAGATAGACTGAAGTTCGAGCCGAGTCAAGAACGTATCGCCATCCATTTATGGTATAATTACCCAGTTCATATATCAAAGAGGTAACCGATGCTGGATGCGCTGGATTTATTGATCTCCAACTACAAAGGCCGAAAGGCTTTTGTTGACGAATTTGTACATTCTACCATATTTTTTTCTCGAAAGATGGTGGGTGATAGGAATAGCGAGATTCACAACCTGATAGTCGGCGGCCACAAGCTGCCTGTTCGGTGGTCGCCTCCTCGACATCGGCCCATAGTTGGAGAAAAAAAGTCTCAAGCCCAAGGGAAAGCCTTTACCCGAGCAAACGATATTTTTCAGAAGATATCACCAGGGTCACTGACAAAACCCATCAAGATTAAAATCGACGGCAATGGCAATGCAGGCCCGAGCTCTACGATCAATAAACACACTAACTTCTGGGTTAGCAATGGGAAGAAGAGCCACCTACGAAATTATATAATTTCACACGTGTGGGATAAGGACCCCGTTACGAAAGACGAGAAGGGTAGCATTACGCTAGCGAGCCACCCTCTTTTCTTCACTTCTCTATGGAATATCGTTCTTGTTCCTGCACATTTCAATTTTGTGATGGACAAGGGATCTGACCGACATCCAGTCGTCACGATTATCAAGCAACGGATCAAGGACTTATGTATTAACTTTTATGATCCCTACCACAGCTTCCTAAAAAGGTACGACGACCAACAAGCCTTTAAGTGCCTCTTCGAGCTAAATAAGAAGCCTAAACCAGCCAATATTTTGTTTCTAAAGGCAATGAGCAAGGCGGACATCAAGAAGCTCAACCAGAATCTCTCAGCGGAAGATGAAGGTAAGTTGGAGAAGCGCCTTAGGCAGATTGGGAAACAATTTTTTATTGGAAATTTCGATTCAATTCGAGACAACGATTCAATCAACTATGATGATCTCTCGGTAGATTATCCAAAACTTACCGAGACATCGATAAGGAAACGCATCTCCAAGATGCGACCGATATTTAGGGATGGACACGAGTTGACTGCGATAAAACGTTGTATTCAGAGCCCGGGAGTCGACAAGGACGCTCTTCGAAAGGCTGGTGCCATTCTTAAAACATACTTTTGCGAGCGCTGATAGGAATTTCAGGTGCCCTTTTTCGCCCAGTTCGCGGCTTGAGCGGGCACTGCTGGGCCTACCGGTCGAGCTTGTTGTATTCCGCCCCGCGCGAGGTCCGCCGGAGAGCCTGCTGCCCTGAGCACCTCGGCC
>JAQXDW010000099.1 GCA_029251165.1 Myxococcota bacterium
AGACGGAGTTGTTGTCGCAGTCGGCATCCGCGTCGGTGTCAGCGTCGGTGTCAGCGTCGGTGTCAGCGTCTGAGTCTGCATCAGCATCAGCGTCAGCGTCAGCATCAGCGTCAGCATCAGCGTCAGCATCTGCGTCAGCGTCAGCATCAGCGTCAGCATCAGCATCAGCATCAGCATCAGCGTCTGCATCTGCATCTGCGTCTGCGTCTGCATCAGCGTCTGCATCAGCGTCTGCATCTGCATCTGCATCCGCGTCTGCATCTGCATCCGCGTCGGTGTCGGTGTCGGCGTCCGCGTCCGCGTCAGCATCGGTGTCTGCGTCGGTGTCGGCATCGGCCTCACCGGTGTCTGCGCAGTCCGGACTGGCAGAGCAGCCGTCATCATCACAGTCGAACAGGCCGTCGGCGTCATTGTCTGCACGATCTGTGCAGTCACCAGCCTCCATGCCCTCGGTGTACTTGTCGCCACATGACATTGCAGTCATGGCCAGTATGAAACAAATGAGTGTCCGCATTAGCCCTCCCTCGGAGCACAAAGATTGCCACTGAGAGGGAGGGGATGCAAGCCCACTGCCTCGTCGCTGCTCAGCCGCGCTCAAGCTCGCGGTCGATCAGCTCCTGGAAGCGCTCGTAAGGCACCGCGCCAGAGAGCATGATGCCGTTGACGAAGAACGCCGGAGTACCAGAGACTCCGACCGCTGCACCAGCTTCCATGTCTGCGGTGACTTCCGCTTCCTGAGCGGGGTCCGCGCGGCAGGTGTTCCACTTCTCCATGTCCAGAGACAGTGCGGTGGCATGTCCGGTGAGATCGGACTCTGTCAGTGCACGCTGGTTGGACATCAGCATGCGATGCATCTCCCAGTACTTGTCCTGCTCACCAGCGCAGTTGGCCGCGACTGCTGCCGGAATGGCCCGGTCGTGGAAGGAGAGGGGGAAGTCCCGGTAGACCATCTTGATCTTGCCGGGGTAGTTCTCCAGCACCTTATCGACGGCCTCGCCAGCCTTTCCGCAGTAGGGACACTGGTACTCTGCGAACTGGATAATGGTGATCGGAGCGCCGTCAGTACCGAGGAAGGGATCGTCATCTGCGCTGACCTCGACCCGTGGCAGATCGGGGTAGGGCAGGGCGGTGGAGCCGTTGGCGGCTTCCTTGATCTGGGTGATGAAGACCTGGGCGATCTCTGCCTGCTGGCGACGGACCAGCTCAGCGACGACCTGCTCGCGCACCGACTCGAGGGGGGCGCCGCGAAGCTGGCGCTGCATGACGGTGTAGAACTCCTGGATCTCTGCCTCGGTCGGGGCAGAGACCTTGTCCTCGACTTCGATCTTCAGGAGGGCCTCGATGCCGTCCATGCCGCGCTTCTTGGCCTCAGTCTCCAGCATCTGCTCGATCATCATCTGCTCGACAGCGGAGCTCTCAGCGGCGTAGCGGTTGGTGAGGTACTCCGACTCCATCTGGATGAGCTGTGCCTTGAGCTTCAGGTGCAGCTCGCCGTAGGTGATCTGCCCGCCATCCCAGGTCGCGACCACAGCATCAGGCGCGACATCACCGGCGATCGCTGGACTGCCGATGGGGAGACCCGCCGGCGCCGAGGCGACGGGGGCTTCCGTGTTTGGGGCTTCAGGAGTGCTGTCGTCGCAGGCGACGAGCAAGAGCAGCAGTGCAGACAGGATGCGCATGGAGAGTTCCTCAGGAGGTGTTTGGAGGCAGACACTACCGGCGGGCAGTGTTGTCCTGCTTAGATCGATTCGAAGGCTGCCAGCGGGAGAAAGACACGCTCTGCCCAGGCATATTCGTTGTGTGGTGCGTCTTCTTCGTGCCAGTGCCAGAGATCAACCTCAACGGTGTAGCCGATATCTGAGAGCACGTCGCGCAATTGGAGGTTGACACAGTAGTTGTCGGAGTCCGACCCATCATCATCGGTGCCATCTTCGTCTGCATCGAGGCAGATGCCGCTGCCGCCAGAGTCGATGTAGATGGCCGGTGCCTGGTGCCCAGCAGCCGCCATCAGCTCGATGATCGTGGGGTTGCTTGCGCCAAGCGAGCCCCAGCCGACGGTACCAGACAGGCTGGCGGCAAAGTCGTAGCGGTCAGGGTAGGTGTGCGCGATGTACAGCGAGATCAGCCCGCCCAGCGAGGAGCCCATCACGCCGACGTGCTCGGACTCGCCATAGGCGGATGCGATGAGCGGCCGAATGATCTCTTCCTGGAGCGCAGCGTAGGCGGCACCCTCGCCGCCATAGGTGGTGCCGTGGAGGGTGTCGGTGGTGTGGGTGTACTCCGACATCCGCGCTGCGGTGTTCTCGATGCCGACCACCAGCATGTCTTCGGGCAGGCTCTCCTGGAGGCGCCAGCCGCCCCAGGCTGCGCCAGGATCGAACAGGTTCTGCCCATCGGCGACGTAGAGGGTGTGGCTGAAGTCACCATCCTGGGGAACCCAGACGTGGAGGTCGCGATCGGTGAGTCCGCTGCCGGAGCGTGCGTACCATCGCTCCAGGTGGGCGGCGGAGGCGTAGACGATGGAGTGGGTGCCGAACGCGTCGTAGCCGTAGCGTCGTCCGAGGGGGTCGGGGATCCAGTCGGTGCCGTCAGTGAACTTGTAGAGGCTGCCATCCGGGGAGGGGATGTCCTCCTCGATCCAGGACAGCGCGCCGGTCCGGGACATCGCCCCGCCGACCCAGCCGTCATGGTCGCCGGCCAGCGCCCAGTCGCCGTCTCCGCAGAGGCAGGCAAACAGGTAGCCGCCGCTGGTCGTCCGCACCGGCAGCCCACCGGATGCTGCGATGGCCGCGAGAGCCTCGGCGGCGTCGGCGGTTCCGTCGATGGCAGCACGCAGGAGGGCCTCATCGTCGGTGTCGTCGGTGTCGTCGGTGTCGTCGGTGTTGTCGGTGTCGTCGGTGCCGTCGGTATCGCTGCCGCTCGGATGAGCTTCGGTGTCTGCTGGCCTGGAGTCGCCTGCCGGTGCCGCTCCGCAGGCCAGCAGAAGTCCGAGGCTAAGCACAGACATCCTCGCCTCCATCGACGCGGATGATGTTGCCTGTCATCCAGTATGTTCCTGGCTGGGAAAGGGCGATCAGGCAGGCAGCGACATCTTCGGGACGGGTCAGGCGGCGGTGAGGATTGCGGGCTGCGGCCTGCTCCATGAGGCTCGACGCGCCAGGGATGCGGGCGAGGGCCGGGGTATCTGTGACGCCGGCGAGGATGGCGTTGGCGGTGTGGCCATAGGGTGCAAGCTCCATAGAGAGCTGGCGGATGTGGCTCTCCAGGGCAGCCTTTGCCGCAGAGACCGGTCCGTACTTCGGCCAGACGATGTGTCCGCCGGAGCTGGTCATCGCGAAGATGCGCGCCTTGTCGAGCAGCTCGGCAGCGAGGAGGTCCTGACACCAGTAGACGAGGCTGTTGGCCATGACGTTGAGGGTCATGTCGAGCTGTCTGCGGGTGAGGATGGCTCCGGGCTCTGCGGGATCTGGGACGAGCGGACGCAGCGAGCCAAACGCCAGGGAGTGCAGCAGCACCCCGATCCGGCCGCCGTGCTCGGAGAGAATGTCGCAGATCTCAGCGATGATCGCCTGGCGGTTGTCGTCGTCTGCGGCGTTGCTGTTGAACAGTCGGACCTGCCGACCAGTCTTCAGCAGCTCTCCACGAAGAGCCTCAACCTTGGGCATGGCGGAGCGCCGATCCAGATGCACGCCGAGGATGTTGTAGCCCTCGGCAGCAAACGCTCGGGCCGCTGCAGCGCCGAACCCAGAAGATGCGCCCAGGATCAGCGCCCAGCGGACGTCGCTCACTTGTTATCCGCGCCCGGGGTGGCTGGAGCCTCAGCGGGGGCAGCGGGAGCTGCGGGAGCCTCAGCGGGGGCAGCGGGAGCCTCAGCGGGAGCTGCGGGAGCTGCGGGAGCCTCAGCGGGGGCTGCGGCACTGTCAGAGATGGTGGCCTTCTCCTTCAGCTCGTCGACGATCTCCTTGGAGATGTCTCGGTCCAGCTCCGAGCGGATCTGGTCGGTGACCTCCTCCAGCGGAATCTGTGCGCGCGCATCGTTGATCTTGACGATGACCACGGTGGTCGGAGAGAGGGTGATCGGGCCGATGATGTCACCGGGCTTGCCGGTCTTCAGCGCAGCGCCCAGCTCGCCCTGGATCTGGGTGGCGCCGATCCACTCGTCGATGACGCCGCCGGTCTCCTTGGTGCGGGGATCGAGGCTGTGCTCGCGTGCCAGCGCGGCGAAGTCGCCACCGGCGGTGAGCTGTCCCATGATCGTCTCGGCCTTCTCGGCGTTGTCGACGAAGATGTTGCTCATCTTCACCTGGGGCTGCGCGAACTGGACGAGGTGGTCATTGTACCAGGCCTGGATCCGATCGTCGGTCAGCCGAGCCTCGACCTCCTTGGAGATGAGGGCCTCAGCCATCGCGGAGCGAGCGGCGAAGGCGATCGCGGTGCCAACGTCCGGGTCGTTCTGGAGGCCACGGGTGAGCGCCTCCTGGTAGAGGACCTCCGTGACGACAACCTGCTCGCGGATCTGAGAGATCTGACCGGACTGCTCAAGCTTCTGAAGCTCAGCTTCCGGGACACGCTTGAGGATGACATCCACCATGTCCTGGTGGACTGGCTTGCTGTTTACCTGGGCGATGACCTCGCCGGTTGGGGTGTAAGAACCGGGGGCGGGGGCCGCCGTCTTTTCTTCACATGCGCTCAGGGTCAGCGCGGCAAGGATGATGAAACGCACAGGGATCTCCTGATCTTGGAACAGCGGGGTTATCCGCCGACACGCCGGACGGCAATCTGCGGACTGCCGGATAGGAAGAGGCATGACCGACCGCACCCGTCAGCTGGACTTCACCGATCACTCCCGCAAGCTCGCGAGCAACCGCTATGTCTATGCGGTGGTTTCTCGTCGTTCTCGTGGTTTGTCCATTGGAATTAACCTGAATCCAGACAAGGTATGCAATTTTGCCTGTCCGTATTGTCAGGTCGATCGGACCGTCCCAGGCGGTGATCGGGCGGTGGATCTCAATGTCCTGTCTGCGGAGCTGACGAGCCTGCTGAACCTGTTCTCCTCCGGTGAGCTGTGGAGTGTGCCGCCATTTGACACTGCAGCCCCAGAATTTCGCCGGGTCAACGACATCGCGTTTGCTGGAGACGGTGAGCCGACCTCAGCGCGAGAATTCCCCGACGCGGTCTCAGCTGTTGCAGGCGTTCGATCCGCGTTTGGTCTGAGCGGCGTTGCCCTCAACCTGCTCACCAACGCCACCCTCTTTCACCGCCCAAAGGTCACCGCTGGTCTGGAGGCGCTGGATGCTGCAGGTGGAGAGATCTGGGCGAAGCTCGACGCGGGCACCGCAGCATGGTTTGCCCGAGTCGATGGCACCTCGCTGCCGTTCTCTCGCGTGCTCGACAACCTCACCGCTGCCGCGAAGCTGCGGCCCATTGTGCTGCAGTGCATGTTCCATGCGATCGACGGGACGGGGCCGAGCGATGACGAGATCACGTCCTGGGCCGGTCGCATCGACGACATCCTGAAGGTCGGCGGCATGATTCGGCTGGTGCAGGTCTACTCCGTTGCCCGCAAGCCTGCCGACCCGCGGGTCTCGCCGCTGCCCCGGTCTCGCCTGGAGGAGATCGCCGCAGCGGCGCGCGCGGTGGTCGCTTCGCACGGCGCAGCTACCACCGTCGCGGTGTATTGAGTATTCTCCTGGAATGCTCCGCTACCTGTCACCGACCCTCTTCTTTGCCGCCGCGATCTATGCCTACTGGCACAATTCCTCCGGTGGAGGCTCCATCTGGGTGCTTCCGTTCATGGATGTCATCTGGCCGGAGACCGCCAACAGCCCCACTGCGCAGGGAGAGAAGTCCGTCATCGTGCTGATCGTGCTGGGGTGCGTGATAACGGTGTGGCGGCTCTTCGAGGACCGTCGACATCGAAAGAGGTTGGGGTCAAACCTTGAGACACCTCAGTCGTGAGTGTGCTGCTGATCGCCGGGCTTGCGGTCGCTGGGGAGCCGACTGTTGAGGGAGCCTGGACGAAGGGGGCGGCATGGCTGACGGTGGTCCCGCCGGCTGGAGAGCACCTCAACGCAGCCGGCCCGCTGTCAGGTTGGCTGGAGGTCGAGGGCGTGCGGCTGGAGCTCGGCGGACACGGCGCGGCGCTCTCGGGCGGCCTCGCGGTGGCCGCAGCACGGGGGGTAGAGGTCTCAGGTAGCCTGTCGGTGCCGCTGTGTGAAGACGACGGCGGAGCCTGTCGGGTGACCGCTGTGGACTTCTGCGGCATCCCCTCTCGCAAGCCGCAGCCCTTCGCCACGACCACGCCCCCGCCAGCGCCGAAGGCGGCTCCCCACAGCGAGAGCGTCGAAGCTGCGATGGCCCAGGCGGAGCAGGCGGGTCAGCTGGTGCTGCTGGACTTCGGTGCGGTGTGGTGCCCGCCGTGCAACCTGCTGTCCGCTGAGCTGCTGGAGGATCCTGATGATGCCGCGGCGCTGTCTGACTTCGTGGTGGTCGCGGTGGATGCAGACGATCCGTCGAGCTGGGCGGTGAAGGACCGCTACGACATCGGCGGCTACCCGACGCTCATCATCGCCCACCCTGACGGGGCGGAGATCGATCGCATGGTCGGCTACCCCGGCGAGTCACAGACCCTCGACTGGCTGGCTGCCGCTCCCGGTGCCACTGCACTCTCGGCGCTTCCTGAGCCCGCCGCCATGTCTGAGGCTGCTGGATACGCCCTGCGCCTGGCCCACCAGGGGGATGCCGAGCTGGCGAGGGCATGGCTGGCGGTCGCTGAGGACTCCCATGAATTCCGGCTGGCACGCCTCTCGCTGGAGCCATCTGCCGACGATGTGCGCTGGCTCATCGATCAGGATGCCCCCATCGAAGACTGGGTGTGGAGCGCTCTGGGGCTGTGCGAGGAGGACGCGGACCTCACCCGGACGGTCCAGGCTGCGATCCGTCAGTCGCTGCCAGGAGCCTCCCCGCTGCTGGTCGCCGATCTGCTGTGGGCAGCGGCCAGCCTGTCGGAGGACTCCGAGACCCTCTACGCTGCTGGTGCTGCGGCGCTGACTGCTGGACTGTCGGGTGATCCTGCGCGCGATCGCGGGCACTACACCTTCCTCGCGCAGCTCCATGAGCGCGCTGGCGACCCTGCCGCCGGGCTCGCGGTGCTTGAGGCGGCAGCGGAGCACTACCCCGAGGAGCTCACCTTTCACTACGCTGCCGCGGGCATGCTGCTGCGTGCGGAGATGCTCGACGATGCCCTCAGCTGCATCGACGCTGCGTTGGCGCACAGCTACGGCGACAACGCCCTGCGGGCCGCGAAGCGAAAGGCCGAGATCCTGCACGCGCTGGGTCGAACCGAGGATGCCCGCTCGCTCATTGCAGCGACCCTCGCCGCGGCTCCTCGCCCGAGCAGCTCGCTCAAGGTCCGCACGCCCCGCTACATCCTCGCGCTGGAGGCGCTCCAGGACACACTGGAGGAGTGAGCGATGCCCGGACCGGTCGGACTGTGGTGCGGTGCTCTTCTCCGCCCCACCCTCGAAGACCCCTGACGCTCCGCTGCCCTACAGCTCGAAGATCTGATGTCGCCGCGCGGCATCCGCGACCGCCTCAATGTCTACGCCGTCTGGCACGGCAGTGTGGTGCATCAAGGTGAGCTTGCTTCGTGCATCGTCAGGAAGGGTCAGCAGCTCGTTCCAATGGGTATGGACTGTTCCTCTAAAGTGAGGGAAGAACGTGCACTCATGGAATATTTGGGTAACGTTTGGGTCGTCGGCAGCGCGCCGTACCCAGTCAGGGGAGAAGGTGGTGTCTCCGCTCCACATGACGGTCTTGTTGCCCTCGGTGATCTTCACGCCAAAGGCGGCCTTGTCGATGTTGTTGCCGTGGACGTGGGGGACGCGAAAGAACTGGAACCGAACCCCACCGATCTCGACCTCTCGGGTGTGCTCGAACTGAACGAGGGAGTCCACGCCGTCGTCGCGGACGGTGCCCGTTGGGTCGGAGTAGATGCCGATGTAGTGCTCGAGGGAGGCCTTCATCGGGCTGAGCAGCTCGCCAGGGGCAACAAGTCGGGTGGGCTTGAACTCGGGGAAGCCGTGGGGGCCGGAGTAGTACCGCTCCCAGATGACCTGCTCGGGGCTGGCGTGATCGGCGTGGAGGTGGGTGAACAAGACTGCGGAGAGCGCACCCGGGTGGATTCCCAGCTCACGCATGCTCTGTGCAGCGGTGAAGCCGCAGTCCAGCAGCACCGGACCCGCACCGGTCTCAACCAGGGCGTTGTTGTGGTAGTTCTGCCGAAAGTCGGTAAACGCACCGCCAGAGCCCAGGAAGGTGATCTTCACGTCCCCAGCATAGCGCATTGAGTGAGGCGGGTCCGGGTTAGGAGAAGATCATGCACACACCGGCTCCGCTGTGGTCAGAGACCCGCCTCCTGCGAGAGCCCCTGCGGATGCTCTGGCGGCTTCCCTCGCTCATGAGTGCTCCAAAGGGCACCGGCTCGGTGATGGTTATCCCTGGATTCCGAACTTCTGACCGCTCCACTGCGCCGCTGAGGAGCTGGCTGCGGCACCTGGGATATGAGGTCAGCGGATGGGGGATGGGGGTGAACCTGGGACAGGTCGCAACGGTCATGCCGGCCCTCATCGGTCGGCTGGAGCGTGAGCACACCGGATCAGTTGCCCTCATCGGGTGGTCATGGGGAGGCACGGTTGCGCGTGCCCTGGCCCGTCGAATTCCGGAGCGCATCTCCCAGGTGATCACCCTCGGTACACCGATCCAGGGGGGGGCAGAGAGCACGGCGTTTGCCCGACGGATGTCCGCAGACTCCCTGGCGCGCAGCGCAGCAGCGGCAGCACGGCGAGAGATGACTCCGCTGGAGGTTCCGGCACTGTCGATCTACACCCCGCATGACGGCGTGGTCGCTTGGCAGGCGAGCGTGGATCCTCGCCCAGGACAGACGGAGCACCTGGAGGTTGACTCCTGCCATGTCGGCCTGGGGGTCAACCCGGTCGTGTGGCGGGTACTCGCAGAGCGGCTGAGCGGCTGAGCGGCTGAGCCTCAGTGGGGACCGTGCTCGGAGAGGTGGGCAGAGACGCCGTCGATGCGAGGGTAGCGGTGGGGGAGAAACGGGACGTCGCTCCACTGCGTCATCTCCGCATACAGCGCATCTTCCTGAGCCTCTTCCTCAGCCATCTCCGCCAGGCGCTCCCGTCGCCGCTTGAGGGTTGCGGTGCCGAGGATGAAGAATGCGATGCCGGCGCCGGAGAGGATGACGGTGTCGCTGACCAGCGGGCGAAGCCAGAGCATCGAGTTGTCCAGACGAGAGAGCCATGCTCCCTCAAGCTCGTCGGCGGTCATGCCGGTAGCGACCTTGAGCGAGGCGCCGAATGCGCGGCCTGAGGCCATCTCTCGAATGAGCACGCCGAGGGCCTCGGGGCCGGCCTGGTTGTTGATGTACGCGACGAGATCGGCGGACTGGGCGTAGGCGAGCCGGGCGCGGATCGGATCTGCGGGGAAGCCGCGGGTCAGCTCGCCGAGGGGGATGAGGTTGTCGCCGAACATGCCCTGCCCGATGCGGTCGGTGATGTCGGCGGTGTACTCACGGGCGACGAGCTGGGCGACGCCCTCCTGAAGCCACCGGGGCACCGGGCGAGAGCCGAAGGCTTGGCCGAGCAGGACGTGGGCGATCTCGTGGTCCAAGACCTGCTCCAGCGGACTGGCGGTGCCGCCACGAATGCGCGGAGAGCGGAGATAGATGAGACCAGCGGTCGGCCAGGCGGTGCCGTCTGCCCACTGCGGCGGAGTGCCCGGCTGGAGGCTGCGAAAGGCCTCTTGATCTGGAGTGACGTAGATCTTCATGCTCCGACCGATCGGCACCCCCATCTCGTCGGCGATCCGGGGCAAGGACTCGGAGAGATAGCGGGAGAGGTGCAGGGCGGTCGAGCCGTCGTCGGGTGAGGCGAGCACGGTGGCGTAGGGGCCCTCGTAGGAGACCCAGTCCGACGGCACATTCGGGCTCGGCGCCTGGTGCTGGGCGAGCCAGCCCGCGTCGTCGGGTGCCGTGACCCAGCTGGGACTGGCATAGGAGAGCGAGGACCAGAGCATGGCCATGAACAGGAACAGGGTCTTCATGATCTCTCCTGGGGCCACACGATGAACATATCGGCGGCAGCCCATGATGGAAGCGACGACCTCAAGGTAAGGACGAAACCCTGCACCGGGAAGGGGTCGGTGGTAGATCCGCAGCCGCTGGCGGCATAAGACCGCGTGGATGCCCTGGTGGAAGGATCGACAGCTCTGGATGGCAATCGCCATCGGCACCCTGCTGCGGGCCATTCCCCTGCTGGTGTGGATGGACGACTGGGGCTGCGTGCGCGACGAGTGCACCTACCTCGGACTCGCCCGTCGAATGGCCGCTGGCGAGGGCATGACCTCCTCCTCCGGCTGGGTGTGGGCACCGGGCTATCCGTTCCTGCTCGCGATCCACAAGGTCCTCTTCCAGTGGGGAGCAGCCATCCGTGGGACGCAGGTGGTGGTCGCTGCCGTCTCTGCGGTGATGCTCTTTAGGATCTCACTCCGCGGCGGCAGCGTGAAGCGTGCGCGGGTGGTCGCGTGGCTGTACTGCCTCAGCCCGACGATGATCTTCTTCTCTCAGAGCCTGTGGAGCGAGTGCATCTACGCGGCGCTGCTGCTGGGCGGGCTGCTGATCTTCGAGACCGCTCGGGATCGTCTCGAGCAGGTCGATGTCCGCACCGGGCTGAAGTGGGGGGCTGGGCTGGGCGCGATGGTGGGCTGCTGCATGCTGTTTCGCGGCGTGGCGACCTACATGCTTCCGATCTTCGGTGTCGCGCTGCTCTGGGGGCGACCGCGTCGGCGCGGTGCCTGGGGGCAGGTCATCGCGCTGTTTGTCGTCGCCGGGCTCACCGTGGCTCCCTACAGCCTGTACGCGACCAAGAAGTTTGGCGACACCATCGTCACCGACCGAACCCTGGG
Source organism: Myxococcota bacterium (assembly GCA_029251165.1). GTDB lineage: Bacteria > Myxococcota_A > UBA796 > UBA796 > UBA796 > JAQXDW01. Next base: position 10,978 of record JAQXDW010000099.1, read on the forward strand.
TCAGATGCTGTGGCTGGGCAACAATGACTTCGAGCCGATCACCTTTGACTGGGGCAACGGCACCCTCAGCGGCCGGGCCTGGAAGCGTCACACCGCAGAGGGGCGCAAGCCCTGCGGCGACAAGAAAGAGGCCCTGAAGCGAGACGACTGCCAGACCGAGGCCGGCAAGCAGTGGATCAAGGACCACCCTGAGGAATTCGTCGGACGGATGCCCAAGCGGGTCGCCCAGCTCCTCAACCCCCACTCGTTCATCACCCGGCATCTCCGGTGGGGAGAATGGCGCGGCCTGCCCTGGCAGGTCGATGAGCTGATCATCTTGTGGAACGTGTCCTGGTCGCTGCTGATCCTGCTGGGTGGCGGACTGGTCCTCGCAGCGCGCGGGAAGGGGGCACGGGGCATCCTCATCGCCGGGCTGCTGCTCTACCACGCCGCGGCGATCAGCATCCTGGCGGGTCTGACCCGCTACCGGGTGCCGCTGGAGCCCCTCCTGATGCTCTACGCTGCGCAGCTGATCAGCGAGCCCCGGGCAGTCCTGGGGAGCATTCGGGGCTGGCGGGTGTTGCTCGTGGGGGCCGTGATGGTGGTGCTGGTTCCCCTGGTGCTCTGGTACCTGCCGACTGGCTGGCCGTGGTGGAGGAAGTGGTGATGTGGATTGCGATGATGATCGGCTGCCTGCCTGGATGCAGTGAGCCTGGACCGCTGCCGTCAGGAGACGCGAGTGCCCCGGATGTCATCCTGGTCAGCATCGACACCCTGCGTGCCGATCACCTCTCCAGCTACGGCTATGAGCGGCAGACCAGTCCGTTTCTCGACAGCCTCGCCGCAGACGGGGTTCGGTTCGCGCAGGCCCGCAGTGCCTCTCCCTGGACCCTCCCAGCACACACCACCATGCTCACCGGGCAGCTCCCGGCGACACATCGGGTGGTCGATGATTCCCTCTCGCTGAGCGAGACGGTTCCCTACCTTCCAGATGTAATGGCCCAGGCCGGCTATCACACCGGCGGCTTCGTTACTACGCTGTATGTGTCCAGGATGTTCGGCTTCCAGAGAGGCTTTGAGCACTTCGATGACTTCGGGATCGAGACGGAGAAGGAGAACCTGCGGGGAGAGACTCTCGCAGAGGATGTCATCGACCGGGCGCTGGCCTGGTGGTCTGGACAGCCGGCGGAGGAGCCGGTCTTCCTGTTCCTGCACTTCTACGACGTCCACTACACCTACGATCCGCCGGCGCCCTACGACACGATGTTTGACCGAGCACCGGAGTCTGGGGATCAGAAGTACAAGAACTACTTCCACTTCCTCAAGAACCCGGTCGACGACATCCAGATGACCCACCAGGTCGCCCAGTACGATGAGTCGATTCGCTACGTCGATGCACAGCTCAAGCGGCTGGCAGATGCCGCAGCGGCGGCCGGTCGATCGGTCCGCTGGGTGGTGACCTCCGATCATGGTGAGGAATTCGGCGAGCGCGGCAGCTGGGGACACGCCCACACCCTGTACGCTGAGCAGCTCCACATCCCGCTGATTGTCTCTGGTCCAGGCATCCCAGGCGGGACGGTGATCGAGGAGTGGGTCGGAAATCACGACATCGCGCCGACGATCGCGGGCTGGGTCAACGGCACGCTGGCTGCCGACGGGATCAACCTCGCCCCGGCGATGGAAGGGGCGCCAGTCCCATCGCGTGCGTTCCTCGCCGAGACCACTCGGTTTAAGACCAACCGCCTCTCCCTGCTTGAGGGGGGGCTGCGGCTGGAGTGGGACCTCAAGGCCGATCGCATCGAATTGTTCGAGCCGGCTACGGATCCCAAGGAGGCTGCCGACCTCTCGGCAGCCCGCCCGAAGGACGTCGCCGCCCTGGCCTCTCGGGCGATCGAGCTGCTCGGTGCAGACTGGGAAGCCAGCCGCAGTGGCATGGTTCGACCGGAGCGTGCCGTGATCCTCAGCGACAAGGGCCGGACGAAGAAGCGCAGCGTCCAGGCCGGAGATCAGTTCGCGGTGCTCCCCTATGATGCACCGGTTCGGTTTGTGGAAGGCGATGAGAAGCACGGTCCCTGGCAGGCCGCCGGCGGCGCTGCTCCTGGCGAGGGCGATCCCCTCATGCTGCTGCGGACTGCGGGTACGAGCGGCGTTACCATGGACGATGCCGACCGAGCGATGCTGGAGGCACTGGGCTACATCACGACCGATGAGCCGGCTCCTACACTTCCGGACTGCGGTGAGGGGACTGGTGAAGCCGGAACGGATTGCGTGGAGAAGTCCGCTCCTCCTCTGGAGTAGCGGGGCACTCCAGAGGGCTGCTCATCATGACGCTTGTCTGAGCGCAACAGAAGCGCGCTGCTGATGGGGTTGGTGAGACCACAACAGCAGCCCGATTCCTCCCCCAACTTCAAGACCTCGTCCGCCCTCTCTGCCGTCGAGCCAGCACGCCCAGGGTGGCACTGTTCCAATTGGAAAACCTTGGTTCCAATTGAAAAACCCCGGCGAATTCGCCGGGGTTCATGGTTCGAGGGGGGCTGCGACTACCAGTCGCCGCCGCCACCACCGCCCCAGCCGCCGCCGCCGCCGCCACCGCGACCGCCGCCGCCGCCGCC
>JAQXDW010000101.1 GCA_029251165.1 Myxococcota bacterium
AGCGCCAGCCGGCTGCCCAGCCATCCCCCGAGACCCGCTCCGACCGCGACTGCCGCTCCAGCCTCCCAATCCACAGCGTCACGAGAGACAAACATCGCCAGCGCAGGGGCCGTAAACAGGAACACCAGCAGCACCTTGCTGGCGTTGGCTCGGACAAGATCCTGCCCCACCAGCAGCACCAGCGCGGCCAGCAAGAAGATACCGACACCCGCCTGCAGAAAGCCACCGTAGACACCGATTGCAAACAGCCCGATCACCGCAGCAGGACTTGGCCGCACCGCCTGGCTTCGTCCCTCCAGCCACCGCTTGGGACGAAGCGCAAGGATCGGCAGCATCGAGAGCATCGCGATGCCGATGATCCGAGACAGCAGCTCGGGCTCGATCGCAAGGGAGAGCCAGGAGCCAAGGAGCGCACCGAGCCCCGCTGCTGGAGCGAGCCAGCGCACCGCAGCAGCGTCGAGCTTGTCGGCGCGTCGAAACTGATCCGCAGAGATGCCAGACTGGAGGAGCACCCCGAGCCGGTTGGTTCCGTTGGCAACGTCAACCGGAAGTCCGATGGCGCTGAGCGCAGCGAGGGTAAGGAACGAGCCACCGCCAGCCAAGGTGTTGATGATGCCAGCCACACACCCAGCGCACAGCAGCAGGAACAGCTCCACTCCGGACATTTCTCTCCCAATGCCTGCCACAATACAGACATGATCGCCCTCACACTGCTGGCATGCAGCGATCCAACGCTGCCCACATCACCCGATGTTCAGCCCGACATTGTCCTGGTCCTCACCAGCGGACTTCGAGAAGACACCGTCCCTGGTGGCGCGACCGCGCAGCTCATCGAGGCGACCGGCGTGCCTCCAGGGCTGCGCTTCACAGCCGCCTACAGCCAGACCGTTCAGCCCTACATCGCGATGGGCTCGCTGCTCACCGGCCACTACCCCTCCGCCATCCCGCTGTGCAGTCCCCCGGTTCGTGCCGATCCAGACCTTCCCGAGCCGTTCTGTGTGGCGCTTCCTCCAGAGAAGCCAACCATGGCGGAGGTGCTGAGCTTGTATGGCTACCGCACAGCGATGATCACGGTGGACGCCGGCACGCTTACTCCCCTCGCCCGAGGCTTCCAGGAGATCATCAGCGTCGGCGGCGGCACCTTAGAGACGGCCTGGTCCGACGCCACCCGGGCGGCCAGTGGTTGGTGGAGCGCGTCCGAGGGCCACCCCCGGCTCCTCGTCGTCGCCGGGCAGCTTCACACCAAGACGCTGGAAGGCGCCGGCAGTGTGGCCCACACCACGATGGCGATGACCGAGGCGGAGCAGGCAGACTACCTCTCACAGAACCCCTGGTTTAACGAGCGAATCAGCGACACGATGCGCTGGCCAATCGTCACCGAGGCTTCTCGCGAGCTGGTCCGAGAGGCCTATGAGGACACCGCCCAGCGGGTCGGTGCTCAGGTCAAGGGGCTGCTCGGAGAGCTGGCGTGGCATCGACCACGCTGGACCGTGCTCACGGCCCTGCACGGCCTCACGCTGGGCGAGGACACCGGCTGTCGCAGTCCAGAGCAGCTCCGGGTCAACAGCCACATCGTCTTGCTGGACCGGACCCTGCGGGTTCCCCTGCTCGTCTATGGACCGACCCCAGCAGCGCACACCGAGCGCGTCGAGGCACCAGTCGAGCTGGTCGACCTGATGCCAACCTTCACCGCGCTGGCGGGCGCTGTTCCGCCGGCAGGGCTGCCCGGCGTCGATCTCCGTGCGCCGGCAGACCCCGGCGGGGTCGCCTATTCAGAATTTGGAGACATGCTCTCCCTGCGGCACCGTGGCACGATGCTGACCTTCCGCAGCCAGGTTCACGGCATCACCAGTGCTGACCCAAGGCTCACAGCGCGGCTGCTGCAGAGCGCACCGATATCGCTGACCGGAGAGACGAGCCGGAGGATGACGCCGGGACGGACAAATTACTACGAGTACCTGATGCACGAGGTCGTCGGAGATCCACTCCAGGTCTCCGCGCTGCCGGTCGGAGAGGACAGCGCTCGGTTCATGGAGATGGTGGCGATGCTCCTGGAGCGCCGCTCTGGTCTCGCTGCGCCGCCGACCAGCTCGCTGAGCTGGGAGGACGTCCAAGATCTTCGCCAGGAGGGGGCGCTGCATTACTGGTAGGGAATCCGGCTCTCTGATGGGGCCACAACAGCCACTCCGACATCAACCCGCTATATAAAACATGGAGGGAGCGTCACGGCGTCATGAAGTCGCATCAACCATCACGGCCAGTGCTTCGGCTGGTCGGCGAGCCAGAAGAGTTCCACAACGGGGCATGGCACCACGGTCGGCTCCTGGTTCTCTCCGAGCATGCAACGCTCCCAGACCGCTGCATCGTCTGCAACGCCGCAGCAGAAGGCCAGACGCTAAAAAAGACCCTCTACTGGCACAACCCATTTCTGCTCGCGCTGCTGGCGCTCCAGCCGCTCATCTACGGACTGCTGGCGTTCTTCTTAAAGCGCACCCGCCCCGTAGAGCTGCCGATGTGCAGCCATCACCAGCGCCTTCGGCGGGTGATGGGCTGGGTCGGGAGCCTGCTGGTGCTGTCCTTTCCGCTCTGTGCCCTGATCGGCATCAGCATCTCGGACCCTCGGCTGCTGCTGCCTGGTCTGCTGGCCAGCCTGGTCGGCCTGCTCGTCCTCCTGGTGGGGAGAAACGAGGTCTGGGCCTACCGAATTACCGAGTCGCACGCTTTCATCTGGGGCAGCAACAGAGAGTGGCTCGATACACTACCCGAGTGGACTGAGCACGGTTGACGGCAGCGCCTTCGCAGCTACATTCCGTCTCCCGAGACCGGAAATGGCCATGTCAGAGATTCCGCATGTTGTGATCGTAGGCGGAGGCTTTGGCGGCCTGAACGCGGCGCTCTCGCTGCGCAGCGCCCCTGTCCGAGTCACCCTGATAGATCGCAGCAACCACCACCTGTTCCAGCCCCTGCTCTACCAAGTGGCAACCGCTGGGCTCGCTGCGCCCGACATCGCCGCCCCCATCCGCCGCATTCTCCGTGGACAGGACAACGTCACGGTGCTGATGGGCGAGGTCGACGACATCGACACCGCAGAGAAGACCGTCTGCTTCTCCGGCAGCGAGATTCCCTATGATCACCTGATCGTCGCCGTGGGTGCGGTCAACCACTGGTTTGGGAATGACGACTGGGCGGCGCATGCCCCCGGCCTGAAGACGATCGATGATGCCCTCGACATCCGCCGGCGCATCCTGGTGGCGTTTGAGTCCGCAGAGCGTGCCACCGATCCGGAAGAGCAGTCGCAGTGGCTGACCTTTGCCGTCGTCGGCGGCGGACCCACCGGGGTCGAGCTGGCGGGCAGCATCATCGAGGTCGCCACCCATGCCCTCGCCCGTGACTTCCGCAACTTCGACACCCAGCGAACGAAGGTCATCTTGATCGAGGGCGGCGACCGCATCCTCCCTGCGTTTCCCGAGGACCTCTCCCAGAAGGCACGCGCGCAGCTCGCCGGGCTCGGTGTGGAGGTCCGAACCGGCAGCCGGGTCACCGACATCACTGCTGAGGGTGTGCGACTGGGAGAGGAGCTGGTCGCTGCTCGGACGGTCCTGTGGGGGGCTGGCGTAAAGGCCAGTCCGCTGCTGGCTGCCCTCGACGTGCCGCTGGATCGTGGCGGGCGGGTGCTGGTCGAGCCCGACCTCTCCATTCCCGGCCACCCTGAGGTCACTGTCATCGGAGACGCCGCCGCGCTGAAGCAAGACGACAAGTGGGTGCCCGGGGTCGCGCCCGCAGCCACCCAGGGAGGCCAGCACGTCGCGGGCAACATCCGCCGGGGTCTGGCCAGCAAGCTCCCCCTTCCCTTCCGCTACACCGACAAGGGCTCGCTGGCGACCATCGGCAGGAGGGCGGCAGTGGCGGACTTCGGGCGGCTGAGGTTCTCCGGGTTCTTCGCCTGGCTGCTGTGGATGGGGGTCCATGTCCTCTTCCTCATCGGCTTCCGCAACAAGGCTGCGGTCATGATGGAGTGGGCCTGGGCCTACCTGACCTATCAGCGATCTGCGCGCGTCATCCTGCGGTAGTTCCTGAGGCTGAACTACAGTGACAGAGACAGACACGGAGCGAACAGCATGCATCGGCGAGGTCTCCTCACGACCGCAGTGATCACAGCACTGTGGGGCTGCACCCCAAATTTCTGGAGCCTCCGCACCGGAGTCGAGGGTGGAGCGGTCGAGGGCAGCGTGGAAGCGACCCTGGTGTGGTCTGACGGCTGCGATGATCTCACCGTCTTTGCCATGGACGAAGAAGACAGCGCCCTCCTGATCTTTGAGATGAGTGGTCCCATCCTGGACATGCACGAAGACCGGGATCGCCTGAGGACACACGTTCTCTCAGCGGACGATGACTTCACCCTCACCGTTCACACCGGCCAGAACCTCTACAGCAAGGTCTGTCAGAACGAACACTACGGCTACTACTACGACAGCACCGATGCATGGGATGACACAGAGGGCGGGAGCGGCGGCGGCTCCCCACCGCCCAGCGAGCGGGTGTTCGAGTACGTCTCTGGCGACGTCCGGATGCACCTCACTGCAGAGCGGCGGCGCTGGAGCTACAGCGGCTTGAACGATCCCGTTCACGTGAAGCTGCTGCTCGACGACATCACCCTGGTGGAGGCAGAGACCGGCGCTGCGGTGTCCGTGCCGGGGATGATGATCCAGGCCTACATCTATCAGTCGTACTGGTACTACTGACGTCGTCCCCTCTCGGATGCCGGCTGCGATCAAGCCATGGCCGATCGCTCACTCCGCAGCCCCCCACATCTCCATCACCCAAGATCCGGGGCTGAGTCCCTGGCGAGCGCGCTCGAAGTGCAGCGCGACCCGCTTCGAGACGAGGTCGCTGTTGAGCAAGGGAGTCGCGAGGCACACCCACAGGCGCATCTCATCGGCGGGGAGCTGCTGGCGGCAGAAGGTCGAGAATTCATCGCAGCGACCGCCGAGGAAGTCCTCCAGATCGTTGGCCCAGTAGGACTCCTGGGGAGGCGACTCCGAAGGCTGGACCTCGATGAACCGAGGCTCGGAGAATCCAACAACAAAGTCTCGAACCTCATGCTCGCGGGCACACCCGAAGCGCACTCGGACACGGTAGCTCCCGCCGTACGCTGCGAGGAGGTGGAGAACAGGAGGCTGCTGCTGACCGTGGAGGAAGGGCAGGAAGCGATCGTTGAGCAGCGCGAGGATCTGGGCGCGCTGCTGCCGCTGATCTCGGGCATCCGAGCGCAGCGGAGCACAGGGAAGCGACGGGGAGAAGGTCAGCTCCGACGCAAAGCGACGGTCCGCTTCCTGGTCGAGCAGCACCAGACCAGATGCTGGCATGCGCTGCGTGATCCGCCCGGAGGTGATGGTGTGAACACACCCCGGCGTGAGGCTGTCGATGTGGTGTCGGCAGCCACTCCGCGCCGCTACCGCACGCTCCTCCTCGACCCGATCCGCGATCCGAACCGGAAACAGGATGTGCTGCCAGCGGTCATCCAGCTCCTGCGGCGCGGTCAGCCCCTGGCCGTGAATCAGCCGCAGGACCCGCTCGTCCTGCCAGATGTCGTCTGGGTCCGACACCGGCTCATACAGCATGCTTGCTTCCTCCAGCAGCTCATCGATCGCAATGGAGCGGACCGCTTCACGCGCCTCAGCGGTCGGACAGAGCCGACTCGCCATGGTTCCGCTCAGCTCGTTCTCAGTGGTGAGGTAGACCGCCGAGTCGATGCCCGGCTGACACATCAGCGCGCTGATGAAGGCTCGGAAGTCCAGCAGCTCCAGCGAGAGCCGGGCATCCGCCTCCACGAGCACCCGCTCCGCCCCGTTGGTGGCGACGAGGATCATGACGTCGTCTTCGTTCGTCGTCTCCAGCCCGATGTCGTAGAACCCCAGCAGCTCGAGCCCTCGAAACATCATGGGGGTGTGGGGAGCTAAGAGGCGCACATCGAGGCTGGGCAGGTGGGCGTGGAGGACGGGAAGCAGGAAGCTCAGGCTGACCGGCAGGAGCAGGACCGGCGGAAACGCCAGCTCACGCCACAGCCGGACCAAGGTGTACGGATCGAGGTGATCGCAGTGGGCATGGGTGAGGTAGACGGCGTGGACGGGTCCGAGAGCGTCGATCTCGAGCCGAAGGCGGGGGAAGCGACCCATGGCATCGCCGGTGGAGTGGTCAGAGAGCCACGGATCGACAAGGATCCGCGTGTGCTGAAGGTCCTGCTGAAAATCAACCAGGACGCAGCTGTGGCCGAGGGCGGTGATCTGCATGGGGACCTCCGGTGAGGAGGGCTCCCGTATGCCGCTGGGAGAGTTCGCCACACCCTGTCGATGGGGAGCGCCCTCGCAGACCACACGCCAGCAGCGGGCCGGCACCTCCGCGCAGCGCCCGCGCTACTCCGGCGTCACCGCGCTGAGGTTGTCGTAGAGCATCTGAATCTCCCCGGGGCCGTGGATCATCATGTCCACAAAGCGATGGTTGAAGGCAATGTCGTCTACTCGGTAGACCTGGTGCGCGTAGACGCTCTGCATCAGCGCGTCGTCGGTCCCGGTGAAGGAGGCGAGGATGAACAGCATCCGGTCCTGGACATCCTCTGGGCTGACGGCATGCAGCGGGCTGTGCGCGTCGAGTCGGTGGAGCAGGACTCGGGAGAGCATGAACATCGGCGTCTCGGACTGCACCAGCTCCAGCTCTATCTGGCGTCGAAGGAGTGTGCCCTCTGCTGTCACCTGCTCCACGAGGACATGCAGCTGCACGCGGGCATCGAAGATGCGGTTGTCGCGCTCGTTGGCAATGCGCAGCATCAAGGTCGAGACGCCATTGTGGGTGCAGATGACCAGCTTGTCGGAGAAGCCGACCCGGGCCACAGGCCGAGAGAACCGGCTGTACAGCAGCGCAGTCATCATCGCAACGCCGGCGAGGCCGACAAACGACTCCAGGGTCACCAGCGCATGTGCGTAGGGCGTCTTCGGCAGCATGCCGCCGTAGCCGATGGTCGAGAAGGTCTGCACCGAGAACCAGAAGACATCCTGAATCGCGCCGGGCTCTGCACCCTCGATGCAGTCCCCGCCGAGCAAAAAGAGAGCCGCGAAGAGGCCGATGAAGAACAGGTAGGTGCCGAGCGCAAACAGGAGAAGGTTGATGCCATTGCCGCGCATCAGCAGGTGGTAGAGATCGGAGAACGGACGCCGAGGCTGGTTGAGGATCTGGTACTTCATGCTGCTCGACCCATAGTCCAGACGCGACATATCGGTCGACCTCCCTGTGCGACCAGAGTGTAGTGGCCCCAGACCTACGGCGCATGCACCCCGCCGACTCGTCCTCCGGGATAAGCCCCGGCCATGATTCGGCTGGAGAACGTCACGCTTGCCCCTGGCGGGGAAGACCTGCTCATTGATGTCGACTGGCAGATACGCCAGAACGAGAGCGTTGGGCTGGTCGGCCGCAACGGGACCGGGAAGACCACCATCCTCCGCGCGATCGTCGGAGAGCAGCACACCGACGACGGGCGGGTCGTTGTTCGTCCTGGGCTCTCGGTCGGCTACCTCCCCCAGCAGGCGGTCTCTGGTTCTACAGAGACGGTCTGGGACGAGGTCCGATCCCGGATGTGGCGCATCGAGGAGATGCGTTCGCGAATGGAGGCGGCCGAAGAAGCTGTCGCTGCCGAGAAGCCAGGGGCAGCAGAGCGGCTGGGCGATGCCATCGAGACTTTTCGAATTGCCGGCGGCTTCTCGCAGGAAGAAAAGATCGGCGAGGTCCTTCACGGCCTCGGGTTTGCGCCTGAGGAGTGGCGGCGGACCTGCGACACCTTCTCCGGCGGCTGGCAGATGCGCATCGCCCTGGCACGCCTGCTGCTGAGCGAGCCGGACATCGCCCTGCTCGATGAGCCGACCAACCACCTCGACATGCTCGCCCGCAGCTGGCTGGCGGTCTTCCTGGCGCGCGCACCGTTCACCACCGTCATCGTCAGCCACGACCGCCACCTCCTCGACAAGGTCGCGCAGCGAATCGTGGAGGTCCGCGGACGGCGCCTGCACGAGTATGCGGGGAATTTCACCCGGTTCCTCTCTGAGCGGCAGCTTCGGATGAGCCAGCACAGCGTCGCCTACCAGCGCCAGCAAGAAGAGATCGCGAAGCTGGAGCGGTTCGTCGAGCGCTTCGGAGCCAAGGCCACCAAGGCCGCGCAGGCACGCTCCCGACAGAACCAGCTCGACAAGATGGATCGCATCGATGCTCCAGAGCGCATGCGGCTGCCGAGCTTCTCCCTTCCCCCAGCTCCCGCCGGAGACTTCGCAACCATCACCCTGCGGCAGACGGATCTGGGCTGGGACGATCCGCTGCTGACCAGCGTGAATCTGGTCCTGGAGCGTGGGATGCGGCTGGCAATCCTGGGGCGAAACGGCTGCGGAAAGTCCACCCTGCTGCGCACGCTCGCTGGCAGCCTCAAGCCTCTCTCCGGCCGCCGGCGCGTCGGCGACCGCATCCGGATCGGTGTGTTCTCTCAGGACACCGCCGCTGAGCTTCCCCCCGATCAGACCGCCCTGGAGCATGTCAGCGCGGTCGCTCCGATGACCTCTCCCACCCAGATCCGCACCACGCTGGGCGCGCTGGGGCTCTCCGGAGATGCTGCCCTGCGCGACATCGGGGCGCTGTCTGGTGGCGAGAAGGCGCGGGTGGCGCTGTCTGCCCTGACGGCACGACCACACAACGTCTTGCTGCTCGACGAGCCGACCAACCACCTCGACACCGAGACGGTCGAGGTCCTGGTCCGTGCACTGAAGGACTTCGAGGGCGCGATGGTGCTGGTCACCCACGATCGCTACCTGGTGGAGTCTCTCGCGAGCCACGTCATGACCATTCAGGACGGAACCTGGGAGCTGCACATGGGCGTGCGTCCCTCCGACCTGGAGCCGGTGCCCAGCAGCGGAGGCTCCCAGAAAGAGAAGAGCACCGGTGCCGAGGCACACCGCATCCTCAAGCAGCGCCGGTCCGAGCGACAGAAGCGGGAGCGCCGACTGGCAGAGGTCGAGGCGCAGGTCGAGTCTCTGGAGAATGAGCTGACCGAGATCGACGCCGCGCTGTGTGAGCCAAACGCCGACTATGCTGCGCTGGGCACCCGACGCGCAGACCGAGCGGCGGATCTCAATGCAGCCATGGAAGAATGGGAAGCCCTCGAGGAGGCCCTGGGTGAGTAACGAGCAGGGACGCCCGGTCCCGGTTCTGGCCCTCGCTGTGACCGCCATCAGCGCCGCAGCCGTCCTGGTCCGGCTGGCTCCAGACGTCTCTCCGGTCGCGGCAGCGCTGTGGCGAACGGCTGCGGTCGGGCTGCTCCTCGCCCCGACGCTGTGGGGCGCCAAGCTGAAGCTACAGCGGCGAGACCCTCCGCTGATCCTGCTGTCCGGGCTGCTGCTGGCGCTGCACTTCTGGAGCTGGTTCGCCTCGCTGGCCCACACCTCCGTCATGCGCTCGACGGTGCTCGTCTGCCTCACCCCGATCTGGGCCGGGCTGCTGGAGTGGGGGCTGCTCAAGAACGCTCCGCCGCGTCGATACTGGGCCGGGGTTGGCCTGGCGCTGCTGGGGGTGGTCGTGATGTCCGGTGCTGATCTGAGCGGCGTGTCGCTCCTCGGCGACGGACTGGCGCTGCTCGGGGGTGTGCTCAGCGCCAGCTATCTGCTCGTCGGCCGGGTGGTCCGTCCACGGGTGCCCATCGGGCCGTATGGATCGCTGATCTGCCTGTCTTGCGCCGCGTGGCTGATCCCAGCAGCCGTGCTGACCGGCGCACCGGTGACCGGCTTCGCCGCGGCCTCCTGGATGGCGCTGGCGGGCATGGCGCTCGGACCGCAGCTCATCGGTCACATCGGCCTGAATTACGCTGTCCGGTATGTACCGGCGGCCACCGTCGCGGCGCTGCTGCTGCTGGAGCCGGTGGGCGCGAGCATCCTCGGGGCGCTGCTGCTCGGAGAGATCCCGAGCACGCAGGAGATCCTCGGCGGGCTGCTGATCCTCGTCGGAGTGGGAGCCAGCAGCCGACGCGGGTAAGCTACACTTCGATCAAGGCGGGGTGCACCATGGGGCAGGACTACACACAGCGCAATCCAAAGAAGGGAAGCACAGCCCTCCAGAGCAGGACAGCGTCTGGTCCGGAGGTCGAGGAGACCACGCCGCTGATGATGATGCAGCAGACCGCCGGAAACCAGGCCGTCGCACAGCAGACCACGCAGATTCAGGGACCGATCGGGCGAGTCTACAACCGCATCCTCGGCCTGCCCGACACCAGCCAGGAAGGCCTGAGCAGCGGCTTCACGGTCAAGCAGCTCCGCAACTACCTGGAGCACACGCTGGCGCTGGCGAAGGGCGAGTGGTTTCGCAACGCCAAGCTCAGCGGGGTCTCTGAGGAGCTGATGAAGACCCTGGACACCAACGGCAGTGGGCTGGTCAGCTGGGAAGAGTTCACGGTCTTTCAGCTACAGACCCTGGAGACCATCGCCCCGAACACCCAGAGACACAGCTCGACCTCGGAGGCCGCCGAGGCGCAGTTCGATGCGGTCGATGCCAACAGCGATCAGCAGATCACATACACCGAGGCGAGGGCTGGCATCCTCCGAGACCTTCCCAATGAGACCGAACACCAGGATCTCATCGCTCAGCTCGGCGCGCTGATCGCCCTGGACGCCATCGATCTCGACCAGCAGGATCAAGAGGCGCGAGACCGCACGCTGACTCAGAACGAGTGGCTCAGCGCGGCCATCGCGATGGCTGACGAGGACGAGAAGGCTCCCTGATCAAGGTACCGCCCCGACCGAGCGCGTGAAGCCTCCGCAGCGATGGAGCGCGACTACGCCCGTCCGTCCGGGTCCAGGGGGTGCTCGATGCCGGCCTCCGCAAAGGTGACCATCTCGTTCATCGTCCGGCAGGCCGCTGAGATGAGACCGACCGCCAGTGCCGCGCCAGAGCCCTCGCCGAGGTGCAGCCCGAGGTCGAGCAGGGGCTCGACGCCGAGGGCCTCCAGCAGCGGGGCGGCCCCAGGCTCTGAGGAGCAGTGTGAGGCAATGAGATAGGGCTGCACGGAGGGGGTTCGGCGCAGCGCGACCAGGGCTGCAGCGCAGGTGATGAAGCCATCGAGAACCACCGCCACGCCACGGTCTGCGGCGGCCTCGATGACCCCGACCAGCCCAGCCAGCTCGTAGCCGCCCAGCCTGCGGAGGACCTCGTCCGGATCAGAGAGGTGCGCACGGTGCAGAGAGAGCGCATCGTCGACGGCAGCGATCTTGCGCTGGCGGGTCTGATGCCCCACGCCGGTTCCGGGACCGACGACCTCCACCGCGTTCCGGTCCAGAAGGGCCGCAGTGAGGGCGGCAGCGGCGGTCGAGTTGCCGATTCCCATCTCTCCGATCGCGACGAGGTCGACCGCAGGCAGCGCCTCGAGCAGGGTGCGCCCTGCTGCGATGGCCTGCGCACACTCGGCGGCAGTCATCGCGGCCTCTCGGCGGAGGTTTCGGGTACCACGGCGGACCTTGTGGTGCGCCAGGCCAGTCGCAGCGCCGAAGTCGTGGTCAACTCCGAGGTCCGCAACAGACACCGCGAGGCCCACCTCTCGGGCGATGGCAGAGACCGCAGAGGCCCCTGCGATGAACTGGTAGACCATGCGCGCAGTGACCTCGGACCGATAGGCACTGACCCGCTCCGCGCAGACCCCGTGATCGCCCGCCAGCAGCAGCAGGTGGCGATCCTGACAGCGGGGGTGGACCCGCCCCTGGATCCCGCACAGCTTCAAGGCGACGTCTTCGAGCTGCCCCAGGCTTCCAGGAGGGCGGGTGAGATCGGCGTTCCGGACAATGGCCTCTGCCGGCGGAGAGAGATCCGGTGCCGGAACAGGTGCCGGAAGCGGCGGGGTGCTCGGCCCGGTCTGCCCCCAGGTCTCCGAGAAGACCAGCGGAGCCAGGGACTCCCGCTTCCGCCAGCCGACCCGCTCAAGCATCGGGGTCTGTGGAAAGGCGATGGGGTAGCCGACCGTGAGGTAGGCAACCGGGACGATGTGATCGGGCATCCCGAGCAGCGCCCGAATGACCGGCGGCTCCATGATGCTCATCCAGCCCACTCCGACCCCTTCGGCGCGCGCCGCCAGCCAGAAATTCTGGACCGCGAGGCAGGTGGAGTAGACGTCGGTCTCGGGGATGGTGGAGCGCCCGAGGACGTTGCTTCCGCCTCGGGTGGTGTCGCAGGTGATCAGAACGTTGAGGGGCGCATCGAGGATGCCCTGGAGCTTCAGCGCGAGGTAGGTCTGCTGCCGATCACCGTCGTACTGCTCAGACGCCTCAGCGCTGACGGACTTGAAGTGGTCGTGGATCTGCTGACGACGCGCGGGGTCTCGGAGCAGGAGGAAGTTCCAGGGCTGCATGAAGCCGACCGAGGCGGCGTGGTGGGCCGCCTCCAGAATCCGCCACAGGACCTCATCAGGCACCGGATCGGGTCGATAGGTTCGGATGTCCCGGCGGGCATAGATGGCCCGGTACACTGCGCTCCGCTCTGCCCCTGAGAAGTCTGACACATGCCCTCCGACACTGACTCAGAGGCTGTATCCCCCGTCTACGCTGATGACTTGCCCTGTGACATAAGCTGCACGACGAGAGGCGAGAAACAAGACCGCTTCAGCCAGCTCATCGGGCGTTCCAAGTCGCTTCAGGGCGGTGTTCCGCTTCGCGGCGGCTTCCCACTTCTCTGAAAATTCCGCCTGACGCAGCCGGAGATACTGCCCCGCTTCGATGACCCCGACCGCGACGGCATTCGCCCGAACCCCGTGCCGCCCCTCTTCTCGGGCGACCCCTCGGACGAGGGCCTCGATGGCAGCCTTGGGCGCAACGGAGAGGATGTCACCGGGCGGATGGCGTCGGACGCCGGCGCTGGAGAGGGCGACAAAGGAGCCGGTGCTCGCGCGGAGGTGGGGAAGTCCAGCAGAGACGAGGTTGAAGACCCCGGTGAGATCGGCCAGCACGGTGTCCTGCCACTGCTGGGGCGTGACCGACGCAATGGACGGCTGCGGCAGGTCTGGACCCGCCGCACAGATGAGGGCATCGATGCTGCCCAGGTGCGCTGCGATGGTGGCGAGCCCATCGGTCACCGAGTCGGCATCCGTCAGCTCCATCGCGCAGGCCATCGTCCGACGCCCGAGGCTGGTGATCTGTGCTGCGACCGCCTCTCCAGACGCCCGACGGCTTCGCCAGGTCAGCGCGACATCGGCCCCCCGCTGCGCCGCCAGGAGCGCGATGGCTCGCCCGAGCCCGCCGCTGCCGCCGATGACCACAACGACCTGTCCGGCCAGCTCTCCGCTCACGTCGCGCCTCCAGCAAGCGCGATGAAGAAGACCACCTCGACCACCTCGACTGCGGCCCCGTAGACATCACCGGTCAGCCCGCCGAGCAGCCGGTGCATGCGCGCAGCGAGCAGCAGTGCACCAACGAGCGCCAGCCCCGCAGCCCACCAGCCGCCCAGCGCACCGAGCACCGCCAGCACGACCAGACCGCCGCCGATGACCTCCACCCAGCCGACGTCCGTCGCCATGGCCTGCCCGGTCCCCTTCGGGCGGGCGTAGGGAAAGGTCGCCGCGAGCAGCACCGCAGTCCAGCGAGAGAGGACCAGCGCAGGCAGCAGCACCGCCGGCAGGGCCGGCCCGGCCTCCGCGAGCGCGAGGACCTTGAGGATCAGCACCATCACAAGCCCCACCGCCCCCAGCGCACCGACCCGTGGATCCTTCATCACCGTCAGCCGCCGCTCGGTGTCTCCAAACACGCCCAGCGCGTCGAAGCAGTCCGCGACCCCATCGAGGTGCAGCCCCCCGGTGAGCCCGGCGAGCAGCGCAACCACAATCGCCGCGACCAGCAGCGGAGAGAGAACGCCGCTCAGCAGGTGCGCCATTCCAAGCAGCGGCACCGCGAGGAGCAGGCCCACGAGGGGAAACCACAGCATCGAGCGGGCCAGCTCTCGCCCCTCTGGCATGACCAGCGGGGTCGGGATGCGGGTCAGGAAGCCGACTGCGAGCAGGAAGGGTCGCACCTCAGCAGACCGGCTCGACAGGACCCGGCTTGAGGCGCAGCAGCATCCCCATCGCACCGAAATAGACCGACTGTGCGGCCGCTGCGAGGGCCTGATGGGCAAAGCCGGCTTCGTCCCTGAAGCGTCGGGAGAGTGCATTGGCGGGAACGATGCCGAGGCCGACCTCGTTGGTCACGACGATGACATCGAACGGCACCGCGTCAATCACGTCGATCAGCTCCGCGATGCGCCCCTGGATGTCCGGCTCCTCGGCGAGCAGCAGGTTGGTCAGCCAGAGGGTGAGGCAGTCGATGAGGACCACATCACAGTCGGTCATTGCACGGAGGCAGTCCGGGACCGCGAGGTGCTCCTCGATGGTGTGCCAGGAATCGTCTCGCTCATCCTTGTGGCGGGCGATCCGTGCACGCATCTCATCATCCCAGGCCTGGGCAGTGGCGATGAAGCCCCGCCGAGGCCCGGCCTGCTCAGCCAGTCGCAGCGCGAGGCTGCTCTTTCCAGAGCGAACCCCGCCCCCGATGAAGATCAATGCACCCATCTCCGCTCCCCTCAGCCAGATGCCGTCAGCGCACCCACGGCGACGAGCTCATCCAGTATCTCGCTCGCCTGCTCCGTGGTGAGCGAGAGGGCTGCGGAGGCTTCCTGGAGTCCAGCCGACAGACCTCGGAGCAGCTCGACGGCCACCGGGTGAACCGGGATCGGGGTGTAGGGACCATCCCAGAGCAGCCAGCCCGTCGGCACCACACGCCCTTCGCGGAGGGTTCGCACGGTACCCGGAAGGACCAGGGCATCGGCGAGCTGTCGAAGCCGAGGGCCTGGCTGCCCGGGCGGCGGTGGTGAGAGCAGCTCGGAGAACAGCGGTGCACCGGGAGCGAGCAGGCCTGCGCGGCCATAGCGAAGGGCAGCCTCTTGAGCTGGCCCCCCTTCCAGCTGAAGCTCTCCCACGGCGAGCTGATAGGCCGGCTGCTCCGGGCACGGCGCGGTGAGAACTGCCGCCACGATCTCGCCGCGAATGAGCGCACGGCAGACCGCCGCCCGCTCAGCGATGAGCTGCGCTCCGGTGAGGACGCGGTGAGGCGGGAGCACCTCGGGCATCACCAGCGGCATCGGAGGCTCTCCGAGCATCTCCAGGATCTCCGAGCGCCGGGAGAGCACCGCCAGGGCGACGCCGTCATGGCGCTCCTGCCACCGCTCACGCGCAGTCCTCGAGAGCGCATCCAGCGGCCAAGTATCGAGCCATGCCTGGAGCCAGTCCGCCGCAGCGACCGGCCCCTCGGACTCCAGCACCGCGATCATCTTCCGGCCCAGCGCAGTGCGCATGCTCTTCATGGTGCCAACCTCGACTCGATCGCCGGGCCGCTGAGTGCTGGCACCCAGAGGTTGCTGTAGACCGGCACCTCCTCGTCTGCGAGGTCCGCCAGCGAGGCGGATCGAGAGCAGGAGCGGTAGTCGGGATGGCCGGAGGAGTAGAGAACCGAGACGAGATGCTCGGGCGGGTAGTCGACCAGGAGACGATCCCGAAGTGAGGCCAGCATCGAGGTGCTCCCGCCGGTCTGTAGCGCCTCTGCGCCACGGGAGAATTCTCCGAGCTGACAGAGCAGCGCAGGTGCAGCCGGGTTGATCGCGATGCCGTCGAAGGCAATGTTCCAGGCGGAGTACAGCTGGAGACCGCGGTGTCCGGTCCACAAGACCTGATCGAGCACCAGATCCACGAAGGACAGCCCGTGGATGAGGCGGACGGGGCGATGGTCTGCACGGAGCAGGAGGACGGCATCGTTGATGAACAGCGGGCTGCCGGCGACGAGGTAGAGGACATCACAGTCATCCTCGAACGCTCTCCTCAGCAGCATCGAGGCCAGATCGCGGTAGAGCGTCGGGCGGTCGACGCCCGGCAGGCTGTAGAGGTAGTCCAGAGAGCCAACCTCCAGATCTGGAGCCACAGAGGCAGCGATCTGACGCGCATGCGCGAGCCCATAGGCTCGCGCTCCCGGAGGGGCTTGGCGCAGCGCAGCGACCGCCTCAGCGGTGAGGTGTTCCGGTCGCGCTGGTCCGAGGCCAACGATGGTCAGGCTGCCCATGGCTACTCTTTTTCTCCCGTTCTGATCACAGTCATCACGCCGAGTCCAGCGAGCAGAACATACGCCAGCAGAAACACCGGCTCGCCGATGCGACGCTCTGCATCTGTCGCCTCTGAGTCGAGCAAGACCAGCTCGCCGTCCTGGGCGCTGGCGGTGAACAACTGCAAGAGGAGAACGACCAGACTCATCGGCGCCGATGGTAGCACACGCTCACTCGTCGTCCTTCTTGAGCGCCTCCAGGCTGGCATCCAGCACACGCCGAAGGGGGTAGCTGCTGGTGCTGGGAGGAGCCTCCTCCTGCTCAACGCGCTGGACCTGAACCTCGTCGAGCCGGAAGATCCGGCTGAGCGCGGGGATGCGAATCTGACCGTTGCGCAGCACCACGGCCCGATAGACCAGCCGCCGCGGCGGGAGCCGCACATGAAGGATGGTGCCCGGCGGTGGTGCACGGTTGGAGTCCGACTGGCGATGACGGCGGCGGTTGAGGTCCTGCATCCAGGCCGTGGTCAAGGCCGCAATCTGCGTGAGCCTCACCTGAAGAGCCTCGCTCTCCGGCTCCTCGATGAGCGCAGCCCCCATTGCCTCCAGCAGCAGATCCGACCACGCAACCCTCCCCTCTCGCTCGTAGCGCTCTCTGCGCTCGGTGAGGCGGGCAGCAGTCTTGTCGCTGCCGGGTCGGCTGGTGCCGTCGGGGTAGTGACGGACCCCGTCGGGGGTCTCCATCCGGGCAAGCTCCGCAGCGACGGCAAGGAGGGCTCTTCGGGTGTCCTCGTTCACAGGCAGGCTTCAGTGAGTGAGCAGCACGGACCGGTGCCGGCGGTGGCCCTATCGCTCCCACACAGGACACCGTCACGGCTCACCGGAGCGAAGCGTGAGCGCTCTGAGTCGCAGTCAGCGCGGGTCGGCGCAATGGAAGTGCGGTGCATCATGCAGGGAACCTCTGGGAAGAAGTATAGCCTCCCCGCCGACCCTCCCACCGGGGAAGGAGATTATCAGGACAAATCAACATGAATCTGGAGAATCAGACAGGAGTAGACACGCTCGCAGTCCCGCTCAGCGTAGCGCGGGTGGTGATCATCGATCGTCTCGATCGGGAGTCCCTCGACCCGGCCGCAGAGAAGCGCGCATCGCTCGATGTTCATGCGCCCTCGACGTCATCGGCAACGCCACGCTCCGCGCCGACGTGCTCCGCCAGGCCAGCGTCCTGAACGACACGGCGCTCCCCGCAGAGAGCATCACGATTCCCGACACCAAGCCGGACAGCTACCGAGACACAGCGGACGCCTCAGAGGGCTCCGAGGACGGCTGACCACGCCGCCACACGACCCCCGCAAGGATCGCCAGCGGAATCGCCAGGGGCACGGTGGCCTCGCTGCCGATGAGTCCCAGCTCGAAGGCGTGGAGCGAGAACGGGAACAGCACTGGATAGCCGACTCCGAGGTGAGACTGCAGCAGATCAACGGCCATGTGCAGCAGCATGCCGCCGAGCAGATTGAGGAACACACCGCGACGATGCTCTGCGACAAACAGCAGGCTGATGGCGTAGGACGACAGCAGCATTCCAGCGGGGGTGTGCAGGGGATCCCAGCCGTAGATCAGCAGCGAGGGGACCTCGACCACCACCCGGGCTGCGCTGCAGACCATCGAGGGCAGCCGGGAGAGCAGGTCCGGCAGGAGCGTCCCAGCGATGAACACCGCGGTGTGGCGGCGGGCGGTCACGGACTTCAGCAGCAGCCCGACCGCCGCATGGGTCACCAGATCAGCCACGCTCGGTGATCCCCCCGTCCCGCAAGGTGAATGCCAGCGGAGCCGCGATGAGGGCAGCGAGCAGGGCGACGATGCCCAGCGCCTTCTTGTGCACGCGCAGCGTGTGGTGGTGGCGCTCGGTCTGGACCGCGACGCGATCCTCCGCACGGAAGGTCGCTCGGATGCTGACGGTCATGCCTGCTGCGAGCCCCTCGGTGTCGCCCTGAACGGGAATGTCTCGGATGACCTTGGAGATGGCGTAGCGATCCGGTCCGTCGATTCGCGTGACGGTGTAGATCGGAAAGACCAGCGTCTTTCCGTCGTGTGCCTCCGGCTCAGAGACGCAGACCCGCCAGCCGAACGGGAGGTGATCGGCGTAGTGGGTATAGCGGGCGGCGAGCAGCACCAGCAGGAGCAGCGCAGCCGAGAGCTTCAGCCAGCGATGTCGATCGGAGAGCACCCCCTCCCCTACCCCACTGCAGACCCCCTCGCCGCCGGACGCTACTTCGTCGCCTGGACCATGCCATAGGTCTGGAGCAGCTGGTTCATGTCGGTGGTGCGCAGGTCCATGCCGCCGGTCGGCACGAAGATGATGTGCTTGTCCTTGAGGGACTCCGCGACCTCCAGCTTCACGAGGTTGCGACCACCAGAGCCCGCGAGGGCCTTGGCCTTCTCGGCGATGCCCTGGGCACGGTTGGAGCGCTCAGAGAGGATGGCCAGGGCCTGACGCTCGCGCTCGAAGTAGACCGCATCTGCGGAGATCTGCCGCTTAGAGGCCGCTCCGCGTGCGGTCTCGATGGTCTGCTGGACCTGCCCCTTGGCGACCTCCAGCTCCCGACGCATCTGCTCACGAGCAGCCTCGGTCTCACTGGACAGCCGCGAGGCGTCCTGCTCGGCGACCTTCTTGTCTCGAATGATCTGCTCGTAGCGGTCATTGAACTTGTGCTCACCGAGGAGCACCTGCTTGATGATGATGCCCTCGGGCGCCAGGTAGTGCTCCAGTACAGCGGCGGCTTCCTCGGCCTTCTTGAACCGGATCTGGGCATCGTAGTACTGCTCAGAGGGCAGCTCATTGAGGACGTCGCGGATGACCGTGCGGGAGACCGGACGGACCAGACGCTCACGGACCGCTGCGGTGTTCGGGCCGACAAACTGGACGAGGTAGCTCGCCTTCATCGGATCGATACCCCAGGCAACCGTGACATCGACGTTGATGTCGTTTCCGTCGATGGTCTTGAACTGGAGCGCGTCGTCTCCGCTGCGATCACCGGTGTTGGAGTCGCGAGTCATAACGAGGTTCTGAAGTGCGGTGTCGAAGACGTACCAGTCGTTGATGATCGGCGGGAAGAAGTAGGTCGCGCCAGGCAGGTAGACGTCTGGGACGACGCCCTTGCCCTCAAACAGCCCGACCTTCGCAACCCGGACGCCGATCTCCGTGGAGTCTGTGGAGTGCGGCGCGCAGCCCACCGCGAGCAAGGACAGAAGCAATGCGAGTCGGCTCATTTCACCACCCCCGGATCAGTTGGTCGAGGTCGAGCGGGTTCACGCCGCCGTCCCCATCCGTTGGAACCACGATTACCTGGGCGCCGTTGAGCACCTCAGCCATCTCCAGGCCGACCATGTTGCTGGCACCAGAGACCTGGAGCGCGTTGTTCTCCAGGCGGGTGCCCTTTGCCTCAGCCAGGGAGACGAGCAGCTCGCCCTCCGAGACCTTCTGGCGGTAGTAGAGGTCGCCCTCAGCGGTGATCTTGGTGACCTCCGCCCGCCCACGCTCCTTCTCCACCTCAATCAGCGCGGTTCCTTCAGCGAGCACCCGGTTCTTCTCGGCCTCTCGGGAAGCCGCGACAGCCTCCGCGCGGTTCTTGAAGACGGTCTGGTCCTGAATCTTGCGCTGCTCGATGGCGTCCTGATAGCGCTGGTCGTAGGTGTAGTGGCGGACCATGAGGTGCCAGATCTCGATCCCGAGCTCCTCGACATCTTCTCCGAGCTGCTGGCGAGCCTGGTCGGCAGCCTTCAGGCGACGCTCCCCCTGGTAGAACTCCTCGGCGTTGAGTCGGCCGAGGTTCTGGCGGAGGAACTTGTCTGACCGCGGGATCATGACTGAGGTCTTGTAGAGGTCACCCGGGCCGATCTCACGAATGAGGGTGAACGGGTCGACGATTCGGTAGGCAATGGTGACGTCGACGGTGACGTTGTAGCCCTCAGAGGTCTGGATCCGGATGGGGTTGGAGACCACGGCATCCTCAGACGCCGACACGCCCTCGTTGAATTCGAGGAGCTGGATGTCGCGAGGGAAGGTGTGCAGGCGCTCATAGCCCGGCATGACGAAGTGAAGTCCTGGCCCATAGATGTCTTCCTGGATGCCCTTGTTGGGACCGAGGTAGATCTGGCGAACAGCCAGCTCATCGGGCTTGATGTAGGTGGTGAGCGTGGCGTAGAGCATCAGCCCACCGATCAGGATGAAGGCGACAGCGCCCAACCCGACCAGTCGCTTGCCCTGACCACGCGCAGCGATCTTGATCTTTGTGCTCATCGAAGCGTCTGCTCCTTTTGCCGAGTCCGGGCGGCCTCGACCTTGTCGCGGGCAGCCTGGAGGCGTTCGTCTGTGAAAATGTCGTCGTCAATAAAGCGGTCCAGCTCATCTTGAATTCGCCCCATGTCGTCGACCGCATCCTGGAGCACGCCCGCGTACTGGCGGCGATGATACCAAGCTCTAATCTCAGGAAGTGCGGGTACGAATAGGGAAAAAATGAACAGGACTATGGTGATGGGGTGGTGCAGGAGGCGCTCGATGACCACGGCCGCCATCAGCATGCCGCCGGTTGCCATGACCCGTGCCAGCGGATCCCCCTGTCGCCAGGCACCATAGCCCGCTGCTTCCAGGGCATTGTGGGCCACTGCGAGCCGCACATACCGGGGGAGAAAGGTCTCCAGCAGCTCTCGTCGGAGCATCTCACTCCACTGTGTGCCGGGCATGATGCGATCGTGCTCTGCGATGACGAGATCGAGGGTCTCGTTGGCGATGCGCGTCATGCCTTCACGTGCTGCATCCGGCTGCCCCATCCAGGTACGACGTGCGCCCTCCAGCCGCTCGACGAGGCTCGCGGCGACTGTGTCCAGTCGGTATGGAGTGGGAGGCATGTGGCGAGGTTAGCAGATGGGAGGGTTGCCTGTTTTTTGAGGCCAGGATAACCGTCCGGGACTCTGGACGATTAACTCAGAGGCTAGAGTGCTGCCTTCACACGGCAGAAGTCACTGGTTCAAATCCAGTATCGTCCACCACCTCAGCCCCCTCGTCGCACCAGCGACGAGGGGGTTCTTCGTATCGGACTCAGCCGGATCGCGCGGGACACTCCGACCGGGTGATCTGCGGAGTCGCACGCAACTCGCGCGGCACCACAGCGAGCGGCGATCGAATTCGAGGCCCGAGCAGCCCTGGACAGAGCGTCGCCAGGCGTACGGGATCTGGGCGAGCCTCGCCAGATCGTGGTGCCAGGTGGTGATGCCGTCGAAGCAGAGCGCCGGTGATGTTCAGAGAGACACCATGCATCGTGTACATGACCCCATGAAGTACATGACCGTAGCAACAGGTCTGTGGGAAACCTACATTCCTGGAGCGTGATGAGACGCACATCCTGGAGTCAACAATGTCCAATGCCCACCTCCAAGTCGCCGTCTTCGGAGCCACTGGTGGGACCGGATCCCTGGTCCTGCAGCAGGCCCTCGATGCCGGTCATCACGTGACCGCGCTCGTGCGCACGCCGGCCAAGCTGACCGTGTCCCATCCGAACCTCGTCGTCGTGCATGGCTCGGTCTTCGACCGCAGCGCGGTCGAGCAGACAGTGCGCGGCGCAGACACCGTCATCTGCGCCCTGGGCGCCCCTCCCAGAAGCAAGGAGCGACTGCGCGAGCGGGGGACGCAGTTCGTGGTCGACGCCATGGTGGCCGCGGGCGTGCGACGCCTCGTGGTGCAGTCGTCCCACGGCATCGCAGAGACCCGCTCCGAGCTGCCATGGCTCATGCGCTGGGTCATCGTGCCCTTCTACTTGAAGGGGGTCTTCGCTGACCACGAGCGCCAGGAGGACGTGGTTCGGGCCTCCGACCTGGGATGGACGATCGTTCGCCCCCCTCACCTGTCCGACGGTCCCCCTGCAGCCGAGGTCGCCTACGGGCCCAGCTATGACCCCGCCCGAATGACGATGAGCATCGCTCGAGCCGATGTGGCTCGACTCATGCTCGAAGTGGCGTCGGATTCCTCCCACGCGCGAAAGACCCTGGTGGTGGCGGCCGCGCAGCCCCAGACGGTGGCGGCATGACTGGCATGGCCATGCCGCTCGCCCTGGCCACCGGCGCTGTTGCTGCTGGCGTCAGCTCCGGGATGATGCTCGCATTCTCGGCCGGTACCATGCGGGGTCTGTCCCGCCTGCCCGAGGCTGAAGCGGTACGGGCGATGCAGGCCATCAACGTCTCGGTCATCAACCCGCTCTTCCTGGGCGTGTTCATCGGGACAGGCCCGCTCCTGGTGGCCCTGTCTGGCATCGACCTGTACGGCGGCAGCCCCAATCGCTACCTGCTTGCTGCGACCCTCGTCTATGTCGTCGGTGTGGTCGCCGTGACCATCCTGGGCAATGTGCCCCTCAATGACCGCCTCGCCGCTGTCGATACCACAACGATGGGGCCTGGAACCTGGGATGGCTACGCAGGAGCCTGGTTACGCTACAACCACACCCGGGCCCTGGCTGGTGCTGTCGCATCCGGTCTGCTCACGCTCGCTCTGCTCGCGCCGTCCCCGGGGAGCCCATGATCATCCCGATCGCTGCAGGACTGTACATCGCCCTCATCCTGGGTGTCGTCGCGTTCCACGTCGCCTTGATCGCCGGCGCACCCTGGGGGTATCTGACCCAGGGAGGGCAGCACCGAGGGCGCCTGCCCCTCCGAAATCGGGTAGCTGCGGGCGTCTCCATCGCCCTGCTGCTGTGCATGGGAGCAGCGATCGCCTCGACCGCTGGATTCGCGCCATCCGCGCCCGCGTGGATCGGATGGGCGACCGTTGGCGTTCAGGCGCTGTCGACGCTGGCCAACTGGGCAACGACGTCCGCACCAGAGCGGCGTCTGTGGGCCCCCATCAACACTGTGATGCTCGCCGCAGCGCTCTGCGTGGTCACGCAGGCATGAGCACGCGGACGCCAGCGCAGTCAGCGCGGTGAATTCACACCAGCGGCCTCTTCAGTCGCGCCCCCCAATCTTGCCCGTGCTGAAGGGAGCTGTGGAAGCGATTCTCTCCGCTGTGCCGGGCAGGAGGGCGGCTTCACCAATCGATAGAGCATGGCTCATTGCCGTCCCTTGAGTTTGGCGCTCAACAACAGCGCGAGGCGTGCCGACAGAGCGCCTCTCCAGCGCCCCGGTGCTCATCAGAGTGGCACCGCGATGAGCGCGGCATGGTGCAGCACCGCATGCGGCTCGGGGCATCAGCAGAGACGCACGTACCATCTGAGCGGTCCCTGCGGGGCTCCGGATGCCACTGGGCCAGATGCCCCGCGCCAGGATAGGCGGACTTCATGTTCCTAACACTGCTTCTGCTTGCTGCCTGCGCTCCCAAGACCCCGGCCATGATCGAGGCTCCTCCGGAGTCCGAGTCGGCCCCCGAGCGCACACTCGACACCGTCTCGCCGGACTTCTGGGGCGACTACGGCCTGGACCTCACCACCGGGAATCCCAGCGTCACTGCTGGTGACGACTTCTTCATGCACGTCAACGGCGGGTGGTACGACTCCTTCGAGATGCCCGCTGATCGCAGCCGGTACGGCAGCTTCGATCTTCTGCAGGAGAAGAGCCAGCAGCGGGTCCGCTGGATCATCGAGGATCTGGCCGCAGAGACACCAGCCATCGACACCCCATCGGGCAAGGTCGCGGCCTTCTACAACGCCTTCATGAACACCGAGGCCATCGAGGCTGCCGGGCTTGCACCAGCGCAGCCCTACCTGGATCGCATCGCCGCGGTCGAGACCCGCGAGGACCTCGCGCAGCTCTTCAGCGAGCCCGGCATGCCCTCCCCCTTCAGCGGCTACGTCTTCGCCGATGACAAGGCACCCGACGACAACATCATGCAGCTCTGGCTTGGCGGCCTGGGCATGCCTGACCGGGACTACTACATCAAGGACGACGAGTCCTCCGTCGAGCTCCGCACGGCCTACCGCACGATGCTGACGGCGCTCTTTACTGCTGTCGGTGACGCAGAGCCCGCTGCCCGCGCCGACGCTGTGCTGGCGCTGGAGACCCAGCTCGCCGCCGTGCACTGGGATCGCGCCCTGCGACGCAACCCCGAGATCACCTACAACAAGCTGAGCCGCGAGGCGCTGCTGAGCCTGGGCGGTGACTTTCCCATCGCCACCTTCCTCACCGGCATGGGCCTGGACGATGAGCAGGAGTTCCTGGTCAGCCTGGTTCCGCCCACCGCAGAGGAGCTGGAGACTGCTGGCATCTCCGAGGAGGATGCCCAGAAGCTGGGGGCTGGCTTCCCCGGTGCGTTCGCGCTGGCCAACGAGGGCGCGCTGGATGTCTGGCAGGCCTGGATGACCGCCCACTTCCTCATGGATCACGCCTCCGTCCTGCCCAAGGCCATCGACGACGCGGTCTTCGCCATGTACGGCACCGCCCTGCGCGGCCAGACCGAGCAGCGCCCCCGGTGGCAGCGCGCCGTCAGCGCCACTGAAGAAGCCGTGGGTGAGGCCATCGGCCAGATCTACGTCGATCGCCACTTCCCGCCTCAGGCCAAGGTCGAGATGGACGCGCTGGTCGCCAACCTCCGCACAGCGATGGCCCTCAACCTCGATGAGTTGGCGTGGATGGGTCCAGACACCAAGGTGATGGCCCACGCCAAGCTCGACAGCTTCAACCCCAAGGTCGGCTACCCCGCCGAGTTTGAGGTCTACCAGACCATGACGCTGGGTGAGGACGCGCTCACCAATGACATCCAGAGCAGCTCCTGGAGCCTCGCCGACAACCTCAGCGATCTCAAGAAGCCGGTGGACCGCGACCAGTGGTTCATGAACCCGCAGACGGTCAATGCGTACTACAACCCCGCCTTCAACGAGATCGTTTTCCCCGCTGCCATCCTCGACAACCCCTTCTTCGGGCTGGGCAACGACGCTGCGGTCAACTACGGCGCCATCGGCGGTGTGATCGGTCACGAGATGGGCCACGGCTTCGATGATCAGGGCGCAAAGTACGACGCCAACGGCGTGCTGAAGAACTGGTGGACCGAGGACGATCTGGCCGCCTTCCGCGCACTGGGCGATGCCCTCGTGGCCCAGTACGATGCCCACTGCCCGCTGGACGACGGCGAGACCTGCGTCAACGGTCGGCTCACCCTGGGTGAGAACATCGGTGATCTGGGCGGCCTGTCGCTGGCCTATCGCGCCTACAAGCTGTCGCTGGGTGGCGAAGATGACACCGTCATCGACGGGCTCACGGGCGATCAGCGCTTCTTCATGAGCTGGGCG
The DNA here is from genome assembly GCA_029251165.1 of Myxococcota bacterium. Classification (GTDB taxonomy): domain Bacteria; phylum Myxococcota_A; class UBA796; order UBA796; family UBA796; genus JAQXDW01. The sequence continues at coordinate 25,394 of JAQXDW010000101.1, forward strand.
CAGGTGTGGCGCTCCCGCTACACCGAGGCCGCGCTGCGCAGCCAGCTGGTCACCGACTCACACAGCCCCGCCCTCTACCGAGTCAACGGCATCGTTCGGAACCTCGACGCCTGGTACGACGCCTTTGAGGTGACCGAAGCACACGCCCTGTACCTGCCACCAGAGCAGCGCATCGTCATCTGGTGAGCACGGCCGCGGCGCTCGCGGCATCCCCCTGGCGCAGCCTCCGCATGGGAGGTCGTGTCACGGCGGGGGCGCGGGGAGCGCCCCTGCACGGTCGCACCTCGACCGACTCAGCGCGGCATAGACGACACGATAGAGCCTGCTGACCGGTGCTGCGCGGCCAGCCGAACCGACTCTGGTGTGTTCCCGGTCCAGTCTCGGAAGGCCCTGAAGAAAGAGCTGGGCTCGTCGAAGCCGAGCAGGAACGCAACCTCGCCGTAGGACAGCTGCGTGCTGGTCAGGTAGTGCCGCGCGAGCTTCTCTCGGGTGGCTTGGATGATCGTGCGGAAGGAGACCCCTTCGTCCGCCAGACGTCGCTGCAGCGTGCGTCCGCTCATGCCGAGCCGTCGAGCCGTTGCGTGCAGGGTTCCCAGGCCAGCCGGGAGGCTCTCGAGCAGTATCGTTCGCGTGCGAGTCGCGATCGAGTGCTGCCCCTCAAGATCAGAGAGCCGACGCCGAAGCTCGGGCTCGAAGCTCTGCCACAGCCGATCACTGGCTGTGAGGAAGGGCCGGTGAGCATCTGCCGCTCGGATGGTCAGGCTGGCCTTGGGCGCGACGATCGGAGCGACACCGAAGAATGCGCGGAAGCCCTCGCTGGGCTCGAGCGGAACCGGGCACGTGACCTGCAGCGCCTGGACGTCTTCGCGGGTGGCGATGCGGGCCAGCTGCACCAGGAAAGCAAGCTCCATTCCCATCAGCAGCCGGGGAGGACGCACCGTGGGATCGTCCCACTCCAGCGCCACGCTCAGCGCCTCACTGGTCTCCTGAATGGTGAGCTGCATGGGCGCAATGAGGCGCTTGTGAGATGCAATGCGCTGCACAGCGACCGCGAAGGTCGGGCTGCAGAGAGCAGCAAAGATGGGGGGAGAGAAGGCCTCTGGGCTCGCTGCCTGGCCCAGGCGGATCGGCAGCAGCGGATCCTGAGCGATGTCTTCGACAGCATCAACCATCCCAAAGTACTCACGGATGGTGAGTCGCGAGAACTCCTGACTCAGCAGATCATGCGGCAGCCCGACGCGGTCCAGGACATCACGGGGATCGATCCCGATGTCTCTCAGGATGATGCTCCAGCCGCGATCAAGGGTGATGTCTCGGGGTTCGGTCATGGCTCGACTTTATCGCCTGGGTGGCAGCCCGGGTGCAGACATTCTCCCGCAGAGTGCGACATCGTGAAACCACACAATGTCGCGATTTGCAAATGCCCCCCGCACACCAAGTCCATACGCTCGACGACAGAACACCACCGGCTGTCCTCCTGCCCCTCAACACGAAGGTATCCATGCCCAAGCCTCTGACCCGTCGTGCGCTCGTCCAGTCTGCAGCAGCGGGTGCTGCCGTCCTTGCCGCGCCAAGCATGCTGATCGGCTGTGCCAAGACCGGCGCCGTTGCCGCTCCTGGTGCCCCCAGCGCGGACGCACTCCTGGCACTGATCGAAGCGTGGGCCGCCCACTTTGGCTACTACGACGGAGCGATCGATCTGGAGGTCAGCGATCTGAGCGCGTTCACCACTGCAGACTGCACCCTGACTGCGCACGCCCCCCTCTGGGGCACCGAAGCGGGAGCGGAGAGAGCCACCCCGGCCGCCGAGGTCCGCACGAATCTGGCCAAGATGCTCCGCCGGATCCGAATCACCCGCAACAACATGCACATGGCGCGGCACCCTGATGGCAACGCAATCTGCCTGTTCTTCGTGGTCAAGGCACGGCTCGGGTTCCTGCCGCTCAACCTGATGACGGTCCCCCTTGCCTTCGTGGCCAGTGCTGTGGAGACAGACCGTGGACTCCGCATCAAAGCGGTCAATGAGTGGCCAGCAGAGACCCCTGAGGATGCCCGCCAGCTCCTGGTGGACACCTACGGCTGGCCGGAAGAGACCGCGCTCGAGCCGCACGTGGCGTTCGGGGCGGTGTCATGACCAGCGGCCGGCGCTGCGCCCTCGGCCAGCGACGTCTTCAGGCAGAAGCCTCCGCAGCTCGTGGTCTCGAGACCGAGCCACGCCTCAGCCGGCGGGCCGTCGTCACCACAGCACCGACTCCCAGCACAGCCAGCCCCACCAGCGCAGCCCCCGCAACCAGGTCAGAGCCATCCTCAGCCGCCCCCGACCGCTTCAGGTAGATGCCGAAGAGCGCCCACAGCACCACAGCGGTGTAGAGCACATCCTGTCGTGCCCAGAGCATCCGGGCGGCGACCAGTACTGCCGTCACCATGACCCCCACCGTCAGGACTGCAGGCATCCCTCCGAAGGCCGGCGCGCCAAGATCGACCGCGAGGGTGGTGACGTTGGCGATGGTCGCGACGGTGATCCAGCCCATGTAGATGCTGATCGGGGCATGGACGAGCCACCGGTCCGAGGCCGAAGCCGGCAGCTCGCCCACCCCGAGCCGGCGGTACATGGCGATCAGGGAGGCCAGGATGACCCCCATGATCAGCAGCGACAGCCCGACCATCGTCCAGTGCCACGCGAAGATCCAGGCGGCGTTCGCCAGGGTGTTGACCAGAAACCACGGCCCGATGAGTCCCAGCGGGTTGCGCGTCCGCTCGACACGGGCCTGGGTAAATCCGTAGCCGACGAGCACCATGAGCCACAGGTAGATCACCCCCCAGATGGAGAAGGTGAGCCCCACGGGCACGAACAGGTTCGGGTAGAGGTCCGAGAGCGCGCCGGTGTCCATGCCGTTGAGCGGGAGCGCGTTCGCGAGGCCGTTGCAGACCAGGGCGATGGCCAGCCCCGCAGCATTCAGCGCCGCCCAGCGCGCGTTGGTTCGTCGGGTCATGTGAGCTCCTGCAGTGGTATGACCCCGATCTATCTTCACAATCCGCGATGCCTACTGGTCATCTCGACACCGACCGCGCGCGGTCCCGTCCAGGACCGTCCAGGCTCAGCCAGGCCACCAATGGCCGCGTTCTCTGCTTCCGTTACCTCCATGGTGCGGTCCCGCTTCCTCAGTCCATCCGGAGCTCAGACATGTCTCTCTACTCAACATTCACCGGCAAGGGCCCCTCGGGCTTCGGGTACGGCTCCACCGCTGAAGAGGTGACCGCGGAGATAGATCTCACCGGCAAGCGCATCCTGGTGACCGGCTGCAACTCTGGCCTCGGCCTGGAGACCATGCGGGTCCTGTCCATGCGGGGAGCGACGGTCATCGGTGCGGCGCGGAGCTTGGAGAAGGCCGCAGCCGCAACAAAAGACCTCGCCGGAGAGACCGAAGCGGTGGCCTGTGAGCTGGGCGATCCAGGCAGCGTGCGGGCCTGCATCCAGACCCTGAAGGCGCACGCCCCCCTCGACATCGTCATCGCCAACGCCGGGATCATGGCGCTGCCGAAGCGGGAGCTGGTGTGCGGCTATGAGAAGCAATTCTTCATCAACCATGTGGGGCACTTCATCCTGGTCTCCGGCCTGCTCGACCACCTCACAGACGACGCCCGGGTGGTGATGCTCAGCAGCGCTGCACACGCCTGGACCTGGAAGGAAGGGATCCGCTTCGATGATCTGTCTGCAGAGCGTGAGTACAACGACATCAAGAACTACGGCCAGTCCAAGCTCTGCAACCTGCTGATGGCCCGTGAGCTCGGACGCCGCTTCGAGGGCACCGAGCGCCGGGCCTATGGGGTGCATCCTGGTGTGATCAACACCAACCTGGGCCGCCACATGACCAACCCCTTGATGGCACTGTTCAGTCGACTCGGCCCCCTGCTCGTGCTCAAGAGCATTGCCCAGGGAGCCGCCACCCAGAGCTGGGCGGCGGCCAGCCCCGGTGCTCTGGACCACAGCGGCGCGTACCTCGCCAACGCCAACGTCAAGAAGTCGAGCAGCCACGGCCAGAACCTGGAGCTGGCTCGACGCCTGTGGACGCACAGCGAGCAGATCGTCGCAGGGCTCGACTGAGCCGGCTGGTGTCTCCCCTATAGTCCGGCCGCCTGCTGCGAAGACGGTGCCCGGTAACGGTTATGATTCAAGGCCACAGACGTACGCTATCGGCATCCTGAACGAGATCGAGCTGCATAATGTGGCGTGGCTGGCTGTGGAGGATATCCCCGGCTCGGAGGTGGCCCGCCATGATGACCGAGAGTTTCCGCTCAAACCCTCTTCGCCTCTTGCAGTGGCAGTACAAGAACGTGCTGTTCTACACCGCGACGGCAACCATCGCCTGGGGCCTCATCGAGCCGTTGGGGCTGGACTTCCTGAAGATTCCAGTCATTCCGCTGACCATCGTGGGCTCCGCGATCGGCATCTTCACTTCGTTCCGTGCAAACCAGGCCTACGATCGGTGGTGGGAGGGCCGGAAGCTGTGGGGAAGGATGATCAACTCCTCGCGACACTTCTGCAACCAGATCATCCGCTACCTCGATCCTGAGGATCGAGAGACGGCGGAGGCGATCGTGCTGCGTCACTGCGGCTATGTTCATTCCCTGCGCTGCATCCTCCGTCGGCAGGATCCGTTCGCAGATCCTGACTTTCAGCGAAACATTCCTGACGCTGACGGGCTGCGCGGCAGCACCAACCTCACCCACGCCCTGCTCGACAAGCAGCTCATCGCGCTCACCGGGCTCGCGGATGTCAAGCGGCTCGATGGGCTCCGCCTGCAGTCCCTCGACGCAACCCTCATGGACCTGCTCAACATTCAGGGTGGCTGCGAGCGCATCCGAGGCACTCCCCTCCCTCGCGGCTACGGCTTCATCGCCGAGGCGCTCATCCAGCTGTTCGCGGTGCTGCTCCCGTTTGCCCTGGTTCACGAGATGGGCGCAGCAGCGATCCCCGTGAACGTGCTGGTCTGCCTCGCGTTTGCCCTGATCAGCGAGGCGGGTCGGGTGCTGGAGGATCCGTTCAGCCTCTACTACAACGGCCTCCCGCTCCACGCCCTGTCCACCAAGATCGAGCGCAACCTCCGGCAGCGTCTCGGTGAGACCACGCTGCCCGATGCGATCACCCCCTCGAAGATCGGTGTGCTGATGTAGCGCGGTGGTGTTTCTCCAGACCGCAGCAGCCGACCACTGGGCTGGTGAGAAACCGTGGATAAGATCTGGGAGCAGGATTGTCTCAGTCTGCCAGGAGCCCGGTCTATGTTCCGCCAGTGGAAGCAGCGCAGGCGCTTCGAGCGCCTCATCCATCCCCACATCAACGACCTCCGACGGTTCGCGCTGAAGCTTGAGCGCGACAAAGACGAAGGAGAAGATCTGCTCCAGGAGACACTGCTTCTGACGATGACAAAGATCGACCAGCTCCAGCACGACGGCGCAGCCCGCGTGTGGTCGAGTCGCATCCTCTACCGCACCTTCCTCAACCGCTGCCGTCGCCGAAAGTCCGACCGAAGCGAGGCCTGGAGCGAGCAGGCAGAGCGCACCGTCCTGCCGTTCCCCGGTCCCGCAGATCGACTGGCAGACAAGCAGCTCGGCCTGCGGCTGGAGGAGGCGCTCTCTCGGCTCCCCCAGCCCCAGCGCCAGGCGATCTGGCTGATCGATGGTCAGGGCTTCCAGTTCTCGGAGGCTTCCGAGATCCTGGGGGTACGTCCGGGCACCGTCGCCTCTCGGGTCGCGCGCGGGCGGGCTGCGCTGCGGGTCGATCTCGATGACCTCGCCAGAGAGCGGGGCGTGATCCCATGATCCACCGGCACCCTGATCATCAGTGTCGCGACATCCAGCTCGCGCTGGTCGTCTTTCGAGGCGGCTGTGGAACGGATCTTCCCGACGAGATCGCCCTGCATGTCGAGAGCTGTCCCGCCTGCATGGAGCGCTTTGAGCAGCTGTTTCCACCGCTTCAGCGCGAAGCATCCGTGCCGCTTCCGCTGCCAAGACGCCGGCCGAAGGGTCGCGGTGCACTCGCTGTGGCCGGCATCGCGCTGATCGCCCTCGGGATGAGTCCCGAGCAGCCGGAAGCCGAGCCCTTCACCATGCTCCTCCATGAAGAGAGCGCGCTGACCTTCGAGGAGATGCTCGCTGTGGATCAGGAGTGTCCCGTCATCCCCGGCGAGAGCGATCCGCCAGTCTGCGCAGAAGACGACGGAGAGTGGATGTAGCTGCGCTGGCGGACGCCGCCCAGCTACTCCGGCCCCTCACCCAGCGCAGCGAAGAGGTGCTGGGTCAAGGCATCCGCAAGGTCGCGGGCCCTGCTGCTGGAGCCTTGCTGGCTGGCACGCATGGCCTCAGAGGCTGCCTCCGTGAGATTGGAGATGCCGAGGGCTGCCTCAAGATCTTCAGTAGTCGCACCCTTGAGGGCAGCGATCCCTTCGCGCAAGCGCTGCTGATTCCAGGCGATAACGGCTGCACCCTGCGGACCCGAAGCAGCACCATCACCAGGAATGACAGTGCCCAGCGGAGTGAGGGTGAGCTGATCTCCAGCAGCGATGATGTCGGAGAGCTCATCGGGTGGTGTTGCCGGCCAGCTGCGCAGACTGTGCACCACCGCTACGAGGGCACGCAGTGACACTGGAATGCTGTCGCGGAGGATGTGCCCTAGGGCTGCATGGACCACGACAGCATTGGCTTCAGCGATGGCATCCGTGTCCCGCTGCTGCGCGGGAAGGCGGCGGACCGTCCAGCCACGGCTTCGGAGGGTGATCAGCAGGTCATCGCCCGCCGTCATGTCGCCATACAGGCGCCCAACCGAAAGCCAGGTCTCCGCGCTGCCCCCCGACGGCGCGCGGATAACCTCAGCAGCAAACGAGTCGGCACCGACCGTGATCATCGGCGGGCGCTTGGGATCAAGCTGGAGGGCAATACAGCGCGCAGCGGTGAGGTAAATGACGCCCCTTGAGAGCTCATCCGCGCGGGGACGGATGCGCACCGTTCGACTTGCAAGAAGATGAATGCCAGCCTCAAAAACCACTGCTCGAGGTTTCTCACGAAGCGACACCAGGGTAATCCGGTTGCCGTCTGGATCGCGCACGGTGAAGGCGGGCATGCCCATGAGACCGTCCTGGACATCGTGAACCAGGGCCGACTCAGAGACGCCCGAGCGCCACCTTGAGAGGTCTGCCACCCGCAGGCTCAGCGTGATCGCTGAGCCGCCAGCCTTGCCCGGAGTGAGCACAATCTCCGCAGTCCCCCGTGACACTGCGACCAGTCCCGCTGGCGTCCCTGAGAGCCGGGAGAAGCCAAGCTGATCGACATAGAACGCCACCAGACGCTCGACATCTGGAGTGGCAATCAAGACGGTGAGTCTGGGCAGGTGGGCGGGGTCGTTCATTGCAAGAACCTGTCTGCGAAGAGGGACTCGCTGAGGCCGGCGGTCGGCGCGCATGAGAGCCCCCGAGGCTGCACTGCCTGACCAGAGTCGGGGTGCCAAGGCGCGCCCCCCCAGCCAGCCTCAGGAACCACACGCGGCTTCCCCTCTCCGGCGTGGCCAGTCGAAGGATCCGTGAGTGTGGTTCTCATCGTCGGCTCTGCGGGCATGAGGGGGACATGTCGATGACGAAAATCTACCGTGCGCATGCACATGCGATCAACTCAGGGGGGCGCCGCACCAGCACGGGCCAAGGCCACCTCCGGAGGCGAGCGGTGTACCGAACACAGATGGGACTTAAGCCGCACGTCCGAGGTAGCCTTGTCGACCGTCCAGAGCAGAACCAACCGGCACACAGGACTTGGGCACGAGGCATGCCGACATCGGCCCACAATGCTCCAGCTTCCCTTCTCAAAAACCCCCAGCCTATCCCCACTATGGTGACCGTTGTGGAACGTTGGGTTATGACGAGCTCCGCCGAAGAGCCGGCGGGAGGATGGTCATGGAAGAAGTTACGTTTCTCCCTGTCGATGTTGAGTCCTGGCAGCGCCAGGTTCTCAGCGAGCTGCGGGGACGGCCACTGAAGAAGCTGGACGCCCTCCTCCCTGGCGGACTCGCGATCCAACCGCTGTATACCGAGCGTCCGGACACTGTGATCCCCTCCGGCGTCGCAGGCTGGGAGCGCTGCCAGCGGCACGCCGGGACGACCGCTGGAGTGGCAGATCACATCGCAGAAGATCTGGCCAGCGGTGTCGAGGCCATCTGGCTGGTCCCCGGCCCGGCGCTGGATGGTGTCGAGGACTTCAGCGCCGCGCTGTTCGGCGCACACCGCATCCGACTGGACTCCAGCAGCAGCCTGGCGGCGGCGGCCGTCCTGCTCGCCAGCGATCTGTCCCTGACGGCTGATGGCGTCCGGCTCAGCATCGATCCGCTTGGTTCACTGGCAACGGGCACACTCCAGACCGATCTGGAGAATGCCTGGGGACAGCTGGCGGAGGCTGTCACTGGACTGTCCGCCCGGCTGCCTGGCGCGTGCGCGATCGGGCTCTCCACAGCGCCCTACCACCACGCTGGCGCCACACCGCAGCAAGAGCTGGGTATCGCAGCCGCGAGCCTGGTCGAGACGCTTCGCGCGCTGGAGGCCGCCGGGATCGCACCGGAAGCGGTCGCAGAGAGCCTGGAGTGGTCGGTGCCGATGGGTCGAGACGTCTTCCTCAACATCGCACGGCTTCGCGCACTGCGCGCACTGCACGCCGCGATCTTCTCCGAGTGCGGTGTGTCCGGATCGGTCGCACGCATTCATGCTTTCAGTGCGCAGAGCACCCTGACCGCGCGTGATCCGTGGGTCAACCTGCTGCGGGTGACCACCCACAGCTACGCCGCGGTCCTCGGCGGGGCAGACAGCATCACCGCTGCCGCCCTCGACACTCCCTCCGGAGGCACCAGCGCGCTGGGTCGGCGCATCGCTCGGAACACGCAGATCATCCTCGATGAGGAGTGCCAGCTCGGCCATGTCATCGACCCGACTCGAGGCAGCTACTATGTCGAGTCCCTGACAAAGACGCTGCTGGAGGGGAGCTGGGAGCAGCTCCAGGACATCACCGCGCGCGGCGGCCTGAGCACGGTGCTGCTGGACGGCTCGCTGTCCGCAGCAATCGCCGAGAGCTGCAGTCAGCTCACCGCCGGACTCCGCACCCGCCGGATCCCCATCACCGGGGTCAGCGCGTTCCCGATCCTCGACCAAGAACAGCTCCCTGGCAGCGAGCCCGCTGTTGCTGTCGCTGTCGCTGCATATTCCGGCCCCACCGACCTCAATGCACTCATCGAGGCCGCCAAGAGCGGCGCTGCCCTCTCCGCACTCGAGGCTGCACTGCGCGGCACCCCGCCAGCCATTACGCCGCTGCCGATCGTCCGAGAGGCCGCAGCATTTGAGGCACTGCGGGATCGGGTCGATGCGTTCATCGCTGCCGGCAATCCGCGTCCACGCGCCTTCCTCGCCAACATCGGCCCCCGTGCCGCCTGGACCCCGCGCGCGACCTTTGCCGCAAACCTCCTGGCAGCCGGCGGCATCGCGGTCACAGAAGATGGTGGCACCGGAGAGGCGGGACCGGAGGATGCTGCGGCGATGCTCGCCGAGCGCAGCGGGGATTCTTCACTCGCCGTCATCTGCGGCACCGACACCGCCTACGCTTCCCACGGTCCCGCGATCGTCGCGGCGCTCTCGGGCTTCACGCTGCTCGCCGGAAGAGCGACGCTGCCCGGAGTCGACCAACGCATCCACCTCGGCTGCGATGCGGTCGCGATCCTGACTGAATTGCTCGACGTTCTGGGGGTGACCCGATGAGCCGGATTCCCGACTTCTCCACGCTTCCGCTGCCGACTGTTGAGGCCGCAGCCAGCGCACCGACGACCTGGGACACCCCAGAGGGCATTCCGCTGCGGTCGGTCTACGACGCCTCCGATCTCGATGACGTCGAGCACCTCGGCGGGATGCCAGGCTTCACGCCCTATGTCCGGGGTCCGTACACCACCATGTACGTGCGCCGCCCGTGGACCGTTCGGCAGTACGCCGGCTTCTCCACCGCCGAGGACTCCAACGCCTTCTACCGCCGCAACCTCGCGGCGGGCGCCCAGGGGCTCTCCATCGCCTTCGATCTGGCCACTCACCGTGGCTATGACTCCGATCACCCTCGGGTGGTCGGAGACGTCGGCATGGCGGGGGTCGCGATCGACTCCATCGCTGACATGCGCATCCTGTTCGACGGCATCCCGCTGGATCGAATGAGCGTGTCCATGACAATGAACGGCGCAGTGCTCCCCGTGCTGGCGCTGTACATCGTCGCCGCTGAGGAGCAGGGCGTCTCGCCTGCGGCGCTGAAGGGGACCATCCAGAACGACGTGCTCAAGGAGTTCATGGTCCGCAACACCTACATCTACCCGCCGGCCCCCTCGATGCGGATCATCTCCGACATCTTCGCCTACACCTCCGCGAACATGCCGAAGTTCAACAGCATCTCGGTCTCTGGCTACCACATGCAGGAGGCCGGCGCGACGCCCGACATCGAGCTGGCCTACACCCTGGCGGACGGTCTGGAGTACATCCGGGCCGGCCTTGCAACCGGCCTGCACGTTGACGACTTTGCCCCACGAATTTCGTTCTTCTGGGCTGTGGGCATGAGCCACTACATGGAGATCGCCAAGCTGCGGGCCGCCCGGCTGCTCTGGGCGCGGCTGCTCAAGCCGTTCGAACCGAAGGATCCCCGCTCGCTGCGTCTGCGCACCCACTGTCAGACGTCTGGCTGGTCCCTGACCGCACAGGATGTCTACAACAACGTCGTGCGGACCTGCTCGGAGGCGCTGGCGGCGGTTCAGGGACACACCCAGTCGCTGCACACCAACTCGCTCGATGAGGCCCTCGCCCTCCCCACCGATGCCTCTGCCCGAATCGCTCGGAACACCCAGCTCCAGCTCCAGCAGGAGGCCGGGCTCACTCGACCGGCGGATCCATGGGGCGGTTCATACTTCATGGAGCGCCTCACCCACGACATCGCGGAGCGCGCCTGGTCGCACATCGCGGAGATCGAAGAGCTGGGCGGCATGGTAAAGGCCATCGAGGCTGGACTGCCGAAGCTGCGCATCGAAGAGTCTGCGGCCCGCACCCAGGCGCGCATCGACAGCGGTCGGCAGACCATCGTCGGCATCAACAAGCACCGGCTCAAGACACCCGAGAACATCGACGTGCTGGTGGTCAACAACGACGAGGTGCGCACCGCACAGCTCGCTCGCCTCGCCACGCTGAAGGCCAGCCGCGACAGCGATGCGGTAGCCGCGACCCTGGCAGCCCTCACTGAGAGCGCCCGCTCCGGCGAGGGAAACCTGCTGGCGCTCTCCGTGGATGCAGCACGCGCAGGGGCGACCGTTGGTGAGATGTCCGATGCCCTCGAGGCTGCATTTGGCCGACACCAGGCCACCCCGAAGAACCTCACCGGGGTCTACGCGCGCGAGGTCGGAGAGGACAACATGGCCATCAAGGGCATCCAGAATCGGGTCGCGAGCTTTGTCGAAGAGGAGGGGCGCCGCCCGAGAATCCTGGTCGCCAAGATGGGACAGGATGGACACGATCGCGGCCAGAAGGTCATCGCGACAGCCTTTGCAGACCTCGGCTTCGATGTCGACGTCGGCCCGCTGTTCGCCACCCCCGATGAGACCGCTCGTCAGGCCGTCGAGAACGACGTGCATGTCGTCGGGGTCAGCTCGCTGGCTGCCGGACACCTCACCCTCGTTCCAGCACTCAAGGCAGCGCTCGCCGCACAGGACCGGCCAGACATCCTCGTCGTGGTCGGTGGTGTGGTGCCACCGCAAGATTATGAGGCCCTCTACGCCGCCGGAGCCGCCGCGATCTTTGGGCCCGGCACGGTCATCTCTGAGGCTGCCGCAGGCCTGCTGGATGCCCTCCAGGCCGCCACGGATGCCTAGACGGCGGCTGACCGTGGCAGCGTACGTCGCCGGGGTCCGGGCAGGCAGCCGCGGCCGACTCGGCCAGGCGATTACCTTGGTCGAGAGCCGGCGTCCGGCAGACGGTGTGCTGGCCCAAGAAGTCCTCCGTCAGCTCCTCCCAGAGACCGGGCGATCTGTTCGGATCGGGCTGACCGGCGTCCCTGGTGTTGGAAAGAGCACCCTCATCGACAACCTCGGCATGCTGCTCATCGAGCAAGGACACCGAGTCGCGGTGCTGGCCGTGGATCCCTCATCGTCCCTGTCCGGCGGCAGCATTCTTGGCGACAAGACTCGGATGAGTCGCCTCTCGGTGGCCGATAAAGCCTTCATCCGCCCCTCCCCCAGCGGGCTGACGCTTGGAGGCGTCAGCCGACGCACCCGCGAGGCCATGCTGCTGTGCGAAGCCGCCGGGTTCGATGTCATCATCGTGGAGACTGTCGGCGTCGGTCAGTCAGAGGTTGTGGTCTCCGACATGGTGGACTGCTTCACGGTGCTGATGCTGCCTGGAGCTGGAGACGAGTTGCAGGGAATCAAGAAGGGCATCCTGGAGCTTGCAGACATCGTCGCGGTGAACAAAGCCGACGGCGATGGCGTGACTGCAGCGCGTCATGCGCTGAGAGAGTACAGCGCCGCGCTCCGCTACCTTCAGCCCCGCCACACATTCTGGCGACCGCGCACGCTCACCCTGTCCGGACTGACCGGCGCAGGACTCGAGGGACTGTGGGAAGCCATCCAAGCACACAGCGCCGCGCTCTCAAAGCACGGTGCGCTTCGAGAACTTCGAGACCAGCAGCGACTGCGCTGGATGTGGTCGATGATTGAGGACCGACTGCTGGACGACTTCCGGCGCGCGTCCTCTGTACAGGAAATGCGAGGGGTTCTGGAAGATGCGGTCAGCCAACGAAAAACGCCGCCAGGAGCAGCAGCAGATGCGCTCCTCGCAGCGTTCTACGGCGCGCATCACCGTAAGCAGTGACGCGCTGAAGGACTGAGACGGACTGGAGTGACCAGAGAGGGGATGGCTCGTTGAAGCATCCCCTCAGGGCTAATCCAAGTCTTCGTCCCACTCTTCGTAGTTCTGCCAGTCATTGTTGTTGCGACCCCGACGGTTTCCACCGCCGCTCTTGTCGCTCCACTGGTCGTCAGACGGACGAGTCTTCTTCTTCTCGCGGTTCCGACGATCACCGCGACCAGGACCGCGATCCCAACCAGCCTCGTCTTCGCCACCGCCGCCGCCGCCGCCGCCGCCGCC